>DAINCX010000010.1:8294-59952 GCA_036732165.1 Candidatus Dormiibacterota bacterium | reverse complement strand
GCAGCACATCGTCGCGAACCTCGACCTACCGGAGCGGTGCCAGCAACGACCGCGCGATCCAGGTCGTTTGGTGGGTTGTCGGTCTGATCGATATCCTGATCGCGATCCGCTTCCTGCTCAAGATGTTTGGCGCCAACACGGCCTCAGCGTTCGTCAGCTTCATGTACGCGCTGACCGATCCGCTGGTCGCGCCATTCCACGGTATCTTCAACACCGCGGCCGCCGGGCGCTCGGTGTTCGAGCCCGAATCGATCGTCGCCATCATCATCTACACCCTGATCGGGTGGGGCATCGTGTCCCTCATCCGGCTCCTGGCGCGCAACCGCACGACGACGACCGTCGTCGACTAGCGCGTTCGGACAAGAAGCAGAGAGCCGCCCGAGGGCGGCTCTTTTTTTGCGTTCCGGTCAGCCGCCCGCGAGTTCCAGGAGCTTCGTCACCGTCTTCCAGTTTCGGGCGGTGCCCCTGACGCCCAACCGTCCTTCGAAGAAGGTGTTGGTCATCTTGCTCCGGCCGTAACCGTTGGGATAGCGCGCGTAGATCTCGGTGCCCACGACCCGACACTCGTCCGGCGCGACCTGCGGTGGGTCCAGCCTGGCGAGCCGCGCCGGATCCGGGGCCTCGTTGAGAAAGATCACATGGAGGGTCGCCGGATCGGTGCCACGCGTCAGGAATGGATTGTCCCGGACGACGCCGGCCAGCTGCTCGCGGGTGCGCAGGATGACGGCAATGGCCATGCCGAACGTCTCATTGATCCCTGCCTCGATGCCGCCGATCACCCTGGCTGGCGCGCCGGCCTGGCTCTGGAAAATGACGTTGCCGCTCTGGATGTAGGTGGCCACCTCCGCGTGACCCAGCCCGGTGACCAGCGCCCGGAGGGCCTCCATCTTGATCATGTTGTTGCCCCCGACATTGATGCCGCGCAGCATCGCCACGTACGTGGTCACCGGTCGCCAGTGTATTCCCTATGGTTGATCCATGGTCGCAGCTTTCGACGCGGACCTCGCGGTGGTCGGCGCAGGACCGGCGGGCGCCGTCGCCGCCCTCTTCGCGGCGCGCCGAGGGCAACGAGTCGTCGTCTTCGATCGGGCGCGTTTCCCGCGCGACAAGCCCTGCGGTGAGGGACTCATGCCTGGCGGCCGAGCCATCCTGGCCGAACTCGGCCTCGAGCAGCAGGCCGTCGCCGCCGGCGCGCCGCCGTTGCGCGGCATCCAGTTCGGTCTGGCCGGCGCCGTCCCCACGGTCGTCCCTTTTCCACCCCATGCCTCCGGAGGCGACGGGCTGGGCGTCCGTCGCACCGACTTCGACGCCATGCTGGTCAAGGCGCTCGACGCGCACCCAGAGATCGAGCTGTGCGAGGAGACCGAGGTTCTGGAGGTCCAGGTCCACGCCGGCGCCGCCCCGCTGGTACGAACACGCGCTGGCGAGATCCGGCCTCGCTTCGTCGCGGTTGCCGACGGCCTGCGATCGCCCATCCGTCACCGGCTGGGCTGGACCGTGGGGCCGCGGCCGCCCCACCGGTACGGGATCGTGTCGCACTGGCGGGTCGAGGGCCCCGTCGATCCCTGGGTCCGGATCACGATCGACCGGGGGCTCGAGGTTTACGAGGGGCCCGTCGCCAACGGCCAGCGGCTGGTGGCGCTGCTCTGCCATCAGGGCCGCATGCGGGAGTTTGCCGGCAGGCTGGAGGCCCGGTATCGGGAGATCGTCCTGAACCTGCGTCCGGAGCTGAAGCGCGCCGACCCATCAGGCCCGGTGACGGCCGTGGGGCCCTTTCGCTACCGGGCGAGCACGGTCGCCCAGGATCGCGTCTTCCTGGTCGGCGATGCGGCCGGCTTCACCGATCCGATCACGGGCGAGGGTCTGGCCGCCGCGTTTCGCCAGGCCCGCGTGTTGGTTGAGCTCCTCGGGCAGCCGGGCGCCGAACGCGCCTACCGCCGCGCTTACCGTGCGCTGACGCGTGACCCGCGTCGGGTTGCCGGACTGCTGCTCTATTTCAGCCGCAGCCCGGCTCGGGTGCAGCGCGGTCTCCGCGGCCTGCGCCATGCCCCGGATGCCCTGAGCAATCTGCTCGGCGTGAACTTCGGCTACTGGAATCTGTCTCGGGTCACGCCCCGCGAGTGGCTCGCCCTGCTCAGTGGCTGGTGAGACGCGGGACGAAACGCGGCTTTTGCCCCATGCGCCGTTGGTATTCCGGGATCACCATCAGGAGGGCCTCTTCTTGTTGGATGCGTTCGGCGAGAAGCCAGCCGTTGATCAGGCTCAGCAGGACCGCGGACCCGTAGGCCCCGCCGAGCAGCGGCAGGCCGGCAAATTCCAATCCGAGCGCCAGGTAGTTGGGATGGCGAATGAATCGGTACGGGCCGCGATCCACCACCGGCAGGTCAGCCGGCACGAGGGCCCGGACGGTCCAGGCCTGGCCAAGGCTTCGCAGCACGCTGAGCCGCAGCCCCAGTCCGCCGAGCGCCCCCAGCCAGCCGATTGCCATCACGGCCGCCGGTACCCGGTGCCGTCGCCGCAGGAATCGTTCGACCGCGGGCAGCGTGAAGAGCGCGGCGTTGGTCAGCACGATCCACTTGAACGATGATGCGGCGGCGCTGGGCACCGCAGCATTTCTAGCCCGAATGCGGCGCTCGTTTCGGCGCGAGTAGGCAAGCTCGATCAGGCGCTGCGACCCGAATGCCAGCAGCACCGCCAGGTAGCGACCCGGGCTCACGGATCGAAGCGCAGCAGCGCCAGCTCGATCGACAGCCCTGGCCCGAAGGCGATGACCAGCGCCCGGCTCATCGTCGGGGCCGACTCGAGGGCCGCAAGCACGAAGAAGATCCCGGCGCTGGAGGCATTGCCATAGTTGGCGAAGACCGCGCGCGACGTGAGCAGGGCGTCCGAATCAAGGCCCAGGGCCCGCTCGATGGCGTCGAAGATTCGCGGGCCACCCGGATGGGCGGCGATGATGTCAACGTCGGAACGCCTCAGGCCCTCAGTCGCAAGGAATCCGTCGACCGCCTCGCCAAGATGGGCTTCGACGATGGCCGGCAGTTCGCGGCTGAGCACGATCCGCAGGCCTCCGTCCCGGAGCTCATAGCCAAGGTGGCGGGCGCCTTCAGGAACGAGCAGCGTTCCAGCACGCTCGAGGGCCCACTGGCTTTGCGATTCCCCGGTCTGTAGGACCGCGGCGCCGGCCCCATCACCGAATACCATGCTCGCCACCAGGTTGTCGACGGATCGGTCGTCGGGCTGAAACGTGACCGACGGCAGCTCGACCGAGAACAGCAGGACGGCACGCTCGGGATAGGCACGGAGATAATCCGCCGCCCTGGCCAGGCCCGCCACGCCGCCCCCGCAGCCCAGCTCCGTGATTGGGAGGCGCGCGACGTCCGGCCGAAGCCCGAGGATCGGGATCAGCTCCGCGTCAAGTGACGGAAGGATGACCCCGGTACAGGAGACGCCGATCACCAGGCCGACCCGGTCGCGATCGATGCCGGCGTGTTCGAGGGCGTCCCGGCTGACTCGCTCCGCGAGGATCCGAGCATGTTCGAGATAGGCATCGGTTCGCGCGGAAACGCTGCGCGGCGCCATGGTGGACGCCAGGGATTGCGCGAAATAGCGCGTCCCGCCTTCCCCCGCCTCCTGCCGGCGCAGCCCGCGACCCCGAAGGTGGCTCACCGCGCGTGCAACCTCCTCCATCGTGACGCGATGGTCGGGCACCGCCGTCGCCAGGCCCGCGATCCGCGGCTGGCAAGCGGGCCCATCCATACGAGCAATTCGCGACCGAACCGCGGGCTGGAGCACTTACAGCCATCCTAGGCGGACGCATGACGGCGGCGCAAATAGCCGCTCGGGTTACGTCGCGGGCGTCACCCGGCCCGAGTCCTATCCGGCCCGGGGCACCGCTTCGGCGAGGACCTCGATGGCATGGTCCAGCTGCGCGTCATCGATCAGGATCGAGGGAAGAAACCGAATCACGGTGCCGCCCCCCGGCAGAACGAGGACGCCGCGTTGCTGCATCGCCTTGATCACGGGGGTTGCCGGCTTCTTCAGCTCGACCGCCAGCATCATCCCGCGGCCGCGCACGTCGCGGACCTGCGGCATGCGCAGGTCCCCAACGCGCTGCTGAAAGCGCGCGCCCTTCTCGCCGGCCTGGGTCTGCAGCGTCTCATCGCCCAGGATCCGCAACGTGGCGGTCCCGGCGGCGCAGACCAGGGGGTTCCCGGCGAAGGTGCTGCCGTGACTGCCCTTTGGGATCCGCTCGCTGACCGCCTCCGTCGTCACCGTCACGCCCATCGGGAGTCCGTTGGCGATCGCCTTCGAGAGACAGAGGATGTCGGGCACGATCCCCTCGCGCGTGAAGGCGAACGGGGCTCCGGTGCGAAAGGCGGTCTGGATCTCATCGCACACCAGAAGAATGCCCTGCGCGTCGCACCGCTCGCGGATCCCACGCAAGTATCCATCCGCCGGTACGCGGATCCCGCCCTCGCCCTGGATCGGCTCGACGATCACGGCCCCGACGGTCCCGTCGAGCGCCTGGTCCAGCGCCTCGAGGTCGTCGAACGGCACATGGCGCACGCCCGCCAGCATGGGGGCGTAGGGGTCGCGGTATTTTGCCTCGGCCGTCGTGGCGAGCGCGCCAAAGGTCCGGCCGTGGTAGGCGCGGTGCATGGCGACGATGCCCGTCCGGCCAGACGCGACCCGGGCGTATTTCAGCGCCGCCTCGACCGCCTCCGCGCCGGAATTGCCGAAGGAGATGCGCGTCAACGCGGCCGGGAGGAGCGTCGCGAGGGTTTCGAGGAACTCTTGTCGGGCCAGCGATTCGAAGCTCTGGTGCGCGTTGGTCAGCAGGCCGATCTGGGCGAGGATGGCCGCATTGACCGCCGGGTGCGCGTGCCCCAGCAGGTTGACGCCGTAGTTCGTCATCAGGTCCAGGTAGCGCCGATCGCGATCGTCCCACAGGTAGGCCCCTTCGCCCCGGACCAGGGTGATGCCCCGGTCGGCGTGCAGCGGAATCGGGGTGAGGCTCACCGGGTGATCCAGGTGCCGGCGCCTTCGAAGGCGCGCGTCAGGGGGTGATCCCCGCGGCCGTCCAGCAGGCCGACCGCCTGGATGCCCCGCCGGATTGCCTGGGCGGCGCTGAGGAGCTTCACCCGGGCGCGCCCCTTGCCAAAGTGGGCGAAGGCGTCGACCTCGTCGAGTCGGATCACGGGGATGACGGAGTGCTCGTCCGCCACGTCACGCATGAATCCCGGGGTGTCGGCGAAGATCAGCAGCCGCTGCGCCTGGAGCGCGACCGCGACCTCCATGGCGAGCCGGTCCCCGTCGACGTTGATGGCGACGCCGTCCTGGCTGATGGCCGGCGGGGTCAGCACCGGCAGGTAGCCCTGTCCCAACAGCAGCCGCAAGAGCGTGGCATCGATTCGTTCAATGCTCCCGCTATGGTCGCCATGCAACACTTTGACCTTGTCGCCCTCTTTGACCCGCAGGTCCGGCTTGCGCCGCCCGACCGCGATCCCGCCGTCCATCGCGGTGAGCCCGACGGCGTTGGCGCCAAGCGCGCGCAGCCGTTCAACGATGCGCTTGTTCTGCTTGCCCGCATACGCCATCAGGAAATGATCCATCGTCGTCGCGTCGGTGAAGCGGCTGACCTCGCCGCGCTCGGAGGTCACCATCCGCGGCGGATGTCCGAGCCGGGTGGACAGCTCATTGAGCTCCTTGTTGGCGCCGTGAACCAGGAGGACCGGCTCCTTGAAGGCGGCGACGTCCGCCAGCAAGGGGTCGAGGTCAGTCAGGCTGCCGCCGACCTTGATGACCAGCATGGCTAGATGGGGTACAGGCCGGAGAAGTCGAGCCCGGCGCGCTCGTCCCAGCCGCAATGCACGTTGAGCGCGTGCACGGCCTGCCCGGCGGCGCCCTTCATCAGGTTGTCGATGGCGCTCATCACCACGACGCGGCGCGAGTGCGGATCGCGCTCGAACCCGACGTCACAGTAGTTGGTGCCCGAAAGAATCTTGGGGTTGGGGTAGCGATGGATGCCCTGCGACTCTTTGACGACCCGCATGAAGGGCTCATTCGCATAGGCGGTGCGGTAGATCGTCCAGACGTCCTTCTCGGTGAGGTCGTCCTTGAGGAACACATGCGCCGTCGAGAGAATGCCGCGCACCGCCTCGACCGCGGTGGCCGAGAAGGCGATCTGCGCGTGGCCGCTCGGCCTGGTGAGCTCCAGCTCCTGGATGATCTCGGCGGTATGTCGGTGCGCGGTGGGCGCAAAGGACCGCATCTCGCCGCTCCGGTGCGGATGATGAGACGCGGGGCCGGGTTCGGCGCCACCGGCGGAGGAGCCCGACTTGCCCTCGATCACGATCGGCATGGTCTCATCGACCACGCCGGCTCGTGTCAGGGGATACAGACCGAGGATGGCGGCGGTGGCGAGGCACCCGCCGGTGGAGAGGCGCTTGCTCTCGCGGATCTGGTCGCGGTGGAGCTCGGGCAGCGCGTAGACGAAGCTCTCCAACAACTCGGGTCGCGGGTGCTCCCATCCGTACCAGGTCGGGTACGCACCGGCCTGATGGAGGCGGAAGTCGGCCGAGAGGTCGATGATCAGGGGAGCGAGGGGCACGAGTTGGTCGATCTCGCGGCTCACCTGTCCATGCGGCATGGCCAAAAAAAGGACGTCAACCGGCTGGAGTGCCGCCCGCGACTGGAATTTCAGGTCGGTCCGCCGGCGCAGGTTCGGATGCACGCTGTGGACGAATTTGCCGCCCAGGCGTTCCGAGGTCACCTGTGTTACGTCGATTTCGGGATGCGACAGGAGGAGGCGGAGCAGCTCGCCGCCGGCATAGCCGGCCCCGCCGACGATTGCGGCTTTCATCGCGCGAGCGTGCCGAGCGCGGCCGCGAGCACGTCGACGCCGCGCCCGAAGTCGGCCCGGTCGATCGCCTCATCGGGCGTGTGATCGAGCCTGGAATCACCGGGTCCGTAGGCGAGTGTGGCGCAGCCCCAGGCGGGCGCGAGAATGTTCATGTCCGAGGTCCCCGTCTTCATTTTGAAGCGGGGCGTCCCGCCGGCGTCGCGGATGCCCTGCAGGAAGGCGCGAACCAGCGGAGTGTTCTTCTCCGCGCGAACCGCGGCATCGGCATAGTCGATGCGCAGCTCGGCATCCTCGTTCCAGCCCTGGAGGTCATGCCCCAGTCCCTGGACGTCGAACCCCGGCGGTGTGCGGAATGCCACGGTCAGCTCCGCCACGTCGGTCATGCCGTCGTGATCAGCCTGAAACGTGAGGACGCGTACGTCGAGGCGCTCGAAACGCCCCTTGCCCTCGCTCCCCTTGCCCTCGTTAAAGCTGGCCGCATGATCCTGGATCCGTCGCACGAAGGCGATCGCCCGGTCGGCCGCGCTGGCGACCGGTCCGGCGCCATGGCTCATCGGTTGGGTCAGCCGGTAGACGGCGCGCAGGCTGCCCTTGTAGCCGAGGGTGATCGCATCCCAGCCGCTGGGCTCGAGGATGACCAGGTGGTCGGGCGCGCGGCGCGACAGGAGATGGCGAGCCCCGCGTGAGGTGCCCTCTTCCTCGACGGCGCCGATCAGCGTGAACCGGCCGTGCGCGTCGGAGGGCTGCCGGGCGATCGCCGTCGCGGCGGCGGCGAAGGGTCCCTTGGCGTCGACCGCGCCACGCCCAAAGAGGCGGTCGCCCTCGCGCCGGACTGGAATCATCCCCGGGACGGTATCGATGTGGCCCAGCAGGAGCACCTCGCGCGGGCCGCGGCCCCAGTCGGCGACGACATTGCCGACCTCGTCGCGGTGGGTGGCGAAGCCCATCGCCCCCAGCCGTCCAGTCAGGAACTCACCCAGGGGACCCTCCTGCGTCGAGACGCTGGGGATGGCCACCATCGCCTCCAGCAGGGCGAACCCGTCATCCGCGCCCGCGCTGCGAGTGTCGGGCTCCCGGGTGGTAATCACGCCGGAACCGCCTCGACGCCGGCTACGGCCATGACATAGTCGACGATACGCCCGGGGATGTCGACACCGGTCGTTTCGATGCTGTTGCGGAACTCCATGGTGTAGTTGACCTCGCTCACCATGATCCCATCGGGGTGCTCGAGCAGGTCGATCGCCACCACGCCGCCACCGACGGCCCGTGCCGCCGCCCGCGACAGCCGGTCGATCTCCGCGGTCACCGGGCAATTGCGTGCCTCGCCGCCGCGGGCCGTGTTGGTGATCCAGTGGGAGGACTCCCGGTAGATCGCGCAGATCGTCTCATCGCCGACCACGAAGCTCCGGATGTCCCGGGCCGGCTTGCGCACGAATTCCTGGATGTAGAAGATGGCGTGCTGGTACGAGCCCAGGGTGTCCTTATGCTCGAGGAGCGCCTCGGCGGCCTCTCGATCGGAGATCTTGGCCAGCAGCCGGCCCCAGGAACCGATCGCCGGTTTGAGGACCACCGGGTAGCCGAGGGTCTCGATCGCCTTGAGGGCCGACTCCGGGGTGAACGCGATCAGCGTCCGGGGGCTTGGGACACCGGCGGCGACGAGCGCCGTCGTGGTGTTGATCTTGTCGCCGCAGGTGAGGGCCACCTCGTAGGTGTTGACGGTTCGGACGCCCCACTGGTTGAGAATGCGCAGCGCATAGAGGGCCCTGGAATGGTGCAGGCAGCGCTCCAGCACGATGTCGTAGTGCGGCGGCGCCGCGGTCAGATCGAAACTGATCTCCCGGTCGTCGATCTTCTCGAAGGGAATCGCTCGCCGCTGAAAGGCGTCGAAGAGGAGCTTCTCCTCCGCGCGGATGCGGGAGCAGAGGACGCCGACTTTCACCTCATTCGCCCCAGTCTTCCTCTTCTTCGGGGGCAAGACGGAGCTGGACCGGGTCCTGCTCGACGACCTCGAGCTCCGCCCCGCACTCGGGGCAGGGCACGATCTCGCCCTTCTCCACCCCGGCCGTGAGGCTCACATCCCCCTCGCATTCAGGACACTTGGCCGTCAATCCCGTGGTCATGTCAGCACCTCCTGCTGCGCTTCGATGGCTGCCCATCCCTTGGACTTGATCAGGTCGATCAGCGTCCCAGCTTCCATGATGGCGAATGCGACGGGTCCGGGTGTCTCACCCTGGATCCGGAGATCCCCCACCCGGATCTCGCCCGATCGGACGTCGACCGCAATCGGGTCGCCGTCCTTGACGGCATCGTACAGGGCAGCACACTGCAGGACCGGCAGGCCGATGTTGATCGCGTTCCGGTAGAAGATCCGCGCGAAGCTGCGCGCAATGACCACCTGGACGCCGGTCGCCTTGATCGCCATGGGGGCGTGCTCGCGTGAGCTGCCGCAGCCGAAGTTGCGGCCGCCGACGACGACATCACCGGGCCGCACCGCGGCGGCGAACTCCGGCCGCGCCTCGATGAAGCAGGCCTTGCCCAGGGCGGCGGCATCGGTCGTGACGTTGTACCGCCCGGGGATGATGGCGTCGGTCGAGATCCCGTCACCAAACTTGAAGATGCGTCCCATCTCAGTTGACGGACCTCCACACGCTGCTGGCGTGCGGCGCGCTCGTGCGCGGATCCGCAATGGCGCCGGCCAGCGCCGAGGCCGCGGCCACCGCCGGGTTGGCCAGGTAGATCTCGGCCTGCGGGCTCCCCATCCGACCGGCGTAGTTGCGGTTGCTGGTCGAGAGCGCGCGTTCTCCCGGCCCGAGCACCCCGTGCTGGCGGCCGAGGCACGGCCCGCAGCCCGCGTTCATCACCAGGGCGCCGGCCTCCATGAAGGTCTGGATGTACCCTCGGGCCAGCGCCTCCATGTACACCTGTTTCGACGCGGGGACCACGATGGTGCGGGTGTGGGGATCGACCTGCTGGCCCTTGAAGAATGAGGCGACGATGGCGAGGTCCTCGATGCGCCCGTTGGTGCAGCTGCCGATGAAGACCTCGTCCAGCCGGGTGCCTTCCACGGCGCTGAGGTCCTGCACATTGTCGATGGCCGGCGGGCAGGCGATCTGCGGCTCGAGGCCTTCCGCATCGACGTCGATCACGCTGCGATAGACGGGTGCGATGGGATGCAGATCGAGCGCCTGCGCCTCACCCAGGTAGCGGCGGGTCTCCTCGTCCGGCTCGCAGAGCCCGGCCTTCCCCCCGAAGTCCACGGTCAGGTTGGTCAGGGTGAGGCGCTCGTCGACGCTCATCGCCTCGACCGCCTCGCCGCCCCACTCGACCGCCAGGTAGTTCGCGCCTTCGGCCCCGAGCCGGCGGATCACCTGCAGGGCCAGGTCCTTCGGGTAGATGCCGGCATGCAGCAGCCCGTGCAGGTTGATCCGGATCGTCTCCGGAACACGAAACCAGGTCTTGCCGGTGGCGAAGGTCACGGCGATGTCGGTCGACCCGAACCCCGCCGAGAAGCAGCCGAGCGCGCCGTACGTGGTGCTGTGCGAGTCAGCCCCGACCACGATGCCACCCGGCCGGATGAATCCCTTCTCCACCATCAGCTGGTGGCAGATGCCCTCCTGGAAGACGTGGGTCACGCCGAACTCGTCGGCGAAATCGCGAACGATCTTGTGGAGGCCGGCCGCCGCCACGGTGTTCGCCGGCAGGATGTGGTCGAAAACCATGATCACGCGCTCCGGATCCCAGAGCGGGACCTCGAGCTTGCGAAAGGCCTCGATCGCGAGCGGGCCCGTGACGTCGTGGGCCATCGCATAGTCAACCGGGGCGACGACGATCTCGCCGGCGTGAACCGTCCGGCCCAGACGACGGGAGAAGATCTCTTCGGTCAGCGTACCCATGCGTGTGTCCTCCTCAGGCCGGGACCGAGCCCCGGAGCAGGTTGTCGAGTTCGTCATTGCTGAGCGGGCCGGCGTCGGCCCGCCGCTTCACCTCTCGCGTGAGCGCGCGCAGCTCGTGGTCGCTGAGCGAGAGCCCGAGGGTGGTGGCCCGATGCCGGATCGCGTTGTGGCCGGTGAGGCGGTGCCCCATCATGACGGTTCGCTCGCGGTTAAACCACGCCGGGTCGAAGATCTCGTACGAGGACGGATCCTTGAGGACGGCGTTGGTGTGCATCCCCGCCTTGTGATGGAAGGCGGTCTCGCTGGTGATCGCGGCGTTGAAGGGGACGGCGATGCCCACCATCTCCGCCACCATCTCGTCAAGCTCGCGCAGGACGCCGAGCCGGTACTGCGAGACCAGGTCCGGCCGCACACTCAGCAGGCGCGCGATGATGCCGCTGAGGGGCACGATCCCGTTCCGCTCGCCGATGCCCAGGACCGTCGTGTCGATGTGTGTCGCCCCCGCCTCCAGGGCCGCAAAGGCATTGGCGATCGCGCAGCCGGTGTCGTTGTGGGCGTGGAACTCGATGTCGCAATCGACCGCTTTGCGGACCATCGAGACCAGCTCATAGACCTGGTTCGGGGTCGCGATCCCGACTGTGTCCGCCAGCCCTACGCGTTGCGGGTGGAGGCGGTCGATGGCCTGGTAGACGCGCAACAGGTCGCGCGGCTCCGATCGAAAGGAGTCCTCGCTGCTGAAGCGCACCTCGAGCCCCTGGTCCTGGATGTAGCGAACCACCTCGGTCCCGGCCTCGATGATCTGGTCGACCGTCTTGCCGTGGGAGAAGGCGCGCATTTGCGAGGAGGTTCCGAAGAGCACGTCGATCCCGTCGGCCCCGGTTTGCACCGCCTGGCGGGCGTCATCCAGGTGACAGCGAACGTGGGTCAGCACTTTGGCCCGCAGCGGCAGGGCGGCGACAGCGCGCAGGTCGGCGTCCGACTGCGGGGAGGCACAGGGAGAGGTCAGCTCGAGGTACTCAACGCCGAACCCGTCGAGCTTTTCGGCGATCGCGACCTTCTCCACAGGGGTGAAATGCGCCGGCGCGAACTGCTCACCTTCCCGGAGCGTCGAGTCGATGATCCGGAATGCTCGAATGGTCATGGCACCTCCGAAAAAATAAAAGCCTTCGTCCACCGGGACGAGAGGCCTTCTCTCGTGGTACCACCCGAATTCGCTATCGCCTTGCGACGATAGCCTTCGCGAGTCCGCGGCCCGATGGCCTGAAGACTCCAGCCCGCTCACGGGGGCCAGCCGGCACGGCCTACTGCGGATCACGTTCCGGTTCGACCGGCGGCTCCGAGGTCTTTTTCGGCGATGCCCTGGACCCTCTCTCTCAGCTCTAAGAGGTTCTCTGTAGTCCCAGCGTCCGCGTACTCGTCCTCATCGACGCCTTTTCGTATTGACTTGTTGGCCGGAACGATACGCGCCACCTGGGGCGCCTGTCAAGCGACCGCGGATTTCGCGCCGACTTCCTGGACGTAATCGATCACCTGGTTGGCGACGTCGATGCCGGTCGCGTCCATGAAGCCATGGAACTCGGGCGTGTAGTTGAGCTCGTTGACGAGCACACCGCGCTCATGTTCCAGGAGGTCGACCGACAGGAATCCCCCGCCGACCGCGGCCGCCGCCTTGCGGCATAAGGCGTCGAGCTCCGGGGTCACCTCACAGGGAAAAGCTTTGCCGGATCGCGCCGTGTTCGTGATCCAGTGATCAGACCGCCGGTAGATCGCGCCGATGGTGCGATCGCCGATGACGATCGCCCGGATGTCGCGCTCCGGTTTGTTGACGAATTCCTGGATGTAAAAGATGCCGTGCTGGTACGAGCCCAGCGTCTCCTTGTGCTCGAGGACCGCCTCGGCCGCGTCCCGGTCATTGATCTTGGCGAGGAGCCGCCCCCAGGAGCCGACCATCGGCTTGAGCACCACGGGGTACCCCATGGTTTCGATCGCCTGCAGCGCCGACTCGCGGGTAAACGTCACGACCGTCTTGGGTACCGGGAGGCCGGCTCGCGCCAGGGCCGCGGTGGTCAGGATCTTGTCGCCGCAGATCCGCGCGACGCGTCCACGGTTGACCGTGGGCACGCCGACCGCGTTCAGCAGCGTCGAGGCATAGAGCGAGCGCCCGTGGTGGATGGAGCGATCGAGGACCACGTCCGGGTAGCCATCGCGGCGTCCGATCGGGAACTGGATCGAGTCCTCGTCCAGGCGCTCGAAGGGGATGGTGCGGCGGCGGAGGGCTTCGAAGAGCGCCTTTTCCTCGACGCGGACGCGGGAGCAGAGGATGCCGATCATCGGGATTGCGTAAGTATACGGATTTCGGTATAGTTATGCGCAACCGACACTGGAACGGATACTCGAATGGCAGGAGGACTCATGCTGGCAGTCAAGAGCAAGTTACTGGAAAAGATCGATGCGACCCCGGTCAAGACGGCGAAGAAGGTGGCGCTCGCGTACTCGGGCGGCCTCGATTCAACGCTGTGTGCCGTGCTGGCCAAAGAGAAATACCACGTCGAGGAGCTGATCCCGATCACGGTCGATGTCGGCCAGGGCCAGGATGAGATGGACGCCGCCATCCAGAAGGCGAAGCTGCTCGGGATCACGCCGATCGTGATCGATGCCAGGGACGAGTTCGCCGGCACGTGGCTGGCCAAGGCGATCCAGGCCAACTCCAACTACGAGGGCTACCCGGTCTCCACCTCGATGACTCGTCAGTTGATCGCCTCCAAGATTGCCGCCCTCGCGCTCAAGCTCGGCTGCGACGCCATCATGGAAGGCAGCAGCGGCAAGGGGAACGACCAGTACCGCATGCACAATGTCTTCAAGCTCTTCGCCCCGCAGCTCGAGGTCCTGGTGCCGGTCCGCGATTTCGACCTGACCCGGGGCGAGGAGGAGGAGCTCTCCAAGGAGCTCGGGATCCCCATCACCGAGGTGATGCAGGGCGGCGATGACAAGACCATGTGGTGCCGCAGCCTGGCCTCCGGGGCCGTCGGCCTCAACCAGCCGATCCCGGACCATGCCTGGCTCTGGTGGAAGCCGCCGGCGAAGGTCGCCTCGGAGCCGAGCCAGGTTTCCATCACCTTCGAGCAGGGCGTTCCGGTCGCGCTCGACGGGGTCGAGCTGCCCCTGCCCCAGATCGTGTCCACGCTCAACGTCATTGCCGGCAGCCACGGCATCGGCAAGATCGACATCTTCGAGGACGGCATCATGGGACTCAAGTCCCGGGAGCTGTACGAGGCGCCGGCGGCCGCGGTGCTGCTCAAGCTCCATCATGACCTGGAGCAGTTCTGCCTGACCAAGGAAGAGCTCGACTTCAAGGCGCTGGTCGACCAGAAGTGGGGCTACCTCGTCTACCATGGCTTCTGGTTCAGCCCGCTGAAGGAGGCGTTGGACGGCTTCATCGGCAGCACCCAGGCGCACCTCAACGGCACCGAGACCGCCACCCTCTTCCATGGGTCGATCGATATCACCGCGCGGCAGAGCCCAGAGTCGCTGTTCTTCCCCGAGATCCGGGGCCTCCAGAGCCGCAGCTTCAACCAGCAGCTCTGCGGGCCGGCGGCGCAGATCGCCGGATTGCCCTGGGAGGTGCTGGCCAAGCGGAACTCGAAGGTCTCGCACTGAGCAGACAACCCTGGGGCGGGCGGTTTGGCGAAGAGCCGGACCCCCTGATCGACCGCTTCACGCGTTCGCTGGCGGTCGACAGCCGGCTCTTCAAGGAGGATATCGCGGGCAACCGCGCCTACGCGAAGGCGCTGCTGGCTGCCGGGGTGCTGACCCCGGACGAGCAGAAAACGATCGACCAAGGACTCGTGGAAATCGCGGCCGAGATCGACGTGGACATTCTCCCTCCATCGCTCGCGGGGGAGGGCAGGGTGGGGGCGCCTGAGGACATCCACATGGCGGTCGAAGCGCGGCTGACGGAAAAGGTCGGCCCCATCGGTGGCAAGCTGCACACCGGTCGCAGCCGCAACGACCAGGTCGCGACCGACCTGCGCCTCTACGTCAGGGCCGCCGGCCAGGAGCTGCTCGGCGCGCTCGCGGAGCTCGAAACGGCGCTGGTCACCCGGGCGCGCGAGCAGGTCGCGACCGTGATGCCCGGCTACACCCACACCCAGCGGGCGCAGCCGGTGCTACTCTCCCATCACCTCCTCGCCTACGTGGAAATGCTGCGCCGGGACGCCGGCCGGATGGTCGATGCCGCGGCGCGTGCGGACGTTTCCCCGCTGGGGGCGGGCGCGCTGGCGGGAAGCGGGTTCCCCATCGATCGCGTTGCCCTCGCCCATGAGCTGGGCTTTCGTGAGGCCAGCGCCAACTCGATCGATGCCGTGGCGGATCGCGATTTCGTGGTCGAGCTGCTGTCGGCCTGCAGCCTCGTGATGCTGCATCTGTCTCGGCTCTGCGGCGAGATCGTGCTCTGGAGCAGCGTCGAATTCTCCTTCGCGTCGCTCCCGGACTCGCTGGCCAGTGGCAGCTCGATGATGCCGAACAAGAAGAACCCCTGCGCCGCCGAGCTGGTGCGCGCCAAGAGCGGCCGGGTGGCGGGCGACCTGGTCGCGATGCTGATGGTGCTCAAGGGCCTTCCCCTCGCCTACAACCGCGACCTGCAGGAGGACAAGGAAGCACTCTTCGACGGGGTCGACACCACGCTCGCCTGCCTGCATGTCACCGCTCGCCTGGTCCTCGGCCTTCGCTTCGACGTGGCGGTGATGCGGGCGGCGGCGATCGGCGGCTACACGCTCGCCACCGAGCTGGCCGACTACCTGTCGCGGAAGGGCGTGCCGTTCCGCGAGGCGCATCGCGTCGTCGGGGGCCTGGTGGCGACGGCGCTGGCCGCCCACAAGGGCCTGGAGGATCTCAGTCTCACGGAATTTCAGGCCGCTTCGCCGCTCTTCGCCGCCGACGTTCGCGAGCACCTGACGCTGGAAGGGGCGCTCGCGTCGCGCGATGTGACCGGCGGCACGGCGCCGGCCCGTGTCCAGGAGGCGCTGGCGCATGTCCAAGCGTAAGCGCCAGGAGGCCATCCTCTCGCTGATCTCGCGGCACCAGATCGCCACCCAGGAGGAGCTCGTCGAGCGCCTCGTCCGGGTCGGCATCGAGACCACCCAGGCGACCGTGTCCCGTGATATTGCTGAGCTCGGTCTGGTGCGACTCGGGGGCCCGGACACGCATTACGTCAAGCCCAACGAAGGGCTGGGGGCCGCCTCGCCGGCCGGCCGCGAGGAGCGGTTGCGCCGCCTGCTGCGTGACCTGCCGATGACCGTCCGTCGCGGCCAGGGGATGGCCGTCCTGACCACGATCCCGGGCTCCGCCAACTCGCTGGCGTCGGCCATCGATGCGGCGGCCTGGCCCGAGGTGATCGGCACCATCGCCGGCGACGACACCATCTTTGCCGCCCTCGCCCTGTCACCCCGCGCCTACACCGGCCTGGCCCAGCGCCTGGCCCGCCTGGGCGCCTACGTGCAGCCGGAGGACTGACCGATGGCTGAACGGATCGTGCTCGCGTACTCCGGCGGGCTGGACACCACGGTGGCGCTGACGTGGCTGGCGGAAACCCGTGGCTTCGAGGTGATCGCGCTCACCGTCGACCTGGGGGCCAAGCCGAACCTGCCCGCGATCCGGGCCAGCGCCCTCGCGGGCGGTGCGAGAAGCGCCTACGTGCTCGATGCTCGGCGGACCTTCATCGAGCGCTTCTGCTGGCCGGCGTTACGCGCCGGCGCGGTCTACCAGGGCCAGTACCCGCTGGCTACCGCGCTGGGCCGGCCGCTGATCGCCCAGGTGCTCGTCGAGGTGGCCCGTCGAGAGGGTGCCGCCTGGGTGGCTCATGGTTCCACCGGCAAGGGGAACGACCAGGTTCGATTCGACATCTCGGTCGCCGCCATGGCACCGGATCTCAAGGTCCTCGCGCCCCTCCGCGATGGCATGGCCATGACCCGCGATCAGGAGATCACCTATGCACGATCCCATGGACTCGCCATCGACGTCAAGCGGGAGTCCCCGTACAGCGTCGACGAGAACCTGTGGGGACGCTCGATCGAAGCCGGCGTCCTCGAGGATCCCTGGCTGGCACCTCCCGAGGACGCCTTTCGCTGGACCGCCTCAGTGGACGCCGCTCCCGCCAGCCCGGAGATCGTGGAGCTGCAATTCACCCGGGGGATTCCGACCACCCTCGACGGCCGGACCCTGGACGGAGCGGCGCTGGTGGACGCGTTGAACCGCCGCGGCGGCGCCCACGGCGTCGGCCGGATCGACATGATCGAAGACCGCTACGTTGGCATCAAGTCGCGCGAAGTGTACGAGGCGCCCGCCGCCGTCATCCTGCACCAGGCTCACCGCGCGCTCGAGGAGCTGGTCCTGGACGCGGAGGCGGCTCGCTTCAAAGCCGCGGTCGCGCAGGAGTACGCGCGCCTGGTCTACCAGGGCAAGTGGTTCACGAGTCACCGCCGGGACCTCGATGCCTACGTGTCCAGCACGCAGCAGGCCTGCAGTGGCGTGGTGCGGATCAAGCTGCACAAGGGCGGCGCCCACGTGGTTGGCCGTTCGTCGCCACTTTCGCTCTACCAGCCGGCGCTGGCCACCTACGCGGCCGGCGACCAGTTCGACCACCAGGCGGCGGTCGGCTTCATCAAGCTGGCCGGCCTGTCCATCCGCACCCAGGCGGCGGTGCAGGGCAGCGCGACGCCCGAGCCGCTACTGGAGGACGACAGCCATGTTGTTGAAGTCGGCCCAGGAGCGCTCGAACGAGGCCTTGCTGTACCAGTACTGGGAGCCGCTGTGCCAGGGGTCGTTGACCCGGACCTGCGTGGCTGATACGCCGCTCAACGTGACGGCGTGCTCGATCAACGAGTAGCGAATCTGCTTGTTGTCCCAGGAGGTCCACACACCGGTGTAGCCGGCGGCTCTCGCGTTCTCCCATCCCGTCTCCACCCAGACGACCACCGGATGACCGTGGGTGAGGGCGGCATAGACCGCCGCCGCCGCCAGGCCTTCACCGCCGGTCGATGAGGGCGCCCCATGCGTCTGCGCGATGGCGAGGATGAGCGGGTAGTAGACGCCGTAGCCGGTCGGACCCAGATCGCTGCCATTCACGTTCCCGACAAAATTCGTATAGGGGTTCCCCCACTGGATCACCTTTTTGTTGGGCCCCATCACGGGCTGTCGCGGGTCAGGATTCTCCCCCGCGAACAACGCCTGCTGCGAGTAGGAATGCCCGAGGGCCGCCAGCCCCATCTGCAGCGCGGCGGTTTCGCAGTCGAGGTTCATGACCTGCTTGTAAACCGGGACCGGGAAGGTGACCACCCCATTGGGGGTCGCGATGGCGACAGGCGCTGGCGTCGGGGTCGGGCTGGGAGTGGGGCTGGGGCTCGGGCTCGGGCTCGGGGTTGGCGCGGGTTGCTCGATCACGAACAGCGATGAGGGCGAGGGGCGGACCGTGACCGGCTGATAGCGAGGCGCTGCCAGCACGGTGATCGCCCCCAGCAGGAGCGCCACCAGGCTGATCACCAGGGGGACGAGGGAGCGGAACTTCATGAAGAGGGTCGATTCTACCCGACCGTCGTGAGTACAACCTGAGCTTCTGCGAAAGCCAGCACCTTCGGCCAGACGGTCCCACCCAGCGAGCCTGGGAAAAAGAGGCATCGTAGAGTCGCGATGGACTTGACGGTTCGATAAAAGTCGTCTATAGCTAGCCTGTGCTGCTGGCGCAGGTTGAGGGGTTCTTAGAGGTTGCGCGGCGCGGCAACGTCAGCCGGGCGGCCGAGGCGATGTTCCTGACGCAGCCGACCCTTACCGCCCGCCTGCACGCGCTGGAGAAGGAGTTGGGCGAGCCCCTCTTCGCGCGCACGCGGCGCGGCATGCGGCTCACCGACGCCGGTCGCGCTTTTCTCCCTTACGCGGAGCGCGCGATTCGGGCGGTGCGCGATGGCCGTCAGGCACTGGCCGACGCTCGGTCGATGTCGGCCGGCCGTCTCGTGCTCGGTGCCGCCCCGGCCGTCAGTACGTACGTGCTCCCGGCGCTCCTGCAGCGGTTCGCCGCCAGCTACCCTCGGGTGGAGGTCGCCGTCCGTACCGGTCACTCCGAAGACGTGCTCCAGATGCTGCTCCGGGAGGAGGTTCAGCTGGCCATGGTGCGAGCGCTCCGGCATCGGGACATCGAGTCGATCCCGCTCTACGACGAGGAGTTGGTGCTCGTGGTCCCGCCCGGGCATGCCTTTGCCGATCGCCGGAAAGTCGGCATCGCCGACCTGGCCTCGGAGCGGTTGATCCTGTTTGACCGGACCTCCAGCTACTACGAGCTGACCCAGACGTTCTTCTTGAGCCTGGGCGTCACCCCGCGCGAGGTCATGGAGCTCGACAACATCGAGGCGGCCAAGAAGATGGTCGAGCGCCGGCTCGGCGTGGCGCTGCTGCCGCGGACGGCCGTGCTCGGGGAGATCGCCGCCAAGACGCTCAGCCTGGTGACCGTGACCGACGGGCCCCACGTGGCGCAGCAGATCGTGGCCATCCGCCGCCGGGACCAGGGCCGGCCATCCGGCCCGGTCGCCGCCTTCCTGACGCTGTTGGGCGAGGTGGACCTGACGCAGTCGGCGTAGCCGCGACCGGTTTAGACGACGCGGTCTTCGGGCAGCGTCTCGGCGAACTCCCGGCCCAGGCGAGCGGCGTCGTACGCCTTCCCAACCAGGTGGTGGTAGGGCACACCCGAAAAGAAGTGGTGGCTCTTGCTCGGGAAGTCGGCGCCTTCCTCGAATTCCTTCCGTTGCAGCGCGATGTACCCGTCCTGCTGTTCCCGCGACATGGCCTGCAGCAACACGCTGAGCCCGTGCGCCTCCGCATGCTGGGCGCCAAGCGTGATGAAGATGAACTTCACCCCCATCTCGCCCAACTCGTTGAAGCTCATCGGGTTCGGATCCTTGAACCATTTGAAGGAGGAAGACCAGTTGAAGGCAAAGCGGGCCTGCGGAAATCGCTTCCGGATCTGTTCGGTGAAGGTCTCAACCGGCCCCCGCTCCGAGGTGGGGAACTCGCACCAGAGCAGGTCCGGGATGCCGCTGTCCAGGTAGCGCAGGCCACGCTCGACCGCCAGTTCCATGTGGCGTTGCGACTCGGGGGCATCGACGGCACTGAGCCCATCGGTGCGCGCGATGACGACGAAATCGGGGTTGCCGAGGTCGTCCGCGACGTTGCGGGCCATCCGCAGCTTGCCAATCATCTCGTTGGCCGGGATCAGGGCCTTGCCCCCGATGTGGCCGCAACGCTTGGGGAGCACCTGGTCCTCGATATGGGCCGCGGCCACCCCGCCGTTCACGTAGAGCTCGGTGGTCCGCTGGACGTTGAAGATGTTGCCGTAGCCGCCATCCATGTCGACGATCACCGGCGGGATGTCGAGATGCCGTGGCGCGACGCCCTTCTCCGGGTCGCCGACGGCCATGGTCAACTGGAATTTGCGCAGGGCGCTCACCGTCCGTCGAGCCGCGTCGGCGATCTCGACGTTCGAATAGAGGTCCATGTCGGTGGTGCCCAGGTGGCCGATCGCGAACGAGTAGCCGCTGAAGTAGACGGCCTTGAAGCCGTGGTACATCACGAGCTGGGCCCCCATCGGGTCGTAGACGCCCGGTCCGAAGAGGAACGGCTCGCTCTCGAGCAACTCGCGCATCCGCACGCTCGGATGGATGAAGCGTGAGGAGGGCAGCTGGAAACCCTCCGGCAGGAGCGGGCTGGGCGTAAGGCCAGGTTCGCTTCGAACCTTGATGCTCACCGGCTCAGCTACTCGTTCCCGTGGTCACGCTCGCAGCGATCGGGGCAGCCACACTCGGCGGTCTCGGCGGCGCACAGCCCCAGGGACTCGGAGGCTGAGGTCTCGGACAGGCGGTCGGAGCTGAACCCTTCGATGTTAACCATGAACAGACGATATCAAGTAAGCCGTCATCGAGTCCAATCGTTTCCAGCGATTACATCCATAGACGGCGTCAATGTCACTGGACGCTGTCGACCGTCACCAGGAGGAGCGCGGCGAGGGCCGCCACCAGCAGGACGCCGACCACCCGGGGATCCTGGACCGCGGTTCCGCCGAGCCTTAAGATTCGCCGCCCGATGCGGGCCAGGGCTGCCGCCGTGGCGACCGGCACCCGGTGCTCGGAATGGACCCGGACCGGAAACCGCAGGGCTGGACTGCCGAGGACGCGTCGGGGCGATGAAAACAGACCCATGCAAGACCCTCCTTCCCTTGCCCGCTCGTCGGGCCCCCCTCGCACCCTAGCAGACGCTGGTCGGTACCTTTAAGAGGCCTCGTTCCAGCGCTCGATCACCGGATCCGCGTGCTCGTAGCCCAAGCGGCTGCGGGCAGCCGTGCCGAGGGCGTAAAAACGCCCGGCCTCGGGCGGTTGGCCCAGCCAGCGGGCGGCCAGCACGCGCAGCACGTGGCCATGGGCGAACAGGAGCACGTCGCCCTCCACCGACCGGGCCTCGGCGATGACCCGGTCCACCCGGCGACCGACGTCGGCCGCCTGTTCGCCGTTTGGCCCGCCGTCGCGCCACAGGGACCAGTCCGGCCGCCCTTCCTTGATCTGCTCCGAGGTCAGCCCGTCATAGGTGCCGTAGTCCCACTCGGCGAGATCGGGGCGAACCTGCGCCTCTTCACCGAAGCCGGCCAGGCGACAGGTCTCCTCCGCGCGCTGGAGCGGGCTGGTCAGGACCAGGGCGAATTCTTGCTGGCGAAGCAGTGGTCCAAGGGCGGCGGCCTGGCGCCGTCCCTCCTCGGTCAAGGGGATGTCGGTTCGTCCGGTGTGGCGGCCATCGAGGCTCCAGGCGGTCTGCCCGTGCCGCACCAGGACGACGGATTGCCTGGCCATGCCTCAGCCGGTCCGGAAGTCGACATGAGACACGCCTCCGCTGACGTCGACGTTCAGGCGATCGGCCGCGCTGCCATAGCCATGGCTCTGTTGTTGCACGTCGCCGATTCCCCCGTACGCCGTCCCGTTGATCGTCAGTGACGAGACACCCCCGCTGACCGCCACCCTCCATTCCGTGTTCGTCAAGGCATGCAGCGTGACCGTGCTGGCACCCCCGGCCACATCGACGGCGAGCGTGCCTTTCGGCCGGGGGAGCCTGACATCCATCCGGCTCACCCCACCGGAGATCTCGAGCTTTAAGAGCTGGAGGTTCTCCAGTTGCAGGTGGAGGTCCGCCGCTCCGCCGGCAATCTGGACGCTCCACGGGATGCGATTGGTGAGGGTCACCGAGATATGGCGCGTGCGCGGGCCGCCAAACAGATGGAACACCGACGAATTGCCGCCGCTGATCTGCAAGGTTCCAGCCTCCCGGTCCACCGTGACGTCGGGTGGCTGCTCGCCGTTCGGATAATCCACCGTCGCCTGGAAGAGTTGGGTACCCAGGTCCGCCGACTGGACATCGACGCTGGCGCCTCCGTAGCCGAGGTCCAGCGTGGCGGCGGTCAGGCCATTGAGCGCCTCCGAGGATTCCAGGCGCTGCGTCCCGACCGGCGAGGCCGGTCCCAGGATGGCGTAGCCCAGCGCGGCGAGCACGATGACCGCGGCCGCGGCCAGTCCCGCGATCCGGGCCTGCGGGCGGGGGAGGGTGTGATTGAGGACCAGCTGGATCCCCAGGATGACGAGGACGAGGGGCCAGAGGTCACCCAGCCGCTGGACGGCGTCCGGCGACACGACCTTGAGGTTGACCAGGAGAAAGATGACGCCGACCGCGATCAGGATGACCGGGAAGAAGGCCCCCCGAGTCCGCCGATTCATCTCAGCGTGGGCGGCGGAACAGGACCAGCAGCCCGATGGCGATCAGGACAACCGGCCAGAAAACGTCCCATCGAAACCCACTGAGGAAGCCGAGGTTGGCGATCAAAAAGTAGGCGCCGAGGGCGATCAGGATGACGCCGCCCCACAACCCACTACGGTGGCGCGGGCCGCCCCACCGTCCACCCGGCGATGGAGGTCCTGGCGCGCCTGGGGGCGGTGGGTTCCCTGCCTGAGGGGGCGGGACCGAGCCGGGATCGGACTGGGATCGCCACCAGCCGCCACGAAATTCCCGGCGCATCTCATGGCCCATCTCCCGAAACCGGTCGCTCACGGTCCGGGATCCCCGGCTCATGGCGCCGGTGGGCTCCATCAGGAACCACAGCACCGCATAGAGGATGATGCCGACTCCCGGCGGGGCCAGGGCGAGGATCACGAACACGACGCGAACCAGGGTCGGGTCGATATGGAAATACTCCGCGAGCCCAGAGCAGACCCCCGCGATGATGCGGTCTGAACCGCGCCGCAGGACGCCCCCGGCCGTCTCGCCCATCCCGGCCCGATTATCGCACGTCGGCAGAGTTTAAAAAGGGCGCGCCCCGCGGGCGCGCCCCGTCGAAATTGCCGGTCTTAGACCGCGCGCCGACCCATCAGCAGGTTGTAGATCACGCCGATCACAGCCAGGACGAGCAGCAAGAAGATCAAGCTGCCTCCGATGTGAAGCGCGAATCCGAGCAACCAGAGGACGAAGAGAACGACGACGATTGTCCAGATCAAGCTAACCATGATGACCTCCCGTTATGATTATCGCGCTACGTGATAGCGCCGTTGTTATATTATGCCAAACGGGGTTGGCTGTCAATGGCCCGGACCCGGGCCTGAGGAGCCCCGTCAACAGCCCGGTTCGCCCGGGTGGCCGCAGCAGCCGCCGTGGGTCAGTGCGCGCAGGCGATTCTTGAGCAAGAGCCGCAATTTCCGCCGTAATGGGAGTGGCTGGCGGAGGTTCTCGAGTATTTCCGCCGGCGAGCCGCGGGCCTTCACGGGGCCTGCGACGCGTGGACCGGGCTCAACGCGGGACGGATCTCACGCTGGTAAAAGCGCAGGAAGCCGTCCTGGTCCGGGCCGACCTGGTGGATGTAGAGATGGTCGTAGCCGGCCGCCTCGTAGGCATGGATCCGCTCGAGGTAGGGCGCCGGAACGCCCGCCTCCTCGGCGCGGCGCGCCTGCGCCACGAGCTGATTCGGCTCGTGTTCCTCGCTGGATAGGGCATAGCCGAGCTCCATAGGCCTTGCAATCTATGGTACCGATCAAACGACGCGGTCCACGGCGGCCGTCTGATCGTTTAGCCGGTAACCGCGGCGGATCTTCTGTGCGTGGTGCACGAAGTGCGACGAAAAGTTCGGTTCGTCAGTCCATGGTGGTGAGGCGCGAACTTTCGGACAATACCGCGCATGAAGATTTCTGCTGGCGACACCGCCTGGGTACTCGCGTCCGCCGCGCTCGTGATGTTGATGACGCCAGCCCTCGGGTTCTTCTACGGCGGTCTGGTCCGCCGCAAGAACGTCCTCTCCACCATCATGCACAGCTTTTTCATCCTCTGCCTCATCAGCGTGCAGTGGGTCTTGTGGGGTTACAGCCTCGCCTTCGGGCCCGACAAGTTCCACATCATCGGCGGCCTCGAGTGGGTCGGCCTGAACAACGTCGGCTTCACGCCGAACCCTGACTACGCGCCCACCATCCCCCACCAGGCCTTCATGGTGTTCCAAATGATGTTCGCGGTCATCACGCCTGCCCTGATCAGCGGTGCCTTCGCGGAACGCCAGCGCTTCAAGGCCTTCGTGCTCTTCTCCTTGCTCTGGGCAACCTTTGTCTACGACCCGATTGCCCACTGGGTCTGGGGGACGGGCGGCTGGCTGCATAACCTTGGCGCACTCGACTTTGCCGGCGGCACGGTCGTGCATATTAGCTCGGGCGTCTCCGCCCTGGTGGCCGCCCTCGTCCTGGGACGACGGGTCGGTTTCGGGCAGGGAAAGTTTGAACCGCATGACGCGACCATGACCGTGCTGGGCGCCTGCCTGCTCTGGTTCGGATGGTTTGGTTTCAATGCGGGCAGCGCGCTGAGCGCCGGCGCGCTCGCCACCAGCGCCTTCGTCGTCACGAACACGGCCACCGCGATGGCGGCGCTCACCTGGATGACGGTCAGCTGGTGGCATAAGAAGCAGCCCAGTGTGCTCGGGGCGGCAGCCGGTGCGGTCGCCGGGTTGGTGGCCATCACGCCGGCGTCCGGCTACGTCAATGTGATGGGCGCGATCGTGATCGGCTTCGGCGCGGGCGTGGTGTGCTACCTGGCCATCCAGCTCCGCGAGCGGATCAGGGTCGACGACGCGCTCGACGTCTGGGCGGTGCACGGCATCGGCGGGACCTGGGGGGCACTCGCCACCGGGCTCTTTGCCACCGTCGCGATCAACTCGGGCGCGGCCAACGGCCTCTTCTACGGCAACCCCAAGCAGGCCCTGATTCAGGTTGTGGCGGTCGGCGCCTCCTGGGGCTGGTCGATTGTCGGCACCTTCATCATCCTCAAAGTCGTCAATCTGTTCGTCCCGTTGCGTGTCCACGAAGACGAAGAAGTTCTGGGCCTCGACCTCTCACAACACGGTGAACCCGCGTACGCCGGCATCAACGCGAATTAGGAAGGAGGAACTCCTATGGATCCGACAACGGTCATGGCGGTGGTCTGCAGCGTCGTCGTGTTCGCCGGCTGGCTCGTCCTGCCCCACTCCCCGGCGACCGTCAAAACGGTGGCCGTCGCCGAGGAACGTCAGCGCGTTCCGGTCTCCGCCTAGCGCGTCCGAACGACCGAAAGTTTCGAGGCGGTCTCGTAGCTGAGCGTCAGCCCGCGAGCCGCCCGAAGCCGCATTGTCCGGCCGATGTCGTCGACCTCCTCGACCTTGATCCGGGTCCCCGGGTGAAGACCGCGCTCGTGAAGGTACTGCAGCAGTGGCGGCGCCTCGCGTTGCGCCACCTCGGAGATCCGGGTAATCGTGCCCAGCTCGCCCGGCTTAAGAGCTGACAGCCGGACCTCATTGCCGCGCATCGTCGAGTGTCCCGGAATCGGGTTCCCGTGCGGGCAGGTCCGGGGCCGGCCGAGTGCCTGGTAGAGCTTCTCCTCGACCACCGCCGAGATCGCGTGCTCCAGCCGTTCGGCCTCCAGGTCGGCCGTCACCCAATCGAGCCCGAGCGTGTCGGTCAGCCAGCGCTCCATGATGCGGTGGCGCCGGACGATGGATTCCGCCGCCGCCTCCCCGCGGTCGGTCAGCTCGACCTCCTTCCGGGGCGTCAATCGGACCATGCCGTCGCGGCTCATGCGCCGGAGCGCGATCGTCACCGTGGGGCGGCTCACGGCAAGCCAGTCGGCCAGGCGGGCGCTGCGCACCGTTTCCCCTTCCGCCCGGATGTAGTAAATCGCCTCCAGGTAGTGTGAGATCACCTCCGACGGAGGTCGTATGTTAGCGTTAACTAACTGTGATCTTGGCACCTACTAACTCTACAAGGTGAGCCATGCCACGGTCGTCATCCTCGGCCTGGTTGCCGGCATGACGATCTTCATCGGTCTCCCGGTCGGCCGCCTGCGTGGGATTTCCCGCCCGGTCCAGGGTTTCCTGAATGCCGTGGCCACCGGCGTCCTGATCTTCCTGCTCTGGGACATCCTGAGCCACGCGTCAGCCCCGGTCGAGACCGCGCTGGCCGCCCTGCACCGCGGCGATCGGAGCGTGGTCCCCCTCGTGCTGGTCTTCGCCGCCGGCCTGGTGGTCGGCTTGCTGGCATTGATTTTCGTCAACGCGCGACTCTTCGGCCGGGTGAAGAACGCGCCGGCGCCCTCCCCGCGGACCCTGGCGATGATGATCGCGACCGGCCTGGGCCTGCACAATCTCTCGGAAGGGTTGGCCATCGGACAGTCGGCCGCCACCGGGGCGATCGCCTTCGCGCTCGTACTTGTCTTCGGGTTCGGGTTGCACAACATCACCGAAGGCTTCGGCATCGCGGCCCCGCTCGCGGCCGATGCCACCGTGCCCTCCTGGGGATTTCTGCTGACCGCCGGGCTAATTGGCGGGGGGCCCACCTTCGTCGGCACCATGATCGGCTATGTCGTGACCTCGCGAACCATCTATGTCCTGTTCCTGGCCCTGGCGGCCGGGGCCCTCTTGTACGTGATCAATGAGATGTTCCACCTCGGCCGGCGTTTCAACGCGCCGGTCCTGATGGCCTGGGGCCTGCTGCTCGGCTTCCTGCTGGCCTATGGGACAGACCTCGTCCTGACCTACGCGGGGGGCTAGGGTCCCACGCGCCGCGCGTCGATAGACTAGGTGGCGTGACCGTCGTCTTCGAAGACGCCACCATCCTGGATTGCACCGGACGTGACCCACAACCTGGCGCTCGCCTCATCGTCGAGAACGGTCGGATCGAGCGGATCCAGGCGAAGGCGGCGGCGCATCAACCGCGGGATGCCCGCGTCATCGATTGCCAGGGTGGAACCCTGATGCCGGGGCTGCTCGACGCGCATGTCCACCTGTCCAGCATCGACCTCGATCCGCTCACGGAGGCGGCGCTCCCGCCGGCGGTCATCGCGCTCCGGATCGCGCGCGAGATCGAGGCCACCCTCGACGCGGGATTCACCACGGTCCGGGACGCCGGCGGCCTCGATTGGGGCTTCAAGGAGGCGGTTCGGCTGGGATTGATCCGCGGTCCGCGGATCTTCATCAGCGGCGCCTTCATCTCCCAGACCGGAGGGCATGGTGACCACCGGGCGCGCAGCTCCCGGGTCACCGTTCCGACGGTGCCCGGCCTGACGTCGGAGACCATCCTGGCGGACGGCGCCGACGAGGTCCGGCGGGCGGCCCGCGAGGTTCTCCGGCGCGGCGCAGACCAGGTCAAGCTGATGGCCAGCGGCGGCGCGGCGTCACCGTCGGATGAATTGGACCACGTCCAGTTTTCCGTCGCGGAGCTGGGGGCGGCGGTTGAGGCCGCCCGCGCGGTGGGGAGCTACGTGCTCGCCCATGCGTATGGCCCGCGAGCGATTCAGAACTGTCTCGAAGCGGGCGTCCGCTCCATCGAGCACGCCAATTTCCTCGACGAGGAGACCGCGGATCGCATGCTGGCGGCCGATGACGCGTACCTCGTGCCGACCATCATCACCTACGAGCTGCTGGCGACGCACGAGGCCGGCGGAGGATGGACGCAGGACATGGTTCGAAAGATCCGGCAGGGGTTGACCGGCGCCTACGACGCGCTTGGCCTGGCCTTCGAGAAGGGGCTGCGAATCGGCTCGGGCTCGGACGTCCTGGCCGAGATGCAGGGGGCGAAGGGTCGAGAGATCGCCTGCCAGGCCCGGGTGATGGGCGCCATGAACGCGATCATCGCGGCCACCCGCACCAATGCGCAGCTGATGCGCGTCGACAAGGAAGTCGGCACCCTCGAGGAAGGGAAGCGGGCCGACCTGCTGCTGCTGGACCGCGACCCGCTGCAGGACCCAGGCGTGTTCGCCGATCCGCAGCGGATCCGGAAGGTGATGCTGGCCGGCGAGCTCGTCAAGGATCTCGAGGACGGGGTCCCCGCGAGGGCGAGCGCCTAGGCGGCCACCATGGGGGCCGCTTCGGTTCCGGGGTCCTGCTTGCGGCCTCGAAGCGGCACATCCTTGAGAAAGACCGACGCGATCAGCGCCAGGACGAGGACCGCGCCGCCGTAAAGGAACAGTTCATGGAGCGAGTTCGCCAGCCCAACCCGGATCGCGTGCAGGACCTGGTCGAAGAGCGGCGTGAGTTGCGGCGGGAGGGCGGCGCGCGTCGCATTGATCTTCGCGGCGTCAAACAGGGTCTGCGCGCTGCTGCTGCTGCCCTTCGGGACGAAGTTGCCGGCGGCCGCCGGTAGACTGGCGAGCTGCGTCTTGATATTGGTATCCAGGCGCTGGACCAACAGGGAGCCCAGGACGGCGGTCCCGATGGTGCCGCCCATGTTCCGCCAGAACTGGATCTGGCTGGTCGCGACGCCAAGCATCTGGCGCGGGACCGCGCTCTGCACGGCATTGATGTAGAGGGGGAAGGTCGTTCCCAGCCCGGCGCCCACGATCACGATGTCGCGGACCACCTCGAGCCGGCTGGTCCCGGTCGTCACCTGGGAGAGCAACCACATCCCGACCAGCATCACCGCGATCCCGGCGGTCCCGATAAACCGGTATCGGCGGATGCGGACCATGAGCTGGCCGCTGAGCACGCTGGCCGCAACCAACCCCAGCATCATGGGGGTCAGCAGCTGGCCGGAATTGGTCGCGCTGATGCCAAGGACGCCCTGGTAGATCAGGGGCACGAAGATGATCGTCCCGAACATCCCGAAACCGGTCAGCGCGCCGGCGATGACCGAGACGGCGAAGGTGCGGTCTTGGAAGAGCCGGAAGGGGACGATCGGATGCTCGCCGCGCTGCTCGACGATGAAGAACAGGACGAGCATGACGGCGGCCACACCCAGCAGGCCCAACACCTCGGGCGAGGTCCACGCGTGGTCCCGGGTGATGGTGAGGGCGGTCAGTAAGGGGGCGACGCCCAGGACCAGGAGGCCGGCGCCGACGAAGTCGATGTCACGCCAGGACGCCCGGGTTCGGACAAATGGCATCGTGCTCGCCACCACCAGCACGGCGAGGATGCCGACCGGCACGTTGACGTAGAAGACCCAGCGCCAGCCGAGATTGTCGGTCAGGTACCCGCCGGCCGTCGGGCCGAGCACCGAGGCCAACCCGAAGACGGCACCAAAGAGGCCCTGGATCCGGGCCCGCACGGCCGGGGGATAGAGGTCGCCGATGACGGTGAACACGGTGGCGAAGAGGATCCCGCCGAAGATCCCCTGGATCCCTCGGAAGGCGATCAGCTCCGCCATGTTTTGCGAGAGCCCGCAGAGGGCCGAGGCCAGGACGAAGCCGATCATGCCGGCCAGGAGAAACGGTTTGCGGCCGAACAGGTCGCCGAGCTTGCCGGCGATCGGCACCATGACGGTCGAGGTCACCAGGTAGACGGTGGTCACCAGCGTGTAGAAGGCAAGCCCGTTGAGCTCGGCGACGATTCGAGGCATGGCGGTGCCGACGATGGTCTGGTCAAGCGCGGCCAGCAGCAGCGCCAGCATGGTGCCGATCGTCACCAGGATCAGCCGTGTCCGGCTCAGGCCTTCGCCGATGCTCGGGCGCTCCGCGTGCGTGGCACGGCCATTCGGCTGGGGCCGGTTGCCGGCTTCCACCTGCAACTGCAACGACTGGAGCTGCTCGCGGAGCTCATCCACACGCTGAAAGGCCGCGACGCGGTCACCGGCCGGGTATTGATCCGGGTTCTTGGCAATGTGCCGCTTGATGACCTCGGCCTGGTCCAGCTCTTGCTGCGCTTGTTCGTATTGTTCCGATACCGATGTACTCATACCTTGCCCCCATTGGCGGCGACGAGCTTGCCGCCCGACAGTTTGTCGACCAGTCGCAGACAGAGGTGACGCAGCTGCGCCAGCTCCTCCGGCGAGAAATCGGAAACGATGCTCAGCTGGCCGGCGCGCGCCTGCTGCCAGAGGTCATTGATCGTCTGAAGACCCCGAGGGGTCAGCCGGGCCTGGATGGACCGGCGATCGCTCAAGTCGTGCACCCGCTCGACCAGTCCGTCCCGCTCCAGGTGATCGATCAGCCCGGTTACATTCCGCGGACTCACGTCCAGGTGGTCGGCGATCTCGCCCAGCGGAAGCTCGTGCTCCGGGGCCCGGGCCAGCTGGAAGAGGAGGAAGAGACGGCCTTCGCTGAGTCCGTGCCGCTCGGCAAAGCGGTCCATCTTGACGCGGATCGCCCGGGCGGCCACCTTCAAGGCGGCAAGCGCCTCCGCGGCAGCGCTGTCACCGGATTCGTCCAGCGGGTTGCCGGCGAGCATCTCGCGAATACGCCGGTCGTAGAGGCGTCCGTCGGGCCCCGCGACGAGGGTCCCGCCGAAGCGCCAGTCGGCAGGTTGCGCTAGTTCGGGGTTATGCATAGTGAAGTGCTTCATTATCACCAACTACAGGGTATCTGTCAAATCTGATCTTGTGGTGGGTGCCAGGTCCGCTTGTCGTGACAGAAATGCACCGCCGCCGGCCGGACTTTCCGAAGCTTGTCCAGCGACCGGCGAAAGAGGATGGGGTCCTCCATCGTCCCCTCGCGCGGCACCTCGCCGCCGAACTGGCCCACGGTCCAGCAGGCATCGCCGGTGACCAGCGCCGGCCCCTTTACGGTCTCGATCTGGACGCTCTGGTGTCCCGGCGTGTGCCCCGGGGTGGTCAGCACCCGGACCCCGGGGATGATCTCCGCCTCGCCGTCGAGCAGCTCGAAGCGGGCGCCAGCATACTCCAGCCATTCCCGGACGGTGTAGCCGGGCTCGGCGCGCCGCTCGTACTCCGACCGCTGCACATAGACGGGGGCGTGCGGAAAGACCGCGTTCTGGCCGCAGTGGTCGAAATGGAGGTGGGAGTTGATCACCCAGCGGATGTCGGCCGGGTCAACGCCCTGCGCGCGTAACGCCCCCGCGATCGGGGCATTCACCGCCCTGAAGTCCTTGATCAGCTCGACGTCGGAGCCGTAGCCGGTGTCGACAAGCCCGGGGCCATCAGGATGCTTGACCAGGAACCCGTGGACCGGGATCTGGATCTTGAGACCGGGCAGCCAGAGCCGCCCGAGGTTCAAGCGGACGATGTCCTTGGGCTGTAACCGCATCGACGTAACTTACACGCGCGGTCCGGGCGCCAGGGCGCCGATAGCCGGTGAGCCTATGCCTTCAGCAGCGGGAGCAGCTCGAAGTTGCCGCCCAGCAGGTCCGACGCCGGCGCCTTCAGGTAGTTCTGCAGCACCGAGGCATAGACCGAGCGAAAGTCGGTCGTGAAGTTCAGGTTGCCGTTGGTCAGGGAGGTGAGGCTCGGCGCCTCGCCGTAGAGGCCGCCCTTGACCGGGGCCCCGAGCAGGAACATGGGCGCCGCCGTTCCGTGGTCGGTCCCGGCGCTACCGTTTTCGCTCACGCGGCGTCCGAACTCCGACCAGGTCATGACCAGCACCCGATCGCCGAAGCCGTGCCCCTGGAGGTCCTGCATGAAGGCCGCGAGCGCCTGGTCCAGGTCGAGCAGCAGCTTGTCGTGGACCGGCTTTTCCCGTGCGTGGTTATCGAAACCGCCGAGCGTCACGTGAGCCACGCGGACTCCAAGGCCTGACACGATCGTCTCGGCGATCAGCTTGAGGGAGGTGGCGATCGGGCTTCCAGCGGGATAGGTCGCCTTGGCCTGGTAGCCGGCGTCGGTGGCCTGGAGCGCGTGCGACGCCTGGAGCGCGTCCTGCAGGGTGGTGTCGAAGAGCGTGCCGAAGGGCGCCGGAGCCGTGCTCTTGAAGCCGCCGTAGAACTTGATCAGCGGGTTTTCCACGTCGACCTGGGTGCCGTGTTCGGTGACCGGTTGTACGCGGAAGGTCTTCAGCGATTGCAGCGCCATGACCGGCGACTTGGCCCGCATCTCCGGCGGCACCAGCGACCCGGCACTGACCCCCTCCAGAGCATGGTTTGGGCTCTCGCCCACCGTGTCCAGGTAGTTCAGGTACCGGCCCAGCCACCCGTCGCCGAAGCCGCCCTGGATGCTGGCGGTCTCCCAGATCGACATCGAGGCGAAATGGGACAGGTTGGGATCGGGGTACCCCACGCCCTGCACGATGGCGAGCTGGCCGGCATCCCAGCTGGCCTTGAGCGCTTTGAGATTCGGGTGGAGCCCAACCTGGTTGTTCAGGGTCAGCACCCCCTGGTCCTGCCGCAGCGTGGGGCGGGCGTCGTGATAGGCGCCATCCTGGTAGGGAATCACGGTGTTGAGGCCGTCGTTGCCGCCGGCCAGTTGCACCAGCAGCAGGATGCGGTCGCTGGGCGTGGCCGTCGGCGAGTCGGCGGCCGCGGCCGCCAGGCCATTGGCAAAAATCGTGGGGACGGCAGACCCGGCGAATGCCGGCAGCAGTCCGCGTCGCAGGAAATCGCGGCGGCTAAACATGGTGATTCAACTCCATCAGCTCAATTGGAATTCCGGCGTGGCGAGGATCATGAAACGGAGCCCGGCCTGGTCGTCCGGGTGGGCGGCGGCAAACGCCTGCAGCTCTGCGCGCGTGCCCTGGGCGACGTTGGCATCGACCAGCGAGCCCAGCAGTTGGTCGAGCGAGCGCGAGGGCTCGGCGGCGCGGGCGCGCGTCGTCGCGGCGTTGGCGAAGTTGATGCGGCTGAGCAACGTCGAGCTGTTGATCCACGAGGTCCCGGCCGGCCAGCCGGCGACGTTTGGCGGATAGAGGAGCACCTGGCCCATCGGCGCCATCGCCGTCGCCGCCGCCAGGTAGCCCCTGCGGTCCGCGGTGGTCGCCTTCAGAACGCCGGCGACCAGTTCCACCGGACTCTTGATCAGGGCCCGGTAGGCCCTGGCGGTGTAGAAGGCGTCCAGGTGGAAGATCTCCTTGACCACGGCGCCCACGTTGTAATGGTTGGCCTGGAAGACGTCCGCCAGGTGGTGGACGAGGTCCGCCTCGGGGTTTGGATAGGCAAAGAAGGCGAAGAGGCGAGACGAGAGGCGTTCGGCGGTTGCTCGGAGCGGGACGATCATCTCCACGATGTCGTCACCGGTGAAGGTGCCGGTCTTGCCCATGAACGTCTTCGAGCCGGCGTCGTGAAACCGGGGGACGAAGAGGGAGGCGTTCGTATAGCGGCGCTGCGTCGCCCCGCTCAGCGTCCAGCCGGTGAACGCGCGCGCGGATTCCCTGACGTCGGTCTCGGTGTAATGGCCGATGCCCGTGGTGAACAGTTCCATCAGCTCGCGGGCATAGTTTTCGTTCGGCTTGCCCTTGCGGTTGGTTTCCGTGTCGAGGTAGACCATCATGGCGGGATCCCGGGAGACGGCCTTCAGGAGATCGTCGAAGTTGCCGAGCGCCTTCTCTCGAAAGAGCTGATTCTGGACGTACAGCTGCGCCGGTCCGGCTTTATCGAGGCCACTGGTCAGGAGCCCGTGCCAGAAGAGCGTCATCTTCTCCTCTAGGGGCCGCGCCGTCTCCACCATGCGTTGCAGCCACCAGGCCTGGAGGCTGGCAACCGTGGCACCGGCCTGCGTCATCGTGGCGGGATCGAGCAGCGGTAAGGCGGCGTCGAGGCCGGCATTCGAGACCTGCGCGTAATCGAGCAGCGCCTGCGTCGTGGCGCTCGTTCCCATGGCGCTGTAGCGGTCCAGCTCGCTAGCGGTGGCCCCGAACCCCGCGCGGCGGAGCAAGTGGGCCGTGCGGACCCGCTCACTCGTCAGGACCGCGTCGTACGGATGAGTCAGCTGACGCACCCGGGTGAGGATCTGCTCGAGGTCGTTGCTTTTCCAGAGCGCGGCGACGCCCGCGGCGGCGGCGGTCGCGGCGCTCGCCGCCAGCACGGTGCGACGCGATACCGGCCGCTGCCACACCGGCCGGCGGCTGGTGGGCGACGGCGTCGTCGAGCGGGTGTCGTCCATGAGTTCAGCCTAGGGACGGCCGGTGAAGAGACCCTGAGAGGCGCCTTAGAGTGCCCTTACCGCGCCCCCCAGCCCACGCGGTGTGAACCCTGGCGGGGACCGTCAGGGGAGGAACGGCCCGGGAGGGGTTGCCCTTGCTAGTACGCGGGCTTGGAGCTGGTGGAGGTGGATCCGCCCGAGTTCGACCCGGCACTGCCACAGGCGGCGAGCGCTCCGGACAGCAACAGGCATGCGAGCAGCAAAGAGATCGATCGCTTCCTCATGACATTGTGTACCGGCCGGGGTTACAAGGCCCGATTTGCGCTTGCCCGCGGGCCTCACTATGCTGCTTAAAACAGTCCGAAGGCACCCACTGGGAGGTCGAGCCATCCAGGAATCGGAATTGAACTTGGGACCGATCGGTCGGATTGGCATGGTGCCGCAGCCAATGTCGCGAGAATCCATCCAGAAGCGGCCGCGTACCCGCGATGCGGATCAGGTCGTCGCCTCCGTCTGTCCCTACTGTGCGGTTGGCTGCAGCCAGCTCGTATACGTCAAGGACCGCAAGATCATCGACATCGAGGGGAACCCGGACTCCCCCATCAACGAGGGCACGCTCTGCCCCAAGGGCGCCTCGACGTATCAATACGTGGTCAATCCCAACCGGGTCACCACCGTGCGCTATCGCGCGCCATACAGCGATCACTGGGAGGACCGTCCGCTCGAGTGGGCGATGGACCGGATCGCGCAGCGCATCAAAGCAACCCGTGACGCGACCTTCGTCGAGCGATTACCCGACGGCAAGCTGGTCAACCAGACGACCGCGATCGCCACGCTCGGGGGCGCCACGATGGACAACGAAGAGAACTACCTGATCAAGAAGCTCTTCAACGCCGGCCTGGGGGTCGTCTCGATCGAGAACCAGGCCCGTATATGACATAGCGCCACCGTCCCCGGTCTGGGGACAAGCTTCGGACGAGGCGGGGCGACCACCTTCCAGCAGGACCTCGCCAACGCCGATGCCATCCTGATCATGGGCAGCAACATGGCGGAAGCCCACCCGGTGGGATTTCGCTGGCCGATGAAAGCGAAAGAACGCGGGGCCACCGTCATCCACGTGGACCCGCATTTCAGCCGGACCTCCGCCAGCGCAAACCTGTACGTGCCGATCCGGTCGGGGACCGACATCGCGTTCCTGGGTGGGTTGATCAACCACGTGCTGAGTCACGATCTCTGGTTCCGCGAGTACGTCCTCGCCTACACGAATGCGTCGAGCATCATCACGAGCGACTACCGTGACGCCGAGGACGGCGACGGTCTCTTCTCCGGATTCGACGTCGAAAAGCAGAAGTACGACAACGCCAGCTGGGTCTACGAAGGTCCGCCGATCGAGCGCAGCGAGGACGCCGGCTCGCACAGCGGGCATGGGCAGGAAGGCACCAGCCCCGCCAAGCATCGGCCGAACCGCGACGAGACCTTGCAGCATCCGCGCTGCGTCTTCCAGATCCTGAAGCGTCATTTTGCCCGCTACACCCCCGAGATGGTGGAGCGGGTCTGCGGCACACCACGCGAGCTCTTTCTGCAGGTGGCCGACGTCATGGCCAAAAACTCCGGCCGGGAGCGCACCGCCGCCATCTGCTACGCGGTGGGATGGACCCAGCAGAGTTTCGGGCCGCAGATCATTCGCGCGGCCGGCATCCTGCAGTTGCTGCTCGGCAACATGGGCCGGCCCGGCGGCGGCATCATGGCATTGCGCGGCCACGCGTCGATCCAGGGCTCGACCGATGTCCCGACGCTGTTCGATCTCTTGCCCGGCTATCTGCCCCAACCGTCAACGCTCAAGGAGGACCAGACGCTGGACAGCTACCTGAAAGGGGCGACGATCAACGCGGGGTACTGGGCCAACCTGCCCAAGTTCATGGTCTCGCTGCTCAAGGCGTGGTACGGAGACGCGGCCACCAACGCCAACGATTTCGGCTACGACTGGGTGCCGAAGATCACGGGCGACCATTCCCACATCACGACGGCGGCCGCGATGGCCGACGGCAAGGTCAACGGTTTCGTGGTCTTCGGCCAGAACCCCGCCGCCGGGAGCCCGAACGCGAAGCTGCAGCGCAAGGCGCTGGCCGAGCTCGACTGGCTCGTGACCATCGATCTCTTCGAGACGGAGACGGCTTCCTTCTGGTATGCGGCCCCGGAACGTCCCGACCCGACCCGGATCAAAACCGAGGTCTTCATGATTCCGACGGCGGCACCGGCGGAGAAGGAGGGGACCTTCACGAACACCCAGCGCCTGCTCCAGTACCACGACAAGGCGGTCGACCCGCCGGGCGATGCGCGCTCCGACCTCTGGTTCGTCTACCACCTCGGGCGGCGTCTCAAGGACCTCTATCGCGATTCGACCAACGTCAGGGACCAGGGCCTGCTCCACCTGACCTGGGACTACCTGCCGGAGCGCCCGGACCCGCAGTGGCGCGTCCGCGACGAGCCGTCGGCGGAGAAAGTCCTGATGGAGATCAACGGCTACACGCCGAGCGACGGCAAGCAAATCAAAGACTTCGAGCATCTCAAGGACGATGGCTCGACCGCCTGCGGCGTGTGGATTTACTGCGGGGTCTTCCCCAAGCCCGGCAAGAACATGGCACGCCGCCGGACCCCGAGCCGCGACAACTATGTCAGCCCGGAGTGGGGATTCGCCTGGCCAGCGAATCGTCGCATGCTCTACAACCGGGCATCGGCGGATCCCGCGGGCAAGCCCTGGTCCGAACGCAAGAAATACGTCTGGTGGGATGCCGCCGCCGGCAGCTGGAGCGGGGTCGACGTGCCCGACTTTCCGCTCAACAAGGCGCCTGACACGCCGGCCAACGACGAGGGCCGTGGCATGGACCTTCACTCGGGTTCCGACCCGTTCACGCTCAAGGCGGACGGTCGGGCCTGGCTCTTCGCGCCCAGCGGTCTGAAGGATGGGCCGCTGCCGACGCACTATGAGCCCCTCGAGTCGCCGGTCTTGAACCTTCTGTATGACCAGCAGAGCAGCCCGCTCGCGAACCGGCTGACGCGCCCCGACAATCGACTGAGTGCCCCGGGCGATCCGCGCTTCCCCCATGTCGCCACCACCTACCGGGTGACCGAGCAGTACCTGTCGGGCGTGATGTCGCGGTGGAACTCCTGGCTCGGCGAGCTGATGCCCGAAATGTTTGCGGAGATCAGCCCCGAGCTGGCTGCCGAGCAGGGCATCGAGAATGCCGGCTGGATGGTGGTCAGCTCGGCGCGCGGCGAGATCGAGTGCCGGGCACTGGTCACCAAACGGATGCGCCCGCTGGCGATTGACGGCCGCGCCGTCCATGTGGTCGGGCTACCGATCCACTGGGGCTACAAGGGCCTCGTGAAGGGCGCGATCGCGAACGACCTGGTGGCGATGACCGAGGAGCCGAATGTCTACATCCAGGAAGACAAGGCCTTCACCTGCAACGTGCGCCCGGGGCGATTGACATGATCGACCAGTACAAGCGGCTGATGAACCTCGAGCCGGCGCTGGAGGTAAAGAAAGCCAAGGGCTTCTTTACGGACACGAGCCTTTGTATCGGCTGCAAGGCTTGCGAGGTGGCGTGCAAGCAATGGAACCAGCTGCCCGCCGACGGCTTCGCGATGACTGGCAACAGCTACGACAACACCGGCACGTTGGGCGCCACGACCTGGCGCCATGTCCAGTTCATCGAGCAGGCAAAGGCGAATACGAATCGGCAGGATCAGCGCTGGCTCATGATGTCGGACGTCTGCAAGCACTGCGCCAATGCGGCGTGCCTCGAGGCGTGCCCCACCGGATCGCTGGTCCGAACCGAGTTCGGCACCGTGTACGTCCAGCAAGACATCTGCAACGGCTGCGGCTTCTGCGTCCCCGCGTGTCCCTTCGGAGTCATCGACCGGGCGCCCAGGGGCGGCCAGTTCGAGGCCGGGACGGCCCATAAGTGCACGCTGTGCTATGACCGCCTGAAGGACGACATGACGCCCGCCTGCGCCAAGTCGTGCCCAACGGCGTCGATCCAGTTTGGTGATGTCGAGGAACTGCAGGTCCGCGCGCGACGCCGTCTTGGGGAGTTGCAGGCGCGTGGTGAGACGAAGGCTGAGCTCTACGGCATGCCCGAAGGCAAGGAGGCGACCGAAGTCGGGCCGCTGCACGCGTTCTTTCTGCTGCTCGACAAGCCGGAGACCTACAATCTCCCGCCGGTCCCGCGCCTGCCACGCAAGACCATGGGGGAGCGCTACGCATGGAGCGCCGCCGTGGGTCTTGGCCTCGCCACCATCGCGGCGCTGGTCTTTCGCGGCGGACGCCAATGACCGAGGAGGTTCGCTCCCGCGGCTACTACGACTATCCGGTCGTCCGCCGCCCCGTCTGGACCTGGGAGGTGCCGGCCTATTTCTGGCTTGGAGGCATGGCCGCCGGCGCCTACGTGACCAGTTCCCTGGCGCAATCATTCGGCTCCGCCGAGGACCGTCGCAGTTCCGCCGACGGGTACTACCTGGCGGCCGCCGCCCTGGTGCCCTGCGCCCCGCTGCTGATCGCCGACCTCGGCCGGCCGGACCGCTTTCACCATATGCTGCGGATTTTCAAACCGCTCTCCCCGATGAACTTCGGCGCCTGGACCCTGACCGGGTTCACCCCGCTCGCGTTCGCGCGGGCCGCCGCCCACGCGGCCGACCGGGGCCTGCTGCCGGGTCCCCTGGCGGCGCTGGCCCGGCTCGCGCCGCGCCGGCTGCTGGAGGTGGCCGGGAGTGCCCTGGGCCTGGCGCTCGCCGGCTATACCGGGGTCCTGCTGGGGGCAACCAATGTTCCCCTGTGGGCCAAGAGCAAGCTGCTGGGCGGTTTGTTCATGGCATCCGCCCTGGCGAGTGGCTCGGCGTCTGTCACCCTGCAGGCGGCTCGTCGTGGCACGCCTGACGCGAGCCTGCATCGCCTCGCCCGGGTCGAGTCCGCCGCGTCCCTTGGCGAACTGGCAATGCTGACCGGGTATTTGGCGCAGTCGGGAATGACCGCCCGCCCGCTGACTCGGGGTCGCTTCGCCGTCCCCTTCTGGCTGGGCGCTGTTGCCCTGGGGACGGTCCTGCCCCTTACGCTCCATGGGTTCGCGCGGCGCCGCCACGGCCGCCCGCTTCGGTCGCTCTCTCAAGCGGCTGCGGTCTGCACCATGGCTGGGTCCCTCGCGCTCCGCTGGAGCATCTTCGAAGCCGGGAAAGCCTCGTCAGCAGACCAGGCGGCGTCCTTCGAGCTGTCGAGCTAGCGGATCAGCCGCCACCGCCACCACAGTTGTAGTGGGCCTGGTGGCAGGAGATCTGTTGCGGCGTCTGCCCGGTCGTGTCGAAGCTGGTCACGATGTTCCAGTACGTGTTCTGGACGGCATTGCCCATCACCATCATGGTGACGATCACCACGACCGCCACCAGGGTCAGGATCAGGGCGAGCTCGACCATGCCCTGCCCCTTCTCCATCGCTCGGCGCGAACGTCTCGTGCTCATCTCTATCAGATAGAACGTGTGACACGAGATAACCAATCGAACGCTACGGTCCGTCTTACGAAGGACCGTTCGGGCCGGGCCTGCGAATCCCGTTGGGCCCGACGCCTCCCTTCCCGCATGCGACCAGCACCTCCGTTTTTCCGAGTCCAGGCAGATCCAGCCGCCTGGCGCTACCTCTTGAGTTCGGAACCGGCCTGCTGGACCCGGGGCGTGGGGCTGGCTCCCGCGGCGGCGGCCGTCGTGAAGTGCCAGGTCTTGTGGAACGCGAATCCGTTGACGGTGCCGGTCAGGTCCATGCCGTAGGTCGTCCCCGGTTGTAATGGGGTGTTGGCGAGGAAGGCGAAGGAGTTCTCTGTCTCATTGCTGGGCATCAGGGAAACGCCCGGCAGGTCCGCGCCAGATGGTCCCGTAAAGTGCCAGGCCTTGATGCTGACCGTGGCGTTGCGGTCAAAGGTGGCCGTCAGCGGATAGCCGATCGGGTAGGCCGCGTTCGGGGCCGGATCGGGGATCTCGTTGCCATTGAAGGCCGTCGGGACCCCCGCCTGGTTCGGCGCGGGGTAGAGGATCACCTGGCCGGTTGCCACCTCCCGATAGGACATGTCCATCACCTGGACGGTCAGGGGTCCGAGGTAGGCGTCGCCGTAGCCCAGCTCGAGCAGGTCGGCGCGGAGGATGGGGAATCGGTGATAGACGGAGTCGATCCAGTCGGAGACCGCGGCGGCGGGGTCACCGCGGTGCGTGATCACCTCGGCCATCGACCGGCTCGGATAGCCGAAATGCTGGGCGCGCGTCAGAACGTTGTCCCCGACATAGCCCTGGCCGTCTGACTGCTCCTTGTGAATGCCGAGATCGCGGATGCTCGGGCTCGCGGCGTTGAAGAAGGTATAGAAGGCGTGCGCCATGGCCGACTGGTGGATGACCGGCGAACGCCCGACCGGGGGGAGACCGGCCAGCTTCCGGTATCGATTGGCGGTCGCAAGCGCGAGCGTCTCCCGGTCGGCGGCCGCCTGGTCCAGGTCGACGTAGGTGGTGGCGGGCGCCGGGCTCCCCGCCGCGGCGGAAGGGGCGACCAGGCGCTGCGCGGCTTGCAGCGCGCCGGCGTCATCCTTCGAGAGGTCGCGGAGCACCGCCACCAGATAGGCCCCGGCCTCCTGGTCAGACGGCTCCGCGGCCAGCGCGGCGCGCTCGTCCCGGGCAGCCGTGCTGGGATCGTGGTCGAGGGCGACCGCGATCTGGCCCAGGATCTTCAGATCCAGCGCGTTCCGAGGTTGCAGCTGGAGCGCCGCGCGGTAGGCCGTTTTCGCCACGCCATAGTCCTGCGCAAAGAGCGCCACGTCGCCCAGCTGCTCGCGGAGCCCGGCATCAGCGGGCGAGAGGGACGCGGCCCGTTGCAAATAGCTGGTCGCGGAGGGGAGGTCCTGTCGGGCGATCGAGAAGCGCGCCAGCTCGAGCAGACGTTCCACCCAGCCCGGCTGGTCGCCCGCGGCCAGCTTGAGATGGATCAGCGCCTGCGGGTAGTCCTTTAAGTCGCGGTAGTAGTTGCCCCAGTTCCGCTCGATCTCGGCCCGTTCGTAGTCGGTGCCGCGCTTGGCGAGGTCGGCGCCCTTTTGGAGCTGCGCTTTGGCCTCGGGATACCGGGCAACGTCCGCCAGCGCCTCGCCATAGAAGGCGCGGGCCAGGGCAGAGTTGGGCGATGTCTTCACCGCCGCGGCTCCCATGGTGGCGGCCGCGGTCAGGTCGTTGTTCCAGTCCTCCACCCGGGTCGTGACCGTCTGCACGTAGCCATCGTTGGGGGCAAGCTTTTGGGCGGCCACCGCCTGGTCCAGAGCCTGCTGCTGCTTGGTCTGGTAATTGAGGACCAGCGCATACTCGGCGTGCAATCGCGCGTCCTGGGGGTGGCTCTTCAGCAAATCCTGAAGTTGCGCCGTGGCGGCCGAGTACTTGTTATGAAACATCAAGTCCAGGGCCGTATCGGCGCTCGACTTCGGTACCACCTGGTTGCAGGCGACCAGCACGGCGGCGAGAACGAAGACCAGGACGCGCCGCCTCACGAACAGCAGTGTATCGAGCGGTCCCTAAGAACTCATTAACGCGGGCGTGTCACGGTATCGTCACCGGCACGTGGCCAGCGGCCACGCAAACGACACATAGACTCACCGGGTGACCGAGCGGGCGCGGAAGCTTGACCCGGGCCGGCTTCGCGTGCTCGCGGGGGGCACGCCGACGCCCGCTCCCTCGTACCGATTGCTGACGCAGGTCAGTGCGGCGCTCAGTACCTCGCTTGACCTGGACCGGACCCTCAAGGAAATCCTTGAACGTATGAACGCCCTGGTGGCCTTCGACGCGGCCACTGTCTTCATGCTGGACGATTCGCAGACCGAGCTGCACGTCAAGGCCGCCCTCGGCGTGCCCGTCTCGCTGACGGAAGTCAAGAGCTTCAAGGTGGGGGAAGGGGTCGTCGGTTGGGTGGTCCGGCACGGCACCACGGCACTGATCCAGGACTCCAGCAAGGACGCACGCTACAAGCCAACTGGTCCGGAGCGTCGACCGAAGACGGTGCTCGCCGCGCCGCTTCGAGCCCAGGATCACCTGCTCGGCGCGCTCGTGCTGGTACGCGCGGCCAAGGAGCCCTTTGGTCCGGAGCATCAGCGGCTGGTGGAAGCGATCGCCAGCCAGGCGGCGGTCGCCATTGATCATGCCCGCCTCTTCGAGACGGAGCGAGGGTCTCGCCGTCGTGCCGAAGCCCTGCTGGCCACCGCCCAGGCCTGCAGCGAGGCGGTGGCGCTGCCGGAATTGCTTCAAACCGCCGTGAAGGAAGTGGCCCTGACCATGCGCGCCACCGCCGCCGCCATCATCATGCCGGACGAAGACGGCCGAACCATCGAGGCGGTGTTCGATGGCGAGTCGCCCTCATCGCCCGGCCTGCTGAGCCTCACCGGGCAGCCCGTGGCGGACGTGGCCACGATGCGGGCGGTGCGCGAGGCGACGGGCCCGGTGATGAGCCGGCGTGATGATGGGGTCCTCGACACCGACGAGATCTGGGCCGACCGGGAATGCCAGGTCGTCGCGGCGGTGCCCATTCGCTGGAAGAGCCGGCTGGTTGCCGCCTTACTGGTTGGGTTTGGCGACGCCGAGCGGCTCACGGCGGTTGAGCTGGAACTCCTGGACGAGATCGGCCGCCAGGTTGCGCTCGGCATGGAGCGGCTGCGCCTGCAGGGTCGGGTCCAAGACCAGCAGAACGAGATGGCGGTCGTCGCGGAACGCAACCGGATCGCTCGCGACATGCATGACGGTCTCGTCCAGTATGTCTACGCCCTTGGGCTCCAGTTGGAGCATGCGCGGGACCTGGTCTCAACCGATCCGCCCGCCGTGGCACCCCTCCTGACGGGTGCCATCGAGCAAACAAACCACGTCCTTTCGGAGATGCGCACGTTTATCTACCAGATGCGTCCCATCATCATGAAGGAGAAGGAGATCGGCCAGTGGGTGGTGGATCTCTGTCGCCAGTTTCAGCAGGCGACCGGGATCGTCGTCAAGGCCAAGGTGGGCGAGTCCGCGGGCCAGGAGCTGTCCCCGGAGATCTCGATCGCCTTGTTTCGCATCATCCAGGAAGCCCTCTCCAACATCTATAAGCACGCGCAGGCCAAGAGCGCCAGCCTGGTGCTCGATTTCGGCGCTGCCAGCGTGCGCCTGCAGATCGAAGACGACGGCCATGGGTTCCTCGTAGAGCAGCGTCCGGCTCCCGCGATGGCGCGTGGCCGCGGGCTGGCCAACATGGAGGAGCGCGTGCGTGACCTGGGTGCCCAGTTGCGGCTGAACAGTACGCCCGGCCGGGGCACACGCCTGGAGGCGGAATTCCCGTACAGCCGATGACGACCTCCACCATCCGCCTGCTGATCGCCGACGACCACGAGATGATTCGTCTCGGCCTTCGCTCGATCCTCGAGTCGGATCCCCGCATCCGCGTGGTGGGCGAGGCCGGCTCGCCCCAGGATGCCGTGTACCAGGCCGCGCTCCTGCGGCCGGATGTTGTCCTCCTCGACGTCCGGATGCCAGGCGGCAGCGGGATCGATGCCTGCCGCGAGATCCTGGGCCGCAACCTGGGTAGCCGCGTCATCATGCTCACATCGTTTGCGGACGAAGACGCCGTCTATGAGTCGATCATGGCCGGGGCCTCGGGATACCTCCTCAAGGAGATCAACAAGGCGGCCTTGATCGACGCGGTCATTTCCGTCTCCGAAGGCCGCTCCCTGCTCGACCCCGAGGTGACGCGCAAGGTGCTGGAGCGGATCCGGAAGATGGCGGCCAGCACCGACGAGGTCGCGAAGGCGGCGCTTTCCGAGCAGGAGAAGCGGGTGCTACGCCTGGCGGCGCAGGGCAAGACCAACAAGCAGATCGCGGCCGACCTGTTCCTCTCCGACAAGACGGTCAAGCATCACGTCTCCAACATCCTGAGCAAGCTCAACCTGAGCTCGCGCGCCCAGGCCGCCGTCTGGGCGACCCAGCACGGCCTGCTGGACGAGTTCCCGGAGCGAAAAGCCAGCTAGGCGGACTCCGCGGCCGGCCGGCGTGGCCTGATGGTCCGCGGGCGCGCCAGTTTCACTGGCGGTCCACGTTTCAATTGCGGAGAGGCTTGCGCCGGGTATCCGCCATTTGGCCAGAAGTCGGGCTGAGCGGCGGATGAGGAAGGGGACCGGCGCACGCTACGCTCCTCGATGCGCCGGACGTCGTGTGTGTCCGAGTCCAGGAGGCCAGGATGTTACTCGTCGACAAGCTCAACAAGGGTCGTCTGCCAGAGAAGCCGGATTCCGGCGGTGACGGGGCGCCCGTCCCACCTGCTCCGGCCGTTGGGGTGAAGCCCCAGAGCATCGCGGCCCGGATTCCGAACCTGGATCGGATCAAGAAGACCATTCACGAGCAGCTGATCGCCTCGCTCGGGTTCAACTCCGACAACCACAAACGAGAGGACGTGCTGCGCCGGATCGGTGAGCTCGTCGACCAGTATTGCGACGAGGTCAAGCTGAAGCTGACCAAGTACGACCGCGATGAACTGTGCGAACTGATCATCGATGACGTCCTCGGGTTGGGGCCGCTCGAAAGCCTGCTTGCGGACCCCGAGGTCAGCGAGATCATGGTCAACGGTCCCAAAACCATTTTCATCGAGCGCCGCGGCCGGATCACCCAGGCGCAACTGGCCTTCGAGAACGAAAGCCAGCTTCGAAAGGTGATCGACCGCATCGTGGCGAGGATCGGACGCCGCGTCGACGAGTCGTCGCCGATGGTCGACGCCCGGCTGCCCGATGGTTCTCGCGTGAACATCGTGATCCCGCCGCTCGCGGTCCAGGGATCAAGCATCACGATTCGAAAGTTCTCACGGGTCCCGCTGAAGGTCCAGGACCTCGTCAGCTTTGGAACCATGAACAAAGAAATGGCCGACTTCATTCGCGCCTGCGTGCGATCGCGGATCAGCATGGTCGTGAGCGGGGGAACGGGTTCTGGAAAGACGACCACCCTGAATGTCCTCTCCAACTTCATTCCGGATACCGAACGCGTCGTGACCGTGGAGGACACCGCGGAGCTGCAGCTTCGCCAGCGCAACCTCGTCTGCCTCGAGGCGCGCAGTGCCAACGTCGAAGGTCGCGGCCTGGTCAGCATTCGCGACCTCGTCGTCAATGCGCTGCGGATGCGACCCGACCGCATCGTGGTCGGCGAGTGTCGCGCGGGGGAGACGCTCGACATGTTGCAGGCGATGAACACCGGCCACGACGGCAGCATGACCACCGTGCATGCCAACAGCCCCAAGGACGCGGTGAACCGCATCGAGACCATGGTCATCATGGGCGGGTCCGATCTGCCATTCCAGGCAATTCGTGAGCAGATCGTCGGCGGCATCACCCTCTTCGTCCAGCAGGCTCGCCTGCGGGACGGCCGGCGGTTGATCACCCACATCTCCGAGATCACCGGGCTCACCGGCAATCAGATCCAGCTGCAGGATATCTGTCTCTTCGATCAAACCGGCATCGACCAGGAGGGCAACGTGCTGGGGACCTTCCGGTGGACTGGCGTGATCCCAAAGTTGCTTCCACGGCTCAAAGCCAACGGTGAAGATTTCCCGACCGCCGTCTTTGGCGCGCCAGGCCTCCAGGTGATCGATGGGGCCTCCTCAACCCGTGATGCGAGCGCGGCCGGCCGCGCCCTGGCGGAGTAGTCATGCCCGGCTGGTTGTCCTGGAGGCGGCAGGCTGAATCCACGCCCAGCGCCACCCCATCGGGCGGCGGCACGCCCGCCCACGAGCCCGCGCCCGCCCCGGACCAGGCCCAACTGGATGAGGCCCGGAGCGTCCAGACGAGACTGCGTCAGGACATGGCCGAGCTCCTCAAGGCGAATCGCCAGCAGGGCCGGGTCCTGGAACGAAACCAAAAGCAACTCGAGCTGGCGGAGCAAGAGGCCGATCGATACCGAGATCGGGCCGCGGCCCAGGAGAAGGAGATCGCCGGGGTCCGCCGAACCTCGACGGACCAGGCCGCCCGAATTGGGGAGCTTGAAGCGATCGTGGAGCAACACGCGACGCTGAAGACGGCCTATGAAACCCTCGACCGGGAGCGCCAGGACCTGACCGTTCGACTTGCCGACGTGACCCGAAGCCGAACGAGTCTCCGCGCCGAGCGGGATCGGCTGAAGGCGGAACTTGCCACCGTCCACGCAACGGTCGCCGCGCGCGACGCCGAAGTCGCTTCCCAAAAGAACGAGCAGGAGGCGGCCGAGGCTCGGCTCGCAACCGCGAGCCAGGAGCTCCGCGAGCTGCGAGCCGACAACGCCAAACTCACGGCCGACATCGAGCGGGTCGCGGAGCTTGAGGCAGCACACCACCGCCTTCAGCTCGAAAGCGATGCGCTGACCGCCCGTTGGGACGTCGCCCGGACGCAACTGGCCGAGACCGAACAGGCCCTGGCGACGGCCCAGGCCACCATCAAGGCCGCCCAGCGCCTCTCCTCCTCGGTGGAATGGCGCGGCGCCCTCGACAGTGTGCTCGATGCCGCCTCGGAATTGGTCCGCTTCGAGCGCGGCACTCTGGCCCTGGTCGACGAGCTCCAGGAGGAGCTGAAGGTCGAAGCGGCCCGCAACAGCCCGATCGCCGTGAGCGAAATGTCCCGGTTCAAGGTGGGGGAAGGCATCGCCGGCTGGGCGCTGTCCCACCGGGAACCGGTCCTCGTCCGCGACAGCCGGTCGGATTCGCGTTTCAAGGCCTCCGACCCGACGCATCAGCCGCGCTCCTTCATCGCGGTGCCGCTGCTCGCCGACAACGAGGGACTCGGCGTGCTGACCCTGGCGCGATCGGCGAACGACCCGTTCAGTGTTGAGGACCTTCGCAACCTCGCCCGGGTCGCGACTGACGCGTCGAACGCCTTGATCAATGCCCGCCTCGTCGACCTGCTCAAACAGCGGGAGGACCGGCTGACGACGCTGGTGCGAAAGGCACGAGAGCTCACCGCGGCCGAGGACATCAAGGCGGTCGTCGAGTTCGCCCTGTCGAGCGCGCGAGAGCTTGGCGCCGGCACGGCCGCCCTGCTGGCGGTCCGAAACCCGAAAACCCTGGAGCTCGAGATCCTCGGCTCGCATGGCCTGCCGCAGGCCATCACCGAGCAGCGCATCGCCTGGGGTGCCCCGGCGGCCGCGGACGTGATGCGGTCCGGCAAGCCATGGGTATCGCCCCTGCGGGAGATGCTGCCCCCCGCCATGGTCGAGCGCGTGGAGCAGGCCGGGCTCAAAACCCTGGTTTCCGTGCTCTGCGGCCAGCCCGATGCTCCGCAACTCGCGGACGACGCCGCGCTCCTCAGCCGCGCTGATGTGCAGGGCTCCGAAGAGACCAGTGGCGTACTGAACGTGTACCGGGACACGCTCGATCCGATCAGCGCCGCCGACCTGGATCAGCTCAAGGCGTTCGCCGAGCAGGTCGCGGTCGCGATCCAGAATGTTCGACGGGCGGATCGCGTCAAGGAACAGCTCCAGGCATCCGCCTCGCAGAACACGCGGATGATGGGACGGGAGCGGTACATCAACCAGCTGCTGTTCCGCATCCAGCAGCTTGAACACGAACTCGGCCGCTACAAAGCCGCCTGACGGCGGGTCCGGTTATCCCAGCCGCCGCTTGCGCTTGGCGGCGAGATTCAGGCGGCCCAGGATGAAGGCGTCGATCACGCGGTGCGAGGCGACCACCCCGTCACCGACGCGGCGCGAGCCTTTGCGGCGATCCGTCTTCAGGTCGATCAGGTATTTCTCCTGTTGCGCCCACACCAGTTCGATCAGGCGGCTGAAGCTCACGTCAGGTTCGACCACCACGCCTTCCTTCTCGATCCGTTCGCGCACCGGAACGGGGAGCTCCTTGGCCTCGGCAAGATTGAGTCGCTCGAGGGCCTCGAGGAGATCGTCGAGCCGGCGAAGGTGGTAGCGGCGTTCCGCTTCGTTGCCGTACGCGCGTGGTGTTGCGTCCACTCGATCCTCCTGCGGGCGTTCTATACCCGTATAACTCCGGAGCCGGCGATTACTTCGAGGCCCTGGCGCTCGAGCGCGTCGATGACCCGGTTGACCCCGATCGAGTCGCTGGGCATGTGGCCCGTGATGATCAGGTTCGCGCCGGACAACGGGAGCTGCTGGAGTTCCCGCAAGTCTCTTTCCTCGAGGTGCATCGCCAGGATGGTGTTAATGCCGTGCTCATAATACGTGCGATAGACTCCCGCGCCACCATTGGTGCCGGCCGCCATCTGGACGACCCAGCGGCCAACCGGGTTCGTCGGCGCGCCCAGCCACAGCTCCGGCTTGACCAGCGACGCGGCCATTTCGGGGACCGCCTCGAGCGCGGCAACCAACTCGCCTGCCGTCCTGGCCCCCCGGCGGGTGGAGGCGCGGACGAAATCCTCGAAGAAGCATCGTGCCAGGATGTCGGCGGCCAGGTGGATGTTCATCAACGGCATGCCTAGCTTTCGTGCCCCATCGACGACCCGATCGTAGTTGGCGCTGTGCAGCGCACGAGCAATCGGTCGCTTGCGCGCCAGCATCATCTCCTCCGCCAGCGATGCTGGGATGCCTTCCTGCTGCATCTGCGCCTGGTGGCGCTCGACGATGGCGGGGATGCCAAGTCGGGCTGCCGATCCAACCGGATGGTGGGCGATCACGCCGTCCAGCCCTAGCTGCCTGGCGAGCATCACTTCCCCAAGGTCGACGTCGATGCCGAACAGGACGCGCCGGACCTGGCCGTCGAGGTAGACCTGCGAATCGGCCGGCGTCGCCGTGCATCCCGCGAGCTCATTGGCGAGGGCCATGATCTCGCTGAGGCGCATCATCTCTGCGATTATGCTGGTTCAGGTGGCGTCGGCATCCCACTAGAATCCGTGCGTGCCCGGCTATGACGTGCTGAGAGCGGCGTAAGTGGAGGGCGGCTTCGCACCAACCTTCAAGGAGGCGGTCGGCCGCTGGCGCCGGCGGCACCGGCACCCGCCGTCGGGGGAAACCTGGTTTGCCGTACATTACCGGGCCGGCTGGCTGGTTGAACGCCTGAGCACGCTGGAGAGCATCCATCTGCTCCGCCAGGGCCTCGATGTGCGGTCGCTCTCAGCCGAACGGCCGGCGCGGAAGCGAAAGGGCGAGGATGACGCCGAGTCGGGGGCGGGCGATGCCCCGCGCGCCTCTGACGACGAAGACGCCCCGGAGGGCGCTGACCCAGGGCCGCCGGCCGACGAGAATGCCGAACCGGTCACACCCTCGGCTGATGGCTGATAATCGGCCCATGCGCCGGCGAATGCGTCCGCGGTGGATCAGCGCCCTGCTCGGAGGGATCGTCCTGCCTTTCGACCCGATGCTCGGCATGGTGATGCTGGTCATCGGCCTCTGGCAGCCGAAGCGAAAACCGCTCCCCGATCCCCCGGATCGATGAAGGTTTATCTGGGCCGTGCCGTCAGTGGCGAGATCGGGCCCCGCAGTCTCGAAGCGGTCCAGCTCGCCCACCGCGCCCTGGTCGCATCGGGCGTCGGCACCCTCTGCGAGCGCGTGGCAGACCCCGAGTATCGGCCCGGGTTGGACCGTCCGGAACTGATCGCCGAGATGATGCGGCGCGAGTTGCTCGAGGCGGATGCCGGCTGCATGGAGATGACCGGCCGCAGCACCGGCGTCGGCTTCGAGGCCGGCTGGCTGGCCGGGCGCGGTCGGCCCGTCCTCATCCTTCACGACGCCGACGTCACGGCCTCGTCATCGATCGTGCGCTTTCCACCCTTCGACCACTGCATTGCCTTCGCTTATCGCGACCTGATGGAGATCAGCGAGGCTGTTCGAGATTTCGTCAACACCATCGCGGCCCACGTCGCCTACCGGGCCAAGGGCTAGCGAATCCGCCCGGCCGTCGATCCGTAGACTGGATCGATGGGGTTTCGCGCCTGCGTCCTGACCGTCAGTACCAAGGGTGCCCGCGGCGAGCGCGTGGATGAAAGCGGTGAGAAGGTGAGCGAGATGCTGGTCAGGCTGCCTGCCGAAATCGTTGCGCGGGCGGTGGTCACTGACGACATGGCCGCCATCCGCCGGCAGGTCGAGGACTGGATCAAGGCCACCGATCCGCATGTGATCGTCCTTACCGGCGGCACCGGGCTTGGGCCGCACGACGTGACCCCCCAGGCCCTCGAGCCCTTGCTCGATTACCCCATCCCCGGGATCGCCGAGGCCATGCGCGCCGCGGGCCTGCGCAAGACCCCCCACGCCATGCTCTCCCGCTCCGTGGCCGGCGTGAAGGGCCAGACGATCATCCTGGCCCTCCCCGGCAGCCCTCGTGGGGTCGCGGACAGCCTCGATGCCGTGATGGAGGCGCTCCCCCACGGGTTGCGAACCTTGCGGGGTGAGGTCAGCGACGCCCCGGCCGCCCACCGCCCCAGCTGACATGTCCGGAGCCGCTGGATGATCCAGGTGGGGATCTCGAGCTGGACCGAGCCCACCCTCATCAAGAGTGGCGCCTTCTATCCGTCCGAGGCGACCACGGCGGAAGAGCGGCTGCGATTTTACGCCTCCAAATTCCCGATCGTGGAAGTCGACAGCACCTTTTACGCGATCCCAAACGCGAAGACCGCGGGCTTGTGGGTCGAGCGCACGCCCAAAGACTTCGTCTTCCACGCCAAGGCCTACGCGCTCCTCACCCAACATCCGACCCCGGCAGCCCGGCTGCCTAAAGACCTTCGTGAGAAGGTTCCTGACGCCAGCGCCAATGTGTATTTCAAAGACCTCGGTCCAAAGGACAAGGAGGTCGTCTGGGATCGTTTTCGGGAAGGCCTCCAACCGCTCCACGATGCCGGCAAGCTTGGCGCCGTCCTGTTTCAGTTCCCCAAGTGGTTCCTTCCGTCCCCGTCGTCCTACCGGTTCATGGAAGACCTGCGCGAGTGGCTTCCGGACTTTCGCATTGCGATCGAGTTCCGGCAGGTGGGTTGGATGAAGGAGGCGCGCCGCGACCGGGTGCTGGGGTTTCTCAAGGACCGCGGTTTCAGCTACGTCGTGGTCGACGAGCCACAGGGATTCCCGTCGAGCGTGCCGCCGGTGGTCGCCGCCACCGCGCCGCTCGCCATGGTCCGGTTTCATGGGCACAACCGGGAGAACTGGGAGCGGAAGGGGATCAGTGCCGCGGAGAAATTCCGCTACCTCTACCAGCCCACCGAGCTGCAACCGTGGGTTCCCAGCCTTCGAGAGCTGGCCCAGGACGCCACCGAGGTCCACGCCGTGATGAACAACTGCTATGCGGATTACGCCGTTCGGAATGCCCAGGACCTCGCCGGCCTGCTCCAGGCTCCCGCGGCGCCCTGATCCGTCGAAGGGAATCCGCCCGCATTGAGTTGAAGGGATAGCGCCCCGGCGCCACCCTATGCAGGCCTACCAATCGCCTCCCTGTCCGTACTGCGGCATCACCTGGAACCCGCCGGGCGCCCAGGCGTGCGCGAACTGCCGCAATGCCCTCCCGTCAGGGCCGCCGGCCTATGCCCCGCCCGGCTACGCACCGCCCGGCTATGCCCCGCCCGGCTACTCGCCGCCAGGCTACGGGCCTCCGGGTC
>DAINCX010000010.1:3025-8194 GCA_036732165.1 Candidatus Dormiibacterota bacterium | reverse complement strand
CCGCCCGGCTATGCCCCGCCCGGCTACTCGCCGCCAGGCTACGGGCCTCCGGGTCAGCCTCAGCCACCCGCTCATGGACAGCCACCGTCAGGCTACCCGGGCCCCCAGGGCCCGCCCTACGCGGCCTACCCGCCGGCCGGCTATCCGCAGAGCGCCCCGTACCAGCAGCCACCGCAATACGGGCAGTTCGGACAGCCCCCGCCGGCCGGCTACCCGGTCCAGGGGTCGGTCGGGGCCGCGAGGCCAGGGCCCGCCGGGACGACGGTCCAGGTGCTCGGCCAGACCCTGCACGTCCCTTTCGAGATCCCACCGGTCGTCCTTCAGTACCAGCAGCCGATTCTCTATGCGATGGCCGGCGTCATTCTGCTGGCGGTGGTCCTTCTCGGCGTGGGGCCGGCCGTCGCGGCGAGCCAGGTCACCGGCGCCGAGCATGCGTTGCAGACGGCCCGCACCCACCAGTCCAGGGTGGACACCGCCTTCGGGAAATTCTTCAGCACCCAGGGCTCGTCGAATGACCCGAATGCGGAGAAGACGGTGTTGCAAGCCCAGGCGAAATCGTTCAATGACGGGCTGGCCAGCGTCAAGTCGGACGAGGCGGCACTCAAAGGTCTCGACCAGCAGTTGTCGTGGATTCGCCTGGCGGCACCCTCAAAGAGCACGGCCATCGCGGCGGAGCGCCACCGCCTGGCCATCGCGCTCACCGGGCTCCAGCAGGCGGACCAGGCGCTGACCGCGGCCGTCAACGAAGTCAACGTCGCGCTGCCCTACATCGATGCCGTGCTGGACTACACGAAGATGGGCGCCGCGCTGGGCAAGCACGACCTGGTCACGGCCGGCGCGCTCTATCCGGACGCGCAGCAGAAGATGGAGCTCGCCATGTCCCTCGATCATGGCGCGGGACTTCCGCCCGCGATCGCGAAGCAGGTGAGCAGCTTCAACGATGCCCTGAACAGCACCGAGAGCCTGATCCAGGCCCTGCAGGCCAAAGACGCGGCCGGCATCAAGAAGAGCAACGATGCCATCCAGGCGGCCCTCAAGGCGATGGCCAGCCCTGCCGAGTCGGTCCCCGCGGACTATGAGAGCAAGACCTTCGGGCCAATGCAAAAGGCCTATGACAGCGCGATGAAGGCGCTCAAAAGCTAGAACCGGGAGAACGTCAGTCGGGGCGCCGCAGGGCGCCGCTCTTTCCTCCTTGCTTTTCGACCAGCTCCAGCCCCTCGATCGTCATCCACCGGTCGGCACTCTTGGCCATGTCGACGACCGTGAGGGCCGCGACAGCGGCTCCTGCGAGGGCCTCCATCTCCGCACCGGTCCTGGCCTCGCAGCGCACCGTCGACTCGAGGCGGACGCCGGGAACCGTCTCGTCCACCACGCAGGTGATGTCGACAAAGGTCAGGGAGAGGGGATGGCACATCGGAATCAGGTCGCTACACCGCTTGGCCGCCTGGATGCCGGCGATTCGTGCCGTGGCGAGCACCTCGCCCTTGGGCAGATCGCCCGCGACGATGGCGGCCAGCGCCTGCGCGCTCATTCGGACCGTGGCTCGGGCCCGCGCCTCGCGGCGGGTGATCGGCTTGGCTGAGACGTCCACCATCCGGGCATCCCCGGCGGGGTTGACATGGGCCAGCCGTTTCGCCGTCACGACCGGCCTCGCCTGAGGCTGTCCAGGTCATCGCGTCGAACGTCCTTCTGCTCCGGTCGCGCGGCCATGCCGCGCCCGATGGCCCGCTCCCCGAAGCGGGCCCGGATCGTGTCCAGCTGTTCGTCGAGCAGCGCTCGGCGGGAGGCCCGGCCCTCGAGCAGGCTCAGCTGGGTGGCACAGGTCTGAAGATTGCTGACCCCGGCGCCAATCAGGCGCACCGCCCGGGTTCGGTCCAGCTGAGACTCGAGCAGGTGGGACAGCGACCGGGACAACTCGTCGTCCCGGTCTGACGGGGTCGGCAGGGTTGCCTGGCGCGATTGGGTATCGAAGGGCTGGTATCGAATCTTCAACACCACCGTCCGGGCGGCGAGTCCGTGCGAGCGGAGACTCCGGGCCACATCCTGGAGGAGCCCGAGCGCGGTTTCCCGGAGCCGGGAGGGGTCGCGCAGGTCGCGGTCGAACGTCACCTCCCGCGAGATGCTCTTGGGGTCGCCGGGGGGCACGACCGGGGTGGGATCGACGCCTCGCGCGTGCGCGCCGAGCAGCCGCCCGTACTGGCCGAAGAGCTCCCCGAGGAGCGGGTCGGGCAGGGCGGCGAGATCGCCGATGCTGCGCACGCCGACCCTGGCGAGCTTGGCGACGGTGGCCGGTCCGCACCCTGGCAGCTTCTGGAGCGGCAGCGTGGCGAGAAACGTGGCTTCGTCACCAGGCTTGACCATGACCAGCCCGCGTGGCTTGCGAAGGTCGGAGGCCACCTTGGCCACCAGCTTGCAACTGGCCACGCCAATGCTGATGTCGAGGCCGCAGCGGCCCTTGACTTCGTCCCGGAGGCGGAGGGCGACCGTCCCCGGCGGACCCATCAAGGCCTCCTGCCCGGTCAGGTCGAGGTAGGCCTCATCCAGGGCCAGGGGCTCGATCAGCGGCGCATAGCAGTCGAGGATGTCGAACACCGCTCCGGAGGCCTCCCGGTAGGCCTTGAAATCACAGGGCACGAAAATCGCCGCCGGGCACAATCGCCGGGCTCGCCCGAGTGGCATCGCCGAGCGAACCCCGAAGGGTCGGGCTTCATAGGAGGCGGCCGCCACAACGCCGCGCTCGCCCGACTCGCCGCTCCCGCCGACGATGACGGGCTTGCCGCGCAACTCGGGGTGCCGCAGCTGCTCCACCGACGCATAGAACGCGTCCAGATCGACGTGCATGACGACCCGCGGCGCGGCCACCCGCCCATGTTAGCCGGGCCGTTCGCGGCCGTTCCCGGCCGTCTGGACTTGTGACAGGCGTGTGACGGCTTCGTGAATGGCGTGTCGCGATCTCGACGCGGCGATATGATGCCTCCCGCTGGCTAGGCCCGCCGGCGCTTCTGATTTTGTCCCGCGTTTGGACCTACCCCCAACCCCTCCTTCCGGCGGGCCCGCTCCTCTCGGTCGCAAGCTGTGACGAGGGTTCACGTTGCGTGACCCATGGGACGGATCATCGTGCTGGTGGTCGCCATCGCCTCCTGCCTTTTCATCTGGAAGACCGGGGCGCTGGACTCGGTGCTTCCGCAGCAGCAGGGTGCCGCCGTGCCGATCGACCCGGGACCCGTCATCAGCCGGAGTGGCGACGCCATGCGCAACCTCAAGAGCCTGCACATGACGCTTCGCGGCACGCTGGTCTTGAACGGGATCGCCGGGGTCGAGGTGACTGGCTCGGGAGACCTGAGCTATCCCCACAAGGAAACCCTCTCTCTCCAGATGGTGATCCCCTCGCAGCGCTCCGGTCAACCGGATGCGGTCGCCGCCTTCAACGAACGCCTGGAGAACGGTCGCGAGTACATCCAGATCCCGGCACAGGGACCCGCCTGGAAGGACGTGACCAATGATCAGAAGAGCCAGTTCACGCCCGGAATGGACCCGATCAACAACCTCGAGTTCGCGCACGCCTTTCGTGCCTCAGACGATCTTGGCGACATCACGATGGATTACATCACGGTCCATCACTTTTCCCTGAACGTCGATCCTGGCAAGTACCTGGATCAGCTCAAGAGTGACCCGCAGAGTGGTGTGACCGCCGAAGAGGAGGCCCTGCTGACCACGGCCGGCATCCAGGTCGAGGTCTGGATCTCCCCGAGCGACGCCTACATCCACCAGATGAAGGTCCACATGACAACCTCGCAATTCAGCTGGGACCTGACCTACCAGTTCTCCAAGTTCGTCGCCGGCGGCGCAGCGACCGGCGTCTGACTCGGATGGCGGGCTAGACGCCGACCTTTTCTCGCTCCCGCTCCTTGGCGGAGTGATGCTCGGCGTGCTCGCGAAGGTCGTCTTCGGTGAGGTGGCCGGCGGCGATCAGCAACTCCACGTAGGTGACACCCAGGTGGGGAGCCGCCCGGCGCAGGACCCACGGCGGTGGGTTCTCCTTGTTCTTGTTGACCGCCTGGTAGAAGTAGATCTGGTTCAGGTCGCAGCGGACCGCCAGTCGGTGCAGGGACACGTTCTGCTCGCGGCATTTGCGCTTCAGATACTCGCGGAAGTCCACCCGGCCCCTACCTATCCTCCTGCCCAGACCGCGACCTTACTCGGGAGACGTCACTTCATTATAGGTATCGGTCGAGGCCGGCGAACCGCCCAGTAATCCGTCGACGATCGCGGGAAGCTCGCCCAGGCGCTGGATGACGAAATCGGCAATTCCCGGATCCTCCTCCTGCCGCCATTCGCGCAGCAGCACGGCGCGCATGCCGAGCGACTTTGGACCTCGGACATCTTCCTTGACCCGATCGCCAACGAAGAGCGTCTGCGGACCGTTGACCCCGAGCCGGGAGAGGGCAGCCTGGTAGATCGCCGGATGAGGCTTCCGGACACCGACCTCGGACGAGAAGGTCAGCGTGGCGAAATACTGGGCCAGGCCAAGGCGTTCCACCTGTCGCTCCATCAGGCGCGCGCGGTAGGCGGCGTTGGAGACCACGCCCAGCCGCAGCCCGGTGCGTCGCAACCGGTCCAGGGTCGCTCTCACATCTGGCCCGACGTGCACGCTGTTAACCCAGCCGTCCTGCTCGATCTCCATGACCCGCTCGATCAGGTCCGGCTCCAATTCCAGGCCCAGCTGGCGCAACGCCCGGTCGTAGATCGAGGCGATCTCGACCTCTTCGGGTCGGCCGGCGGCGTAGTCCCGCTGGATCTCGTCATCCACGGCGATCGACACCTTCTCGATCAGGACTTCGGCTGCGGGGATCGCCTGCGAAAGGGTCTCGGCGAGAAGGTGGTTCACCTGTTCGTAGGCCGAGATCAGGGCGGAGTGGGGCCGGTCGTCGAAATGGATCAGCGTGTGCCCGTAGTCGAACAGCACCGCTTGCAGGCCCGGCCGGGGCGGGCTCACGCGAGGGCCCGAAGCGTGTTCAGGTTCTCCAGGCCCTCCAGCATCTCCTCGCCGGGCGTCTCGAGCACGAAGGCGCAGTGGGCGAAGGGCTCGTACCGCAGGAGCGCGCGAAAGCCCTCGAGCCCGATATTCCCCTGGCCGATGTGGTGATGCCGGTCGGCCTTGCCGCCGAG
>DAINCX010000010.1:0-2925 GCA_036732165.1 Candidatus Dormiibacterota bacterium | reverse complement strand
CCCATGTGGCTGCCGACATGGGCGACGACATAGGCGCAGCCGTACGAGTCCGCTCGGACCAGCTCAGCCTTGAGGGCCGTCCTCGATTTTTTCTGGAAGTCCGGATTTGGCGAGGCGAGGTTGATCAGGTACATCGCGTGGGTCAACGCGGGCCGGACGTCGAGGTCGCTCAGGGATTTCTTGAAGAGCGCCGTCGCCCGCGGGTCCACCGGTGCCGACCGCCAGGCGCTGGGATTGTCGGTGAAGATCTGGACCGACTTGAGATCGAGGGCCCGAATGGTCTCGACGGCCTTGTCGAGGCCACGGCCGGTCCGCATATGCATTCCGATCCGACGTTCGCTGGCCACAAAAATTCATTCTAGGGAGCGATCACCGGCCTGAATGCCGCGCCCACCCGGTCTACACTTGGCGTCGTGTTTGACCTCACGACCTTCTCGGTCGGCCCCTACGACAACAACGTCTATATCCTCAGCGACCCGGGCTCAAGAGCCGCGCTGCTGATCGATGCGGCGAACGAGGCCCCGCGCATCATGCGGGAGCTCGAGGGCTTGCGGGTGAGCCATATCCTGACGACACATGGCCATCCTGATCATGTCCAGGCCCTCGAGTCCGTCAGACGCGATACCGGGGCGCGGTTCACCTGCCACGAGGACGATGCGCCACTGATGCCCATCCGCCCCGACCTGCACGCGCACGATGGCGACCGGTTTCGGTTCGGCGACTACGAGCTCCAGACTCTGCACACCCCCGGCCATACGCCGGGCAGCCTGTGCTTCTTGATCGACGACCATCTCTTCACCGGCGACACGCTCTTCCCCGGCGGCCCGGGCAACACCAAGAGCTCCGGCGCCAGTTTCCCCACCATCATCGACAGCATTCGCCAGAAGCTGTGGACGCTGCCGGACGCCACTCGCGTCCTTCCCGGTCATGGACGCGCGACCACCATTGGACACGAGCGGCCGCAGCTCGACGCGTGGATCCAGCGCGGCTGGTGACCCGCACCGCCCAGCCCGCCCGGCCAGCCGCGGATTTCATCCCACGGGACCCGGCCGGCATCCGCCGCGTGGTCGCGGTGCGCCGGACCGGCCCGGCCATCAAGCTGGAGGCTGAGGACGAGCGGGGGGCCAGGGTCCCGATCGAGATTCGGCCGGTGGGCCCGCGGATGCTGCGGCTGCACTTTGGGCCGGGTGCCACGCGGCCGTCGCGGCTGGTGGCCGATGCGCCTGCCGCCGGCGAATGGCGGCTGGCGGAGGGCCCGCGTGGCTGGTCGCTGTCGACGACGGCCGCCACGCTGGAGATCGACCGCGACCCCTACCGACTGCGCCTGATCGATGGGTCGGGCGTGGAACGCTTTGTCGAAGAGCCAAACGATCGCGATATCCGCGGCAACTACCATCACCCGCCCACGGGCGGCGCGCGGGGTTTGCGATGGCTGACGGCGCGGCTCCGGCAAGATGAGGCGCTCTTCGGCTTGGGCGAACACTTCGGTTCGCTCGATCGGCGCGGGCAGGCTTTTTCGTCCTGGACGGTCGACGCGTTCGGCGTCCGGAGCGATCGCGCTTACAAGAACCTCCCCCTCCTGCTCAGCTCGCTTGGGTACGCGGTCTTTTTCGACATGACGGCGCCACTCTTCTATGAGCTGGGTCAGGCCTCGGTGGCCGCCTGGCAGGTGACGGCCAGGGCCGACCACCTTCGCGCCTACCTCATCCTGGGTGACGACATCCCCTCCCTGATTGCCGAGTATCACGCCTTGACTGGCGCCCCAGCCGTTCCGCCGGCCTGGTCCTTCGGCCTGTGGATGAGCCGATGGGGATACCGGAACCGCGAGGAGGTGATGGCGGTGGCTCGCCGGATGCGCGCCGAGCGCGTTCCGTGCGACGTGATCCATATCGATCCCTACTGGATGCGCTACCACGAAGGCCATCACGGCGACCTCACCTGGGACGAGACCGCATTTCCCGATCCCCGTGGCATGATTGCCGAGCTGAAGGCGATGGGCTTTCGGATCAGCCTCTGGGAGAGCCCCTACGTCCCGCTCGACTCGGCGATGTACGCCGAAGGCCAGCGCCTGGGATTCTTGCTGACAACCAAGCAAGGCCGGACCGCCCTGGTGGAGGGGTTTGCGAAGCCCAGTGCCGCGGTCGACTTCACCAACCCCGGGGCGGTGGAGTGGTTCAAGCAAAAGAATCGCGACCTGCTCCAGATGGGCGTGGCGGTGATGAAGACGGATTTCGCGGAGGATATGCCGGCCGACGCCGTTGCCCATGACGGCACGCCGGCGCAGGAGCTGCACAACCTCTATCCGCTCCTCTACCAACGGGCCGTGTTCGAAACCACCCTCGAGGTGCACGGCTACGGCCTGGTCTGGGGGCGGTCAGGCTACGCCGGCTCGCAACGATACCCGGTGCAGTGGGGCGGCGACCCCGGTTGCACCTTTGAAGACATGGCGGCCAGCCTTCGCGGCGCGCTGAGCTGGATCCTCTCCGGCATGGCCTTCAGCAGCTTCGACATGGGGGGCTTCTTTGGGATTCCCATCCTGACCGATCCGCCCAGCCCGGAGCTGTACATTCGCTGGTCGCAGATGGGCTTGCTCTTCTCGCACGCCCGCGCCCATGGCCACACGGCACCGCGTGAACCGTGGGCGTACGGGGAGCCCGCCCTCACGATCTTCCGGCGCTATGCGGAGCTCCGGTACCAGCTCCTGCCCTACCTCTACAGCGCGGCCCGGCGGGCCGCAACCGGGCCGCCGCTGGCCCGTCCTCTCGTCTACGACTACGGCAATGACCCCACCACCCATCACGTCGACGACCAGTACCTGCTCGGTCCGGACCTGCTCGTGGCGCCCATGTTCAAGCCCCGCGGAGCGCGAGACATCTACCTGCCCTCCGGCCGCTGGTATGACTTCTGGACCGACGACCTGCATGA
>DAINCX010000009.1:25944-60299 GCA_036732165.1 Candidatus Dormiibacterota bacterium | reverse complement strand
GTCGCCAGGTAGACGAACTTGACGTTGACCTGAGCCTCCGCCAGGCGCTGCATGATCATGGCGAGCTCGCCGGGTCGATCCGGCATCGGGAGCATCAGGACCTCACGCTCGCCCTCGATGTCGTAGCCGCCTGCCCGAAGCGCCGATCGGGCGGCATTCGGGTCTCGCGCCAGCACGTGGACGATCCCGTTGACCATGGCAATGCCCTCGATGTTGACGGCCGACTCACTGAGCGCCTGGACGACCTGCGCAAACTGCCCCGGCTGGTCTTCCCCCAGGCGCACCGACAAATCGCGTGCCATTTCCCCGGACCGAACTATACCGACTCGACGGGCTCGGCCGAGCCGACGTGATGTCGGCCCAAGCGAATCGCGGATCAGGGGCTGGGGGAGGGCGTTGGCACCGGGATGGTTGGTGACGGCACCGGTGGCAGGGTTGGGACCGGCGGCACCGATACGATCGCGCTGGGCGCCGGGGTGGCCGTCGCGGATGGACGGACCGTGGTGCGCGGCCGGGTGCTCGTGGCGACAGCCGCGCGAGGCGTCGGCGTCGGGCCGACCGCGTTGGCGGGTTGCGCGACCGGCGCCGCCGAGGCACTGGCCTGTGGCGACGCCGATGGGCGAACACTGGGGCGCGTTGCCGCCGAGGCTGGCTGCGTCGGGATCCGATGGAACTGGAGCATCAGGACCGCAAAGGCGGCGACCATCATCACCAGTGCCACCCCGGCCACGCTGTCGGCCGAGACAAACGACGATCGGAACGAAAGCCAAGAGGCTTTCCTGTCCATGGCTTCTGCCCTCCTTCAAGCCCCGCCGAAGCCGTCGAGGACGGGGCTCGCCGGGCCATTTTAGGCTGGGACCATGAACTGTCAAGGGGTTCCTCGCTCCCTGTCGCCATCCGGCACGATTCGATCACGCTGCGACCAATGCCCTAAGGGGCAAAGCCAGCTTCCCACGAGACTGGCCTTGAGGCCGTTGACGCGTCCCGAAGGTTGGGGGTTACTGACAACGTGGGATTCGAGTCGGCGAGGTGCACGCACGCAATCACGCAGGTCTGACGGATCGGGCGACGCAGCCCGCAACAGCCTGGAAACGGGCCGCCTCACCAGGCCGGCGGGCGCTCCGGACCGGTCCCGGTGGGGATCGATTCTCGACCTGCAGCAAACTGCCGGGAACCGTGCCGTTGCTAGCTGGCTCACCCAACGGGCACGCGTCCAGCGCCAGGACGCCGGCTCAGCCGCGGCGACCGCACCAGCGGCTACCGATGCTGGGACGGCCGCGCCCGCCTGGACCCCTTGCACCATGGCGGGCGATCGGACCGATCTCGACGCCTCATTTCTCGGCAAGCTTGATAACCTCTGCGGCCGGATGAAGGCGAAGGGATACGGGACCAAGATCGTTTCGGGGAAGCGCACGCTTGATGAGCAATTCAACCTCTATGCGGACGGCCGCACCTTCGATCAGTTCAAGACAGGCATCAACGGCGAGGTCACGAAGGGGAATGTGACTCAAGCGCAAGCGGACGTGTGGATTGACTACTACGATCCTGCGAAGGGGAAGCACCCGATGCCCACCGATCACACCAGTCCCGTCACCTGGACCATGGCAAGCGTTCACCTCCAGGGCAAAGCGGCGGACGTCATCGACCCGGCCAAGGGTTGGCCGGCCGCCACCGACTCGTACTGGTCGGACCTCAATGCCTGTGCCGTGGCGGAGGGTTTGCAGATCGGCCCGCCGAGCTCAGATCTGGACCACGTCCAAGAACCCTAGCCACTAGGATGCTGCCAGTGAGCGGCATCATCGAGCGTTACGCGGAGTACCTCCCGGTGACGGCCTCGACGCCGCGGGTCACGCTGGGGGAGGGGTCGACGCCCCTGGTCCGCTCATCGCGAATCGGGCCGGCGCTCGGGCTGGAGCGCCTTTACTTCAAGTACGAAGGCCTGAATCCGACCGGCTCTTTCAAGGACCGCGGCATGGCCCTGGCGGTGGCCAAGGCGGTGGAGGCCGGCGAGACCACGTTGTTGTGCGCCTCGACGGGGAACACCAGCGCCTCGGCCTCGGCCTACGCCGCGCATTGCGGCCTCAAGGCGCTGGTCGTCATGCCGTCCGGCGGCGTGGCGGCGGGCAAGGTCGCGCAGGCGCTGGCCTACGGGGCGACGATCGTCCCGGTGCGCGCCTCCTTCGATGTGGCGCTGCAGCTGGTCCGGCAGCTGGGGGACCTGCCCGGGACGGCGGTGGTCAACTCGGTCAACCCATTTCGTCTCGAGGGGCAGAAGACCGCCGCCTTTGAAATCGTGGAGGAACTGGGCGAGAGCCCGGCGCGCGTGTTCATTCCGGTTGGCAATGCCGGCAATATCACGGCCTACTGGCGCGGGTTCTGTGAGACACAGGGACGCACTGGCGGGAAGTGTCCGCGGATGCACGGGGCGCAGGCGGAAGGCGCCGCGCCGCTGGTGCGGGGCAAACCGGTGGCTCGACCGCGAACGGCCGCGTCCGCGATCCGGATCGGGAACCCCGCCTCCTGGGCCGGCGCGATCGCGGCGCGCGACCAATCGGGGGGCACCATCGAGGCGGTGAGCGACGCCGAGATCCTGGCGGCCTTCCGGCGCCTCTCGATGGAAGAGGGTCTGCTGGCGGAACCGGCCTCCGCGGCTGGCGTCGCCTTACTGATTCGCAAGGTGGCCGCGCGCGAGGTGCAGCCTGACGAGACCATCGTCTGCATCCTGACCGGCCAGGGCCTCAAGGATCCCAAGGCGATGACCCGGGGCCTCACGCTGCCGCCCGCGGTGGAGCCGACCCTCGAGGCCGTCCGCCAGGCGATCAGCTAGCCAGCCCTTGCCCACGGCTTGACCGGCGGGCACTCCGGCGCGTAGTTTGTAAACGTCGCGGAGGGAGGCGGCAGCAAATCGGTAAATCCTGCCTGGGTGGCAGTGGGAGGGAACAGTTCATGCGGATACACCTGTCTGTTTCGCGCCTCGTCGCGAAGTGCGGAGTCCTGAGTCTCCTGGCGTTGAGCGGCATTGGAGGGGTGGCGGGTTTCGGCTCAGCAGCCGTACCTGCCTATGCCGCCGGTCCGGTGAACAACTACCTGGTCGTCTTCAAGAGTTCGACGATCCCGCCGGGGCAGAAGGCCAAGTTCCAGGCGGCCGGAGGGCAATTGCTCGCGAGCTACGACCAGATTGGTGTCGCCCTGGTTCGGTCCGACAACGCGAACTTCCGCGGCGCGATGCTCGCCGACGTCAACGTGGACGACGCCGGCTCGACCACGGGTCTGGGCTACAAGCTGCCGAACGTCCAGGCGTCGGACACCGCGCAGGGACCGCCTCCGGGTGGACTGCCGAACTCATCGGCGACTGACGCGGACAGCCTCTCGCCGCTGCAATGGGACATGCGGCAGATCAAGACGCCGCAAGCCCACGCGATTACCGGCGGCAGCCCGGCCGTCCTGGTGGGCGACATCGATACCGGCGTCGATTTCAACCATCCCGACCTCAAGCAGAATCTCGATGTCGCGAATAGCGCCAACTGCCTGACCGGCAGCTCCGTTCCGGGGCTCGCCGCGCAGGATGACAATGGCCACGGCACCCACACGGCGGGCACGATCGCAGCCGCTGCCAACGGCTTCGGGATCGTCGGCGTGGCCCCGAATGTTCACTTGGCCGCCATCAAGGCGGGCGACGCGGCCGGATTCTTCTTCCCGCAGGCGGTCGTGTGTGCCTTCGTCTGGGCGGGCACGCACCACATGGACGTGACCAACAACAGCTACTTCGCCGACCCCTACCTCTTCAACTGCCGCAACGACGCGACGCAGCGGGCGATCTGGAAGGCTGAAGACCGCGCCATCCGCTTTGCCATGCAGCAGGGTGTCACCGTCGTCGCGGCCGAGGGCAACGAGAGTGACGACCTCGCCCATCCGACGCAGGATGTGACCAGCCCGGACAATACGACGCCGGTGACGCGGCCAATCACGAACGCATGCGTGGTCATCCCGGTCGAGATCCCGGGTGTGATCGGCGTGACCGCGGATGGCAACCAGCACCAGAATCCGAGCGACCCGAACAGTGGCTACCTGAAGTCGTTCTACTCCAGCTATGGGATGGGGGTGACGCAGGTGGTGGCGCCCGGCGGTGACAGCGTCTTCGGGCGGACGGCGCAGGCGCCGAACGGCCGGGTGCTCTCGACCTGGCCGCCAGATCAGCCATGCACGCGTAGCGTCAAAGAATCGAGTTCCGATCCCAGCGAGCCTACTGTCCTGTATTGCTACCTGCAGGGCACCTCGATGGCGTCGCCCCACGCGACCGGCGTCGCCGCGCTGATCATCAGCCGGTTTGGCGACCTTTCGAGCGACAAAGGCAAGATGAACCCCGGCCAGGTGCAGGCGTACATGGATCAATCGGCCGACCCGCAGCCGTGCCCCGCCTCCCTGCCAGGACCGAACCCCTTCTCCGGAGGCGCCTCGTATCTGGATTTCACCTCAGTCAGCAATGGAGCCGTCCAACACTGCCAGGGTGGCACCGGATACAACTCCTGGTACGGCAACGGACAGATCGACGCCTTGAACGCGGTGACCCACACACCAGGTACACCGATGAACCCGTAGCGACCAATCGCGTACAGAGGCCGGCCTTCGCGTCGGCCTTTTTTTGTTTGCGAGGCGCAGGCTAGTAAGCTTGCGCCGATGCCCTCGGTGAAGCAGGACGCGGTCCAGGAGATCAAGGACCGGCTCGATCTCGCGGACCTGATCTCGGAGCACTTGCGGCTGCAGAAAGCCGGCCGGGACCTCAAGGGGTTGTGCCCGTTCCACCAGGAGAAGACCCCATCCTTATATGTGTCGCCGGAAAAGCAGCTGTGGCATTGCTACGGCTGCCAGAAAGGCGGGGACCACTTCACCTTCATCCAGGAGATCGAGCACGTCGACTTCCGCGCGGCGCTGCAACTGCTCGCCGAAAAGACCGGGGTCGAGCTGGAGGAATCGCCGGGGGCCGGGCGCCAGCGTGAGCTGAAGAAGACCATCGAGCGGCTGAACCTGCTGGCCGCGCAGTACTTCCATCACATCCTGCTCGAGAACCCGGCCGGGTTAAAGGCCCTCCTCCAGCTCGAATCGCGCGGCATCACGCGGGCCTCCATGAAGGAGTTCCAGCTCGGCTTCGCGCCCGCCGGCCAGCGGAAGGACAACCTGGTCCGCTTCCTGCGCAAGCACCATGCCACCGACACCGAGATGGTGGAGGCAGGGCTGGCGCTCCGTTCGGACGGGAGCCGGGAGTTGGTCGATCGGTTTCGGCAGCGGATCATCATCCCGATCCACGACGAGCGCGGGGAGCTGACCGCCTTCGGCGGCCGGGTGATCGACGACAGCCAGCAGCCCAAGTACCTCAACACCTCGCAGACGGCCCTCTACGACAAGGGGCGGACGCTGTTCAACCTCCACCGGGCGCGCAAGCCGATCCACGAGCTCAAGCACGCCGTGCTGATGGAGGGGTACTTCGACGCCATCACCGCCTGGCAGGCGGGGGTGCCGAATGTGGTGACGACCTCAGGAACGGCGCTGACCGAGCACCAGGTGCGCCTGCTGAAGCGGGAAACCCAGGAGTTGCTGCTCGCTTTCGATCGGGACGACGCCGGGCGGACGGCCACCCAGCGGGCGATCGAGCTGGCCTCGAAATCGGGCATCCATATAAAGGTTGTGCGGGTGCCGCAGGGCAAGGACCCGGACGACTACCTGCGGGCCCATCCGGACGGCTGGGCCAGTCTGCGGGAGCACGCCCTGCCGGAGTGGGAGTACCTGCTGCGCCAGGCGCTCGAGATGCTCGACCTGACCGAGGCCGACGACCGGCGGCGCGGGGCCGAGCTGGTGATCCCGGTGCTGGCCAAGATCCCGGAGTCGTCGGTGTTGGAAATCTACGCCCAGCAGGCGGCGGCGTGGTTGCGGATTGAGCCCGCCGCGTTGCTGCGGGACGTGCAGGCGCTGCGCTCGGGGACGGCGCCGGCGCGCCGGCCGGCGGTCGAGCCGCGTTTGACACCGGTACCCGCCGGGAAGACTGGGAAGGTTACCAAGGACGAGGGATACCTGCTCGGGCTGCTGATCGCGCGCCCCGACCTGGTCCCCGATGTCGCGGGGGAACTCCAGGCGGTTGACTTCTCCAACCCCTCGTACCAGGGCGTTTTCGCTAGGCTGCGACAAATGGTTGACGCGCAGGCAACGGTGGCGCCGCTGGATCACCTCGCCGAATTCCCCGCCGATGAGCAGCGGCTGCTTGCGCGGGCCGCGCTGTCCCAGTACCCCGAGCTCGACAGTGGGTCCGAGGCCGCCCTGAAGCAGTCCCTCGAACAATGCATTCAAACAACTAAAATAAACGCCGCCCAACGACAGTTGAAAGTGGTGGAAGCTGAGCTGCGTGCGGCCCGCGCGACAGGAGACGAGTCCCGGCTCGTTGCGTTGATGGAAAAGCACGGCCGGCTGGCACGTGAGCGCGAAGCACTCAAAGACATGAGATATGGCCCGTAAACTCCCCGAGGCACCTGACGCGCCCGCCCCCAAGAAAGGGCTGGTCGTCAAGCGCGCGCGCAGCTCCGAAGAGCCGATGGTGCTGGCCGCCGAGACTCTCATTGTCAAAGGCAAGGAACAGGGGTTCCTCAGCCCGGACGACATCCTTGCCGGCTTCCCCGATGTGGAGTTCGATCCCGACCAGCTCTTCCGAGTCTTCAATGTCTTCCGCGACATGGGGATCGAGGTCTCGGATGGCGAGAAGGACTTCGAGGAAGTCGTCGAGATCGATGATGACCTGATCGCCACCATCGAGGTGATGGACTCGGTCTCCCTCGATGACCCGGTCCGGATGTACCTCAAGGAGATCGGGCGGGTCGCCCTGCTAAAGGCCGAGCAAGAGGTCACCCTCGCCAAGGCGATCGAAGCCGGCGACGAACTCGCCAAGCACAAGCTGACCGAGGCCAACCTGCGGCTGGTCGTCTCGATCGCCAAGAAGTACATCGGCCGCGGCATGTCCTTCCTCGACCTGATCCAGGAAGGCAACATGGGCCTGATTCGGGCGGTCGAGAAGTTCGACTACCAGAAGGGGTTCAAATTCTCCACCTACGCCACCTGGTGGATCCGGCAGGCGATCACCCGCGCGATCGCCGACCAGGCCCGCACCATCCGGATCCCGGTGCACATGGTCGAGACGATCAACAAGCTGGTCCGGGTCTCGCGCCGCCTGCTGCAGGAACTGGGCCGCGAGCCCACCGACCAGGAGATCGGCGACGAGATGGGGATCACGCCGGAGAAGGTGCGCGAGATCATCAAGGTGTCCCAGGACCCGGTCTCGTTGGAGACCCCGATCGGGGAGGAGGAAGACTCGCATCTCGGCGACTTCGTCGAGGACAAGGACGCGACGTCACCGTCCGATGCGGCGTCGCTCACGATGCTCCGGACCGAGGTTGAGGACATCCTGGACACGCTGACCCCGCGCGAACGGCGCGTGCTGCAACTGCGCTTTGGCCTGATCGACGGCCACCAGCGCACGCTGGAAGAAGTGGGGAAGCGCTTTGGCGTCACCCGCGAGCGGATCCGCCAGATCGAGGCGAAGGCGCTGCGCAAGCTCCGGCACCCGAGCCGCAGCAAGAAGCTCAAAGACTACCTGGAGTAGCGCGCCTCCATAAATCGGTCGGTGCCCGTTGGGGAATTGCGAGTGCCCTTTCAGGCGCCCTCGCGGGCCTATGCGTAAGGGCTCCGGGTCGTCAGGCTAGTCGCGGTGCCGAAATCTCACGCCCGCAAGCTGCCCGAATTAGAGAACCGCAACACGACGGCGCTTGCACCCGCGAAGCGGATACTCAATGCCGCGTCGGATCGAACGCATGGGCCGGCCGGCGCCGCGCCGAGTCAGCGGGAGCTGCTTCAGCTCCAGGGCACCGCCGGAAACGCCGCTGTCTGCCAGCTCCTCGCCGAACAAACTGACAGTCCAGCGCGAGAGGAAAAACCGGCCACCGTGCAGCGAGGCTTCTTCGGCGATCTCTGGAAGGGGATCACCGGTGCCGTCAATAGCGTTGGATCGGCGCTGAGCGGCGCCGCGCGTGGCATCGGATCGGCGCTGAGCGGCGCCGCGCGTGGCATCGGATCAGCGCTGAGCAGCGCCGTCCGCTGGATCGGAAACCGCTTCGGTGATGCGGCTCACTGGCTGGTTGACCTCTTCCGCAATCTCCCTGAACGGCTGTTCCGGTTCGGCAAGGCGATTGCCGACGGCCTGATCGGCGCTGTGACCTTCATCCCGGAGGCCATCGGTGCGCTCATCCATGGTGGGATCTCGGGCTTCGCCCACTGGATTTGGGAAAAGGCCAAGGGCGGCGCGGCCTGGCTCGGAACGCTGGTCAGCCGCGTGTTCGACCTGATTGGAGGACCGGAAGCCGTCGAGTTTGTGCTCCACATCATCTCGGGCGCCACGCCACTCACCAGCACCGAACGTGCCGCGGCGCAGAGCGTGCTCGGCGTCAACGCGCTCAGGTGGGATGAGGTCAGGATCGATCAGGGCGGGGTGCTGGGCCTGATCTTCAAATTCAACCAGGGACGGGCGTTCACGACTTTCCACAGCATCAACATGACGGCCGCCGATCGCGCCGACCTGTCGATCGTGGTCCACGAGCTCACGCACGTCGACCAGTACGAGCACGCCGGGTCTCTCTACATCGGCCAGGCGCTGGGTGACCAGATCGCGGAGGGAGCCCACGCGTACGACTACGGCGGACCAAGCGGCCTCTCTTCCGATCGTGCCTCGGGCAAGCACTACGCGGACTACGGCCGGGAACGGCAGGCTCAGATCGCCCAGGACTACTACCGCGACATCACCTCAGGTAATCCGACCACGGAGTACGATCCGTACATCGCGGAACTCAGGCAGGGCCAGCTCTAGTGGCAGCCGCCGGCGAGACCGACATCGCCTGAGCCGACCTGCGCCAGCTTCTTGATGCCGGTGGCGGGCGCGTAGAGGGACAGGCTGCCGCCGGTGTCCCCGAGCCACATCCCATGCGAGTCGGTCACCGGATGAATGATGTTGCTCAGCGACGGTACGCCCGAGCCGGGCGCCACCGGGAGCACAAAGCCGTTGTTCTGGGCGGTCACGACAATGAGGGCGGGGGCATTCGCCTTCGTGACCTGCAGGATTGGATGGCCGCCACCGTCCGCCCCGGCGACGGTGAATTCAACGTCGGTGCGCTTGTACCAGGACACGATCGCCCCTGAATGGAGATCCATCCCGAGTAGGCGGCTCCCCGGACCGGGCCCGTGTCCGGTCAGGGCGTCGCTTGTCGCCCACGCTCGGCCGCCACTGATGTACTGCCAGGACGCCGTGCCGGCGATCTGTTTGACCGCGCCGCTCGAGGGGGTCAGCAGCCAGAGGCCGGCTGTCCCGGCCGGGCCGTTCGGTTGCGCCTCCAGGTAGACGCCCTCGGCCTCGTAATCGACGGCGACCCAGATGCTATTCGGCGGGGGCGCGCCGGGGTCGAAGCTGTGGTCGGCGCCGGTGCCGAGGTCGACGACATGCACCCTCGACCCCGTAGCATCGGCGTAGGCGTAGTGCTGGCCGTCGGGCGAGATCAGGTCACGGCCGACCGGCACCCAGCGCTCGTAGACCTTGTCATAGGCCTTCGACAGCGGGAAGGTCGGGCCGGGAGGCAGGTGGTCTGCCCTGGCATCGCGCTGATACGTACCTCCCGGAAACGTCACCCAGCCGGCCTCTGAGTCGAGGACCACGGGCACTTTGCAGCGCATCACCGCCGGCTGAGCCGCCGTGGCGACGGGAGCGGTGGAGGCCTGGCCCGTCGAGGCGGAGGGTGCCGCCGCCGACGCGCTGGCCGTGGCGGAACTCGTCGGTGAATGCTTCGGGAACGAGACCGACGTGGGGCTCGACCCGCAGCCGGCGATCACGATCCCGATGGCGGCAAGGACGGCGCGCGATCCCCCCTTCATCCTGCGCAGGATACTAGGGCTTTGGGAGGCGCTCGCGGAAGGAGGCGATCGTTTTGGCCAATCCTGTCTCCAGCGAGGTCTGCGGGTTCCAGCCGATCAGCTGGCGGGCGCGGGTGAGATCCGGCCGGCGCTGTTTCGGATCGTCCTGGGGCAGCGGTCGGAAGACGATCTCGGCGGTCGTGCCGGACAGCGCTCGAATCCGTTCGGCGAGCTGCAGCATGGTGACCTCCTCCTCGGTGCCCAGGTTGATCGGCTCGACGAAGTCCCTGGCCAGCACGCGGACGATCCCTTCGACCAGGTCGTCCACGTAGCAGAGACTGCGCGTCTGGGAGCCGTCCCCGTACACCGTGATGGGTTGGTTGCGCAGAGCCTGCAGGAGGAAGTTCGGGACGGCCCGGCCGTCATCGATCCGCATCCGAGGGCCGTAGGTGTTGAAGATGCGGACGATCCGCGTCTTCATGCCATGGGCGCGATGGTAGGCCATGGTGAAGGCCTCGGCGGCGCGCTTTCCCTCGTCGTAGACCGCCCGGGGGCCGATCGGGTTGACATTGCCCCAGTAGGTTTCGGGCTGGGGATGGACTTGCGGGTCGCCGTAGACCTCGGACGTGGACGCCAGCAGGAACACCGCGTCCTTGGCCCGCGCCAGGCCAAGCATGTTATGCGTCCCCAGCGTTCCCACCTTGAGGGTGGCGATCGGGTGGTCGGCGTAGTCGACCGGTGAGGCCGGCGAGGCGAAATGCAAGACGGCGTCGAGCGGCCCGTCGAGATAGAGGGGCTCGCTCACGTTGTGCTGGATCGTCTCGAACGCCTTGTGGCGTTTCAGGTGGGCCACGGTGGCCGACGAGCCGGTGACCAGGTTGTCGATGCCCACGACCGACCAGCCGTCGTGGAGCAGCCGCTCACAGAGGTGGGACCCGAGGAAACCGGCGCCGCCGGTGACCGCGGCCCGGCCGGTCAGCTGCGGCCGACTCCGCGATAGACGAAGCCCGCTTCGCGCATCGTCTTCGGATCGTAGATATTGCGGCCGTCAACGATCACGGGCCGGCGCATGATGCGCTTGATGCGCTCCAGGTCGAGGACACGAAATTCGTCCCACTCGGTCACGATCAAGAGGGCATCGGCACCCTCGGCGACGGCATAGGCGTCGTCGCAATACGCGATCCCACTGAGCTCGCGCTTGAGAACCGGCATGGCCTTGGGATCGTAGGCGCGAACCCGGGCGCCTTTTTGGAGCAGGCTATGGATGACATCGATCGAGGGTGCCTCGCGCACGTCGTCCGTGTTGGGTTTGTAGGAGAGCCCGAGGACGCCGATCACCTGGTCACGCAACCCGCCGAGCACCTCGCGGAGCTTTTCCACCACCAGGGTCCGCTGGTCGAGATTGATTTCCATGACCGCATCGAGCAGCTCGGGATGGTAGCCCATGGTCTCGGCCATCCGCGCCAGCGCCTTGACGTCCTTCGGAAAGCAGGAGCCGCCGTAGCCGATGCCCGCGTCGAGGAAGAGCGGGCCGATCCGTCGGTCCAGGCCCATCCCCTGGGAGACCACCTTGACGTCCGCGTCGACCCGCTCGCAGATGCGCGCGATTTCGTTGATGAACGAAATGCGGGTGGCGAGGAAGGCGTTGGACGCGTACTTGATCATCTCGGCCGTGTGCAGGTCCGTGATGAGTAGCGTGGTGTCGAGCTTGCCGTACAGGGCCGCCACCGCCCGGGCGGCAGCCGCGTCATGCGACCCGAAGACGAGGCGATCGGGGTGCATGAAGTCGTAGATGGCGCTCCCCTCACGGAGGAACTCCGGGTTGGAGACGACGAAAAAGGGAATCTCCTCCTTGAGACTCTCGCCGACGATGCGCGCCACGATGTTGCCGGTGCCGATCGGGACGGTGCTCTTGTTCACGATGGTGACGGTCTTCTTCATCGATCCCGCGATCGCCTTGGCGGCCTGCTTGACGTAGACGAGGTCGGCTTCGCCCCGTCGTCCGGGGGGCGTCCCGACGGCGATGAAGACGAAGTCCGCGCCCGGAATCGCCTCCGCGTAGTCCGTGGTGAATCGCAGCTGACCGGCCCCGACGGTGCGGGCCATCAGCTCCTTCAGCCCCGGTTCGAAGATGGTGGGCTCGCCCTGGCGGAGGCTGGCCACCTTGGCGGCGTCGATGTCCACGCCCGTCACCTGGTGGCCGAGCTCAGCCAGGCAGACCGCGGTCGTCAGGCCGACATACCCCGTCCCAATGACGGCGACCGAGCTCATAGCGAGAGTGTATCGAAGGCCCTCGGGATTCCTGTTCAGCTTCTGTCGACCGGCCGGCCGGTAAAACCGGGGCGGGATGGGGGAAAATGCACCGGTGAGCGAGTTGCGCCTCCGGCGCGTGCTGGTGACCGGCGGAGCGGGGTTCATCGGATCGGCGTTCGTCCGGCAGCGCCTCCGGGTGGATCCAGAGATCGCCATCATCGTGCTCGACAAGCTCACCTACGCGGGCAGCCGGGAGAACCTGGCCGAACTCGAGGGCGACCCCCGGCTCCGGTTTGTCGAGGGTGACATCTGCGATCCGGAGATCGTGGCGGAGCTGGCGGAGGATGTTGACGCGATCGTCAATTTCGCAGCGGAATCCCACGTCGATCGGTCCCTGCTGAACGCGGGCGCCTTCGTGCAAACCGACGTCTATGGCACCTACGTGCTCCTCGAGGCGGCCCGGAAGTTCGGGCACAAGCGATTCCTGCAGGTCAGCACGGACGAGGTATACGGGCATGTCAAGGATGGTCGGAGCCGCGAGACGGACCCGCTCGCTCCGCGGAGTCCCTACTCCGCGACCAAGGCCGGCGGGGAGATGCTGGTTCGCGCCTACCATGCCAGCTTCGGGCTTCCGACCCTGATCACCCGCGGCGCGAACACCTACGGCCCGTACCAGTTTCCGGAAAAGATCATTCCGCTCTTCATCACGAACGCGCTGCAGGATCTCCCGCTGCCGATCTACGGGGATGGCTCGGCGGTCCGCGATTACCTGTTCGTCGACGACCATGTGAGCGCGATCGCCCGCATCCTCTGGAAGGGGGAGCCCGGGAGCGCCTACAACGTCGGCACGGGGAGCGAGGTCAGCGGGGTCGAGGTCGCGGACGTGATTCTGCGGCTGTGCAAGAAGCCGCGCTCGCTCAAGCATTTCGTCAAGGATCGCGCCGGGCATGACTACCGCTACGCGCTCGACACCCGCCGAACCAGGCCGCTGGGGTGGGAGCCGCTGACCAAGTTCGCCGATGGGATGCGGCAGACCGTGGCCTGGTATCAGGGCCACGACGCCTGGTGGCGTCATCGGAAGAGCGAGGAGTTCTGGCAGTTCTACGAGCGGAACTACCAGGGGCTGCCGGAAAAAGCGATCCCGGCCCCGTGACCCGGATCCTCCTGACTGGCGCCGGCGGCCAGCTGGGACACGATCTGCGGGAAACGCTGGCCACGGACGAGGTCCACGCGTTTGGCCATGCCGAGCTCGATATTGCCGACCGCGCGGTCGTAACGGCGGCCGCCCGGCGGATCCGGCCGGCCTGGATCGTCAACGCCGCCGCGTTCAATGACGTCGATCAAGCCGAGAGCGCGGCGGAGCAGGCCTACGCCGTCAATGCCGAAGGCCCGGCGAACCTCGCGGAGGCCGGGGCGCGGGTCGGGGCCCGCCTGATCCACATCAGCACCGACTACGTCTTTAACGGTCTCAAGGGGGTGGCCTACACCGAGGACGACCGCGCCGAGCCCTTGAGCGTCTACGGCATGTCGAAACGCGCCGGCGAGATCCGCGTGCTGGAATCCGGCGTGGGCGCCTGCGTGCTCCGCACTGCCTGGCTGTACGGCGTGCACGGCAAGAACTTTGTCAAGGCCATCCTCGCGGGGGCGTCCGCCGGGAAACCCCTCCGGGTCGTGGCCGACCAGGTTGGCAGCCCCACCTCGACACGTGATCTGGCGTCCGCCATCCGCGCCCTGCTGCAGGCCGATCTGCAGGGCCTCTTCCATGTGGCGAACGCCGGCGCCTGCAGCCGCTTCGAGTTCGCGAAGGCGATCGTCGACGGCAGCGTGGAGGTGGTGCCGGTCATGTCGGCGGACATGCCGCGGCCCGCGCCCCGGCCGGTGAACAGTTCGCTTCGGAGCGTCCGATGGGCGGAGGCGGGCATGACCCCACTGCAGCCGTGGCAGGCCGCGTTGAAGGATTATCTGCGGTCTGGCAGCGGAGGGACAGTGCTTAGAGGTTGAGGGACGCGCCGGGGCCGGTGCCACGAAGGGCACGCTCGAGCAGCTGGCGGTGCCCGGGCGAGGCGAGATCGATCGCGTTGCCGGCGCTCCGGGCGGACGCCACGATCTCGAGCAGGACGGTCACGCCCGCGGTCGCGAGGAAGGCCTTGAGGAGGTCGCTCAGTCGCTGGTTGGTCATCTGGTCCGGACCGGGGTTGCGATAACTGGCCATCTGGTGGCGGATGTTCCCGGCCTGGCCGGTGAAGGTGGCGCCGGTGACCCCATCCTGGCCCTGTACGCGGAACCGGTACACGCCGGCTTTGATGGCCTGCTTGCCGAACTTGAGTTTTCCGGTCCCGTCGATCCCGACCCGCTGGGTTGGTTCCCAGGCGATCGTAAACTGGCTGATGAGACTACTCTACTCCTGATTCGTCGCGAAAATGACTCAGGCGGCTTTTCGCATCAGCGGGGCAATCCGATCGGCCGAGATCAACCGGCCGTACGCTTCGGTGAGATGGGCGGTGTGAAACGCCATGTCATAGAGCCTGGCCGTCCTCGCGGCCTCGACCCGCAGACGGGTCGTCAGCTCCGGTGATTGCCGCAACCGCTCGATCGCGGCGCCGATCGCGAGCTCATCCCCAGGCTCGACCAGCAGGCCGTTGACGCCGTCCCTGACCATCTCCGGAATCCCGCCGACTCGGCTGGCAATGACCACCGGGCCGGCGTGAAACGCCTCCTGGATGCTTACCGGAGCGTTCTCGGGCCAGAGTGACGGCAGCACGGCGCAGTCGGCCAGGTCCATCAGCGCCCGCAGCGCGTCGTTTTGGACGAAACCATGAAAGCGGATGCGCGGGTCGCCCGCGGCCAGTGCCTGGCAGGCGGCCAGTGATGGCCCGGCCCCGGCGATGTGCAGCCGAAGTGCTGGTTCCGACAGCCGTCGAAAGGCGCGAATCAGCACCTCTGGGCCCTTGTAGCTCTGCACGCGCCCGAGGAAGAGGACGTCGAACGTTTCCTTTGGGCGGCGTTCGGTCGGCGCCAGATCAGGCGCGATGCCGTTGACGAGGACCGCCTGCTCCACGCCGGCAAAGAAGCCACGCTGGCGGTGCGTCGCGAGCACATATTCGGAGGGGCTCACCACCAGGCCGACGCGTTTGGTGAGCGGCCGGTTGATGGCCGTCATCAGGCGGCAGGGCAGACGCGGCGCGCAGCCGGCCCCATCCGGATGCCGCAGATCGGCATAAATGCAGCACAGGCCGTAGTCGTGCAAGGTCATCGCCACCGGCACCCGGTCGAAGCTCCCGGCATTGACGCTGGCGAGGACGGCGGCCAACGAGATCCCCACCCAGTTGTGCACATGGACCACCTGCGGCCGCTCCCGGACCATGATGTCCCGCACCGTGGCGGCGATCTGCGGATGGTACAGGTCGATGGCGCGGAAGGCGGCCTGGGGCAGGAGGCGATGGGGGAGGGTGGTGAGATGGGCGACGTTGATCGGCGCCAGACGGTAGGTCACGACGCCGTCCGAGGAGAACTCTCGGGTCGGGGTGAGGTGCGACCCCGGCTCTGTGGTGATCACCACCACCTGGTGGTCCTGGGCCAGCGCCCTCGCGAGGCGACCGACGTAGATCTCGGCGCCGCCGTGCACGAGGGGTGGGTAGAGATTGCTGACCAGGCAGATTTTCATGCCGCCTCCTCCAGGTCTTCCCGGATCATCGATTGGAGCGCGCCCAGCATCCGGGTGACGTAGGTTTCCCAGGAATAGGCGGACGCCACCGATCGGGCGGCCCGGCTCATGGTCGCCTGCGTCGACGCATTCGCCAGGTAGGCGCGGATGGCCTCGGCCATCTGCGCGACATCGAGGTCGCAGACGAGCCCGTTCTCGCCATGGTGCACCATCTCGAGGGCCGCGTTGTCCGGGTGCTTGACCACGAGCGCGGGGACGCCGCAGGCGTTGGCCTCGAGGACGGCGATGCCGAAGCCTTCTCGAGTCGACGGAAAGGTCAGCAGACGAGCGGCGCGAAGGCGCTCGAGGACCACCTCGTGGCTGCCGGGCGATTCGAAGGCCACCCGCTCGGCGATGCCCAACTCCGTGGCCAGGGCCTCCAGCCGGCCCTGCTCCGGGCCGCTCCCGACGATCACCGCGGTCACGCCCGGCAGGTTGGCCAGTGCCCTGATCAGGACATCGACGTGCTTGTGCGCCACAAGCCGCCCGATGAAGATGCAATCGATCGTCTTGGGCAGCGCGTCACGCTTGAGGATGGTCTCGACACCGCTTGGCGGCAGGATCAAGATCCGGCGGGGATCGACGCCCAGCCAGGCAGTCAGGCGGGTCGCGGTCAGGGCCGAGTCGGCAAAGATCAGATCAGCCTGGCGGGCGGCGGCCCGCTGCAGGAGCACCCCGACCGGGCCGAGCCAGCCGATGTAGCTCCGCCAGTAGGCGGCGTCCCAGACCTCGTGCCAGGTCGCCGTCATCGGGCGGCGGCGCAGCGTGCAGGTGAGCCGGGCGAAGAAGAAATGGACGAAGGGGAACTGGTCGACGTCGAGGACGTCGAAGGGCGCGCTCCAGAGCAGCCGGATGGCGCAAAGGCCGAAGAGGACGGTCTGCCAGATCGAGCGGCGGCCGCGCGCGGTGTACATCGCGACCCGGGGCGTGATCGCGTGCAGCACGACGCCGTCCCGGACGATCTCGCCGGCGGGTTCCGGCCACCAGTGCATGGTGTGGATGCGGACCGCGTGGCCGCGACGAGCGAGGCGCGTGGAGCGCTGATGGTGCAGCGTCTCCTTGCCGCCCTGGTGGTAGGGATAGATCGCGTCGGAGAGGACCGCGAGTCTCATGTCGAGAGGTCGCGGGTGAGCCGGTCCTCGCGCCAGCGGCCCGACAGGGCGGCCATCTCGGCGAAGCGGCGGTTGATGGCGCTGACCACGAACCCGGTAACAAAGAACACCGCGGCAAGCAGGATCATGGCCGCCGAAAGGACGGCGAGGGGCAACCGGGGTACCAGGCCGGTGCGCAGGTAGTCCGTCAGCACGACGGCGCCGCCGAGCAGCCCGAGCAGCGTGATCACCGCCGCCACGGTCGTAAAGAAGGTCATCGGCCGGTAGTCGCGGAGCAGGGTCATGATCGTCATCAAGATCCGGTAGCCGTCTTTGAATGAGCTGAGCTTGGACTGGCTGCCGTGGGGGCGGCGCCGGTACTGGATCGGGACTTCGAGCACGCGGAAGCCGCGTTCGAGGGTCTCCAGCGTCAGCTCTGTCTCCACCTCGAAGCCGGGCGCCAGCAGCGGCAGCTCGCGAACCATCTCGCCGGAGAGGACGCGGTAGCCGGAGAGGATGTCACGGAGCTGGGTTCCGAAGCAGAGATTCAGGAAGGCGACGATCAGGCGATTCCCCCAACGGTGCAGGGGCCGGATCGCGTCCGGCTCGAGGAAGTGGTCGCGCGCCCCGACCACCATGTCCGCCTCACCGCGGAGCACGGGCGCGATCAGGTCCATGACCCGGTCGGCGGGGTAGGTGGCATCCGCGTCCACGACCACGTAGATGTCCGCCTTGACCCGGTCGAAGGCGTGCCGCAGCACGTAGCCCTTGCCCTGGCGCGGAACCCGGATCACGTCGGCACCGGCGGCGGTGGCCAGCTCCGCCGAGTCGTCGCTGGAGCTGTTGTCGAAGACCATCACGGTGGCGCTGGGCAGCGCCCGCCGGAAGTCGGCCACGACGCTGGCGATGGTGCCGGCCTCGTTGAGGCAGGGGATGACAACGCAGATGCCCGGGGCGGGGAGCTGGTGCGGAAGAACACGCGGAGTGACCGGGCTGGCCGGCCGAGCTGCGCGCGGATCGACCGGGGCAGGCAGGGCCATGGGTACGTAACGCCGAAGTTATATCGACCCTTTGCCGGAATTCGGCCGATGCCAGATTCCCGCCGCAAAGTCGTTACATCTTTCGCTGCCGTCGGGTTAGCCGAGTCGAGCCGCGCCCGGACGATTCGGGACAACAGGAGTAAGACCGTCGAAACAAATTCTTTCTGGCGCGACCGACCGACCCTGGTCACCGGGGCGACCGGGCTGGTGGGAAGCTGGGTGGTCCGACGGCTGCTGGAGCTGGAGGCCGACGTGGTTTGCTTGCTGCGGGACTGGGTCCCGGAGAGTGAGCTCGTCCAGGCGGACCTGATCGGCAAGGTCAACCTGGTGCGGGGCGACGTGCTCGACCAGGCGATGCTGGAGCGGGTCCTCGGCGAGTACGAGGTCGACACCGTGATCCACCTGGCGGCCCAGACGATCGTCGGCGTGGCGAATCGCAACCCGATCTCGACCTTCGAGTCGAACGTCGCCGGAACCTGGCGGCTGCTCGAGGCCTGCCGGCGCAGTCCCCTTACTCGCCAAATCGTGCTCGCCTCCTCCGACAAAGCCTATGGCGAGCAGGACACCCTGCCCTACACGGAGGCAACCGCCCTGGAGGGCCGGCATCCCTATGACGTCAGCAAGGCCTGCGCCGACCTGATCGCGCAGAGCTACGCCGCCACCTACGGCACGCCGGTGGTGATCACGCGCTGCGGCAACTTCTTTGGCGGCGGTGACCTGAACTGGAGCCGGATCGTGCCCGGGACGATTCGCTCGGTGCTCCGCGGGCAGCCCCCCGTGATCCGCTCCGACGGCAAGTCGCTCCGCGATTACTTCTACGTCGAAGATGGGGCCAGCGCCTACCTGCTCCTCGCCGAGCGGCTCGCCGAGGACGGCTCCCTCCGCGGGCAGGCGTTCAACTTTTCGAACGAAACGCCGGTCACCGTCATCGACCTGGTGGACCGGATCCTGCGAATGATGGGCTCGCGTCTGACACCCGAGGTCCGCAACGATGCGCCCAACGAGATCCCGGAACAGTTCCTGGACGCGAAAAAGGCGCGCCAGGCGCTGAACTGGCGTCCCGTTTTCAGCCTCGACGCCGGCCTGCGCCGGACGATCGACTGGTACCGGGCGGCCTTCGACGCCGAGCAGGCGGCATGACGAGCGCGCTTCCAGCCTGCCGCTCCTGCGGGGCTGAGGGCCTCGAGCTGGTGCTCTCGCTCGGCCGTACGCCACTCGCCAATGCCCTGCTGACCAGGGAGCAACTCACCGAACCGGAAGCTCGCTATCCGCTGGACCTCGCCTTCTGCCCGGCATGCACGCTCGTCCAGATCACCGAGACCGTTCCGCCGGCGAAGCTGTTCTCCGACTACCTGTACTTTTCCTCGTTCTCGGACACGATGCTGCGCCACGCGGAGGCGCTCGTCACCCGCCTGATCGCCGAGCGCCACCTCGGGCCCGAAAGCCTCGCGATCGAGATCGCCAGCAACGACGGCTACCTGTTGCAGTACTACCAGCGTGCCGGCGTCCCGGTGCTCGGCATCGAGCCGGCGGCGAACATCGCCCGCGTGGCCGTGGCCGAGCGCGGCGTTCCAACCCTGTGTGAGTTCTTCGGGCATCGGACGGGCGAACGCCTCCGTGCCGAAGGCCAGACCGCCGATGTGCTCCACGCCCACAACGTGCTCGCGCATGTCGCGGACCTCAATGATTTCGTCAGCGGGATGCGGGCCGTCCTGAAGCGGACCGGCGTGGTCGTGGTCGAGGCGCCCTATCTCCGCGACCTTATCGACCGCTGCGAGTTCGACACCATTTACCACGAGCATCTGTGCTACTTCTCCGTGACTGCCCTGGACCGGCTCTTCCGGCGGCACGGCCTGCAGGTGCAGGATGTCGAACGCGTGGCGATTCACGGGGGCTCGTTGCGCCTCGCGGTCGGCATCCCGGAGCAGGCCGCCCCGACCGCCGCCGTCGGTACCCTCCTGGCGGAGGAAGCCGGCTGGGGTGTTGGGCGCGTCGGGACGTACCGAGACTTCGGGGTTCGGGTCGAGGCCCTCAAGGCGTCGCTGACGTCGACGCTGGCCGGCCTGAAGCGACGGGGCGACCGGATCGCCGCCTACGGCGCCGCCGCCAAAGGCAGCACGCTCCTCAATTACTTCGGCATTGGGCGCGAAACGCTCGACTTCGTCGTCGATCGCAGCCCGCACAAGCAGGGCCGGTTCATGCCGGGGGTGCATATCCCCATCTACGCCCCGGAGCGCCTGGTCGAGGAAATGCCCGACCACGTCCTGCTGCTGACCTGGAATTTCGCCGACGAGATCCTGGCGCAGCAGGCGGTGTACCGGAAGCTCGGTGGCCGCTTCATCATCCCGGTGCCCGAGGTGAAGGCAGCATGAGGTTCACGGAACTCGGCCTGCAAGGCGCCTTCGTCATCGACATCGAGCCGGTCGAGGACGACCGCGGGTTCTTCGCCCGTTGCTGGAGCCGTGATGAGTTCGCCGCCCGCGGTCTCGTGGACGAACTGCTCGAATGCAACCTGTCCTTTAACCGTCGGCGTGGCACCCTGCGTGGGCTGCACTACCAGGCCGCGCCGAAACAGCAAGCAAAACTAGTCCGTTGCACGCACGGGTCCGTGTACGACGTGATCGTTGATCTGCGCGCGGGCTCCCCGACCCAGCATCGCTGGGAGGCGCTCGAAATCACCGCGGAAAACCGGCGCATGGTTTATGTGCCGAAGGGATTTGCGCATGGTTTTCAAACGCTCACAGACCAGACGGAAGTCGCGTACCAGATGTCCGACAACTACGCACCGACCCACGCCCGGGGCATTCGCTGGGATGACCCCATCCTCGCCGTCGCCTGGCCAATCCCTCCGCTGTCGATCTCGGAGCGCGATCGCAGCCACCCCAACATGGAGGCATCATGGACGAACTGATTCCCGTATTCAAACCGCATATCGGCATCGAAACCGCCAAAGCCGCGGTGGCGGCACTCGACCTCGGCTGGCTCGGCATGGGTTCCTACGTCGGAGAATTCGAGCGCGGGTTGGAGTCCTACCTGGGCCTTACCGGACGGCGTGTCGTGGCCGTCAATACCGGCACCTCAGCCTTGCACCTGGCCATGCTGGTGACCGGCGTCGGCCCGGGGGACGAGGTCATCACGCCGTCCTTCAACAACATCGGCGACCTCCAGGCAATTCGCGCGGTCGGTGCCGACCCGGTATTTTGCGACATCCGCAATGACAACCTGGGCATTGATGTCGCAAAGGCCGAGGCCCTGGTCTCGCCGCGGACGAAGGTCGTCATCGGCATGGACTACGCGGGGATCCCGTGCGACTTGGATAACCTCCACGCCATGGCGGGGCGGCACAGACTGCGCGTCGTCCACGACGCCGCGCACTCCCTAGGCAGCCGGCACGGCGGCAAGCCGATTGGCAGCGTCGGGGACATCGTGATCTTCTCCTTCGACGCGGTCAAGACGCTGACCTGCATCGACGGGGGCGCGCTGGTCGTAAATTCCGAAGGCGAGGTCGAGCAGTTGCACCGGCTGCGTTTCCTCGGGACGGACCAGAGCCCCCAGCGGCTATACACCAACAATCGATCCTGGACGTACGATGTCGCCGGACCCGGATTTCGCTACCACCTCGCCAATCTCCATGCCAGCATCGGGCTTTCCCAGCTCAGCCGCCTCGATGAGTTCGTGGCCACCCGACAGCGCGCCTGCCGCCTGTACAGCGACCTTCTTGGCGATGTCGACGGCCTGACGCTACCAGCCACGGATTTCCGCGACGTCGCGCCTTTCATCTACTACGTCCGTGTCCTGAACGGCAGGCGTGACGCCCTTAAGCAGGCCTTGCTGGAGCGGGGCGTCGATACGGGAATTCACTGGATTCCCGGTCATCAGTTCTCCTTTTTCAAAGACTGTCGTGGCGGCGATCTCAGTGTTACCGAGCGCATCGGAAGCGAGATTCTTACCCTGCCCCTTCACTCCTTCATGGAGGTGCAGACGGTGGAGCGGGTCGCAGCGGCAATTTCGGCGAGCCTGCGGATGGCGCGGGCCGCATGATCGACGTCCACGGCATCATTGCTCGCTTGAAGAGGGGGTATCACGACGACCCCGAGGGCTGCTCGCTATGGGCCACGGTGTCGGACGACCGCGTGCGACTGCGGCCGTTGCAGTCGATCCCCGAGCATATCGACGCCCGCGACATCGAGCTGCTGACGCGCTGGCGTAACCAGAATCGTGGTCGCTTCCTGACCGATTTCGAAGCAACGCCCGAGCGGACGTTGCATTGGTTGACGGCCCTGGCCGGGCCCGACTTGACCCGCATCCTCTTCATGCTCGATAGCAGCCGAGGTGAGACCTTCGGCCATGTGGGCCTCTGTGAGATCGACCCCAGGCGGGCGTACGGCGAATTGGACAACATCGTGCGCGGCGAGGGCGGGCCGCCGGGCGCCATGCGGGCGGCCTGCGCCACCCTCAGCGACTGGGCGACGTCGACGCTTGGCCTCGAGCACCTCGCCGTGCGCGTGATGGCCGACAACCCGGCGGTCGGCTTCTACGAGCGGATCGGCTACCGCTCCGTCCGGAGTCTCCCGGCCGGCTTGGGGCGCGAACTTCGCTTTATGGAGCGGCTTGCCGCGTGATCGAGCCGCGGATCGACCCGTCAGCTGACGCGCTCGTCACGACGGTGATCCCCACCTATCGACGTCCCGCCTTGCTGAAGCGGGCGATCGAGAGCGTGCTGGGGCAGACCGCGGGCACCCAGCGGATCGCCGTCTACGACAACGCCTCTGGTGACGACACGGGGGCCGTGGTCCTCGACATCGCCCGACGGGACCCGAGGGTCCGCTACCACCGCCAGGCCGCGAACCTCGGCCCATTCGAAAACTTTCGGTTCGGCCTGGCCGAGGTCAGCACGCCGTTTTTCAGCCTGCTGTCCGATGATGACGTGCTGCTGCCGCGGTTCTACGAGACCGCGCTGAGCGCCCTGCGAGAGCATCCGACCGCGCTGTTCGCGGTCACCCGCGTGCTCCAGGTCGATCGGACCGGTCACCTCCTCAGCATCGAGGGGAGGTCGTGGAGTCCCGGCCTCCACGGCCCCCCGGACAGCGTGCGGGAGATGCTACGGCTCGGCTATGTGACCTGGACGGGGACGCTCTTTCGGCGCGAGGTCATACAGCGGACCGGCGGGTTCGACAGCCAGACCGCGGCTGCCTTCGACCTGGATTTCTTGCTTCGCCTGGCCGCCCGATGCCCTTTCGTGATCTGTGACCGCGTCGGCGGCGTTTACATGGCGGAGACGTCCGTGGTCGCCCTGGAGGCGAGCCTGATTGCGTGGGAAAAAATCATCGACAACATCAGCATCGAGCCCAGGCTCTCGACCTCGGAACGCGCGCAGGCGCAGCAAGCGCTGAGGCAGCAGCTGGCCGGCCTCGTCTACCGGATTGGCCGGGCGGCCGCCCGCCAGGGCAAGGTCCCCGAGGCACGGTCGGCAGCGCGCGTGCTCCGGGAGCGCTTTGCGGAAACCCGCCGGGCCCGACTGATCGAGGCCACGGCGGTCGTCTGCCGCCGGGTGCGGGTGGTACCGGCACTCCTCGCGCTGCTGCTGCAGGGCTACCGGGACGTGCGATCGAGCGGGCTGCGCGGCCGGCTGGACGCTGGAGACCGGCGATTCCTGGAAACAATGGAGCCCGGATGAAACGGCGGTTGGTCCGGCTCCTGGTCGAGGTGGTCCGCTTCGTCGACGTCTTCTACGAAGTGCATCGATATGACCGAGTGAGAACGCCCGAGCGCTTTTCCATGGGCCGGCACTCCTATGCCCCGCCTCGGGTGATTCGCTACCAGTGGGACACCGCCCGACTCTCGATCGGGTCATTCTGCTCGATTGCCTGGGACGCCACGTTCATGCTCGGTGGCAACCACCACCTCGACCGCGTCACGACCTTTCCGCTCCGGGTTAAGCTGGGGCTCCCCGATGGTGCCGCAGATGGGGCCGCCGCCAGCCGAGGTGACATCGTGGTTGGTCACGATGTCTGGATCGGCGCCGATGCGCTGATCCTGTCGGGGGTCACCATCGGAAGTGGTGCCGTGGTCGGCACCCGCGCGGTCGTAACCAAAGACGTGCGGCCATATGCGGTGGTGGTGGGCAACCCCGCGCGCGAGATTCGCCGCCGGTTTACTGACCAGCAGATCGCCGCCCTCTTGGCGATCGCCTGGTGGGACTGGCCCATCGGGCAGATCCGAGAGAACGTCGGTTCCCTGAGCGACGGGGCGATCGACGACTTCATCCAGAGGTTCGGCCGGGCCGCGGCATGAGCCCCCTCGGCCAACCCTCCGGGCAGGTGAGAGAGAGTCCGGCGCTTGCGCCGAACATCGCGGCGAATCTGGCCGGTCAGTTCGTCCTGCTTGTCCTGAGCCTGGTAGCAGTGAAGTTGGTCTTCGGGCGCCTCGGCCAGGACGCTCTCGGGATCGTGCTCTTCATCCAGACGGTGAACGTGGTCCTCGCGGGCGTGCTTGACCTGGGTGTGTCCTCCGTCACGGTCCGTGAGGTGGCGGCCCACTCCCACGACGACCCGGCGTACGTCCGGATGCTCGTGCGGACCGCGTCTACCGTGTACTGGGCCGGATTTGCGCTGGTCGCCGTTGCCACCGTGCTCGTGGCGCCCTGGCTAGCCAGGCACTGGGTGAACCTGGGCGCGATGGATCCCGGGACCGCCACGGCGGTGCTTCGCATCCTTGGCGTCGCGGCGCTGAGCGCCCTGCCACGCGCGCTCTACGTAAGCCTTTATCGCGGGCTGCAAAAGACCGCCTACAACAATGCCATCGATGTCGGCACCGGACTCGTCCAGCAGCTGGGTACGGTAGTCATCCTGTCGCGCGGCGGGGGCCTGCTGGCGGTGGTCTGGTGGCTCGCCACCGGCTATGCGGCCGGCCTTGGTGTCTACATCGTCACCCTCTCCCGGTTCATCCCGCTCCGGGCCTTGATCCCGGGATGGTCCGGCCCGGTCGTCCGCCGCAACGCGCGCTTCTCGGCCCACATGATGTCGATCTCAGCCCTGGGCGTGCTCCACACCTACCTCGACAAGCTCGTGATGAGCAAATTGCTTCCGATCGCCGCGTTGGGCTCCTATACCGCCGCCAGTTCGCTCGTGGCGCGTGGGACCCTGCTGACGAATGCGATTGCGGAGGCGGCCTACCCCTCACTGTCGGCACTTCACCACCGCCACGACGCCGTCGCGATGCTCCGCCAGTATCGGAAGCTGCAGGACCTCGTCTGCTTCGGGACGGTGCCGCTGTATGCCGCGCTGATTTTCATCTCGCCGCCACTCCTCGGCACGCTCTTCGGCGCTCACGTTGCCCAGACGCTGCTCTTCCCGGTTGCGGTCCTTTGCCTCGGCTACTATCTCAACGGCACGCTGACCGTCCCGTACGTGTACTCCCTGGCGGTTGGCAAGCCGCAGATCACCTCGCGGATCACCTTTCAGGCGGTCTTCATCATCGTCCCCGTGACGGTCGGCTCGGTGGCTCTCCTCGGCGTCACCGGTGCCGGCATCGGATACCTGGCGTACCACCTCTTCATCTACCTGGTCGGGGTTCCGCAGTATTGCCGCCAGTGCCTGGGTATCCCGACACGGGCCTGGTACCGTCACGCCGCGACTGTCCTCTCGCTTGGGGCGGCGACCTACGGAATCGGTTTCCTCCTGGCGGCTCGATTCGGCGGGCTCCGTCTGGTCGCGCTGGCCGCCATGTTTGTCCTCGCGTCGATGGTGTTCATCGCCGCCGCCTTCCGGCTGGTGGATCCGGACCTGCGGGCGCTGCTTCTGGGCCGGCTGGGGCGTCGGCAAGGAACGGCGGCTCGTGCTGCCTGAGCAGGAAGGCCGCGACCCAACCGTTACACAGCGCGTGGACCCCGAGCGAATCATGCATGGGCACCCCGATCGACCCGGCGATCGGCTCAAGGCCGTCATCCTATGCGGGGGCCAGGGAACGCGCTTGCGGGAAGAAACGGAGTACCGACCGAAACCATTGGTTCCGATCGGCAACCGTCCGATCCTCTGGCACATCATGCGGACCTACGCGGCCTTCGGCGTCACCGATTTCATCCTCGCGCTCGGGTACAAGGGCGAGATGATTAAGGACTATTTCCTCAATTACGACCTGTGGAATAGCGACTTCACCTTGCACCTGGGGTCCAAACGAATCGAGCCGTTGACCCCGTCTGTGGATGGCGCCGGGTGGACCGTCACCTTTGTCGACACCGGGTTGGCCACCGCGACGGGTGGCCGGTTGAAACGGCTTGAGCCATATCTGCGTGGCGAGGGACGCTTCATGTTGACGTACGGCGACGGGGTGTCGGACGTGGACCTCGATGCGCTGCTCCATTTTCACGACCGGTCGGGTTGCGACGTCACGGTGACGGGAGTCCGCCCCCTGGCGCGCTTCGGTGAGCTGATCGTCCGCGACGAGCGCGTGGTGCGTTTCGCGGAAAAGCCCGCCGGAGGCGACGCCTGGATCAATGGGGGCTATTTCGTGATGACTCCCGCGATCTTCGATGCGATCCCCGGTGACAGCACCTCGCTGGAAGTGGAACCGCTCGAACGCATGGCGCGGGACCAGCGGCTCGCCGTCTACCGGCACGACGGCTACTGGCAGTGTATGGACACGTTCCGTGAAATGCAGCTGCTCAACGAGCTTTGGACGGCCGGCGTGCCGCCGTGGGTCCGGCACTGGCAGCGAGCCGCTGCCTGAGTTAGAGCCGCAGTAACAGCTCGCGGAGCATGGCCGCGCTCGCGGCCCAATCATGATGGCGCCGAATGTACTCAGGACCGCGACGACCGATCTCCAGGCGGGTCGAGGGCTGGTCGAGAAGGGCCATGCAGGCAGCGATGAAGGCCCGAGGATCATCGGCCACCAGGGCGGGATGATCGGCGAAGAGGCCGCCCGCAACCGGCGAGGTGCCGACGACTGGAACGCCGGAGGCCATCGACTCGAGGACCTTGAATTGGGTGCCGCGCGCCTCCAGCAGGGGGGCGATGGTCAGGGCGGCGGCCCGATAGTGCGGGCCCACGTCGGACACGTTGGCAAAGACCTCGATCCCCGAGCCGGCGGCGATGCGCTCCGCGCCGTAGCCCACGATGCGCAGGGTGGCGTCCACGTTGCGGAGCGATGGCCAGCAGTTCTTCAGGAACCAATCGATCGCCTGGCGGTTCGGCGCGTATTGCAGACTGCCGACGAAGACGATGGTCCGCGAATCGGCGGGCGGAGCTCCCTCGAAGAACTGAGGGCCTACCCCGTGGGGCACGAGGTGAATCCGGGCCGCGTTCGCCCCATGACTGACCAGCCACTGCCGGTCGGCCTCGCACGCCAGGGCGATGTGATGGCGTTCGACAAGGGCGAGCTCGGCCGCCAGCATGCGGCCGGACGTCAGGCGATCGGCGCTCGTGGTTCGGACCCGACTCCTGACGTCGATCAAATCGAGAAGCGTGCCACGCAGCCCGGCCGGGATGAAGCCGCCGCTGGTGCCGAGTAAAAGGAGCGGGGCCTGGGGATGCTGAGTCGCCGCCGCAGCGACGGCCCGCTGCCAGCGCGGGGTAGCCCGGCGGCCAAAGGCTGACGGCTGTCCGCGAAGCGCGAGGAGGCCGGCGCGGGCGGTGACTTCGTAGTTGGCGGTCGGGACGATCGCGAGCGAAGCGAACGCCATATCGAAGGTTGGATCGCGGATCTCGCCCAGGGCGGGCATGAAGCCGAAGACCCCATCGAGGGGCTCGAGCTTGGCCAGCTGCGGCAGCAGGGAAGACCATCGAACCTTGTCGCCATCGAGCGGGGGACGCGGGTAGGCGGGAGACGCGACGATCACCGACATACGGCGATGGACTATACGCCGGATCCGGCGCTCGGGTCGCGAAGGCTAAGGCGATCGGAGGAGTTATAACCCACGGTGACCGCTCCCCTGAAGCGTTTCCGCTGGGCGTTTGCCCTGGGCGGGCTGGCTGCGCTTGCCATCATGGGCCAGCTGGCCTTGAACCAGGCGGCGGTCACGATCGCGAGTGGACTGGGCGAGGCCCGGACCCTGGTGACCCTGGGCAAGGACTTCTGGCCAATCTGGCGTGACGATCACCAGTTCACGAGCGGCCAGGGCGATCCATTCTGGTACGGCCGCGGGATCAGCAATGCCTGGCCGCCGCCTCACGAGGTGGCCTTCGCGCCGCTCAGCTACCTGCCCTGGAGCGCGGCGCAGCTGGTCAGCGTTGCGCTGTGCGCCGCGTTGATGGTGTTCACCATGCTGCTGTGGTCGAAACGCGAGGGACTCTACAGGTTGCGCTCCGGCCTGTGGCCCATGCTCCTCTCGGCGCCGGTCTTCGCCGTCGTCTGGATCGATCAGCTGCAGGCGGTGGCGGGCCTCGCCGCGCTCAGCCTGGCGTTGTGGGCGCAGCGCACCAACCGGTCGTGGCTGGTCGGCGTGGCGGCGGCCTTCGGCGTGATCCGCGTCGCGAACGCCATTCCGGTCCTGGTGATTCTGCTGCTGTCGTTCTGGGGCAAGCCGAAGCAGCTCGGGATCGCGCTCGGGTCGGCCATGCTGGCCATGGCGCCGCTGGTTGCGATCAGCTTTCTCTGGGACCCGCACTGGGTCACCGATTACATCGACGGCATCTCGGCCTATCCGTTCAATGGCACGGCGAAGGTGGCCAGCCAATCCCTGGGTTACCCGGGGCTGGGACTGCTGGCGCTGATCAGCAGCGCGGTGGCGATCTGGTTGATCCGGCGGGACATCGGCGGGCGGCTCGACCCCGGGCGGTCCGCGATGACGATGGCGATCACGGTGCTGGTCGCGCCGCTGGGCGGTCTCTACTGTGCGATCTTCGTCTGGCCGGCGCTGATCCGGCTCGGGCTCCGTCGCGGCTTCTGGATGGTGCCATGGATCGCGGCGGGTGTGCCCTGGGTCGTGATCCTGGCGCTGTCGCCACTCCTGCTCGGGCGCGATCCTGGGCTGACGCTCAACTTCATCAGCTTCCTCGATTTCGGATTACTGTTGCTCGCGTACCCGCTGCTTCGAATGCCACCGGAAGCGAACGCGTCCGCGCCGGTCTCACCCATGATCAGGCGGGAATCGGCGGCATAATCCTAGGCGGCCCAGCCCGAAAGGGCGCGCAGGGCCGATCCCACCTGGGGATCGTCCGCGATCAGCAGGACGCGTGCCGTTTCGTTCTCCTCATTCATCGCCAGTCATCATCGCCGCCCCAGGCGTCGTGACGAGTAGTCCATTCGGCCTATAGGTACCGGTCCCTCGGCGGAGACCCTCAGTGTCCGGCCGACGCGCCCACTTTCGGTTCCAGGTTGGCGACGGCGGGGATCACCTTCTGCCCCATGATCTCGAGCGGCTTGATCTTGTCGACGTGGGCCACGCCTCCGATCACGGTCTGGATCCCCATGCCGCTCAACCAGTGCAGCCCGCCGATCACCTTGTCGACCTTCTCGCCGTTCTCGCCCACATCGAAGGTGAACATCGCCGTCTTCTCGATGTCGTCGTAGTTGCGGCCGACCGCCTGGCAGTGTTCGCGCAGGACCTCGAGCTTGTGCGGGAGCTCGGGGGTGGGGAAGAGGTTGCAGGCGTTGGCATACTGGGCCACCATCCGGAGCGTCTTCTTCTCGCCACCGCCACCGACGAGGATGGGCGGATGCGGGCGGGTGACCGATTGCGGCGAGTTGAGCGGCCGGTCCAGCTGATTGTGTTTGCCCTTGTACGGTTTCTCTGAGCCGCGCTCGCCCTCCCACATCTGCAGGCAGATCTGGAGCGTCTCCTCGAGACGCTCGAACCGTTCCGCCATCGGTGGGAAGGGGATGCCGAGGCCCTTGCTCTCGGCTTCGTTCCAGGCCGCGCCGATGCCGAGCCAGGCCCGACCGCCGGAGAGGACGTCGAGCGTGGTGACGGTCTTGGCGAGGATGCCCGGGTAGCGGTAGACGGCGCCGGTGACCATGGTGCCGAGCCGGGCTTTGGACGTCACCCCAGCCATGAAGGCGAGCGCGGAGTAGCCCTCCAGCATGTCCCTCTCGGGCGGCCCGATCATCCCGATCTGCCAGAAGTGATCCATCACCCAGATCGAGTCGAAGCCGGCCTGGTCGGCCGTGTGCGCGATCTGGGCGAGGCTGCTGCCGAGCCTGGTGGGGCCGCCGGGCCAGCTGAAATCAGCGATCGAGAGGCCAATCTTCATGAGGATCCTCCGTGAGACTCCGAAATTGTTCTGAGTCAGCCCATGATGCACCGGTCGGAGACGCGCCCGCATCGCCCGAATAGGTGGGATGATGCGACGACAGATGAAGCCGGTGCTGTGCGTGCGCAATGACCGCGACGACACGCTGGGCATTACCGCGGCGGTGCTGGCCGAGGAAGGCGTTCCGATGCTGCAGGTGGACGGATTCGAGGCCGGGGTGCGCTGGCCTGACCTCGATCAGGTCGCGGCGCTGGTGGTTTTCGGCGGCGAGATGAACGTCGATGAAACCGAGCGCTATCCGTGCCTGTTGACGCAGCGGCAGTTGATGCGGCGGGCGATGGACGCCGGGGTGCCGGTGCTCGGAATCTGCCTGGGCGCCCAGATGCTGGCGCGGGCGCTCGATGCTCGGGTCTATCCCGCCACCGTCCGCGAGCTGGGATTTTATCCGGTCACGATCTCTGCCGAGGGGCAGGTCGACCCGCTGCTCAGCGCCTTCAGCAGCGGTGACCGCGTGTTCCAGTGGCATGAGGACACCTTCGACCTGCCGGAGGGGGCGACGCTGCTGGCCGCCGGCGACCAGGTCCCGGTCCAGGCCTTTCGGTTCGGTCGGCATGCCTGGGGCGTTCAGTTTCATTTCGAGGTCGATCGCGCGGGGGTCGAAGCCTGGCTGCGGGTGGCGGCGCCGACGCTGGAGCGCACGTGGCAGCGGCGGCCGGACGAGGTCCGCGATGAGTTGGATCGCTATCTCGAGGGGCAGCAGGCGCGGTCGCGGCGGCTCCTTCGGGCCTTCGCGGCGAACCTTTGAGCTAGCGAACGCCGCGGATGCGCGACACCATCACGGTGCCGAGGATGAACCAGAGTGCCGCGCTCCCGAAGATGAACCGGAAGCCGAGGTCATGCCCGGTCGTGAGCGTGGCGAGCTGATGGCCGGGCTCGTTGAGGAAATGCAGCAGCCCGGCGAGGATGGCGGGCGCCAGCACCTGGGGCAGCGTGAAGGAGACGTGCCAGAGGGCCATGTCGCGTCCCGCCGCCTGCTCGCGGTCGGGCAGCACGTCGCAGGCGAGCGCCCAGTCGACCGCGTAGTAGGCGCCGTAGCCGATGCCGTAGAGGATCCCCAGCACGTAGAGCAGGGTGAGCGAGCGCACCAGACCGAAGAGGAGGACCGAAACCACCACCGCCTGGAGGCCGCTGGAGATGTAGACGAACAGTTTGCGCCGGCCGGTCCGGTCGGAGAGCACGCCGCCGACGATCGAGGGGATCACCGCCCCCGCGATCACCGCGAGGAGCCAGAAGGCGCTGGCGGCCCCGGCGTTGGGTGACCCGACCACATCGCGGAAGTAGAGCTCCATGAAGGGCAGGATGGAGAAGATCCCAAGGGTGACGAGCGCGCGCGTCAAGAAGGTCCAGAAGAAGTCGTTGGACCGAAAGGCCTGAAAAAATGCGAGCAGCGGCGGAAGGCGGAGGGCGGCGAGCACGGTCACGACGCTGGCGGCGAGGAGCAGGCCGATGACGGGCCACAGCCAGCGGTCGAGCGGGATGAGGAGGATCGCGAACAACGCGGTCAGGGCGATGAGGAACCCGGTGCCGCAGACGATGGCCGCCGGCCCGTCAGGACCCAGGCCGGGCGATCGCCGAGGAGCAGGGGCTCGCCGGACCGTGGGCGGTTCGTCGACCGCGACCAGGGTGATGATCAAGGTGATCGTGAGGATGAGCGCGACGACGCCGTAGCCGGCCAGCAATCCGGCGCGGGTGTCGCCAAGCACGCCGAAAGCGAGGCCGACCAGGCCTACCCCGGCGACGGTGCCGAGCTGGTTCATCAGGCCGAGCAGTCCCGAGGCCCGACCGCGATCCTCCGCGGGGACGACGTCGGGGATGACCCCCGTGTAGGCGGCGCCGGCGGCGTTGTTGCTGAGCTGGACGACCAGGTAGGCCCCGATCAGGGCGAGCGGACCGGCGGCGAGCGCCAGCAACCCCAGCCCGGCGAGATTGAGCAAGGTGCCCGCCACCATCCAGGGGCGGCGGCGTCCCCAGCGCGAGACCGTGCGGTCGCTGAGCCAGCCGACCAGGATGGGCGTCAGGAGGGCAAAGATCCCGCCGGCTGCGGTCAGCCGGCCGATCAGCAGGTCGGCGCGCGAGCCGGCGATCAGGGTGGCGCCGACCGGGATGAGGGAGATGTAGATCGGCTGCCAGTGCGCGCCGCCGCCAAACCAGAAGGCGTTGATGGCGGCCAGCCGGCCGAGGCCGAGGCGGCGCGTCGCGGCTATCGGGGGCGGGCGCGGACCGGTTGCTGTCGTAGCCACTGGACCAGCTCCGCCACGACCTCATAGCGGCCGAAGGATGGCATCAGGTAGACCCCCTGGACCAGGTCCTTGGTCTCCTCCAGCAGTTGGCGCGACTGCTGCAGGCCTTCGGCGATACCATTCTCACCCGCCTTGCGCATCCGGTCGCGTAGTTGCTTGGGGACCACGATGCCAGGGACCTCGTTGTGCATGAACTCGGCGTGGCGCGAACTTTGCAGGGGCAGCACGCCGAGGAGAAAGGGAATCGGGATGGGCCCGCTCTTCTCGAAGAAGCGCTCCAGCGTCTCCCGCTCATACAGCGGTTGCGACATGGCCACGTGCGCGCCCGCCTCGATCTTCTGCTTGAATCGCGCGATCTCCTGGTCGAGATCCTCGGCCGTCGGGTTGACGGCGCAGGCGATGGTGAACGCCGCTGGTTTGCCGATCGACGTGCCGAGCCAGTCATAGCCCTGGTTCAACCGCTTCAGCACCTTGATCAGGCCAATCGAGTCAACGTCCCAAACGCCCGTTGCGGAGGGGTAGTCGCCGATGCGGGGCGGATCGCCGGTCAGCGCGATGATGTTGCGGATGCCGAGCGCGTGCGCCCCGATCAGCTCCGCCTGCAAGGCCATCAGGTTCTTATCGCGCGAGGTGAAGTGGATCAGGGTGTCGATGCCGACCTGGGCCTGGATCATGACGGCCAGGGACAGCGCGTTCATCCGCACCCGCGCCATCGGGCTGTCCCCGATGTTGATGGCATCGGCCCCGGCGTCCTTGATCAGCTGCGCCCCGGCGATGCACTTGGCCGGATTCAGGCCGCGAGGCGGGTCGATCTCGACGCTGATCGCGAAGGCGCCGTCGTGAAGACGCTGGGCGAAGGGCGTGGGCGGCAGCTGATCCGCCGGCGTGAGGTCGATGGTGATGGCGGGCTGGGCCGGCGCGTGCTGGGCGGCCGGCTTATGGCTCGCGGGCTTAAGCGCGGCGCGCATCGCGGCGATGTGGGCGGGCGTGGTGCCGCAGCAGCCGCCGATGTAGGCGATCCCGAGGTCGGCCGCCTGCCGGGCATAGGTGCCGAAGTACTCCGGCGTCGCGAAATAGAAGAAGCGGCCCTCGACGCGCGCCGGCAGGCCGGCGTTCGGCTGGCCCGAGAGGGGAAGTTTCGTGAGCGGGCGCATGGTCTCCAGCACCTGCAGCGCCACCTGTGGGCCGACCCCACAGTTGACGCCGATGACGTCGACACCGGCGCGCTCCAACGCCTGGACCACCTGCGATGGCTCCTCGGCGCTGAGGGTGAGGCCATCTTCGGCGAATGTCATCTGGGCCACGATCGGGAGGTCCGTCGTCTCGCGGGCGGCGGCGACAGCCGCCAGCAGCTCCGGCAGGTTGGTGAACGTCTCCAACACCAGGAGGTCGGCGCCGCCCTCGAGCAAGCCCTCGATCTGTTCCTTGAAGGCGCCCTGGGCCTGGGCCAGGCTGATGCGCCCGATCGGCGCCAGCTGCTGGCCGATGGGCCCGACCGAGCCCGCCAGGAAGGTCGGTTCACCCGCGATCTCGCGCGCCTCACGGGCAAGCTTGACCGCGCGGAGGTTGATCTCGCGGACCTTGTGCTCAAGGCCGTGGCGCGCCAGCTTGAAACGGTTGGCGCCGAAGGTGTTGGTTTCGATCAGCTCGGCACCGGCGGCGATGTAGGCGCGGTGAATCTCCTCGACGATGCGCGGCTCGGTCAGATTCAGCTCATCGAAGGAGCGCTCGAAGCTGACCCCCCGCGCGTGCAGCTGGGTGCCCATGGCGCCGTCGCCGAGCAACGGCCCGCGCTGGAGGCGCTGTAGAAATGGATGGGCCACGGCGGCAATAGTACGGGAGGACTG
>DAINCX010000009.1:0-25844 GCA_036732165.1 Candidatus Dormiibacterota bacterium | reverse complement strand
GCTGGAGGCGCTGTAGAAATGGATGGGCCACGGCGGCAATAGTACGGGAGGACTGCTCGATTTGGGATGGGTCAGGCCGCAATCGGGCGGGCCCGGCCTGGCACGGCGGCCCTGGAGCTGCGGAAGGCCGTCGCTCCGGCGGCCAGGAGCAGCAGGCATCCGGCGAGCCCGATGGCGGCCCACGGGATCCAGCCAAGGGGCGGGGTCCAGCGGCCGGCCGGGGTGAAGACCCGCGCGTAGTCGGGAAGGTCGCCCATGAACGATGTGGCATTGGCGATCAGGGCTATCGCCTGGATGATCGCGGCCAGGGCGGCGAACCCACCCACCAGGTGCGCCGGCTTGAGCCAGCGCAGGCGACCCGCATTGAGCGCGATGACCTCGCCGGCGTAGAGGGGAACGGTGATGGCAAAGGCGAGGAAGTAGCGGGCCTGCAGGGGCGCGTCGCCGATTGGCATGATGATCGCCGCGCCGATGCCGAGCGCGACGCCGAGCGTCGCGAGGGTGAGCAGTCCAAGAATGAGCCGCTGGCGCCGGGTCCCGAGCATGATGGCGCCGACCAGCATCAGGCCCAGAGCCGTCACCCAGAGGACATAGGCTCCCCCTGGCATCCACGTGTCCAGCCAGCCGAAGATGCCGACCGCTTGCTTGAGGTCCAGCGGGAGGAGGTCAATGGCGCGCGGCAGGTAGTACAACAGCTCGGCCATCGTGGTGTGATGATGTGGCTCAATCGTGAGCTCCCAGCCCACCCCGAGGCCGGCCGCGGCGAGCAGCGAACCGGCAGCGAGCCAGGAGGCGGGGCCGCCTGTGCGGATGAGTCGCACCAGGCGATCCGGCCCGACCAGCAGGAGGAGCAGCGCCAGTTCCAGCCCGAGCCAGATGACGCCCAGCGGACGGCTCAGGGCCAGGATGATACCGGCTACCGTGAGCGCCACGAACACGGGGCGCGGAGGCGGCTCCGATCGCGCGATCCGCAACACGGCGGCGAAGACACAGATGCCGGCGCAGATTTCAAACCCGCTCGCCGAGACGACGCTGGTCAGGAAGACCACGAGCGGGGTGACGGCAAGCAACAGGCCGACCAGGGCCAGGCCTCCGCGAGTCGGGGTCGCCAGGAGCCAGGCGGCGGTGGCGAGGAGGGCGAGGCAGATGAGCGCGGTGACCAGGCGCGCCAGGAGGAGGGCGACAACGGGATCGCCGGCCAGCCGGGTCGCGAGGCCAGGGAGCAGATACATGAAGGGCTGGTAGGTCCCGACGTAGCTGGGCTGCCTGCCCGAAAGGGCGCCATCGTGAGCGAAGCCTGCGGGCGACAGCCGGGTGGGCACCCGCACCCAGCGTGTGGTGGAGGCGGACCAGGCCAGTCGCATGGCGCTGGGCCGGAAGGGGGCCCCCTGCGCCGCCGGGAGTGGGCCACGGACGCCGAGAAGCTCACCCTGGCCAACTGCCACGGCTTTGATGTAGTTCGCGGCTTCGTCCGGGCCTGCCCCGGGGGGATTCGAGAAAACCCAGGCGAGGGAGAGCAGCGCAAAGCCGGCGACCAGCAGCTTCGCCACGAGGTTGCAACGAGCCGGCCGGGGCCAGTCCTGCATTCGGGCCGCGGGCTCCGCCGGCAGGTTGCGCGCGCAAGGCCGATTGGCGCTGGGCAGTTGTTCCTCTGCGGATGGCTGAAACACGCGCCCCGGGGCGCTCCGGGCGGGACCATGTCGTCGTCATGGGCGCCGGGCCTGCCGGGCTGTCGGCGGCCTTCGAGTTGAGCCGCCACGGGACCCCGGTGACCGTGCTGGAGAAGGATCCGGCCTCGGTCGGCGGCATCTCGCGGACGCTGGAATTCATGGGCTGCCGGTTCGATGTCGGGCCACACCGGTTTTTTTCCAAGAGCGAGGAGATTGAGGCGCTCTGGACGGAGGTGCTCGGGGCGGAGATTCACGACGTCGCGCGCCTGACCCGGATCCTGTACAACGGCAAGTACTTCGACTATCCGATCAAGGCGTCGAACGCGTTCCTCAACCTCGGGCCCGTGGAGACCGCGCGCTGCCTGCTGAGCTACGCGCAGGCGCGGATGCGACCCGTGGTCGAGCCACGATCATTCGAGGATTGGGTCTCGAACCAGTTCGGGCACCGGCTCTTCTCGATTTTTTTCAAGACGTACACCGAGAAGGTCTGGGGAATTTCGACCCGCGACCTGTCCGCGGATTGGGCGGGACAGCGGATCAAGGGACTCAATCTCCTCGAGGTGGCCCGCAACGCGCTGCTGCCGGCGTCAATGCGCGGTGGCGAGCATGCCATCGTGAAGACGCTGGTGGACTCGTTCCGGTACCCCCGGCTGGGAGCCGGGCAGATGTGGGAGACGGTCGCCGCGCGGCTCGACGGCGCCGGACACCCGGTGCGGATGGGCGAGGAAGTGGTGGCGGTCCGGCATGCGGGCGGGCGCGTGATCGCCGTGGCGGTGCGCGATACCGCCGGACGGTCGGTCGACGTGCTGGGCTCGCAGTTCATCAGCACGATGCCGATCCGAGAGCTGATCGCCAAGCTGTCGCCGGCTGCCCCGAGCATGGTGCGGGCGGCCGCCGACGCCCTGGCCTACCGGGACTTCATTACGGTCAACGTCGTGTTGGACAAGGCCGACGTGTTTCCGGATCAATGGATCTATATCCACGACCCCTCGGTGAAAGTGGGACGGATCTCCAACTTCAAGAATTTCAGTCCGTCGATGGTGGCGGACCCCGGCTTGAGCGGCCTGGGGATGGAGTACTTTTGCTTCGAAACAGACGGGCTGTGGGCGGCCTCGGATGCCGAGCTCCTGGACCTCGGTCGGCGGGAGCTGGTTGCGTTGGGGATCTGCCAGCCGGACGACGTCAAGGCCGGGATGGTCTACCGCCAGCCGAAGACCTACCCCGTCTACGACGAGTGCTACAAGGACCACCTGGCGGTGATTCGGGAATGGCTCCAGCGCGCGCTGCCGAACCTGTGGTTGGTGGGACGCAATGGCATGCACCATTACAACAACCAGGATCACTCCATGATGACCGGGATCCTGGTGGCGCGGAATATCGCGACCGGGACCAGCTACGACCCGTGGAAGGTCAACACGGACGCCGAGTACCACGAGGAAGAGCGGGTGGGCGAGGGCGAGACGGGCGCGGAGGGCGGGCGCCAGGTCGCCCAGCGGATCGCGAGCTAGACAGCCGGCGGCGGGGAAGAGAGGACCCGCGGGAGGGTCGATATACTGGTCGAGCTTTCGCTCCGGAGTAGCTCAACGGTAGAGCGGCGCGCTGTTAACGCGATGGTTCCCGGTTCGAATCCGGGCTCCGGAGCCACCGTTACGGACTCGTCACCACCTCACTGCCAAACCCATACACCGTCTCCACCTCCACCACAGCCGGCGATGCCACACTGGCATACATCGACTGTCTCGATTGAAGGAGGTGAATGCAATGTTGACCAACCTGTATCTGAAAATCCGTGAGCTGCTTAACCGTGAGGAAGGGCAGGGCATGGTTGAGTACGCCCTTATTCTCGTCTTGATCGCTGTCGTGGTCATCGTCGTGCTGATCATTCTCGGCAACCAGGTCAAGAACGTCTTCTGCAACATTTCGGGCGGCCTCGGCCAGTAACGGCCGTCGACCTTCTGATAGAGACAGGGGCCCCTTTTGGGGCCCTTTTCTTTTGTGTGCTATACCTGTGCTAATGGGTATTTTCAGCCAGGAAGTTCGTCGCGAATTCATTGCGCGGCCGGACACGGCGAAGAATCAAATCCTCTTCAAGTGGCCGGATACCAACATTCGCAAACTCACCCAGTTGACGGTGGAGCAGGATGAGCTGGCCGTCTTTTTTCGCGATGGCCTGGTCCAGGGCACGATCCAGCCGGGGCGTGTCACGCTGGACTCCTCGGAGATTCCCTTTCTCGGGCGGCTGGTCGACGCCGCCAGCGGGGGGAACCTTTTTCGCACCGAGCTCTACTTCGTATCGACGCGGGAGTTCCCGAACCTCCCCTTCGGCGGCGCCATCGATAATGTCGTCGACCCGCAGACCAACCTTGGGGTGGGGCTTCGGGTCTTTGGCGAGTACTCGCTGAAGGTCATTGAGCCGCAATCGCTGATCCTGAACCTGGTCGGGACCCAGAATCTCTCGAGCAATGACGAGATCACCGACTGGATGCGGGAGCAATTGCTGAAGACGCTGCGAACCGATGTCACCGCCCACGTCGTCACCAATGGGTGGCCGCTGCTCGGCATCGCGGCCCATACCGACGAGATCGAGTCGGAGACGATTGCCCAGGTGCAGCGAAACATCAATACCTACGGCCTGCAGATCGTCCGGCTGGGCAACTTCACCATCACCCTGAAGCCGGAGGATGAGGACAAGCTCAAGGGGTTCCTCAAGGACGTCCAGTACACCAAGCTGGCCGGTGGCTTCCAGCAGTACGCCGCCGGCGAAGCCCTCCTCGGGGCCGGGCAGGGCCTGGCGCAGGGACCGGGCCAGGGCGGCGGCAATCCCGCCTTCCTGGGCGTGGGCCTGGGGATGGGCGGTCTGGTCGCCGGCCAGGCGGGGCAAACCCTGGCCGCGGGGGGCCAGATCCAGGTGCGCTGCCCCCAGTGTCATGCGCTTAACGCCGAGAACGCGAAGTTTTGCAACAGCTGTGGCCAGGCGCTCTCACCGGCTCCGGCGCCGGCGGGCGCGACCGTTGCCTGTCCGAAGTGCCAGACACAGAATTCGGCCACCGCGAAGTTCTGCACCAACTGTGGCCAGGCGCTCACCGGTGGAGGCACACCGGCGGCATCCCAATGACGCGACGCCGGCTCGCGCTCGCCGCCAGCATCGCGCTGATGCTGCTCCTCGTGACGCCGATGCTGGCCTTCGCCCGCGCAGGCGGTGGGCAGAGCTTTGGGGGCGGCGGCGGCTTTACCGGTGGCGGTGGCGGCGGCTTCAGCGGCGGCTACGGGGGCGGCGGGTTCGGCGGCGGCGGGTTTTTGCTCCCCTTCTTGCTCTTCGGGGGCGGGGGAGGCGGCTTCTTCTTTTTCCTCTTCATCATCTTTGCCCTGTTCCAGGCGTACCGGCGCATGAACATTGGGTCGCCGATGCAGGCCACGACCTGGGGTCCCGGCTACGCGCCGATGGCCCCGCCGCGCCAGACCCTGCCCGAAGACCTCGCCGCCCTGAAGGCCAAAGACCCGAACTTCAATGAGCAGATGTTCCTCGACCGTGCCCAGGCCACCTTCTTTGCGCTGCAGAAGGCCTGGATGGAGCGAAACCTCGAGCCCGCACGGGTCTACATGTCGGACGGGATCTACCACCGCTGGAAAATGCAGATCGACCAGATGATCGCCGCCCACAAGCGCAACATCCTCGATAACCTCGTGATTGGCGGGACGCAAATCGTCAAGGTCACGACGGACCCCAACTTCGACGCCATCACGGTGCGGATCGATGCCAGCGCCGCCGACTACGAGGTGGACGACACCAGCAGCAACAAGGTGATCTACGGCTCCAAGCAGAACCAGAACTTCACCGAGTACTGGACCTTCATCCGCAGTGCCGCCGCGCGTACGAAGGCGGGCGAGGGCGCGGAAGTCACCCAGTGTCCCAACTGCGGCGCGCCGCTATCGATCAACGAATCCGGCGTCTGCAGTTATTGCAAGGCGACCGTCACCAGCGGCCAGTTTGGCTGGGTGCTCGATAACATCACGCAGGCCTCGGAGTGGCGGGGATGACCGAGCAAGACCCAACCCAAGAGAAGCCGTTGCCGCCCGGCGCCGGGTCGCCGCTAGTCCCCGGGCCGCCGATGTCGGTACAGGAACCCATCAAAGACACGACCCTCAACCTGGGTGCCCTCGTCATGTTCGCGGGCATCGGGATCGTCGTCATCATTGTGATCGCGATCCTGATCGCGGTGCTGCACCACTAAGCGCGAGAGCCTGCCCGGAGTGCCGGGCCCTGAAAACGGAAAACCGACCATCGCTCAGTGGTCGGTTTTCCTGCCCCGCTTGGGCCGTGCCCGCCGGCAGGCGAGCCCCCCTATTGTCTCACCAGCCGGGCCTCCGCGGTTCATCAGCTTTGTATTTGATAGCGTGGGTATCACTTAATAAGCCAGTGGTGCGTTGGCTTCGTGCCGGGGCTCGCGTCGTTTCGCTCCGGCAGCAAGCCGCCTCCCTAGAGCGCCCCCGCCTCTCGCAGGCTCTTGAACCGCTCCGCGCACACCACCAGGTGATCCAGGACTTCCACTCCCAGTAACCGGCCGGCCTCCTGCAAATGGCGCGTCACCGCCAGGTCCTCGGGGCTCGGCGTCGGATCGCCGGACGGGTGATTGTGCGCCAGGATGACGGCGGCCGCGCCCAGCGTCAGGGCCGGGGCGAAGACCTCACGGGGCTGGAGGGCCGCCACATTCAGGCCTCCCACCGCCACCTTTTCGCAGCCAACCGGCTGGTTGCGGGTATTCAGGTAGAGCACGCTGAAGCACTCTTTGGGGCTGGTTCTAAGCTCCTGCAGCTGCAGGAGCGCCTCCCGGGGCGAGGTCACCGCCGGTGCCGCGCTGTCGGCCGGCACATGCCAGCGCCGGGCCAGCTCCCGAACCATCAGCAGGCGGCGAACCTGGCCTGGGCGCAAGCCATGGCGGCGCCCGGCGGCTCGAAGCTCAGGGATGCTCCGCTCGACCACCCCGCCTTCCGCCAGTAGGGCCCGAACCTGGGGAAGGCCCGGCTCCGGCCGGCCCACCAGCGCCGCCAGCAGCCCGGGCTCGTCCATCCCTGCCACCTGGTCAGGCTAACACGAATCTGTGTATCTGTCAAGACCTAACGAGCGGGACCGGATCTCAGACCCGGTCGATCCGCGTCAGCGACCAGCCGAACTTGCCGCTGATCACCGCGGCATCGCAAAAGGGGCAGATGCTGGTGACGTCGACATTGACCGGGGCGCCGCAACTCGGACAGTTCTGCGCCGTGATGGTGCCTCGCTGGGCGGTCACCGCGATGGCGGGACGCTGGAAGATCCAGTCCTCGGTCCAGTCCCAGGGTTCGATCTCGCCGGCAATCACGCAGCCGGTTGCGGTTTCAACGTCGGTGTCGGCGGAGGTGGCGTTGATCCGCACCGTCGCCGTGTCCCAGCCGCTGTCCGACGACGCGCCCGCCACCACCGCGCTGGTGAAACTCAGGGTCGCCAGCTGGTTGCGCCAACCCCTGGCGCGATACTCGGCGACCTGGGCCTTCTGCTCTTCCCAGATGAGCGAAGCCATCACGCCCTGGCTCAGTGCCGGTTTGAGGGCGGTCCAGGCCTCCAGCACCGCGAAGAACAATCGCTGGACATCGGCGAGGAACAGGTTCTCGTCGAAGGCCGGGTCGTGGGCCTGGATCGCCGCAATCCCGGCGAGCTTGCCCTCAACGCCATCCGAGTCGACGTTCGGGGCCCACGACCCGGGCATCACCTGGCCAAACCAGCGCCGGCTGGGCTGGTGCCGGGCACGGTGCTCCGAGCTCGGCGAGGCGCCATTCGTGGTTGCATCCCCATCGGGGATCAGGCCGGCCAGGTCTCGGAGGCGATCAGTCAGGCCGATAGCGTTGCGACGCGCCGGCGGCCAACTTCTTTCGACGGAAGCCGGCTACCCGGTTCGGAAGATCTCGATGATCTGGCCGGTCCCGTAGTCGCCGACCAGCAGCCCGCCGTCCGGACCCACCGTGACGGCGAGCGGGTGGCTGAAGCCGGTGGCGAAATCGGTGACCTGCCCACGCTCACTGCTGCCCGAGCCGGTAAAGGTCACGCGCTCCACCCGGCGCCCGACCGCGCCACCCACGTTCGCCCCCCACTGGGTGATGAAGGCGTTGCCCGAAAACTCCGGCCCGAACTCGGTCGCCTCGTAAAACGTCAGGGCGTCGGTCGAGGAATGCGGCCTGAAGACCGCCACCGGCGGCGCCACCCCGGCGCAACTTCCGTGCAGCCCGCCATCCGGGAAGCTGGGCCAGCATCGAGGCCAGCCCGCGTCCTCGCCGGGGGATACCAAGAGGAGGTGATCGGCCGGCTGGCTGCCGAGGTTGTCCTGGCCGTTGATCGTGACGTAGGCATCCCCGGTCGACTGCCGCACAGCCAGGCCGTACGGGTTCCTGGCTCCGCGCACCACGACCCCGGCGAAGCGCCAGTCACCATGAAAGCGAAGCACGCTGGCGCTGCGCGCGTCACCCTCCGCACACACGTCGCAGGTCGAGCCGACACCAAGCAGGAAGTCGCCATTGGGCAGCAGCGCCGGAATATCGTTCTGATGCCGGCCGACCGGCAGCCCGGACACGACCGCGCCCCCGCCGGCGAGCCCGCCGTTCGCGAGATGAAAGCCGCGCACGCCGCCGCGAACCGACACGAACAGGTCGGTGCCGCGCCAGACCAATCCGAGCGTGGTGGGAAGACCCGACACCAGGGTCCGGGGCGCCGCGCCGGGCAATGGCACGACCAGCACACTGCCGACGGCGCTCGTCACGTAGAGGCGGCCATCGGGCCCGAAGGCCATCGAGGTGGTCGTGCCCAATCCGGCGGCGTACCGGTAGGCCGCGAAACCCGCCGGCACCTGGATGCCGATCCTGGGCAGGTTGGGCGGTGGCGTCGGCGTGGGTACCGGGGTGGGCGTCGGCGTTGGCGAGGCCGTGGCCGAGGGTCGGTGCGATGGACTCGGCGAGAGCGTCGCCGTCGGTTGGCCGCAGGCCCCGAGTCCGAGGAGCAGCAGGATCGCGACCCGGCGAAGCCTCACTGGAGCGGCGGAATCGTGAGCACCAGCTTGCCGAACTGCTCACCCCTGGCCATGACCTCCTGGGCTGCCGCGGCCTGCTCGAGCGGATAGGTCCGGTCGACCACGGGCCGCAGATCGCCGTTCGCCAGGTGCTGGTTCAGGGCATCCCAATCCTGGCGCGTTCCCATAGTCGATCCGTAGATCGTGATCTGCTTGGCGAAAATGCGGCGGAGATCCTCGTCGGGTTTCGGCCCCGAGGTGGCCCCGCAGGTCACCAGCCTCCCACCCCGGGCCAGACTTCGAATGCTGCGATCCCAGGTGGCGGCTCCCACATCATCGACCACGACCTCGACGCCGCGTTTCTTCGTGATCGACCAGACCTCCCGGGAGAAGTCCGTCTCCCGGTGGTTGATCAGGATCTCCGCTCCCAGGTCGCGGGCGCGCGCCAGCTTCGCCTCGCTGCCCGAGGTGACGAAGACCCGGGCTTTGAGCAACCGGGCGATCTGCAGGGCGGCGATGGCGACGCCCCCGCCGATCCCGAGGATCAGCACGGTCTCGCCGGGCTGCAGGCGCGCCTTGGTCACCAGCATCCGCCAGGCGGTCTGAAAAACGAGCGGAAAGGCGGCCGCCTCCTCGAAGTCCAGGTGTTCCGGGATCGGACGCAGGTTGATCTCCGGAACCACCACTGCCTGGGCGAAGGTGCCGTCCCGGTCCTCACCCAGAATCTGCCAGTGGTCGCAGAGGCTGTTCTCGCCCCGTACGCAGTAATCACAGGTCCCGTCACTGATCCCAGGGTCGAAAAAGACACGCGTCCCGGCCGGGTAGCGCGTCGCTCCGGGGCCGCTGGCAGCCACCACCCCGGCGCCATCCGCCCCTCCGATGTGCGGCAGTGGGACGCCGGGCATGCCGCTGCGGACGAACAGGTCGAGATGGTTCAGAGCCGCCGCCCGGAGAGCGACCAGCACCTCCCCGGGACCGGGCGCCGGGGTCGGCGCCTCCTCGTAGCGCAGGACCTCGGGTCCGCCGTGCTCGTGAAAGCGAATCGCCTTGATCCCTGAATTATCGGCCCCGCCGCCCCCCGCCCGTGCCCGGCGGCAGGCAGGCGGAACGGCGCGCAGGAAAGTTACAGAGAGTGACGTTATAGTCGCGAAACCTGTAAGTGGTAACTGCGGGTGTGTCAAAAAATATGACCTATAATCCGGCCCACGTGTCAGCCGTCCCTGAAATTCAACTCCTCAACCGGCTTGGGGGACTCTTCAGCGATTCGCTGTCCCTCAACGAGAACATCGAGGCGATGTTGCGAGCCACCTCGCAGATGGTCCAGTTCGATAACGCGACGGTCTTCCTGTTGAACGAGGGGAGCAAGGAGCTGACCGCCTGCGCCACCTACCCACACCGGACCGAAGTCCCCCATATCGCGCGCTTCGTGATGGGGGAGGGGATCCTCGGCTACGCCGTCGAGCAGCTCGAAACGCTCAACATCACCGACGCCACGCTCGATCCGCGATTCAAGATTCTGGACCAGAGCCGCTCGCCGCGGTCCCTGATGGTGCAACCGCTCGCCACGCCCAACCGGGTCGTCGGGGCCATGACCATCTCCAGGGAGCGGGTCGATCCGTTTACCGAGCTGGACGCCGCCATCCTCAAGGTCATCGTGAACCAGGCCTCGATCGCGATCGAGAACGGCCGCCTCTACGAGCAGCTCCAGGATCACCTGGGCGAGCTCGAGATCGCCAATGCCCAGATTGCGGAGGTGAGCCGGCTCAAGTCCGAGTTCCTGGCCAATATGTCGCACGAACTCCGCACCCCGCTGAATGCCATCCTGGGCTTCTCGGAGCTGCTTCGCGACGACCTGGCCGGCAAGATCTCGGATAAGCAACGCCACGATTGCCTCGACAACATCTACAACAGCGGCCGGCATCTGCTGTCGCTCATCAACGACCTGCTCGACCTGACCAAGATCGAGGCCGGGCGCATGGACCTGGTCTACGAAGAGTTCGGGGTCGATTCCGCGCTGCGTGAGGTCTTGAACGTGGTGCGCTCCCTCGGCATGAAGAAGGACATCCAGATCTCGTCGGCGATCGAGCCGGTCACCGTCCTGCTGATTGCCGACAAGAACAAGTTCAAGCAGGTGCTCTACAACCTCCTCTCGAACGCAATCAAGTTCACGCCGCCCAACGGGACCGTTGAGGTCAGGGCGGCGGCGACCGATGAGACGCTCCGGGTCACCGTCAAAGACAGCGGCATCGGCATCCCCAAAGAGCTCCAACACAAGATCTTCGGGGCCTTTTACCAGGTCCAGAGCGCCATCAACCGGGAGTACCCGGGGACGGGCCTGGGCCTGGCCCTGACCAAGAAGCTGCTCGAGCTTCATCAGGGAACGATCGACTTCGACAGCAAGGCGGGGGAGGGAACCACCTTCACCGTCGTCCTGCCCCTCCGCCCGGCCCCCAGTAAGCGGAATCGGGTCCTCGTGGTCGAGGACAATCCGTCCAATCTCGACCTGGCCCGGATGGTGCTGGAAGGCAACGGCTTCGCCGTGGATACCGCCTCGAATGGGACGGAAGGCCTCGAGAAGGCCCGCCATCTCCAACCTGACCTAATTCTGATGGATATGCAGCTCCCCGGCGTTGATGGGTTAGAGGTCACACGTCAGCTCAAGGCGGATCCGGCCACGGCGGGTATCAAAGTGGTCGCCCTGACAGCGAATGCGCTGAAGGGGAGCGAAGAGCAGGCGCTGGCCGCTGGGTGCAGTGGGTACATCGCAAAACCGATCGAACTGAAGAAATTCATGCTGCAAGTGACGAACTTTTTGGAGAAGGAGTAGTCCGACAAATGCCGTTCCCCAAGACAATCCTGATGATCGAGGACGACGCTCCGACCCGTGAGGTCGTCCGGATGGCATGCGTGGGTCAAAACCTGACTCTGATCGAGGCCGAGACCGGCGAGAAGGGCATGGAGATGATCGAGAAGTCCGAGCCCGACCTCGTCATCCTGGACCTCAACCTGCCGGGCGTGTCCGGCATGGACGTCTGCCGGCAGCTGCGGGCGGACGGCACCCAGGTGCCCGTCATCATGCTGACCGCGAAGAATGACACCATCGACGTCGTCGTTGGACTCGAGGTGGGGGCCGACGACTATTTGACCAAGCCGTTCGAGGTACGGGAACTCTTAGCCCGGGTTGGAGCGCATCTGCGCCGCAGCGAGCAGGCGGTCACGCAGTCGCAGCCCAAGACGCGCTTCGAGTTCCCAGGCCTCATCATCGACATGAACTCACGCCAGGTCTGGCGTGAGGGCAAGGAAGTCTCCCTGACGCTGACCGAGTTCAACCTGCTCTCGCTGCTGGCCTCGCAGGCCGGCCAGGTCGTCAGCCGCGGCGAGTTGCTGCGCAAGGTCTGGGGCTACGAGGTCGAGATCGAAACCCGGACGGTGGATGCGCACGTCTACCGGCTGCGCAAGAAGATCGAGCGCGACTCGGACAAGCCGCACTTCATCCACTCAGTCCCGGGGATTGGGTATCGATTCGTAGCCGAGTAACGCGAGGACCTAGAGCCCGGACGGCTGGCTGCCGAGCGGCCGGCCGAGCGCGTCGACGGATTGCTGGGCTCGCTGTGCGGCGACCGGCGTCCCGTCGCCGGGAATCACCACGATCGGGGTGCCCAACGGCGCCCACCCAAAGAGGGACGCCATCACGCTCGACGGCGTATGGACGCAGCCATGGCTCGCGAAGGGGCCGGACGGCGACCCGGGACCATAGGCAGAGGCCGGTTCCCAGTCGGCATCATGGATCCCCTCGCCGGTGTTCGTGAACCAGAGCACCATCTGGACCTTCGTGTCGGGATACCAGTAGGGCGAGCCCTTCGGCCAGGGCGACTGCATCGTCCAGGGCGACGACTTCTTCACCACCTGCATCCGCCCGATATCGGTCGGCAGGGCCGGGCGTCCGGTGGTGACCAGCGTGTCCTGGACCAGGCGGCCATGGTCAAAGGCCTGGAGCCGTTGCCCGGCAACCGAGACGACGATCACGCGCGGCGGCAATTGAGCCATGAGCGCGTTGTGAACGAGCGGGCTGTATCGCTGCGCACCGGCCACGCCGAGCGCCGCCTGGTCCGGATCGGTCGAGGCGATCAAGCTGCCGTAGCGCGCCATCGCGCCGGCGGTCCGGCCGATCTCGATTCTCAAGAACGCCGCGACCGTGGCGTCGTTGCGTCCGGTCGCCAGTGCCGCTTCCCCGGCCGACCGCATGGCGTCGAGCCGGCCGGCGTAGTGGGCGCTGATCGCGCGCGCCGCCTCCTGGACGGCCGCGTTCTCCAGCCGCTGGGCTCGCTGGAGGCTGGCCGCCTCCGAGGTCAGGAGATCGGCGCGAGCCGATACCTGGTGGAGGCCCTGCGGAGAGGCTGCCTGCTGGTCCGCCAGCCGGAGCGCTCTCGCCTGCCGCCGGATAGGCGCGAGGTCGGCGTCATCGACGCCCAGTGCAGCGGCGGCCAGTAGCCCGGTCTCAACTCCGTCGATCTGCCGGCTCGCGACGGCTCGCTGCTGCTCGAGCGCCCCGGCGTCGATCCGGCCGAACTCCCAGCCGGCGCCCGCCACGACCAGGCTCAGGGCAACCGCCGCCGCCACCGCCAGCAGCGGGCGGCGCCGAATCCGGCGGAGCGCCCCGTCCAGGCCAGGGCCGCCCACCAGGGGGAGGGCCGGTTGCGAGTTGGTAGCTACGTTGATGGATAAGTTGATAGTGGCATTGTACGGTATGGCGCAGTCCCGGCGCCGGGAGAAGGTCTCACCCGAATACCGGAAACTTAGGGGGTCATGGCCAACCGGCTTCCTCTCCTCCTCACCACCCTGATGGCGCTGTCGGCCGCCTGCGGGCCCAGCCAGGCTGCGAAGCCGTCGCCGGCGATCACGGCCAGTCCAACCGCGTCGACGACCCCGAGCCTGGCGCCATGCGCCGAGCAGATGTTCGCCACCATGACCGAGGCGCAGCGGGTCGGCCAGCTGTTCCTGCTCGGGCTGACCAACGACCAGCTGGGGCCCGCCGAGCGCCAGGCGATCCAGGCCGACCACATCGGATCCGTCTGGTTTGTCGATCGCACCCAAGCCGGGGTCGCCGGGATCCGCACGGTCAGCGACGCGGTCCAGCAGCAGGCCGGTCCGGCGACCGCCGGTGTGCGTTTCTTTGTCGCGGCAAACCAGGAGGGCGGCATCACGCAGGCCCTGCACGGCCCAGGCTTTTCCGAGATGCCCAGCGCGCTCACCCAGGGCTCGCTGGATCCGGCCACCCTGCAAGCCCGGGCGCTGAGCTGGGGTCAGCAGCTGCAGGCGGCCGGCGTGAACCTCAATTTCGCGCCGGTGCTCGACGTCGTCCCGCCCGGAACCGACGCGCAGAACCAGCCGATCGGGGCGCTGCAACGGGAATATGGGCACGATCCCGCCACGGTCGGCGCGCACGGGGTCGCCGTCCTCTTAAGCCTCCGGCAGGCCGGCGTCGCCACCACCCTCAAGCATTTCCCCGGGCTCGGTCGGGTCGCCGGCAACACGGACTACACCACGGCGACCGACACCGTCACGACCTCGACCGACCCGTTTCTCCAGTCATTCGTCCAGGGCATCGCGGCGAATGCCGACTTCGTGATGGTCGCCCTCGCCACTTACACGCGCATTGATGCGGGCCGTCTGGCCGTCTTCTCACCGATCGTGATGCGGGACCTGCTCCGCGGCACCCTCGGCTACCAGGGCGTGATCGTGTCCGATGACCTCGGCGCCACCGCCGCGGTCGCCGGCATCCCACCCGGGACCCGGGCGATCGACTTCCTCAACGCCGGGGGAGACATGATCATCTCCAAGACGGCCGCGGCCACGCTGAGCATGGTGCAGGCGATCCGCGCCAGGGAGGCCACGGATCCCGGCTTTACCACTCGGGTGGACGATGCGGCCCTGCGCATCCTCCGGGTGAAGCAGGTCCACGGCCTGCTGCCCTGCTAGAACGAAAAAGAGCCCCGCACCGCGGTGGTGCGAGGCTCCCTGATCTTCTTTAGATCTTAGACGGCGACGCGAACGTTCTTCGCGCGCGGTCCCTTCGGGCTCGGCTCAGTATCAAAACTGACTTTCGCCCCACTATCCAGCCGGTCGAAATCTTCGGCGGCACTGCGATGGAAGAAATAGTCGTTTCCGTCTTCCGCAGTGATGAAGCCGAAGCCGCGATCGGCATTCAGGTTCTTGATGGTTCCAGACATTGTGGTCACTCCTTTCCCGAACGTATTGCCTCGCGTTGTCGAGGCCTGTTCGAGCGGGCCCACGGCGAGCGCATCCGCACTGGATGCCCTATGAGTATACCCGATGCCCCATCCCTTAAACACGGGCGGGCTGGTTCAGCTTCAACGCGAGTACGGGACACGCCTCCACCGCTCGCCGCGCATAGGGAATCAGGGCGTCCGTCACAGGATCGTTACGCAGGATCGGGTAGCCCCAGTCATCGAGGCTGATCAGCTCGGGCAGGAGCTCGGCGCAGAGGCCATGGCCGTTGCAGCGGATCCGATCGATGGCAAGCCGCGCCCCGGTCATGCCGCGCTCTTCCGCGTGACCTGCCGCAGGCAGTGACCGCGCTGGTGGGCGGCGAACTCGTCGCCGAAGACCGCAATGGCACTCTGAAGCAGTCCGACTGCGCCGTCGGGATGGCGGCAGGCCCCGCGTCCTTTCAATTGGGCGCTCCAGCCAGTGATGCGCTCGAGGTCATCCGGGTGTGCCCGGGTCGTGGCCAGCCGCTGGGTGGCCTGCGCGATGGCCGCCAGCCCGAACAAGCAGGGCCCGCACTGGCGCGCGCTCTGTGAGGCCATGTAGGCCATGATCCGGCTGGTGACGGCGACGCCGCACTCGTCAACGGAGAGGAGCGAGACGACGCCGCACCCCAGCGCCAGCCCGCGGGTCCGCATGCTCGCCTGGTCCAGCTCGACATCCCAGGCCTCGTCCCGATCCGCCCAGGCGCCGAAGTATCCGCCAAGGAGGACTGCTTGCACGCCCGGGCGCGCGGCGCCGGCGGCGTGCGCCACCTCGCCGACCGTCGAGCCGAGCTCCACCTCCTGCAGGCGCGGGCGCGCCACCGCGCCGGACACCGTTACCAGCCCAAAGCCGGTAGCCCTGCCGCGACCCATCCCGCGGTACCAGGCATCGCCATAGTGCGCAATCAGGGCGGCCACTGCCAGGCTCTCGACGTTCTGCACCAGGGTCGGGCGCCCGCGAACCCCCCGTTCGAAGGGTCGAGGTGGGGTGTTGGTGGGCAGCGCCGCGCCCGACTGGGCAACGTTGACGGCGGCACTCTCCTCGCCGGCGATGTAGGTGGCCGGCGCGTCCAGCAGGCGCAGCCGACGGCGTCCGAAGTCGGCCTGGCGTTCGGCCAGGGCCCGGCCCATCGCGGCCTTCGCCGCACGGTGCTCGACCCCGATATAGATGATGATCTCCTCGGCGCCCACGGCGTCCGCCGCCAGCAGGGCGCCGTCCACCACCAGGTGGGGACGAGCCGTCATCAGCGATCGGTCCTTGACGCTCAGCGGCTCGCCCTCGGCGCCGTTGACCAGCACGACGGCTCGCCCGCCGGCGCGGTCGGCGACCGATCGCCACTTGCGACCGACTGGAAAGCCGGCGCCGCCGCGGCCCTGGAGCCCGCTCGCTTCCAGGATGCCGATGACATCGGACCGCCGGCCGACGGGCAGCAGCGCTCCGATGCGGCGGCGATGGTCGGCGTGACTCTCGGCCGTTGAGGGACCATCGAAGATGACTCCCCGCGGGGCGGCGGCGAGCATGTCAGCGCGCCCGCTTAAAGGCCGGTTGCGGATCCATCGCGGCGGTCGGACCGAGGCCGCGCTCGATGCGACCGATGCCGACCAGGCCTCCGCAGACCAATCCGCCGCCCGTCGCGCCGAACGCCGCCGCTCCGATCGCCTTGTTCATGATCATTTGTTGATCACCTCCGCGAGCAGCCTGGAGGAGGGCACCTTGCGAAACCGTGACTGGATCCGCCACCCGATGGCCGCGAATACGGCCGCCATACAGCCTGCATCGATAGCGAGCATCCAGGGGAAGCGCGTATCGCTGCCGGTGCCGATCCCGTGGATCACGGCGATCGGCCAGCACGCATAGGTCAGCCAGTGGACGAGTCGCCAGCTGCGCTGTCCGAGATAACGACGCAGCAGGCTGGTGACCACGATGGCGAGCAGCAAATCGAGAGCGACCACGCCGAGCCCCAGCCAGAATCGGCGGTATGAGGACGAAAACGGGATCAGGGCCGCGTTCCAGCCGAGCGCGGTAAAGGGATCGACGACGGCGGTCACGATATGAAGGGCCAGGAAGACGACGGCGAGCAACGCGAGGTTGCGGTGCAGGCCGTTGCTGACGAAACGGGGCCATGCGGGCGTCTGCCACCGCATCACCGACACGATGCCCAGCAGGACGACGGCCGTGAGCAGGATCAGCGACACCACGCCGGCGCCGCGCGTGGCGTACCAGAGGATGCTGGTGCTCATGCGGCGATCTTGCCCGGATCGGGCCAGCGGCCGATGTAATGGATGGTGCCGTCGTTCTCGACGAGGCGGGCCGGGAGCCCCTGGCGCTCGAGCCAGGCGATCGCGCGGTCAGCCTTGATGATGGCGGCGGTCGACGCCGTGTTGGCATCGACGCAGGTCGCGGCCGCCACCGTCACCGTCCGCCAGCGACCGGTCGCCGGCAGCCCCGTTTCCGGGTCGATCAGGTGATGCATCGAGAGATCCCCGCGGTTCCAGCGGCGCACCATGGTGCTCGATGTCGCCAGGCCGCCGGTGGCGATGGTGATCCGGTCGCCGTCGCCATCAGGGGGCGTGTTGCTGTCGTCGGTGACCAGGATCTGCCAGCCACCCGGTGGGGGTTGGCCCGCGGTCGCGATGTCGCCGCCCAGGCTGACCAGTACGCCGCCGTTGGGGACCACCCGGATGGCGGCGGCCGCCGCGAGGTCGGCGGCCAGGGCCTTCCCGGTCGATCCGAGATCGAGTTCGACGCCGGCCGGCAACGCGACCCGCCGCGACCGGAGGTCGACATGCATCGCCCGCCAGCCCGGGATGCGTTCCGCGCGCAGGATGAGCGGGCCCCCAGCGCTCGCCAGCCGGGCAACGTCATCGTCGTAGCCGGCCACCCGGATCGCGTGGCCGATGGTGGGGTCGACCGCACCGTCGGTGAGGGTCGCGGCACGCTCCGCCACCGCAATGGCACTCGCGAGCAGCGGACCGACCGTGACCGTCTCCCCGGCTCGCGCGTTCAGCCGGCTCAGCTCGCTGTCATCGCGGAACCGGCTGTAGGCCTGGTCGACATCAATGAGAATTTCGCGCACCGCCTCGGTCGCCGGGGCAAGCCCGACCTCGTGCGTGGTGAGCAGGTGGACGGTGGTTCCGAGCGCCTTCCAGTCTTTGCTGTAGACGGCCATCACGAGCCCCCACTGGTGACAACCGGGGCTGCCGTCGGAGCTGCCGTCGGAGCTGCCGTCGGGGCCGCCGTGGCGGCAGCCTGGTTGGCCGTGGCGTTGGCCGATGAAGCCGTCGAGGAGCTGGTGGAAACCGCGACCGCGGCGGTCGAGGCTTTTCCTGAGTAGGACGCCGCGGCAACAACCGAGAGCCCGCCAACCGCGACGAGTGATCCGATGCCGGCGCCCACGCTGAGCCGTCGCAGGCGATTGAGGGCCCGGTCGCGGCCGACCGGGGTTAGGGGGTGGATGGGTCTCATGGGATTAGTCCTCCGTCGATGTGGTTGCTTCGCATGACCCGATGATGCGCGGGGCAACCTTTCGAAACCGTGAGACGGGAGGGGAGGGAGAGTGAGTCAGCCTTCCGGCTGCGGTCGCGGGACGGCGGGCGAGGCCTGGTTGACCCTGGAATGGGTCAACAGCCGGGGCCAGGTCACCGCCATGCTGGCGCCGCCGGCGCCGGAGGTCCCGATCTCCCAGCGCCCGTTGGTGCCACGCACGACCGCATCGGCGATCGCCAGGCCAAGACCCGATCCGCCCGCCTGGTCGGTGGCGCGCTGGAACCGGTCAAAGATGACGCGCCGCTGTTCCGGCGGGACGCCGGGCCCCGAGTCGTCGACCGCCACGCGGACCCGGTCACCGTCGGCGCCCACCCGCACCTCGACGCTGCCGTGCTCGGGGGTGTACTTACAGGCATTGTCGAGCAGCACCCCGAGCAGGCGGTCGACCCACTCCGGGGAGGCCGCGATCACGTATGAGCTCCCGGTAGCGGCGATGCTGAGCCGCAGGTGCCGGGCCTCGGCAACCGCGGCGAAGCGGTCGACCGCCTGCTGCGCCAGCACGGCGACATCCACCGGCTGCGCCGTGGCCGCCGCGCGAGTGGCGTCGAACCGGGCGAGCCAGAGCAGGTCGTCCACCAGCCCCCGCATCCGCTTCGTCTCGCCATCCACCCGCTGGAAGGCGCGCTGATACCACGCCTCGTCTCGCGGTTGCGACAGGGCGAGCGTTGTCTGGGCCTGGATGACCGACAGGGGTGTGCGCAGCTCGTGCGAGGCGTTGGCGGTGAACTCCATCTGCCGCTGGCGCGCCAGCTCGACCGGCGCGGCGACGCGCCGTCCGATGGCCAGGGCGCCGAGGAAGATGACCAGCAGGAGCACGGGCGCGATCATGGCCTCGGTGCCAATCAGGTTCGAGCGCGCCTGGTAGACGCTGTCCATGGAGAGCCCGACCACGGTCCAGTCGTCCCCAACCAGGCCGCCCCGAAGACGGAGGTCCGTCCCGGACACACTGAGGGTCTGCGGGCTCGTGATCGACCGGTAGGGAACCGGGAGGTCGATGTTCTGCGCGTCCGGACTGCGGCTGTCGTAGTTGCCGTCGGGATGGTACATCCACCATTGGATCGGAGCGCCGAATCGCGGCGCGCCAGGGGGCCCGGTAAAGCCGCCGCCTGGTGGTCCTCCGCCGAGCCGCTGGCTCGGGAACGACGTCAGGGCGTCGGCCAGGGTCTTGTCGATGTTGGCGGTGAGATTGTGGGTCGTGATGATGACGACCGCCCCGGCGATCAGCAGGTAGAGGCCGGCCACGATCCCGGTCGTGATGAGCGCGACCCGCCTGGCCCCGGTGCCGACCAGGTCGACGTGACGGGCGCTCAGGAGGCCTCCAACCGAAAGCCGGCGCCGCGCACCGTCAGGACCCGCACGCCGGAATTTACGAGCTTGGCCCGAAGCCGGCTCATCTGTACGTCGATGGTATTGGATCCCAGGGGATCCGTCTCGTCACGCCAGGCGTGCTCGGCGACCGCCTTCCGCTCCACCACGGCCGGGGCGCGTCGCATCAGGATCTCGAGGATGCTGAACTCGGTCGCGGTCAGGTTCAGGGTCTTCCCATGCTGCGTCACCTGGCGTCGAACGGGGTCCAATTCCAGCGCCCCTCGGACGATCACCGGGCTGTCGACCCCTCGCGGCCGTCGCTGCAGGGCTCGGATGCGGGCCAGTAGCTCACCGAAATCGAAAGGCTTGACCAGGTAATCGTCGGCGCCGGCATCCAGGCCCTGGATCCGGTCGGGCGTCGTGTCCCGGGCGGTCAGCATCAGGATCGCGGTGGGCCGGTCGTTCTTGCGCGCCCAGGCCGCCACTTCGACACCGGAGCCGCCGGGCATCCGCCAATCGATGATGGCCACGTCGTAGGCGTAGAACTTGAATTGCTCGATGGCATCGTCCCCGCGCTCGACGGCATCGACGATATAGCCCGCGTCCTCGAGGCCCTGCACGAGGACCTCCCGCAGGCCGCGATCATCCTCCGCGACCAGGATCCGCATACCTTATTGTCTCTGTCCGTTAGGCCCGCTGGAAAACCAGCGCGAACTCCATCGTCGCATTGTTCTGCACGCTGACGAAGCCGCCGATGTTGGGCGGGGTCATGTTGAACTGGCTGAAGGGAAAGGTGATCGCGCCCGCGGCTTCGATCTGCGACCCGCTGAGCCTGGCGCTCATCGGGATGGTGACCCGTTGCGTTGTGCCGTGGATGGTCAGGTCGCCGACCGCCGAGACCTGCAGCGCCTGGCCGTTCGACGCGGTGGCGGGGAGGGTGATGGGGCTGGTCAGCGTGAAGGTCGCCGTCGGGTAGCGGTCGCTTTGCAGGCCGATGCTGTGCAGGCGCTGGTCCCGCATCGACCTGTCGCTGGTCAGCGTGCTGACATCGACCGTGAAGGTGGCCGCGCTCACCGTGTAGCCGGCCGCGGTCTGAGCGAGGGTCATGCTGCCGCTGATCGACGAGGTGCGTCCTACGGCGTCGCTAGGTGCCCCGACGAAGGCGAGCTGCTCGCGGACCCGGTACCCGGCGACGGAATTCTTTGCCACGGTCCACGATCCGGCCGCCTGGCCGCTGGCGAGGGGCGAGGCGGACGTGCTCGGGGTTGCGCTGAGGCCGAGCTTCGCGGGCGCGGTGAGGGGAAAAACGACCAGGAAGAGGAGGGCCAGGGCAATGCCGGCCACCAGGACCAGGCTGCCGCCCGCGATCAGCAGCCGGTGGCGGTTTTGGAAAGGCTTCCGGGGCGGCATACCGTGAGCTTGCGGCAGCCTGCCTTTCGGTTTCATTACGCGCGCCTTATTACGCTCTCATCGAACGTGGGGAGGAGAGAGGACCGGTCGCGCCCGGCCCTCCCAGGTCGGTCACGAGGTTACGGGACAGTCGGACGCTGGCCGGCATTCTCCTGCGCCTCGCGCGCGGCGCTCTCGCCTGCCTCGTGCGTGGCGGTCTCGTTCGAGACGAAGGGCGCGGCCGTCGCAGCGGTGGCGGCCGTTGAGGTCGTTGTGGTGGTGCTCGCGGCGCTCGCCCCGAGCGGTCCCGCCAGCGTGGCGCCGATGACCCCGCCAGTCAGCAACGACCCGGCGACCGCGGCGCCGGTGATGGCTTTCTGAACTGCATTCATGTTGTTCACCTCCTCGATGTGTGGTGAGGCTGACTTTGCGGCCCGGCACCTGTCGGATCGGTTACGCAAGATGTCACTATGGTTCCCATGGCAGATCCTCTCTCTGCCACGCCCGTCACCCGACGCCAGTTCATCCGGGCCGGCGGAATCGCGGCGGTCGGCGTCGCCGCCTTGGGCGCGGCCGCATGCCAGACGCCAACAACCAAATCGGCGCAGGCGTCCCGCTCGCCAACGCCCAGCCCAACCCCGACGCCTAGCCCGACCCCAACGCTGGTCCCGCTCGCCATCATCGCCATGCGCCGGCTCGACTACCCGGGCAGTCCGCTGACCATCGCGCAAACCCTGGCCCCGGGATCGAATTACAGCCAATCGATCGCCTCGTACCTCTCGGATGGCCTTCGCATCAACGGCCTGCTCACCGTGCCACGGGGATCGCGGCCGTCGAATGGGTGGCCGGTGATCATCTTCAACCACGGGTACATCCCGCCCGCGCAGTACCGCACGACGGAGCGCTATGTGGCTTACGTGGACGCCCTGGCCCGCCACGGGTACATCGTGTTCAAGTCCGATTACCGAGGGCACGGCAGCTCGCAGGGGCAACCCTCGAGCGGCTATGGCACACCGGACTACACGGTGGACGTCCTCAACGCGCTCAGCACGCTGAAGCAGTTTGCCGGCGCGGATCCAACCCGTGTCGGGTTCTGGGGGCACTCGATGGGCGGCCACCTCACGCTGCGGTCGCTGGTCATCAGCCACGACATCAAGGCCGCGGCCATCTGGGCCGGGGTGGTCGCGCCCTATCGCGATCTGCTCAACTGGCACCCGCCACCCGCGGACAGCTCACCACCTGCCGTCAACGCCAGCTGGCGGGTCGACTTCGTCAAGCAGTTCGGCACGCCGGACCAGAACCCGGCATTCTGGGACTCGATCTCGCCGAATGCCTTCCTGCACGACGTGACGGCGCCGGTCCAGATGCACCACGGGACCGCCGATGCGGACGTCCCGCTGGCCTTCTCCCAGACGCTCCTACAGGAGCTCACCGGCCTCAACAAATCCGCCGAGCTGTTTACTTATCCGGGCGACAACCACAACATCTCGAACAACTTCAGCACGGCCATGACCCGGTCGATCGCGTTCTTCGACCGCATCCTGAAATGAGCCCAATCCCTCCGGGTCTCGTCCTCGGTGACGATGGGATTCGTCGCTGCTGGTGGGGTGCCGGTGACGCGCTCTATCGCCGGTACCACGACCGCGAGTGGGGCCGGCCGATCAAGAACGACCGCCGCCTGTTCGAAAAGATCTGCCTCGAGGGATTCCAGTCGGGGCTCAGCTGGCTGATCATCCTGCGCAAGCGCGAAAACTTCCGCCGCGCCTTCCGCGACTTCGACGTCGAGGCCATCGCCCGCTTCAACGCCCGAACCGTCGACCGGCTCATGGAGGATGCCGGGATCGTGCGCAACCAGGCCAAGATCCTCTCCGTCATCAACAATGCCCGCCGCTGCCTCACCCTTATCGAGGAGCGCGGCAGCCTCGGCGCGTACGCGTGGTCCTTCGAACCGCGATCGACGAGCCGCCTGGTGCCGGTGAGTGCGGAAGCCGTGGCGATGAGCAAGGATCTCAAGCGACGTGGCTGGTCGTTTGTCGGCCCCACGACGGTCCATTCCTTCATGCAAGCCGTCGGCATCATCAACGATCACTTGGCCGGCTGCCATATGCGCCGGGAGGTCGAGGACCTGCGCAAGCGGTTCGTCAGGCCGTCGCCGCGCCCTCCGCGCTGACCACAGCGCCCGGGGTGCCGATGCGCGCAATCTCCTCCCAGAGGTGCACGGCGGCCCGCCGGCCGAGGTAGAAGCTGTCAAGGTCGAGCCGCTCGTTGGGTGCGTGGGCGAAGCAATCGGGCAGCACGAAGCCGACCAGCAGGCAGGACGTCTTGAGGTGACGGCTCATGGCCTCGACCGCGCCGATCGAGCCGCCCGCCCGGATCAGCGCCGGCTCCTTGCCATAGACTTTGGCCAGCGCCCGCGCCGCGGCCTGGATCAGGGGGTGATCGGTCGGCGTGATCCAGGGATCGCCGAACCCGCTCAACTCTTTGAGGCTGACCCGGACCGTTTTCGGTCGGACCGCCTCGATGTACTCTCGCAGCGCCTGCGACACCGCGCCCGGGTCCTGGTCGGGGACGAGCCGGCAGCTGATCTTGGCCGCTGCCCAGGCGGGGATGATGGTCTTGGTCCCCGGTCCCTGGTAGCCACCCCAGATCCCGTTCACCTCGAGAGTCGGACGGGCCCAGACGCGCTCCGTCGGGGTGAAGCCTGGTTCACCGTGGAGCGCCTCCAGTCCGTAGGTCTTCTTGACCTCGTCCTCATCGAGGGGAACCCGCCGAAACTGGCGCCGTTCGTCCTGGCTCAATGGGCGGACGCCGTCGTAGAAACCGGGCACCAGGATTCGACCGTTCGGGTCCTTCAGGCGCACCAGGATCTCGGCGAGCGCCTGGGCCGGGTTGGGGGCGATCCCGCCGAAGCTGCCGGAGTGCAGATCGCTGTTGCTCGCCTCGACCCGGAGCTCGAAGTAGACCAGGCCGCGCAAGGCGTAGGTAATCGCTGGGAAGCCCTTGGCGGCCATCGCCGTATCGCTGACCACGCAGTAGTCGGCTTTGAGCCGCTCCCGGTTGGCGACCACGAAGGCCTCGAAGTGGGGACTGCCGATCTCCTCCTCACCCTCAGCGATCACCTTGAGGTTGACGGGCAGCTCGCCGGTAGAGGAGAGGAGGGCCTGGATCGCCTGCCAGTGAATCGCGATCTGGCCCTTGTCATCCGATGACCCGCGTCCGAAAAGCAGGCCATCCTCTTGCCGGGGTTCGAAGGGCGGTGATTTCCAGAGGTCGAGGGGATCGACCGGCTGAACGTCATAGTGCCCATAGAGAAGGACGGTGGGTTTGCCCGGTAGCTTCAGCCAGTCCGCGTAGACGACCGGGTGCCCCTCCGTCTCGATGATCTCGGCGTTCTCGAGTCCGATCTCCTGGTACTGCTCGACCAGGTGGGCGGCCGCGCGGCGCACGTCGTCCGCGCGATCCGGCTGGCTAGAGATGCTGGGAATGCGGAGAAACGCCTCGAGCTCCTTGAGCCCCTGCTCGCGCGTCTGCTCCAGCCACTGCTCAGCGTCGGCCACGGGCTCTATCTTCGCCTACCGGCTCCGGCGGGAGTGCCCGCAGGCTCGTTAGTAGATGAACCCGAGGAGGTCTAAACCGGCGGTGGACTTGATTGTCCGGTAATCGACCACGCCCCAGCGGCCGTAGTTCATCTCGGAGACGGTGAACGAGCCGTCGGGATTGACCGACTCCACGTACGCCACGTGGCCGACGGGCGAGGACCAGCTGATGCCCTGGACCATGATCGAGCCGACCTGGGGGACCTGCCCCTCGGTAAAGCCGAACTGCTGGGCGTTGAACCACCACTGCCATGCATCGCCGTTCCAGGGGACAAAGCGCTTATGGGCGACCCACCAGGTGCAGTAGCCGTAGGGGAAATGGCCACCGGATCCGGCGACCGGGCTATTGCTGTAGGTCGGCGCCGAGGAGCTCGAGTAGGTGACGCTGTAGCTCGTGAGCAGCTTGCCGCGGTTCCAGGTGACCGTCTTCACGGTGCGCCGGCCGACGGTGGGCGTGTCCAGAGGCGGCCCGACGCCGTCCGGCAGCATCACCATCGTGCCGGCCTGGAGATTGCTCGGATCGCGAATCAGGTTGAAATCGATGATGTCCTGGACGTTCACGTGGTACTGGATGGCCAGGGCCGTCAGCTTCGTGTCGGCGCCCGCCTTGACCAGGATGCCGTTGACCGGGGGGATCACGATCCGGTGCCCCTCGGTCACCCCGGTCACATCCAGGATGTTGTTCGCCCAGCGGAGGGTGTCAACCGTGAGGCCGAAGCGGCCGGCGACGTTCTGAACCGTATCGCCCGGCTTCATCGAGTAATAGATGACGTCGCGCCGCGGGGGGGTGTCAGCCGTCGACCCACTGACCTTCATGATGTAGCCGCCCTGGCTCAGGACCACGTCGTCGACATGAGTGGTCTTCACCGATGTCAGGGGGAGGCTCGGATTCGCCCCGTAGACCACGTCGGTATGGAGGCGATCGAAGGCGGTCAGTATAGGAATGAGCGCCGCCGCCAGGAGCACGAGCGTATGGGTTAAAAACCGGCTCTGTGCCAGAGCACTTCCCCCTTGATGGCCCGAGTGGGTTT
>DAINCX010000008.1:54511-62609 GCA_036732165.1 Candidatus Dormiibacterota bacterium | reverse complement strand
AAGATGTTGAAGACCGGGGTGTAGGCCTGCGTGAATGCCTGCCAGCTCAGCCAGGCGATGGCGAGCAGGATCCCGATGATCAGCACCGCTTCCACCATGTCGATCCAGTGGTGCATGTGCCGTGCCATGATCCAAACCTCCTGCTGAAAGCGTAGGGCCGGTTGTCGGGACCGTCAATGGGTCGAATGGACGGCGGCGGCTGCTAGACTCCCAAACCATGCCATCCACTCGCGCCGAGGCGTGGGCGACCCTGAACGAGTTCACCAAGACCCCCCACCTGATCAAGCACGGGCTCGGGGTTGAGGCGGCGATGCGCGCCTACGCCCCGAGGTACGGCGGCGACCCCGAAACCTGGGGGATCGCCGGGCTGCTCCATGACTTCGACTACGAGCGGTTCCCCGCGGTAGGCGAGCATGCCGTCAAGGGCGCCGCGATCCTCAAGGAACGCGGCTGGCCGGAGGAGATCTGGTACACGGTCCTCTCCCATGCGGACTACGCCAACGCGCCCCGGACGACGCCGATGCAGAAGGTGCTGTACGCGGCCGACGAGCTCGTGGGGTTCGTGGCGGCGGTCGCCCTCGTGCGGCCCAGCAAGGCGGTCGCCGACGTCGACGTCGCCTCGGTCAAGAAGAAGTTCAAGGACAAGGCGTTCGCCCGCGGCGTCCACCGCGAGCAGATCTTCACCGGCACGGAGGCGCTGGGGGTCCCACTGGACGAGCACATCCAGGTGGTGATCGATGCGCTTAAGGCAAATGCCGAGCCACTCGGACTCGCCGGGATCCCCGCTTAGCCAGACGGAGCTAGCCTGCCGTCGCGCATCTGGACCACGTGGTCGGCGCCGGTCAACATTTCGGAATCGTGCGTGACCACCACGACGCTCCCGCCTTCCTCCTGGCGGTACCGGGCAAGTAGGTTTATGACCTCATGGCCGGTCGCCTGGTCAAGCGAAGCGGTCGGCTCATCAGCGAAGACAATCGCGGGCCGATGCACCAACGCGCGGGCGACGGCGACCCGCTGTCGCTCGCCGATGGATAACTCGTATGGACGCTTACGTAACTTATCGCCGAGTCCGACCCGGCCGAGCAGTTCCTGGGCGAAGGCGGCCGACTGTCCATTGCCCTTTACGGCCCCGACGACCACGTTCTCGGTGGCGGTCAGGTAGTTGATCAGAAAGTGTTGTTGAAAGACAAAGCCGAAACGCTCCCGTCGCAGGCGCATCAGTCGCGCGGTTGAGAGATCACCGTAGTCATTGTGGTCGAACAAGACGTTTCCGCGCGTGGGTCGCTTGAGGCCTGAGAGGAGGTACATAAGCGAGCTTTTACCGGAGCCGGACGGCCCGATCAGCCCAACGAAGCTGTCCCGTCCGACCTCAAGGGAGACGGTATCGACCGCGTGCACCACGCTGCTTCCACTCCGGTAGTCGAGGACGAGATCCCTGGCTCGCAGCATCAGTCCCTCCGCTCGATGATTGAGATCGGGTCGAGCCGCAACAGTTGCCAGGCGACGGTTCCCATGCCGAAGAGGAAGACCATCACGGGGATGGGGAGGGTATGAACGAGGAGAACGTTCCAATCAAACACATTCATGAGCAGGCCGTGGGGCACCATGAAGACCTGATTGAACCAACTCAGGACGGCGACCCCCAGCCCGACACCGATGACCCACGAAATCACAGTCACCGCGAGCGACTCGGTAGCTACCCGAAGAATGAGGCGCCAGCGGTTGTAGCCGATGCCTGCCAGCAGTCCAAACTCGTTCATGCGTTGCCGGAAGAAGAGGTTGTTCAGCAGACCTACAACAAGGGACAGCACCACGGTGACGAGGACGATCAAAAAACGGTTAATCGTGTCCAGATTCTCGATCAGGCTGTCAATCTTGGCTTTGATGTACGGATAGTCGAAGATGCGGAAGGGCTGCTTGCCAATTGCCTTGAGGAGCAGGTCATGGACCTGCGTCTCGTGCCCTGTCTGCGGGACGACAACCAATCCCTGATACCGGCGCTCGAAGAGGTAGTGCTGGGTCATGTATTCCAGCGGTATGAGGCCCAACCTCGTCGGTCCACGGATAATCCCGACCACGGTGAAGGCGTCGGGCAGCCGGTCCAGCTCGTCGATGCTGTTGCCGACCTTCCCGCCGATCCACACCTTCCGGGAACGGGCGATCTCCTCGGAGATGACGACTTCGTTCGCATTGGCCGAGGGCAGCCTGCCAGCCAGTAAGCGATCGCCATAGAGGTTCAAGAGGCTGGTCATCCCCGGTCGGTCAAGACCATACAGATCAAACTGCGCGTCCCCGGCGAATAGGTTGATGTCCAGGTTGGAATATGCGTCTCGTTGAACGAGGGTCGTCCCGGGCATCTTTTGCGCGGTAGCCAGGAGGCTCTCGAGCCCGGACTGAGGTTGTGAAATGGAGCCGAGGCTGACGGCAAGGCCGTTCAGGGCTGCCTTCAGTGAGGCAACTTCCGCAGGGGTGTTCAGCTGGTTAGCCTTTGCCTGGACGTCATTCAGTCGGGTGAGTGCGTCCTGGAGAGGATTGCTCAAGTCCTGGTCGCGTGTCGCACGGGGCGCGACGAGAATCAGCTTCTGGTAGCTACCGTACGTCGCGTACGCGGTCTGACGGGCACTGGCCAAGAGGGAGTCCGTTACCACTACGCCCAGGATGGCTAAGGCGAGAATCCCGACGACCGGAAGGACTTTGCGCTTGTTGCGCAAGAAGAAGCGCCACAGTGACAAGGGGTTTTTCATGCACGCTCACCTGATGATAAGTTGCCGCAGCAATCAACCCCCGTGCTGAACTCGCCGAGGCGTCTTGCGTCGCTTGGGTGGAATGGCGGCGGGTAAGGCCCTGGGGTAGGTCCCGAGAACCTCCAGGAAGGTGGTGACCCGGCGTGCGGCCCGGATCGACGCAGCCACCGCCTTGTCTGATCGGCGGCCGTCCAGATCCAAATAGAAGACGTACTCCCAGGGCGGCTCCCGGCGAGGGCGGGACTCCAGCTTCGTCAGGTTGACCTCCGCATCCTTGAAGCAGGCCAGCAGGTCGAAGAGCGCACCCGGCTCGTTGCGGACGGCGCAGACCAGGGAAGTCTTCCAACCGAGCGATTTGCGCTTCACCTGAGGCGGCTTGGGGCGGCTCGGGCCACGGCGGCTCACCAGGAAGAAGCGGGTGACGTTCTCCTGCACCGTCTGGACGCGCTCGGCGACGATGGCCAGGCCATACAGCTCGGCGGCCCGGCGGCTGGCGATCGCCGCCTGGTCCGGTCGAGCCTCCTCCTGCACCACCCGCGCGGCGCCGGCGGTGTCGTAGACCGGGATCGGCTCGAGCCGCTCGCGTACCAGGAAGGCCTCGCACTGCGCCAGGGCTTGCGGGTGGGACAGCACGCGTTTCAGTCCTCCGCGATCGCTATCTGGGAGCGCCAACAGACAATGGTCGACCTGGAGGGCCACCTCGCCCACCACCATCACCCGGTACTCGAGGAGGAGGTCATACGTCTCCAGGACGCTGCCGGCCTGCGAGTTTTCCACCGGGACGAGCGCGAGGTCGATGGTTCGGTCGGCGACCCGATGGAAGACATGACGCAGGGTGCGCAGCGCGAAGGGCTCGGCCGTTGGATAGTGCAGGTGGAGCGCCTCTTCCGAGTAGGCGCCGGGCTCCCCCTGGTAACCGATTGTCAGTGGCATGAAGGGTCCAGCCACTCTATACAATGAGGTCGCTTTGCCCCCGCTCGTTGATTTTTATCGCGTCGACGACCTGTTGAGCGAGGAGGAGCGACTGGTTCGGGCGACCATCGGCCGCTTCGTCGACGAACGGTTTCTGCCGGTCGTGGCAGACCACTACGAGCGCGGAACGTTCCCCGCGGAGATGGTCCCGGAGCTGGCGAAGCTCGGGGTCTTCGGCATGCACCTGCACGGCTATGGCGCGGCCGGGATGTCCAACATCATGTACGGCCTGGCCTGCCAGGAGTTGGAACGGGGCGACAGCGGGCTGCGCAGCTTCGTCTCGGTCCAGGGGTCCCTGTGCATGTTTCCGATCCACCGCTACGGGTCCGAAGAACAGAAGACCCGCTGGCTGCCCCTGATGGCGAAGGGCGAGGTGATCGGCTGCTTCGGGTTGACGGAGCCGGAGTTCGGGTCGAACCCTGCCGGGATGGCTACGCGGGCCCGCCACGACGGCGACGATTGGGTGCTCAATGGCACCAAGCGATGGATCACCAACGGCAACGTCGCCGACCTCGCCATCATCTGGGCCCGGACCGAGGACGGCATCCGCGGATTCCTCGTGGAGAAAGGGACCAAAGGTTTCGAGGCCCGCCAGATCCATCACAAACTTTCCATGCGCGCCTCGGTGACGTCTGAGCTGATCCTCGACAACTGCCGGATTCCGGCCTCCAGTGAGCTGCCGGGTGCCAGGGGCCTGAAGGGCCCACTCGCATGTCTGAACGAGGCCCGGTTCGGCATCGTCTGGGGTGTGCTGGGCGCGGCCATCGCCTGCTACCAGAGCGCGCTCGAGTATGCGAAAGCGCGCGTCCAGTTCGATAAGCCGATCGCCGGTTACCAGCTCACGCAGGAGAAGCTGGTGAACATGCTCACGGAAATCACGAAAGGGCAGTTGCTGGCGCTCCAGCTCGGACGGCTGAAGGACCAGGGCAAGGCGAGCGCGACGCAGATCTCGATGGCAAAGATGAACAATGCCCGCGAGGCGCTCCGGATCGCGCGCGAAGCCCGCAGCATCCTGGGCGCGAACGGCATCAGCCTCGAGTACCCGGTGATGCGCCACATGGCAAACCTGGAGACGGTCGTGACCTACGAAGGCACGAGCGAGATCCACATGCTGGCGATCGGCGAGGAGATCACCGGCCTCGCCGCCTTCAAGTAGCCGGTCGGCTTAAGGCCGAATCTCTCTAGGCTTGTTCGTGTAGATCGCGTTCACCGGGAGGGCCCGCGACCAGGCGAGCGCGAAGGGATCGTCGACCGTCCAGACCCCGATGAGCTTGCCGGCCGCGTGCAGCTCGCGCGCGGTCGCCGGATCGATGGCGGCCCAGTGGGGACCCCAGACCTCAGCCCCGGCATCGGCCATCACCCGAAGTGGATCCACCGGCCGGGAGGCTTCCAAGACCCCGGTCATGATCGGGGATTCCAGCTCGCGGATGCGCCTAACGCTGCGATGATCGAACGCGATCACGATCACATTGTGGATCATGCCCGCCTCCCGCACCGCCTGGACGACGCGCTCCTCGATGCCCTCATAGGGAAGAGGGAGGTTCTTGATCTCGATGGCGACGCCGACCTTTCCCTTGGCCACGGCGAGCACTTCGGCCAGGCTCGGGATCGTTTCGCCCGCGAACCGCGCATCCTTCCAGGTCCCCGCGTCGAAGCCCTTGAGCTCAGCCAGCGTGTAGTCGCGTACCAGCCCGCTGCCGTTCGTGGTGCGGTCGATCAGGTGGTCATGGATAACGGCCAGCTGGCGATCGTCCGACAGATGAACGTCGCACTCGATGACATCGACCCCAAGCTCGATGGCGGAGCGAAAGGAGGCCAGCGTGTTTTCCGGGTACTCGTCGGGGTTCCCGCGATGGCCACCCAGCAGCGGGCGTCCGCCGCGAATCTTCGCTTGCAAGGTCTCGGCGGGCTTCTCGACAACGGCCATGCGCCCATCGTACATGGGCGGAAACGGACCCGGCCCACAGGGCTCACGCGCCGAGTTGCGAATCGTCGCGAAGTCTTTACATCAGCCCTGCAAGCGCAAGAAACGATGGAGGCAGGCGTGACACCAAGAGCGAAGGGCGGAATCCCGGCCTTCGCTGCCAGCCATGACCTTACCGAACCTCCGCACCCTCATCCTTCGTCGCCGGGCCCAATCCCTGGCGATCGCCTTTCTCGTCCCCTTCCTGGCGATCGCCCCGCTCCATCTGTTCTGGCCGGCCGCCGTCAAGGCCCATGCCAACACCACGCCGGTGCAAGTGGGGATCAGTTTCAGCCCCCAACGGGCCGCCGCCCTGGGTCTCGACTACCAGTCGGCCTTCCGCCGCCTCGAGGCGATGCATTTCCGCGTCATCCGCCTGAGTGCCTACTGGAACGAGGTCGACCAGCATGGCTACGATCAGCTCGACTGGCTAATGCAGGAGGCGGCGCGCTCCAAGCAGCCGGTGGCACTCACCGTCGGGATGAAAGGCCTTGGCTGGCCCGAGTTCTACATCCCGACCGCGCTGATCCCGGTCGATATCAAGGATGGCCAGAATGTCGCCGCCGACCCGGCGCTTCGGGATGCCACCATGGTCTTCGTCGAGGACACGGTCTTCCGATATCGAGACAACCGGGCCCTGATCGCCTGGCAGGTGGAGAACGAACCGTTCAACCGCGCAGGACAGCACCGGCTCTGGATCGACGCGAGTTTTCTCGCGACCGAAATTCAAACCGTGCGGCAACTCGACGAGCACCACCGGCCGGTGATCATCAACGCCTTCAGCCATTTCAACCTGGTTTTTGACCAGGCGTCCGCCCGCCACCCCTTCGACGTTCGCGAGCTCCTCGGTTTCCAGGCGGATAGCGCCGAACGCGACAGCCTTGCCGTCCTCAACCAGGGCGACATCCTCGGGCTGGACGTCTACACGGCGATCGGGTATCGCTTCCTTGGGCAGAACCGGCTGAGCCGCGCGGACGGTGACTGGCCGGACCGCCTAGAGAACCTCCGTACCCTGGCGGTCTCGCAGCGGAAGCAAGCCTGGATCACCGAGGCCCAGGCCGAGCCCTGGGAGGCATCAAAAGACACGTACACGAATCCGATGAGCACCAGCCCAGCGGCCATCCGCAATATCTTCAACAACCTCGAGGACGCCGGCTACGGCACGGTCCTTCTCTGGGGCAGTGAATACTGGCTCTGGCGGGCCGATCACGGCGACACCCGGTGGCTGGACGTCGTGCGGCGGATCCTTTACGACGAGGTCAAGGCCTCGCCGCTGCCCCTAACGCGCGCCTGACGCCGTCGGGTCCCTAGCCGCCGGCCATGGCGCCCACGACCATCAACGGCTCCGCCCCGGTCGCCACGGCCTCGGGTAGCGGCGCATCCGGCGCTTCGTTGGACAGGTCTTCCTCGGAGGCGAAGAATCGGATGAAGGCGCGCCGCTGCTGGGTCACCTGGTCCCGGATCGTTCCGCGCAACATCGGATAGGTCGCTTCGAGCGTATTGAGGACGGACCGCTGGGTCACCTGACCGGGGACCTCGATGCGGACCTCGCCGTCGACCTGCGCCAGCTTTCGCAGGTGCGTGGGGAGGATGACCCGGATCACGGCAGCGTCTGAACCTCCACGGATAGAACCTTGGGCAGGTCACGCACGATGGGAGCCCAGCTATCCCCAGCATCCGCCGACGCATAGACCTGGCCGCCAGTCGTGCCGAAGTACACGCCGCACGACTCGAGCGAGTCCACCGCCATCGCATCGCGTAGCACGTTCACGTAGCAGTCCCTCTGCGGAAGGCCCTTCGTCAGCGCTTCCCATTCATTGCCACCCGTCCGACTGCGATAGACGCGCAACTTCCCGTCGGGTGGCACGTGCTCGGAGTCGCTCTTGATGGGGACGACATAGATCGTGTCGGGTTCGTGCGGGTGGACGTCGATCGGGAACCCAAAGTCGCTGGGGAGGTTGCCGCTGACCTCCTGCCAGGTCTCGCCACTGTCGTCGCTGCGCATCACGTCCCAGTGCTTCTGCATGAAGAGGACGTTCGGGCGAGACGGGTGCATTGCGATCCGGTGCACGCAGTGCCCGGCCTCGGCGTCGGGGTTGGGGATTCCTTCGGACTTCAGGCCGCTGTTGATGGGCCGCCAGGTCGTCCCGGCATCATCCGATCGGAATGTTCCCGCCGCTGAGATGGCGACGAACATCCGGCCAGGATGGCTGCGATCGAGAAGGATCGTGTGCAAGCACATCCCGCCCGCGCCCGGCGCCCACTGGGGTGCCGTCTTATGCTGCCGGAGGGCGGCCAGCTCATGCCAGGTCTGCCCGCCGTCGGTTGTGCGGAAGAGCGCAGCGTCCTCAGCCCCCGCGTAAACGGTATCCGGGTCGTCAAGCGAAGGCTCGAGATGCCAGATGCGCTTGAACTCAAA
>DAINCX010000008.1:0-54411 GCA_036732165.1 Candidatus Dormiibacterota bacterium | reverse complement strand
CGAACCCCGCTCATCGCTTCACCCTCCTTAGAACACCGCCCAGTTTACCGTCGACAGGTCGTCATCCGTGAAGGTCTGACCCGGCTGCTGCAGATAGAGATAGCCGATCAACCGCGTCACCCGTGGCTCCTGGTAATAGAAGCGACGGTGCTGCTCGTAGGCACTGGAGTGGATCTTCTGGGCGCTCTGGCCCTGCGCCGCGCTTTCCTCGGCCGTGAGGATGAGCTCATAGTTTTCGAAGAATCGCGCGAGGCGCTGGTCCGCATAGGCGGCCAGTCGCGTCGGCGTTCCACCCGACCGTTCGGCCTTGATCCGGTCGAAATCCCGTCGCATGGTGCTCAGCGAGCCGGCCGGTGATGGCGTTTGCGTCTCCCGGTCGAGATCCTGGTTCAGAATGGCCAGGTCGGCCGAGACCCGGTCGAGGTAGGCGGATTCGGCCGGCTGGATGTCGTCCGGGCGGACATAGGGCATGGTCCGCCCGCCATGGAGAAAATCGATCACCTCGTACCCGTACTCGCCGCTCTTCCCCGCGTCCTGGAGAAAGAAAGCGTTCACCGGCGGTGATTGCTGGACGCTGTAGCGATAAAACCCGACCCGATGGGACTGGACCTCCTGTTGCTTGGCCCGATGTTCCGAAAGGCATTGGTCCCCCCAGCCGGTCAGGTCCGGCCGTTGCAGCACGAAGAGCCGGGCGTTGGAGTAGGCGGCGATCGCCGAATCCGTGGTGTCGAGCACGATCGCCTCGTAGAGGGCCGCATCCTGCTTGGTCCCGGCCAGTCCTTGCGCCAGCGCGGTGACGGCTGCCACATCAAGGGGACGCTGGCCGAACGCATTCATCTCCAGGGTGCTGCCGCTACGCCAGCAGTGAAGCGGCTGGAACCCGGATCCGCCGGCCGGACAGTTGGTGGCTTGCTCCACATTGCTGACGGAGATGCCGCCAAACGCCAGGTACGCGAGCGTGATGCCGACCGCCGCGGCAGCGAGCCCGAGGACCCACACACGCAGACCGCGCGCCTGCGCACGCCGGATCCAGCGAGCGAGAACGAGGAGCACGATCGCGACCGGGATGAAGATGAGGGTCGACGAGAGGAGCCTGAACGCCGTGTCGGCGTGGGCCGTGCAGGGCATTCCAGGGTAGAGCGATCCCGCCCGTACTGGGGCGATCAGCCAGGCGACCAGGAGGATCCCGAGCGGCCACAGCCGCCGGACCCACCGCCACCGGTGGCTGGGGTTTGCCGCGGCGACCGTCACTGGGCCAGCGAAACGATGGTGGCGCGCCGCTGCGGGAGCATGACGTGGATCCCGGGCACGACCTCGCCGGCTGGGGTCAAGCCCCCGCCCTGCAGAAACGCCCGCGTCCGTCCGTATGCCTCCTCGATCAGCCGTTCGACCTGGCTGAAGTCGGTGCCCTCCGTCCCGAATTCCACGTTGGGGACGAGCAGGCTGATCTGCGCTTGGGTCGCATACCGCTGGTACTCCTCGATGGTGCGCTGGGCGAGCATGATCTGGATGCTCTGGGCCAGCACGCCGGCCAGGTTGTTGCTGGGCGGCCGGCGCGGGTTCGAGGTGCTGTTGTCGATCGCGATGACGTGGGTCGCGCCCAGTTGGATGGCCTCGGCGAGGCCCACGTTCTCGGCGACGGCGCCGTCCACGAACTCGTCGTCACCGATCCGGTAGGGGTTGAACACGCCGGGGATGGCGGATGAGGCCGCCACCGCGTCGGGGACGCTGCCGGTGGTGAAGATCTCCTTGCGGGCCCGCGTGAGGTTGGTGGCGATCACGGCGCAGGGCAACACCAACTGCTCGAAGGTCGGCGGCAAATTCATCGCGGCCAGGCGTCGCAGGTACCGGCTGTCGAAAAAGCTGTTATGACTCCGGACGTAGCGAACCGCCATGCGGAGCGGGTTGCGGTTGAAGAGGTCTCGATTGCGAATCGACCGCCAGACCTGGGCCAATTCGTTGATGGTGTCCAGGTCCGGCTTGGAGGCGAGCGCGACCGCGTTGAAGGCGCCCGAGCTGCACCCCACCACCGCATCCGGCTTGATCCCGGCCTCGAGCAGGGCGCGCAGCACGCCAACGGTGCAGGCACCGCGACTTCCCCCGCCGCCGAGGACAAAGACCAATCGGCGTTCGGGGACGGGAGAGGGCGAAGCGGGCGCGCGGCGCCGCCGCCACCAGGACAGCATGGATGGAGATCGCCAGAATCCAGTTTCGGGCATGGGGCTTACAGTTCAGATCTCGGACGTCGCATCCGCAGCGTGAGTGTAACGGGTCCGTGACCCCACTCTGGCTCGCGGAGCAGGAAGCCCGCCCTGGCCGCGTTGTTCGCTCGTGGTTTCCTATTGGGAAGGCGAGTGCCCCGGCGCTCCCGTGCTAGCCTGTGGGTATCACGTTTCGTAGCCATGCGGTGTCCCTATTTAGAGCAGATCATCCGGAAGCAGAAGGCCTTCATCAAGGTCTTTCAGGCCGATTGCCACGTCGACGCGAAGGTCCATTACTTCCGTGGTTTCGGCCGTTGGCCGACGCCCCCGTGCATCGGCAAGATGGCCACCTGCGCCCTCTACCAGGAAGCCCGGTCGACCGAGGATCTCCGGCTGCGCCGGCTCATCGACTGAAGCGCCGCTAATATCGGGACGTGAGTCCCGACGTGATCGTGATCGGCGCCGGCGCCATCGGGAGCTCGGTCGCCTACTCCCTCACCAAGGCAGGCGCGCGCGTCATGCTGCTCGATCGCGGTGAGGTCGGTGCGCAGGCCACGCAAGCTTCGGCGGGGATGCTGATCCCGCAGTCGGAGAGTGCGGGACCGGGGCCGTTCACCGATCTTGCGCTCGAGAGCGTCCGCCTCTTTGGCGCCCTGAGCGAGGAGCTGCGCGAACGGACCGGCATGGACATCGGCTACCGTGCCACCGCCCTGCTCCGGGTTGCTTTCGACGAGGAGGAGGAACACGATCTCCGCGTCCGCCGTGCCTGGCAGGTACGTGCCGGGATCGCCGTGTCCTGGCTCGATGCGGCGAGCGCGACCGAGGTCGAGCCTGGATTGCATCCGGAGGTTCGCGCGGCGCTCTTCTACCCCAACGATCACCAGGTCAACGCCGTGGTCCTGGCTCGCGCGCTGGTCCGAGCCGCCATCGACCTCGGCATGGTGTTGCAGGAGCGGGCCCCCGTGGACAGCCTGGTCATCGAGGGGGATCGCGTGGTCGGCGTCCAGACCGCCGGGGTCGTGGTCCGCGCCGAGGAGGTGGTGATCGCGACCGGGGCCTGGTCCGCCAGCTGGGCGGCTGCGTTGCGGACGCCGATCCCGGTTCGCCCCGTTCGTGGCCAGATCCTCGCCCTCGAAGTCAGGGGCACCTCGCTGCGAAATGTCGTCTTCTCCCAGGCCGGCTACCTGGTGAGCAAGCCGGATGGGCTGACCTACGTTGGGGCGACCGAGGAAGAGGCGGGATTCGATGCCAGGCCGACGGCAGCGGGCATCGCCGGCCTGCTGGCGCTGGTGCCCCGCCTGGCGCCGACGCTCACGACGGCGACGTTCAGCAGGGCCTGGGCCGGTCTGCGGCCGGGGACACCGGACCGTCTTCCGCTGCTCGGCAGGGTGCCCGGGTGGCAGGGCATCAGCCTGGCGACCGGGCATTTCCGCAACGGCATCCTGCTGGCGCCGGTCACCGGCGTCCTGATCGCGGATCTGCTTCGGCACGAGCGTCCACGGATGCCGCTCGAGGCCTTCGATCCGGCGCGGTTTGTCATGCGTGCCGCCTGACACGCTGCGCAAGTTTGCGCGCCGGGCGGATGGGTTCCGTCATGCGGTCGCCGGGGGCCTCTGGCTGGCGCCGTTGATCTATCTCGAGCACGCGCGCTACGGGCCCGGCTGGTACGGCAAGGTGGTGAGCGCCGACCCGGCGCGGCTGTTGACGTGGGCACGCGGCAAGGGCATTCCGGAGCGGGCGCTCCAGGTCAAGTCACTTCCCGATGTCGACTCCGGTCCGCGGCAGGGCCGGCGTCGTGTCCCCGGATACCACATCGATCTCTGGGGGGCCCGCCTGGCGCTGGCCTACGACCCGGAGGACCTGGCCCGGCACCGTGGCCCGGTCAGTACCGCTCCACCGCCTTCAGGCCCGATCCCGTGATGATCACCACCGCACCCTCGGGGAGGTTGAGGGCGCGCGCGCCGGCCAGCGCGGCCGCCGATGTCGGCTCCATCAGGAGGCCTCGGGCCGCCTCGGCTCGCCAGGTCCGCTCGATCGCGTCCTCGCTCACGCCGATCCATCGGCCGCCGCTGTATCGCACGGCTGCGTAGCTCCGCTCCGCTCGCGTTGGCTCAGGGATCCGAATGCCATCCGCGATCGAGGCCTGGCGCACGACCGGCGCCGGCCGGCCAAGCGCGGCGCCTCGGACCAGCGGGGCGCAAGCCTCGGACTGGACGCCGTGCAGTCGCGGCGGCCGCTCCAGCCTCCCGGCCGACACCAGCTCGCCGAACCCCATCGCGAGGCCGATCAGCACCGTACCCTGGCCGACCGGGGTCACCACATCCTGGAGCTCGGGCCCGAGGGTCTCGAACAACTCGTAGGCGATGGTCTTTACGCCTTCGAGGAAGGCGTCGTCACGGGCATGTCCCACGTCGTAGGCAGTCCTCGCCGCGGTCAGCGCGGCTTCGGTGACTGCTGATCGTGGACCAGAGACGGTGATCAACTCCGCGCCCAGGGCGCGAATCGCCCGGGCCTTGATGGCCACAATGTCGTCCGGCGCGAAGATGCGGGCTGTCAGCCCGGCGGCGGCGGCATAGGCGGCGATCGCCGTCCCCGCGTTGCCCGACGAGTCCTCCACGACCGTGGTGGCGCCGGCTGCCCGGGCCGCCGTGATGGCGGTTGCGGCTCCACGATCTTTGAAGGATCCCGTCGGGGACAGCCCCTCCAATTTCAGCAACCATCGGTCGTGGCGCATCAGTGGCGTCCCACCCTCGCCGAGGCTGACTGGCTCGCCCTGGATGGCCAGCTCGGCGCGGTACCGCCAGAGGCCGGACCCGGTCCAGGCCTCCGTCTCAGAGGACTTTGCCAAGCGCCGGGTCGAGAAAGTCCCTCGTCAGGGGAAAGGGCTCATAGCTGCTTACGGTCCCGTCCCGCGCCACCAGCACACTGATGGGAAGCCCGTTCTTCAGCGCGATGCCGTAGGCGCGGCTTGCCTGGCCGTCGGGATCCATGACCGGGGCCGGCTGGAGACCGAGCCCCTGCCAGAACTGGCGGACGGTATCGGCCGACTCGTTGCCGAAGTCGATCGCCACCACCTGGAAGCCCTGATCTTTGTGGGCGAGGTACTCGGCGTGCAGGAGGGGCAGCTCATCCCGGCAGGGCCCGCACCAGGTCGCCCAGAAGTTGATCAGCACCGCTTTGCCCTTCAGGGCCGCGAGCGACACGCGATGGCCATCCGTGTCGGTGAGGACAAAGTTTGGCGCCGCGCTCCCGACCTTCACCGGGCCGTGTACGGGCGGTGTGGCGCCGGGGTCGCTCGACTGGAAGTGCGAGTCGAACGGTGTGGTCACGCTAACAAAGGGAAAGAAGCTGTTGAAAACCGTGAGACGATTGGAAAAGATGAGAAAGCCCATCCCGATCAGAAAGATCGCGGCGATGGCGTTCATCGCAGGATAGGCACCCCGCACCCTCGTGAGCAGTCTGGTTAACATGCCGGATAATCCGGCGGCGACCATGAACGGGATGCCGAGGCCCAGGGAGTAAGCGGCCAAAAGAAGCGCTCCCTGCCCGGCCGTTCCACTGGCACCGGCTCGCAATAGAATGGCTGCGAGAATCGGGCCGACGCATGGCGTCCAACCGATCGCAAAGGCTAGGCCCACGACGTAGGAGGCCCACGGAGCCCGCGGCAGGCGATGCGCCACGTCGAATCGTCTCTCGCTCATGAGTCCCGGGATTCGTTGCAACGTGAGGAGGGCAATCCCCATCAGGATCAGGGCGGCGCCCGCGACCTCGAGAAGGACCGGCCGATAGGCCTGCAGGTCAGCGCCGATCAGCCCGAAGGATGCCCCCAGCGCCACGAAGGCTGTGCTGAAGCCCGCCACGAAGAGCGCCGCTTTGCCGAGGAGGCGGGCCTGCTGACCAGGGCTCGGCTGCCCTGCGGAGAGCGTCGCCTGGCCACCCATGTAGGCGATGTACGCCGGCACCAGAGGCAGCACACAGGTCGAGGCGCAGGAGATGAAGCCGGCGAGGAACGCCAGCGCCAGGTCGAGGATCATTGAACCGGGTCGGCTTTCTCCACCGCCAGTTTTCGAACCCATGCGCGCAGCCGGGCCGGGGCGTCATCGGTGCAGCACTCTTTGCGAACCAGCCGCTTGATCTCAGTCTGGAAGTCGAAAACCTGCTCGCAGGGCGGGCAGCTATGCAGGTGGACCTTGACCTGGCCGACCTCTTCGTCGCTGAGCTCGCGGTCGAGGTACATGGAGAGGCGGCCCATCGTCTCGTCGCAATCTGAATGCGCCATCAGGCTCGCGCCCCCACCGCGACCGAGGGTGCCTTCGGCCGCCCGGCGTATTCCCAGAGTTTCTTCTGGAGCGCACGGCGGCCGCGGTGCAGCCGCGACATGACGGTGCCGATTTTGATCCCGAGGATCGCGGCGGCCTCCTTATACGAGAAATCCTCGACGTCGACCAGCATCACGACCATTCGCATCGCGACCGGAAGGTCCTCGAGAGCGCGCTTGACCTCGTCGCCAAAGCCGCGGTCGACCACGATTTCTTCCGGCGACATCAAGTGAACCGGCAACCCCTCTCGCCGGAGTTGATCGTAAATGAAAAAGTCGGTCCCCGGCTCATCGAGCGGGTCCTCGGGTGCCGGCCGTTGCCGGAGCCGGTTCCGAAAGACGTTGGTCATGATGGTAAACAGCCAGGCCTTTTCGTTGGTCCCCGGCTGGAACTTCCGTCGGTAGCGGTAGGCTCGCAAATAGGTTTCTTGCACCAGGTCCTCTGCGTCCTCTGGCTTCCTCGTCAGGCGCAGCGCGCTGCGATAGAGCGCATCGATGTGCCTCTCAAAGAGCGAAAAGTCGCCATCCATGGCAATGCCCAAGAGCTCCATTCTATTCCGCCGGTATTCGGGACCAGCGCGCTCCTAGGTGGGTGGTGCCGGGGGGCCCCCCCCGGGGGGCGGCCCGTTCGGGCGTGGTCCTCGGCCGCGTCCCCGACGCCGGCGACGGCGGGTGGGATCCCCGCCGGACTCCGGCGGTCTGGATCCAGGTGGCGCCCCGTCGGTGGGTGGTGTTGGATTCGGCCGCCGATCCTGGCCGGGCGGTCGTCGCGGCGGCCGCGGCTGCCGCGGCTGCTGGGGCGCGCGTGGCTGTCCCGATTGGCCCGTCGGTCGCGCCTGGGGTGGCCGCTGGCCTCCCCGCGGTTGGTTCTGGCCCGTGTTGCTCGCGCCGCCCGCGCGGTCACCGCCGCGCCGCCGGCGGCTGCCCCGCCGCGGCGGTCCTCCCTCCGGGGTGGCCGGGCGCTCGGGACGCACCGCGACCGGGATCAGCCGATCGAGCCCTCGCGGGCGGCGCCGGCGGCTCGGCTGGACCGGGCGGCCTTCGTGTTGCTTTACCCGGTCATCCCACTCGGTGAGGAAATCCTCGAGCGGTCGCTTGATCTGGGGTTTGGGCGCCCGGGGCTCCTCCGGCCAGATCCGCGGCCGATCTGGGCGGATGGCCTCCGGTGGCGGGTCGGCATCGGTCGGTTCGGGTTCGACCACGGCGTCAGGCTCGAGGTCGGCCGTCGTGTGTTCAGGCTGGAGATCGGACATCATCTCGTACTTTAGCGGGGCCCGTCCACGCAACCAGGAAGCGTTGCTTGAAGCGCGCCAGGGCGACGATGACGGCCGGTCCCAGCAAGGCGATCAGGAGGAGGTTGCCAGCCGCCCGAAACGCGTCGTAACCAAGGGAGGTTGCCAGGTAGAAAGCGCCGAAACGCTGGATGATGCCAGCCAGCGGTAGGCCGGGAGCCCAGCTGATCGGCGATGACGCCGCGCCCAGCAGGGTGGGCCACTCCCAGAGATCGAGGAGCACGCCGAAAGCGAATCCACAGCCGAGCCCATAGAGGGCGAGCGCCGCAATCGCCGGGCGACCGCCGAGTCGCGGGGCCAGGCTTCCGATGTAGCCGGCTCCCATTCCCGCCCATGCGGCGCCGAGCATCTGGTACGGGAGCCAGGGTCCGAAGCCGGCGGTGAGGAAGGCCGAGACCAAGAGCGTCATGGCCCCCATCGCGAAACCGAAGCTCGGGCCCATCACGTAGCCGGCCACGATGATGAGAAAGAAGATTGGCGAGAAGCCGAGCAGGCCAATGACCAGGACCAGCCGGACGGTGGCATCAACCGCAATCAATGCCGCCAGCACGGCGACCAGGCGAGCCGAGAGGTGACGAGTCTGGAGCGCGACGCCGACCACGACGATCGCGGAGACGGCCACCAGGCTGCCGAAAAGGGTGACGGACTGACTCGAGGCCGTGCCCAACCGGAGCGGCGCGAGGAACACGGCTAGGCCGGCGGCCGAGACCAGAAGGAGCACGGCATGCTCCACCGCCGGTTTCAGGCGCGCGATCAAACCGGGACCTCCTCAGGAAGAAGCCAACCGCGCCCGATCAACTTATTGACCTGGGTCGAGAACACCAGCGAGTCACTCAGCACGACCCGAGGGGGACCATCGGCGTAGATCTCCCCATCCGCCATCAGCAACACCCGCCCGGCGGTGCGGGCCGCCCATTCCACGTCATGCGTGGCGACCAGCACGGTGGCCCCCGCCGTCGCCCTGGTTTGCAGGAAGGCGGTCAGCGCCTGCTTGATGGTTGGATCAAGGCCGCGGGTGGGCTCGTCGAGCAGCAGCACGTCGGTCCGGGCGGCGACCACCGCGATTGCGAGTTGCTGCCGCTCACCGCTGCTCAGGTCGCGTGGGTAGCGGTCGAGCCAGGCGGTGAACGGCCGGGTCAGGTCCGGGGTCACGTCACGCAGTTCCTCGCGCACCGTCGGAGCGAACAACAGCATGTCCGCATCCTGCGGCACGTACGCGACGGGTCGGTCCGCCTGCACCCGGCCCCGGTCGGGCCTCAGCAGGCCGGCCAGCAGTTTCAGGAGCGTGGTCTTGCCGCACCCATTGCGACCCATCAACACCGCGACTTCCCCGCGGCGCAGCTCCAACGACGCGCCCGAGACCGCGGAATGTCCCGCGTAGGCGTGCGTGACGCCCTCGGCTCGGACCACCACCGGTCCGACGGGCGCCACCTCGGGCTGCGGCGCATCGCGGTGGGGAAGCCGAGCGGCGTGGGCGCGCGCCTCTCGAAGTCCCAGTGGGAGCGGGGCCCATCCGCCACGCAGCGCGAGATCGACCACGGGCGGCCGCGCGCCACCATTCGCGAGTGCCGTTCGAGGCTCCTCGTCGGTCAGGGCACCGCGATCCAGGGTCCAGATGCGGTCGACCATGGGGGCGACGCGCTCCACCCGGTGTTCCGCGATCAGGGTGGTCATGCCAAGCTCGGCGACAAGTCGCGCGATCACCTGGAGGACGTCTTCGGCGGCCTGCGGGTCCAATTGCGAGGTCGGCTCGTCGAGCGCAATCGCCGCTGGATGCATCACCAGCGTCGCGGCGATGGCGACCCGCTGGCGCTCACCGCCGGACAGGGTCTTGATCCGTCGCCGCCGCAGGGCGGCGATCCCAACCTGGTCGAGCACCTCCTCGATCCGCTTGCGCATCAGTGGCCGCGGCAGGCCCTGGTTCTCGACACCGAAGGCGAGCTCAGCCTCGACATCCTCGAGGACGAACTGCGCATCGGGATGCTGAAAGACAAATCCGACGCGTGCGCCGAGGACTCGCGGGGGATGATCCCGCGTATCGAGGCCGCAAACCTGGACGCGGCCGGCGAAGCGGCCCCCGGTGCTGTGCGGCACGAGGCCGTTGAGACAGCGGAGCAGCGTCGATTTGCCGCTGCCGGAGGGTCCCCGGAGAAGGATCACCTGGCCCGGCTCGACCTGCGCGCTGACGTCGGACAGCGCCGGCGCCTGCGCATCGGGATAGTGATAGGTGACGCTGTCAAACGAGATCAGCGACATGATGCTCCCGCCGCGTGGCGAACAGAAGGGCCGGGAATGCGAGCAGGAGAACGGCGCCGAAGCCGACCAGCGTCGGGAAGGGTGGAACCAGGCCCTGGTACGGCATGTAGGGCGTGGGTGGCAAAAGAATCACGAGGAGGAGCGACACGGTGGACGCGGCCAGGACGAGGTGATCCGCCGGCTGCCAGCTTGCCCGTTGATATCGCGAGCGGTGGCGGCTGCCGTACCCCCGAGCGTCGAGGGACTCGGCATATTGCATCGCTCGTTCGAGGGTCGTCAGCAGGAGCGGAACGAGGAGGGCGGGGGCCGCTCGCCAGCCGCTGCGCTGGCCGCGGAGGCGGCGCGCCTCACTGATCGAGCGGACCGCGGCGACGGTTTGTGGAGCGAACGCTACCGCCAGCACGAAGACCGTGCCCGCGCGATAGAGGAAGGGAGGCAGCCGGGAGACCAGGTCGGCGCTGCGCACAGTCGTCTGCAGAACGCCGAAGACGGCGACCACGAGCAGCAGCGCCGCGCCGGTTGACGCACCAAAGACCAGCGCTTCGAGCGTCCAGCGCCCGCCAAGGATCGGGATGTCCGGCAGGCGGAACAGGACATGCTGGCCGAATCGGCTCAGGGCCACGCTGAAGACGATCGGCGTGACCGCCAGCAGGGTGCCGACTTTCCAGTAGCCGCCGGTCGCGCGGCCTCGGTATGGGAGCCACACATTGAGGATCACCATCAGCAACACCAGTTGCAGGTATGGATTTCGATCGACGAAGGCGACGGCCAGGGCGGCCACGGCCCAGGCGCACCAGGCGAGCGGGTTGAGGCTCATGATCCCCGCCTCCGCAGATTCCACGCGAAGAGGCCTGAAAGAAACGCGATCATCGTGCCCAGCACGAGGAGGGGCGCCAGCGACGCCGGCGGCGGTGTTGGCCGAGAGGTCGAGGTCGTGGCGAGTCTGGCCTGGGGTGTTGGCGAGGCGGGCGGGGCCAGGGCTTCGATCGTCGGTGGCGGCGTCGACGTGGGCGCTGGCATCGTTGTTGCACTTGCGCGGACTGGCACGGCAGGCTGTTCGGTGAGAGCGGGCCGACGCGTTGCGGTCGCCGCGGGAGCGGGCGGGGCAACTGGGGGGCAGACCTGGCTGAAGGTCACCGATGGCGGTCGGCTTCCGAACCCTGCCGCGTACGTCCATCCCTCGAGATCGCCATCGCCGACCTGATAGCCGGCCGCGCCGGAGTTGCGCGGGGTCCACCCGGCTGGCGTTGCCCGCCAATCCGACCAGTTCGGTCCCGAGACGGGACCGAAACAGCGGTCCGGCACCTGGCGAGGCTCTCCGTTGATCTGGCAAACTGTGATGGCGCCGCCGCCCCAGTCATACACCTGGGGGGGTTGCCCCGAGTTGACACCGGCCAGTTCCAGGAGCGCGATCCCGCTGATCGTCGCCTGCGCGAACTCGACGCATTTCCAGATCAGATGCGGACCGCCCCAGGAGGAGCCATGCTCGACGACCAGCGCTGCTCGATGCGTCGACGCGTGCGCCGAGGCATGCATGAGCGAGAGGGCCGCTAACGCGAGTCCGACGGCCCCGCCGATGCGCTTGATCGTCTTCAGTTCGTTCGTCGCCGCAAGAGGGCCCCGGCGGCCAGGAACAGTGCCAGCGCGAAGACGACCGGCCGCAGCGGCAGCCCAGCTGCTCCGCCGGTTTGGGGCAGGCGCGTTGCTGGCGTGGCGGCGGTGGAGGCGACCACCGCGGCCGGGCAGGAAAGCAGGGCCAGCTGGCTCTCGCGCGCCGCCGTTGCGGTGAGCGGCTGTAGGAGGAAGGCCCCCACGGCGGGCGTCGTGGCCATCAGCTTGTCGAATCCCGCCAGGGCGCCGCCATCGGGCCCGCTCGCGATCTGCAGACTGGCGAGATTACTCTGCGCCGAGCCCAGGGACGCCGACCACGCGTCACTGGTCGCGACATTGGCCGCCAGCAGCGCCTCGATCGCAAGGTCATCGGACTGAGCATCCGGGGTCGTGCCGTACTGAGTCGAGAAGACAAAACCACCATTCTGGAACTGCGTCTTCAGGTAGTCGAGCCCATTGGTGATGGCGCTGTCATCCGGGGTCACGCCCCCGGCGATCAATGCCTGGAGGACGAGCGCTGTCGTGTTCGAGTCGCTGCCGGACTGGGCGTTGTCGAAGCTCCAGCCCTTATCGGCGTCCTGCTTCGAGCGCAAGAACCGCACGGCGTTGGCGTCGATCGACTGCTTCGCCGCATGGAGCCCAAGGATGGCGAGCGCGTCGCTGAAGATATCCCCACCGTATTCCCCTGCGCTCGGACCGGTGAGGGCCTCGGCGGCCGTTAGTTGGGCAACGACCGTGGCCGTGCTGCCGGTGCCCGGCTCGAGCGCGCGGGCCATCAGCAACGTCCCATTGGTTCCGACGTCGGTGGAGACCGCGGACTTCAAGTAGTCGGCGACCGAGAAGCCGTTGTGTTGGAACGCCGAAGGATCCTGCCCGGCGGCGGCAAGACCGATCACAAGCTCTGCCGAGCGCGCAACGGGGTTGTCGGCGTTGGGGCCGATCTGCCCCGACGGTTGCTGCTGGGTGCATTGAAGCCATTGCAGCGCTCGTTGCGCATTGAGGGTCTGGGTCCCCTGGGCGGCGGCGCCGACCGAGGTCAGCAGCAGCGCCGGGACGGTGATCAAGCTCGCCAACGTGAATCGTTTCATGTAAACCTCCAGAGCATTGATGGCAACTGGAGGCCGATCGGAGTGGCCAGGAATCGAGAGACACTGGCACCTCCCTCTCAGCCTCGAAGAGGGTCGTGGTCCCCAACAGGCAGGTCTCCTGGCTCCGGATCGACGTCTTACGGGATTCCTTCCCAGGGCCGCGTGCCCCAGTGGATCTGATCCCTGACTCCCCGGTTACAGTGACGGGTTCGCGCCGGATTTGCACCGGCTTCCCTTTTCAGCTCGCTACGGCGAGCCACCTGTCGGCGTTTTTGACTTGTGCGAACTGGCTGGCTCCCACCTCCCCATCCGAAAGGTGATCGCATTATAGGCAGGCCCCTGAAAAACAAAAAGCCGCCCGAGGGCTCGGGCGGCTTCGTCGTTTCGAAAGTCAGGCGACGCGCGACTGCTCGAAGTAGGCTTCCAGCTCCTCGATCGTCGGGACCCGGTTGATCTCGTCGGGCTCGACGTTCATGTAGCGCTCCTGCGCGGTGAACACCAGCTCGATGAGGTCCGGGATCTTGACGTCGGGCGTATACGGGACGCCGAAACTGAGGAGCTCCTCGGCAATGGTGGCGGGGACGATCGTCCGATCGCTGAGGTTCAGGTCCTCGAGAGCCCAGAGGATTCGATCGAGGGCATACAGGTGCAGCTTGCGCTGGGCATCCTGCGCACGGGTCGCCATCACGCGAAGGGTCGTGCGTTGCGTTTCGGTTTGAATGGCTTCGTACATGAGTGGAATGGGTTCCTCCGACTGGTCAGGATGGTCGGTCATGCCCACGGTACGGGCGATACCCTCCACCAGCAAGTAAATTTCGTTAAGAGATGTAAATAGACCACGCACCGTTACCGGCAGGCTTTCGGCGCCGGGCGGGATAATACCGGAAATGGCCTTCGGAGCCGGTGACAGTGAGCTGGGACCGGGCCGCGATGCGGTCGAGCTGTATACGCGGACCTATGCGACGCTGCTTCGGAGTTCGGGCGAGACCAAGCTCAAGGTCCTGGAGCAGTCGCATATCGGCATGTCATCGAGCTTGCATCCGAAGGCCGGCTCCGTCCAGCCCGACACGGGCGCGCTGATTTATGCGCTGCGCCGGCTACCCCCGAGCATCATCAGCGTGCGTCGGATCGTGCTGGGCCAGTCGGCGGAGGTCTTCAAGCGGGCGCTCAACGTCGACGTCGAAAGCTGGGAGATGCAGAGCGCCCCGGGTCGCCGGCGCCGCTATTACTTCGATGGCAAGGGCACCCTCGCCGTGTACATCGCCAGCCTTTCCGATGTTGACGATGTCGTGCCTCAGCTGGTCGCCCTGCAGATCGAGTGGAACAAGCTCCATGGCCTGCTGAGTGCCGAAGACCTGACGGACATCGACTCGACCGCGGCGCAATTTGGCGTGCTGGAGCGGCTCGGAATCTCTGAAGATGACAGCCTGCGCCTCCTCGACATCTGGGGCGATCTCGCCGCGCCGCTCCGTCACATCCAGGCCGAGGAGAAGAGCTTCACCGTCCGCATGCTGGGCGGCACCCAGGTCGGCTACGTGAAGGCGACCCGACGCTGGTGGCAACCGATCGAGGCATTGCTGCAGACCCAGGGAGTCTGCGATCGCCCGATCTACTTCATCTCCAGCAACACCCACAGCGTGGTCAATCTGCTGAGCGGCTCGGCCCGACGGCATCAGAAGGAGATTGTCGAGCACATCGAGCAGGGCAATGACCTCGAGTTGGTTCCCGAGCTTCGCAAGCTGCGTCAGGGACAGACCCGCGGCAGCTGGGATAACTTCCTCTACTTCGCAGCCCGCGCCTTCTACGCGCCCTCGGACGACTCACAGCCCCGACGCGCCCAGCGGTCGAAGGAAGAAGAAGAGCGCGGCATCTACCATCTGCCCAGCCGCGCCGGGCTCGATCTCGCCGCCCAGGTGATCATTCTCGACCGTCTCCATGCCGGGGACCTCGATCCGCGGCTTGGCAATCCGTCGGAGGCCACGATGAAACAGAGCTCCGCCGTGGTCATCAACATCAACTATCCGCTAGGCCTGGGCGCCTATAACGTGCTGCGCGAGGTGGCGCAGAGCGTGGAGACCCTGCGCGGCGTCTACGTGCTCGGCAAGGCCGCCACGCTCAACGCGAGCATCGGGGACATCATGATCTCCAACGTCGTGTACGACGAGCACTCGGAGAACACCTACTGGCTCGACAATTGCTTCAGTTTCAGCAGTGTCGCGCCCTTCCTCGTCTACGGCTCGGCCCTGGACAACCAGCGGGCGGTCACCGTACGCGGGACCTTCCTCCAGAACCGAGGCTACCTGGACTTCTACCACCGCGAAAGCTTCACCGTGGTCGAGATGGAAGCGGGCCCCTACCTCAACGCCCTCTACGAGACGACGGAGTCGTCCCGCTACCCGATGCGAGACAACATCAACTTCACCAAGCTGCCCTTCGACTTCGGGGTCCTGCACTACGCATCGGATACGCCGTACACGCAGGCGCGAACCCTGGGCGCGCGCGGTCTTTCCTATTACGGGATGGACTCCACCTACGCCTCCTCGGTCGCCATTCTCCGACGGATCCTGGCCCAGGAACAGATCCTGACGACCGACCTCGCGGCGCCGCGCTGGGCCGATGCGGAGGCCCGCCAGGGAGCATGAAAAAAGGCCGCTGGGAGGCGGCCTCTTGTGGGGGAGGAGGGGGCGGTTTTTGTTCCTGACCGCAGGCTAACAGCGTGGGCTTACGGGCCATCTAACTAATGGGGCGAGGGGCGCGTCAGGCGGCGCGCTTGCGACGCCGGCCACTCTTCTTGCGGAGCGCCAGCTGTTGGAGCCCGAGATCGATCCGTCGATCCGATGGATCGAGATGCTTCGCGGCGGTCAGCCAGCGTTGCGCCGCGATGAGATCGTCACGTTCGAGATAAGCCAGGCCGAGTTGCAGGCTCAGACCGGGGTCCGTGGGGCAGGCCTGCGCTGCCCGCTCCAGGTAGGGGAAGGCGTCGTCTCGCCGGCCGTTCTCCCAGAACAGCGTCCCGAGCTCGCCCAGGATCTCAGGCTCTTCCGGGGCCTCGTTCAGCGCACGGAGGTAGGCAGTCCGGGCCACATCCGTATGACCGAGGTGGCGGTGATCCCGGCCGATCAGGTACCAGGTCTGCCAGGAGCTGGGGGCGAGAAGCATGGTTCGGGTGTAGGCCGTCTTGGCCTGTTCCCGGTCCCCGGTGGCATCACACGTCATCCCGAGACGAAACGCGACCTGCGCGTCTTCCGGCGCCAGCTCCGCCGCCTGGTCGAGGACTTCCCGCGCTCGACCGTAGTCTCGAACGCGATGGCACAGGGTGCCGAGCCGGAGTCGCGGGAGCGCCTCACTCGGGGCCAGCTTGACCGCCGCCTCGTAGCGGACGAGCGCCTCGCGCACGTTGCCAAACGCTTCCGCGGCCCGCCCGCTGGCAAGAAGGTTCTCCGTTTCCCGATCCAGGCTCACTGCGCAGAGATAACGCTGGGTCCAGACCACGCTTGCAAGCTCGACGAGCGCTCCGCTACACGGCGGCGTGACGAAGTACCGACGGTCGTGCGGACTAGGCCTGGGTCGAGTCCTCGAGGAAGCGGAGGAGGTCCGGTTCCTCCATGTCCTGGGCGGGAAGCACGGGCGTGTACTTCAATCGTGACGCGAGCTTCATGGCAAGCTCGACCTTGAAGTCCACCGGGGTGAATCCCTTGTCTGTGAAGATCCCGAGCGCCCGATCGCGGATGACGATGGCGGCTCCTTGCTTGCGGGCGAGGACCGTCATCATGGGGTACTGGCCGCCGGGGCCAGCTGGGCAACCAACCTGGCGAGCTGCGTGGGTTTGAATGGCTTCTCGACGGTGGCCACTGCCCCCGCCGCCCGTGCCCGCCCGGGGGTGGTGACGTCCCGAAACTCGGTCATCATCGCGACCACGGCGCGCGAAACCAGTTGGGACAGGAGCTCGAAGGCATCGCCATCCGGGAGGGTCGAATCGAGTAACACCAGGTCCGGGCGCTCCGCCTCGGCTGCCTGCAACACCAACCTTGCGCTCGATTCACAACGGACCTGGTGTCCTTCCCGTTCGAGCTTGAACACGATGATGGACGCGATGTTCGGTTCGTCTTCGACGACCAGGACGCGTGCCATAGGCGGCTAATGTTAGCGCGTGGCACGCAAGCCTTCGGCGACTCCGACGATCTACCTCGGCCACGGTGCCGCGGGGACGGCGGCGAGCATGAAGCCGTATATCAAGGCGCTGGCGTCCCGCGGCTTCGAGGCAGAAGCGGTGAATCTCCGCCGCGGCAACAGTGTGCCGAAGGCCGAGCGAGCGGTTCCGGAATTCCTCAGTGCAGTGCCCGCCGGCTCGATCGCGGGTGGGCACTCGTTTGGCGGACGGGTCGCCAGCATGGCGGCGCTCGAAACAAGCTACGCGGGGTTGGTGCTGCTCAGCTACCCGCTGCACCGGCCGGGGCACCCGGAACTGCTGCGGACAGAACACTGGCCCAGGATCAAAAGCCCGGTTCTCCTTCTCTCTGGAGAGTCCGATCCGTTTGCCAGGCTCGACCTCCTCAAGACGTCGGTAAACCTGCTTCCGAACGCCCGGCTCATCACATTTCCCCGCGTTGGCCACGGGTTGCTGCCTGTCCTTGACGACGCCATGGATCGGGTCGCGGCCTTCGTGCGCGAGGTGATCGCCCAGCCTACCCCGTGAATCCCTCGGGCAAGAGGACCTCGCCGCCAGTCGTCGCCACGTAAACCTGCCAGTTGTAGTAACCGAGGAAGGCCCGCTCGTTAGCGATCATCTGCTGGGCGTAAAGCGTTACGGCCCTCACATACAGATCACTGTTGTTGTACGCGAAGATTGCCCTGCTCAGGTTTCGCGCGGCGCCCGCGGCCTGCAGGTAGCGGCCCGCGGCGAGGATGGCATCGTGCGGGTTGTTGACGTCGCCCCGACCGTAGCTCGCCCAGGTGGCGGGCATGAACTGCATCGGGCCCTGTGCCCCGGCGGAACTCAGGCCCTGGATCCGTCCCATGTTGGTCTCGATCAGATTGATGGCGGCCAGGTACGGCCAGGGTATGCCGTAGGCCTGTTGCGCCTCCCGGTAATAACCCAGCAGAACGCTGGGCGGCGGCGGCGCGATGATCCGCCAGTGGGGAAGCTGGCTGCGGGCACCGTTCAGGCTGTCGATCTGCTGCCCGGCGGTCAGGTTCGCCTGGATGATTCCCCCGAGCTGCGCGGAAACCGCTGCGAGTACGGCGGGCAGCCAATCGTGATGCGTCGCGAGCAGGTGATACATCTGTTGTTGGCGCTGGCCGAGCGCCACGTACTCGGGCCCATCAGTGTCGGCCGCACGGATCGCCGCCTCGATACCACTTAACTCGCCGGCGACGTAGCCGGCATCGATGGTCGTTGGGCTCGGCGCTACGGTCGGCGTTGGTGTCCGAGCCGCCTGCGTGGCCATCGGTGCTGGGTGCGCGATCGCGCTCGCGGTGGGTCCGCAGGCGCTGAGCAAGCAAGCCAGCAGCGGGAGGGTCGATCGCCAGGTGGCGTGCATCGGTGCCGGATTCTATGTGCAGCCGCTGCCCAAATCAATCCGAGCGGCACTAAGGTTGCGGGAGCGGACCGGCCTTTTAGCATTCGGGAAGGTCGGGCGAGCCGGCTCCGTTGCACCGGGGTGGCCAACCGCTTTACTCGCGTACCGGTGACCGCGCCGCCGCTGGACCGGACGCAGCTGCGCCTGCTCCCGGTTGCGGACACCGTGATGGCGATCATATGGTCGCGGCCCGGCGGGCTTTCGCTGCGCACGACGTGGGTGACACCCGCGACGATCTGGCTTTGCGTTCCCGTGTCCGTCCTGGCAGGGCTTCTGGGGATTGCCACCACCGGCTACGGTCTTCTCTCGGCCCAAACGGTCCCGATCCTGGCCGGCGTGGCCGCGGTGATTCTTGCCGTCGGCACTGGGACGGTCGCCGTTTATGGGATCCGCCAGCGGCTCCTTGCGCGTCGTTCCGCCGACAAACAAACCATCTAGGCGGAGCCAAAGGAGTCAGGGCTAAGCCCCTACGAGCTACTGGGCTCCGTGCCAAGAATCGGCCGGAGGCCGACCGCGGCAGCGCTGGCAACGAAACCGACGACTGTCACGACCGCCCAGGGGAACGCTCGCTGCTGAGGTGGGCGCCCACCGGCGTTTGGTGGTCCGTCGACTGCGGGGCTGGATGGGTAGGGCGTCAGCTAATTGGTTGCGAGTGCGGGCCGCGGCGCGGGGATGGCACTGGGACCCCCTCCGCGTAGACGGCGAAGCGGTGATCGTAGGTTGCCAGGTGGTTGACCCAGTTTCCGGTGCAGGTGATCAGGGTCAGGTGGGAGAGGCCGTCGGACGATGGTTGCGGACCTTGCCCCGCGACGGGCCCCGGCCCATAGATCTGCGCGAGAACGGTGGGTTCCAAAGTTTGACGGATGGTGTAGGTCGCCGTCCCGGTGACGACATATTTAATGTCGAGGTCGGTACGCGCGTCGTGGACCACGATCACATCACCTGCTCGGAGCCCATTGAGGTGCGCGAAAATCGCCGGTCGCCCGAGCACGTCATCAACATGCCCGGCGATCGTGACCGTGCTCGCGCTCCCGGGAATTCCCGAGCCTCGATACCAGAACGCCTCGTGCCAAACAGGATCGTTGGCCGAACCCTTGGGCGTGTCCATCACATTCGTCGAGGTGATCCCCACGGCCAGGATCGCAGCACTGATCCGGAGCGTTGGAATCCGCAGCTCGAGTGGCACGTCGACTGGACCAGCCCGGAGGTCGAGACCCGGGTCGATCAGGGGCGCTGGTTGCTCACTAGGTTGAGCCGTCGGGGCGCTGGACGCGGATGCTGATCCTTTTGGCGAAGGGTGCGTGCTCACTGAAGTTGCCTGGGCATTACCGCAGGCAGCCAGAAGGATGGCTGCAGTCAGGCCTGCCGCACGACGAACGGGAGAGCTACGGCGAGCGAACGGGTTTATTGTCAGCCTGACCTCCGCTCGCCGAGCGTACTACGTGCGGCGGTGCTGCCCTCGAAGGCCACGGCCCAGCCCGACGGCGCCAGCACTCGCCAGCACCCCGGCGACCAGTGCCAGACCCAGGGGAAACTGTCGCCCTGGGGAGGACCGCCGCCACCATTGGGCGCTCCGCCGACTGCCGGTGTGGCGGTGGGCGCGGGTGTGGGGGGGCCGGGGGCGGTGGATCCCAACGCGGTGACGGAGTTTGCGACGAGGATGAGTCCCAGCGTTGTGATGGACACCAGGTATAAGGGCGTTCTTTTCACGGGAGGATCATGGACCTTCCTTCGAGAAAATCAGCGGTTCTGGGATTCTGGGCCTCTCGCCAAGCTCGAGCTCGTCCATATTGTTTCCCTCTCGAGCCTCCGACCCATGAGGCGCCCGCGAGGACTATTCTTCTGTTCTTGCTGACATCTGCCGACCGGGAGGATCCGGACTAGGTGGCACGAATTCTGGTGGTCGACGACGAGCCTGACATCCGCTTCCTGATGCGGCTGATCTTCGAGGGCGCCGGCCACCTGGTCATCGAGGCGCGCCACGGCGGGTCCGGTTGGGCGTCCGTCAAGATCGCGCGCCCCGATCTGGTGATCACAGACATGATGATGCCGACAATGGGCGGACAGGAGTTCATCACGCGGCTGCGGTCGGATCCAGAGACCGCGACGATCCCAATCCTGGCCCGTTAGCGGCAACCCCGAGCTGGCCACCGCGGCCGATGCGGTCTTGAGCAAGCCATTCCTCCCCAACGAGCTCCTGATGGCGGCCGCTCACCTCATCGGCAACAATGGACGCTGACATGGGGCGCTTGAAAACCGGTATTCGGGACCTCGACGTCGTCCTGGGGGGCGGGCTGGAGCCGGGCGCCCTGGTCGTCCTCGCGGGTGCCCCGGGCAGCGGGAAGACCATCCTGGCCCAGCAGATCTGCTTCGCCAATGCCACGCCCGAGCACAAGGCCCTCTACTACACGACCCTGTCCGAGCCGCATTCCAAGCTGGTCCGTCACCTGGAGCCCTTCCAGTTCTTCAAACCGGAAGCCCTTGGTCGGAGCGTCGACTTCATCCACCTCGGCGAGCTGGTGGCGGAAGCGGGACAGGCCGGGCTCGAGCCGATTGTCACCGAGGTGGTCCAAAAGTGCTTTGAGACCAAGCCGGCCGTGGTCGTGATCGATAGTGCCAAAGCCCTGCGTGACTACGTCAGCGAGCACGACCTTCGGAGTGCGCTCTACAGGCTGGCGAGCCGCGTCGCCCATACCGATGCCGTTCTGCTGTTGCTGGGTGAGTACACGCCCGGAGAGATCGAAGGGGGGGTCGAGTTCTCCCTGGCGGACGGAATTGTCCAGCTCGCGTACGAGCCCCATGAGCCCGTGGACCGGCGCTGGCTGCGCGTGGTGAAGATGCGGGGGGGTGACCACCTGGTCGGCAAGCATTCCTTTCGGATTGGCCAGACGGGCTTCGAGGTCTTCCCCCGATTGGAAACGCTGGCGCCCAAGCAGACCGTCGAGACCAATGGGACGGTCTCCAGTGGCGTCCGCGGCCTGGACGATTTGATGGGCGGCGGGATGACGGCCGGGCATTCGACCGTCGTCCTCGGACCGTCGGGCGCCGGCAAGACCATCCTCGGGCTTCGCTTCATCGCCCAGGGCTTGGAATCAGGCGAGCGCTGCCTTTACGTGTCCTTCCAGGAAACCGGCGAGCAACTCGTCAGGAAGGCCACCAGCTTCGGGTGGAACATGGAGGGCGCCTGGAAGTCAGGGCAGCTGGCCATCCATTTCGTCCCCATTGGCGAGCTGGACCTCGATACCATTGCGGCGGCCGTGCGCCGGGAGCTCGGCAAGGGCGCAGTGCGCCGGGTGGTGATCGACAGCCTGGCGGAGCTGGTGTTTGCGGCCCGGGAGGCGGAACGGTTCCCCGCCTATTCCCGCAGCCTGGTCGGATGGATCCGGGCGGCCGGCGCCTCGGTCGTGATCACCAGTGAAACCACCACCCTGGGACCGATGACGGAGCCGATCGGCGGCTTGTCGTTCCTCTTCCACAACGTCATCATGCTTCGCTATCTCGAGATCGGCTCGGAGCTGCGGCGGGCATTGAACATCATCAAGATGCGGACCAGCAATCACGACAAGGGCGTCTTCGAGTACGTGATCGATGAGCACGGGCTGACGATCAAGGATCGGCTGGAAGGGGTTACCGGGGTTCTCGGTTGGAGCGCCCTTCGCACCCAAAGCGACCTGCTCAGACAACCCCGGCCTTAAAAGCTCGGAAAGCGACCTCATCAGATCGGGCCGGATGGCCGTTGGAAGCCCGCCATTCGGCGGATAGCGCCCTTTCCCGGTAGCCGCGAGACTAGGGCCATGATCGTGACCCCGTACAAACCCCTTCGATCGGCCGAACCGCCCGACGTTCTCGACCCGATCGCGCCCCTCATGCGAGACGCCACGCTGACCGAGATCATGGTCAATGGCCCCGACACGATCTATGTCGAGCGAGACGGCCAACTCCTGCTCACCGACCGGCAGTTCGAAGACGAAAACCACCTGCTCCAGGCGATCGATGCGATGCTGTCCGGCGCTGGCCGTCCGCTGGACGTCAGCGATCCGGTGCTCGAGGCCCGGCTTCCAGACGGCTCTCGCCTTACCGTCGTCTTCCCGCCGGTCGCCGTCGACGGCCCCATGGTGACGATCCGCAAGTTCTCGCCCCGCCCGATCGCAATCGACGACCAGATCAGGTTTGGCAGCCTCTCGGTGGAGGCCGCCAGCTTCCTGCAAGCCTGCGTGCTGGCGCGAGCCAACTTCTTGATCTCGGGAGGGTCCAGCAGCGGGAAAACGACCCTGCTCAATGGTCTCTCGGCAAGCGTGCCCGACAACGAACGCATCGTGACCATCGAGGAGTGCGTTGAGCTGAGGCTGCAGCAGGGTCACGTCTGCCGCCTCGAGTCGTTCCCCGCCGGGGAGAAGGGAAAGACCGTTCGTGAGCTAGTTCGACACGGGGTTCGCATGCGCCCCGACCGCCTGATCGTCGGCGAGGTGCGCGGTGGTGAAGCCCTGGACATGCTCCAGGCGATGAACACCGGACACGACGGCGCGATGACCACGATCCACGCCAATAGTCCGCGGGATGCGCTCTCCCGGCTCGAGACGCTGGTGCTGATGGCGGGAATCGATCTTCCGGTCCGGGCGATCCGGCAACAGATCCAGGCGGCGATCAACCTCGTGGTCCACGTCAGCCGGCAGGTTGACGGGACTCGCAAGGTGATCAGCATTGCGGAACTGGTCGGCATGGAGGATCAGGCCATCACGTTGCAAGAGGTCTTCGTGTCGGAGGCCGCCCGATCTGGCGCCAGCGCCCGAGGCTGGACCCGGCTGGCGCCCACCGGCATCCGGCCACAGATCATGGACCGGATCTACCAGCGGGGGCTCGCCGGACCCGATCTCCTGCGGCTCTTTCCACCGCAGAATGGCGGCGCGGTGCCGACCAGCGGGCGTCGGCCGAACACCAGTGGCGTGGATCCGGGCATCCTCCCATCGCATGACCGCCGCCAGCGCTAGCCAATAACAAACCGACGGTCGGTCGGTCGGTTATGGTAGACGGGATGCCCCGGACGCTGAATCCGGCCTTGCACACAGTCCGCCGAGAGGCCTTCCTGGATGTGGCCCAGCGCCTCATCCAGGCAAAGGGTTACGAGGCGATGACTGTCCAGGATGTGATGGACGAGCTTGAGGCGTCAAAGGGGGCCTTCTACCACTACTTCGGCTCCAAGCTGGCGCTGCTGGAGGCGGTCGTGGAACGGTTCGCCGAGGGCGGGATGGCCGCCGTGGCCCCCATCCTGGCCGATCCGGACCTGCCGGCCCTGAAACGGCTGGAGCGGGTGTTCGCCGGGATCGCCGGCTGGAAGGCCCAGCGGAAGGAGCTGGTCGTCGCGATCACCGAGGTCTGGAACTCGGATAGCAACGCGATCGTGCGCGAGAAGCTCCGCCGGATGACGGTGCGCCTCCTGGTCCCGCTCCTTTCGTCGGTCATCCAGCAGGGCATCGAGGAGGGCGCCTTCCGCGTCGTCTCCCCCGACGAGGCGGCGACGGTGCTCGTGTCGTTGATGCAGGGCTTTCAGGAGCAGGCGGTCGATCTCTTTATGGCGCGACAGGACGGTACCGTGACCTTCGAGGTAGTGCAGCGAACTGTCGCCGGCTTCACGGAGGCGTTCGAACGGATCCTTGGAATTCCGAAACAGTCGCTGACGCTGATGGATGCGCCGACCTTACGTTTCTGGTTCGGGTGAAAAGGGAGATATAGATGGCACCAATCGTCGAGGTGGAACGACTGACCAAGAGCTACGCGGGCAAGCGCGGCATCGCCGAGGTCTCGTTCGCGGTCGAGGAGGGTGAGGTATTCGGCTTCTTGGGCCCCAACGGCGCCGGCAAGACGACGACGATCCGAGTGCTGATGGCCCTGCTGCGCGCCGACGCCGGCTCGGCGCGAGTCGCCGGGCTCGATTGCTGGAAGCAATCCCTGGAGATCAAGCGTCTCATCGGCTATATGCCGGGGGAGCCCGCTCTCGATCCCAATCTGACTGGCGGACAGATTCTCGAGTACTTCGCGCATTTGCGCGGAGGGGTGGACCACGCCTTTCTCAAGCAGTTGATCCAGCGCTTCGACCTCGACACCAGCCGCAGGTTTCGCCAGTATTCCACCGGCAACAAGCGCAAGGTCGTCTTGATCCAGGCCTTCATGCATCGCCCGCGCCTGCTCATCCTCGATGAGCCGACCAGCGGACTGGATCCGCTCAACCAGCAGGAGTTCGATCGGATGGTTCGAGAAGCCCGTGACGACGGGCGCACCGTTTTTCTGTCCTCGCACGTCCTGAGTGAAGTCGAAAAGACCTGCACGCGGGTCGGCATCATCCGCGACGGAGGACTTGTGCGCATCGGCGGGATGGCCGAGGTGACGGCGATCAAGCGCTACGAGATCACGATCGCGTTCGCCCAGGCAGTTCCCGTCGACACCTTCGAACGGCTGGACGGTGTGCTGGAGGTGGAGACGTTGAATCATGGGCACGGAGTACGTCTGGGAATGCAGGGACCCGCGGACGCCGTGATCAAGGCGGCCGCGCGCTACCCGGTGCTCTCGCTGACCAGCCATGAGCCGAGCCTCGAGGACATCTTCCTGCGCTACTACGAGGCGGATAGTCCCCGGCCCAGGGAAGCTCACGATGTGGCTTAGGAGCATTTTCCTCAAGACCCTCCGCGACTACCGGGTCCCGATCCTGGGTTGGGGCATCGGGATGGGTCTGGTGGTCGTTTCGCCGATGGCGAGCGTGGCCACCCTGCTCACGACGCCGCAGGCACGGGAGCAATTGGTCAGCCTGGCCGGTACGTTTGCCTGGAATGCCGATGTGGTCGCGGTCGACACGGTCGGGGGCTATGCGACCTTCAAGATCGGCATCTTCATTTTTCTGATCGCCGTCTGGCCGCTTCTCGCCGCCAGCCGCCTTTTGCGCGGAGAGGAAGAGCGCGGTTCGCTGGATGTGCTGCTCTCACTTCCGCAACCGAGGCTGCGCGTCGCACTGGAGAAGCTGGCGGCACTGGGGACGGCGCTGCTCGGCATGGGCATCCTGATCGGGGTGTTGGCGTTTGCGGGCGGCAGGACGTTCAACGGCGACTTCAGTCTCGGTGAGGGCCTGCTCTTCGGCTTGAACCTCGCGCTAGTCTGCGCAGTGATCGGCGCTCTGGCGTTGCTGATCTCGCAGTTCACCCAGGAGGGACGCTCGGCGGCCGGCTGGACGGCAGGCCTGCTCCTCCTCTTCATCGTGCTGGACATGGTCCACCGCGTCATTCCCAACGCCGCCTGGATCTCCCGTCTGTCGCCCATCTACTACTACAACCTGAGCAAGCCCCTGGTCCCCAGTTACGGCGCCAATGGCGGTGCGATGGTCTTCCTGCTGGCACTGGCCCTATTCCTCAGCGGCGCGGGGGTCTGGCTCTTCGCTCGCCGTGACGTCGGCGGGACGGTAACCCTGCCTCGCTGGCTCCCAGTGGTGGAACACAGAGGGAGTCGAGCACTGCCCACGGGAGACTGGTCGCTCCACTCGGTCTACGCCCGCAGCATCGGGACCATCGCGATGCCCACACTCTGGTGGACGCTTGGCATCGCTGGGTTTGCCTCCTGGATGGTTGTCGTGATCCAGCAGATGGAAGCGAGGCTTTCCTCGCTGTTCGCCAGCTCGCCGACGGTCCTCACACTGATCAAGAACATTGGCGGCGGCGACGCCAGCCTCAACGCCGGGTTTCTGAGCGCGATGTTTGTGCTCCTGCCGCTGTTCCTGATGGCCTTCGTCGTGACCCAGGTCAACGGCTGGTCTGCCGACGAGCAGGACGGCCGCCTCGAGTTGGTGCTCGCGACTCCGCAGCCGCGCCTCGCCGTGCTGCTGGGTCGCTTCGCCGCGATGGCCTCCGCCACCATCGTCATTGCCGCGATCACCCTGCTCACCTCTGCCCTGGCCGCAACGGCCACGGGGCTGAAGCTCGACCCGGGCAATTTAGCGGCGGCAACGCTGGGCATGATCCCTCTCGGATTACTCGTCGCCGCGATCGGCTACCTGGCGTCGGGGTGGCTTCGAACCGCGGCCGACACCGGGCTGCTGAGCTTCCTGCTGCTGATCTGGTTCTTCATCAGCTTCATCGGGCCAGAACTCCGGTGGCCGGACCCGACGCTCCATCTGTCCCCCTTTTACTACTACGGCACGCCGCTCCTGCATGGGTTGCAGCTCACATCGATCCTGGGACTGGTCGCCGCCGCCGCGGTGGCGTTAGGCCTCGGCGCGCTGCGGTTCGTCCGCAAGGACATCGGCGTCTAGCCTTGCGACACGCATACTGACGAATGGGACGGACGGGTAGAAGCAACCCCTGGAGGGACCTTTGATGGACTGGAAACTAGAGCTCGTCGCGGTGCCGGTATCGGACGTAGACCGTGCCAAGGCCTTTTACACGGAAAAGGTTGGCCTTCACGCTGACCACGATCAGCAGGTCAACGAGAAATTGCGCTTCGTCCAGCTAACGCCGCCCGGGTCGGCGTGCTCGATCTATATCGGCACGGGGCTGACGACCATGAAACCGGGTTCGCTCGAGGGCCTCCAGATGGTCGTGGCCGACATTGAGGAGGCCCACACCCAGCTGGCTGATCGGGGCGTCGACGTGAGCAACGTCGAGAACTTGTCGTGGGGGCAGGTTTGTCTACTTCCGCGACCCGACGGCAACAAGTGGGCGGTGCAAGAGTTGCCCAAGCGGGCCTAGATGCCTGCCAATTGGCTGGAGTGCGTGGTAGCCCGTAGCGGATTCGAACCGCTGATTTCTGCCTTGAGAGGGCAGCGTCCTAGGCCAACTAGACGAACGGGCCACGAGGGGGCCGGCGGCGACTCCCTATTATAAGTAGGCGTGATTTACGATCCAACGGCCGCGAATGGCGTCATGAGCAGGGGCTGATGATCCGCCCAGGACGGCTCCTCCGAGCCGCGGTCCTGTTCCTGACCCTGGCGGCGGTCGCCCAGGAGTTGAACAAGCCGGAAGGCCAACGGACCTGGCATGGCCGGGTCGCCGGCGTCCCCTACGACTTCCGGTTTCCGACCGTTGCCCGGTTTCGCGACGCCTACTGGGACCCGGAAAACCCGCGGATTTTCACCGACCGGGTGGTGGGCATCGGCTGGGCCATCAACCTGGCCCAGTTGCTGCCGCGCTTACGCGACGGTTACATCCGCCTGGCGGAGCGCTAGAACCCCGGCCGGTGACGGTCCGGTAACGTCCGCTTAGTACGAGTGACAGGCTTTTTGCCACTCGGCGTTCTACTAACGTGCCTGCCGACAGCCAGCCCCTCCGCGCCCCTGTCGGAAACCGTCAAATCCGCAGGCACGGAGCCGCCCGATGAGCGGTCTCACCAACTTCCTGACCCCCTACAGCCACCTCATCTTTGCCAATCGGGACAAGGTGATCGTGCTGCTTGCCCTGGTATTGGGCTGGACCGTGATCCAATTGCTCGTCGCCCGCTGGCGGACCGAGCGGCTGGAGCGAGACCTGGTGACCGCCCGCGCAAGCGTCTCCACCTCACCGGCTCGGTCCCAACGACAGATCTCGGCGGCCATCGCCGAGGAGGCGCCGGCCGAGTCCGGCGGGCTACCGCCCGTCAAGGGCGGGCGCTCCTACGCCCGTAACCTCGGGTCAGCCCTGCAGAAGGCCGGCATCCCGCCGGCGGGGCCGCCGCTCTACTCGCCACCCGTCCCCACTGGCTGGAATCCGAATACCGGAACCGGCCAGCCGGGCCAGAGTCAGCCGCCCATGCAGCCGCCCACCTATGCGCCGCAGCCTGCGCCATGGGGTGCTCCGCCCGCTCCGCCCGCCCCACCATCGGCTCCCTGGGCCTACCCAGCCGGCGCGAATCGGTCACCGTTCGGCCCGCAGCCAACCAGTCCGGCGCCCTATGTGCCGCCTTCTTCACCCGCACCGTTCGCTTCCAGCCAGGGGCAGCCGATGCCGATGGGATACCCAGCGGCCGGATCGGCCCCATTCCCGCAACCATTCCCGGCCGTCACCAATGCTCCGGAGGCCGCCCGCCCGACGATGGATGCCCCGACCCAGCCGGCCATTCCGGCGACGGTCGACGCCACCCCTCCGGCTATCCCCACCGAGGAGTTGGAGGCAAAGGAGACCGGGCGCCGCGGGAAGCCGAAGCGCCGCCGCTTCAGCCTGTCGGTCCTGGACAACCTCGAGAAGATCGTTCAGCCCAAGTCGGCTGAACCGGCGCCGAGCGGCACCGCCGCTTTGCCGCCCGTGACTGCCGCGGCCGTCAATGCTCCGCCCGCCGCTGCCGTCGTCGAGCCGGCGGTGGCCCCCACGCCTGAGCCCGTGGTCGAGACGCCGAGCCTCTTTGACTACCAGGCCCCTGAGACACAGCCGGAGCCGGCCGACGAGCCGGTCGAGCCCGTCGTCGACGAGCCTCAGGCCGAGCCGGCGCCCGAAGCTGAGCCGGCGCCTGAACCCGAGCCGGCGCTCGAGCCCGAGCCGGTCGTCGCAGTTGAGCCCCCCGCTGCCACGCGTCCCGATATGCGCTCGATGCTCTTTGGCGAGGAGCCCACCCCGGCGACTCCTGCGCGTTACCCCGCAGTCTCCAAACCTGAGGCGACCACCAGCTGGGCGCAGGCGGAACCTGTCGTCGAAGAAACAGCGGCGGACTCGGAAGCGCCGGCAGCTGAAGCCGCGACCGAGGCTGTGGCCGAGCCGCAGGCGGAGGCGCCGGTGGAAACGCCCGTCGAGGCCGCCGCCGACCCGGAGCCTGCCTATCCCCAGTTTGATGTCGCCGTCGCCGAGCCCGAGCAGCCCGCCGCGGCCGAGGGGCTCGACGCGGTCTCGGCTGAACCGCCGGTCGAACCGGAGCGCCGGGAGGGCAAGGCCGGCGTACTCGTGATCATCGAGGACGACCAGGCCGCCGCGGATTACTACGCCACGCTGTTCCGTGGCAACGGCTACGAGGTCAACGTCGCCAACGACGGTGTCTCCGGAGTGGACCTCTGTGTCCGCGTGCAACCGCAGGTGATCATGCTCGACGTCATGATGCCGCGGCAGAACGGCATCCTCGTTCTCCAGACGCTGCGCGCTTCGGATGAGACCCGGAATACCCCGGTGGTCGTGATGTCGAACTTCAGCGAGCCGACCCTGATCAAGCGCGCGCTGCAACTTGGCGCGCTGGAGTATGTCATCAAAACCCAGGTCGAGGGCCCGGCGTTGCTCAGTGCGATGCCGCACTGGATGAATCGCGAGAAGGCCTTCGCCGCCTGATCGGCTAGTTTCCGCTCAGGTCTGGCCGACTCCGCTGCACCTTAAGGGTCGCGATCTCCCAGCGCCGCAGAGGCAATCGGATCAGCCCTCCCTTATGCGCGAAGGACGTCTGGAAATCCCCTCCGAGCGTGACCCGGCGAACCTCGGCCGGTGCCGGGGAGATGCGGACCAGCGCGTCATGGGCCTGGCCGGAGGCGTTCACGAGTCGCAGCTCATAGCCATCGGGGCGCGGCACGCAGGCGGTCATCTGGATGCAGGCGGGCTCGATCTCGATCACGGGAGCGGCGCCGACCACCGGTTCGCCCCGTCCCACCTGCATGGGGAGGAGCGCGCACTCGGTAGCGCGCCAGACTCCTCCCTGCTCCCAATCACCCTCATGAAAGAGGAGGCTGTAGCGGAAGCGGTGCGGACCGGGCACTTGCGCCCCGGGGGTCTCCATCGGGGGACCGGCATGGCCCGTCCGGAAGCGGAGGTCATCCCGGGATAACCAGCCAACCGATCGCAGCAGGGTCAGCGCCAGTTCTGGCGGTGGGCCGGGAAGCACCTCGTACTCGTGGAGCCCCTGGGTGATGAGAGCCATGCCGCCGGCCTCCCCGCTCACGTCGACAAACGACCGCAAGGGATAGGTTGGCAGCTCCAACTCCGGCGCGCCGGGGTCCTGCCGTGGCCGAATCGCCGGCCGGCGGGTCACATGGAATGCGGTGTCCGCGTCGGAGTGGGTGATCGGAAAGGGGGTGGGGAAGCGCGCCCGAAGGCGGTGATCCATCGCCAGGTTGACGACCTCCATCGTGATATCGAGGCGAGGGACGTCGCGCTCGAGGCTGATAGCTACGCGAACCTCCAGCGGAACCTCCGTCGCCGCTGGATGCTGGCGATCGGCCCCAAGTCCGGCCGGGACCCAGTACTGAAACCGGGTTTCGAGTGAGGCACGCAATGGACCGGTTTCTCGGACCGCCGGTCCGGCGACGCCCTGGATACGACCCCGCTCCCGGTCGGCGCCGGGTGGTGAAAAGGTGTACTCATCCCCCGCATCGCCCTCATCGATCAGCGAGTTGAGCCCATGGTAGGCGAGCCCGGTGGCGTTGTGTTCAACCACAAGCGTGCCTAGCCCTGTCAGCGAGCACCGGAGGTGACCGTTCTCGATCGTCGTCCCGTCGGCACGCGCTGGCGCCGGTTCCGGTTCCCGCCGGGAAGGCTTAAGGGATGCCACCGAGGAACCGTCGAGCACCGGTGTCTCCAGCAGCACCCGACGTCGAGGGCGGCGATGCACCTCCACCTCGATCGTGTCGACACCTGGTTCATTGGCGAGCCGCTCGACGGTGAGCCTGGCTTCCGCCAGGTCATGCCCCGGTCCGACCGACTCCGTTTCCACCGTGACCCGGACCGTCTTCCCGCGTCGAACCGCGTGGACGGTGGCGATGACCTCGCTGGCGATTCGGCGCTCGTCCAAGACCGCGTGCACCCGGCCCACCTCCGCAGCCGGAAACCGAAAGTGCACAGGCTCGGTCGCGACCTCCTCACCGATTACCTGCGCCCCGGCGGGCGTTCCTTCCAGCTCGACCTCGACCAGGCCGCGACGAGGAAAGGCACTCGGGTTCCAGACCTGGCCGTCGCCCGCCAGGCGCGGCAGGCACCGGGCCGCGACGGCGACCGCGATCTGGTGCGCCGATTCGCTGCGAAGCCGGGCTTCCTCGGCCACGGCGTCGATGCCTGAGCCGCACACGGTGTCGTGGGCGGCGTTCTGCAACAGCAAGGTCCATGCCTGGTCGAGCAGCCCGATGGCGTCGACTCCGCTGAGCGCCGCGAGGGGTTCGGCCATCCGTTCCACCGCCTGGGCGGCCTCGAAGTAATGCTGCTTGTCAGGGATACGCACCGAGAGCGTGCCCATCAGCACGTTGGCTCGCGCCGAGGAGCGCAGCTCGCCCGACCAGCGGGGCCAGTCGTCGCCCGTCAGGGTGGCGAGATACTGGCCCAGTCCGGACAGCCGGATCCGCATGGGTCCGAGGCGGTCGTTGGCGGCGCGAATCGCGGCTGTCAGCTTGCGCTGCGGGAGGACGTGGTCGTTGCCGTTCATCAACAGCACATCTGGAGCCGGCCGGAATGGCGCCATCGCCTTCACGGCGGCCTCGATTCTCAAAGCCAGGGCCGCCGCTTCCGTCGGAAGGTCGACCCCGTGCGAGTACGAATTCCCCATGTAGGCGGTCAGGATCTCGCTGCCATCCGGGGATTCCCAGCAGAAGGCGAGCCGGTCGATCGCCAGCGGCACGCCCCGCCAGACGACCGCATGGCCGAACCCGAACTGGCGGTAGATCTGCGGCATCTGCGCCGCATGCCCGAAAGAATCGGGGAGGTAGCCTGCCCGCAGCGATGCGCCGTGGCTGGCGGCCGATGCCAGCCCGCGCTGCAGGTTGCGGACGAGGTTCTCGCCACTGACCAGGAACTCATCGGGCAGTGTGTACCACGGGCCAACCTCGATGCGCCCCTCGCGGACCGCGCGATCGAGGCGGGGGCGAGCCTCCGGGCGAATGGCGAGGTAGTCGTCGATGACGACCGTCTGGCCATCCATCAGGAAGCGGAAATCGGCGTCCGTCTCGGTCAACACGAGCAGCTCGTCCCAGAGGTCGACGAGCTGCGCCCGGAAGGTTTGAAACGGCGCGTACCACTCGCGATCCCAGTGGGTGTGCGGAACGACATAGACGGTCTGTTGGGTCAGGGCAGCGTCTAGATTACGCCCAACCGCGATCGCGCCCGCCTACCGGCCCCGGGCATCCAGGCTATAAGCCTGAATGCCACTTCGTCGAGCCGATGACATGGACCCAGGTGAGTCCGCTGTTGAGGTCGATAGGATCGCCGTTGGCGTCGAGGTAAACCGCCGGGACGTTCGCATCCGGATGGTGCCAGGTGGCGTGGATGACAACGCCATCCGAGTAGATGTCGGCCTTGCCGTCGCCGGTCAGCTCGTAGGCCTCGGTGTGGTAGCCGTGGAACGAGTTAGCCGGGTTCATGTCGAGGTAGGAGTTGACGTACTCCACGATCACCGTCTTGGCATGCACGCGGCCCGTGCCGACGTTTGTGAAGGGCGCCCCGTCCTGGGTCTTCAGGTACTCCTTGGATGGGGCGTCGTACTGCCAGACGGCAGCGTGGTCGGGCACCGAGACCTGCGTCGCCGGATCGCCCGTAGCCGTGGCGTCGGGATGCTTGGGCGCGATGTCGTACACGGGTGCCGGCAGGTTCTGCTTCACCGTATACGCCGTCACGTTGCCGCCGATCATCATCACGTTGTGGGGCGCGGAGCGCGTCGAGTTGTCGCGGAAGAAGACGTTGCCGGCGCCGCGGCTGTAATCGTTGACCAGGTTGGGGTGCTTCCAGACCATCCCAAGGACGTAGTCATTAGCACCGGAGCAATAGATCATGCCGTTGTACATCAGCTCGAGGCGAATGGTGATCAAGCGGCAACTGCGAACCGGGCCAATGAGGCCGGGCAGGGGATGCCAGTAGATGACGCTCAACCGCGGAATCGACCCCTCGCTGATGTACTCATAGACCATATCCGCTTGCTGCATGCCGGCTTGCGGCCGCGCATCGGTACTGTTCTCGATCTGGATGATGGTCGGCGCCCCGGAGCCGATCCGCTGCGGTTCGCCCTGGGAGGGGACCTGGATGATGGTGGTGAAGCTCAGTTTCCACTCGGCGGCGAGCGGATCCTGCTTGCGGTTGGCGGCGATTTGCGGGACCCCGAGCTGGTACTGCCGGCTGGGACCGAGCTTGAGATCGAGGGTCGCGCTTTTGCCGTCGCTCGACCAGGTGACCTTCTTATTGTCGAAGGGCTTGCCGTTGAGCGTGATCGGCGTCTTGGCGCTGTCCATTGGCTGGGAGAAGTCGACCTGCACGGCCCCCGTCGGATGCAGCGCCTGCTGACCGTCCGTGACCGGCTTGGCGTCGACCTTGACGTCGGCGATCGCCGGGGCGGCCTCCGTCTTGAAGCTGAAGCCACTCGTCACCTGTCCCGGGCCGGATGACGCCTTGGCGCCCTTGAGCGTCACGTGATAGGCCGTGCTCGGCTTCATCAACGGCCGGAACTGGAACTCGCGCACGCTGATCGCTTTGAAAGCCACGATCACCTTCGGACTGATGACAAAGCTCTGTTCAACCGAGTCGCGATTCATATCCTGGTTGAAGCGAAGGTCGATCGACGCTGTCCGTGGGACGGCCTGATCGCCGTCGCTCACACTGGCGCTCACCTCTAGCGGTGAGGTCACGATCCGAATGATGATGGCGGCGGCGACCAGGGCCACCGCGATCGGGGCCAGCCACCAGCGTTCACGAAGCGTTTGTCTCCAGGTCATTGATCACTCCCTATCACGTGCACCCAGGTCAGCCCCGTATTCAGGTCGATGGGGTTGCCGTCGGCGCCGTAGTAAATCACAGGTAAATTCCGGTCTGGATGTCGCCAGGTCGCATGGATCATGCCTCCGTCCGAGTAGATGTCCGCCGAGCCTTCCCCAGCCAGTTCGTAGTACTCGGTGTTGTACGTGTGGTGGACCCCAGTGTTGGCAGGGTTTGCGTCGAGGAAAGACTGCACGTGCTCGACGATGAGGTTCTTGGCGTGCACCTGTCCCGTGCCGACGTTGCTGAACGGCGCGCCGTCCTGCCACTTGAGGTACTCATGCGAGTTGGCATCATACCGCCAGGTGGCGTTGTGCTGGGCGATGTACACACTGGTCGCCGGCGTTGCGCCGGGAAGCGGCACGTCCGGGTGCGCCGGCGCGATGTCGTAATTCAGGGCCGGCAGGTTCGCCTGGGCGGTGTGGGCCGTAATGCGGTCCGGGCGTGCAATGACGTTGTGCGGCGCGACGCGATCGCCCGCCCGGTACATGTAGTCGTACATGTAGTTGTAGTCGTACACGACGTTGGGCCACTTCCATACCTGACCCAGGACATAGTCGTTCGCCCCGGAGCAATAGATCATGCCGTGATACATCTGCTCGAGCTGGACGGTGATCAGCCGGCAGCTCCGGACCGGCCCCACCAGGCTCGACGGTGGGTGCCAGTAGATGGCGGAAAGGCGGGGAATCCCGAACTCACTGATGTACTCGTAGACCATGTCCGCCTGCTGCATCCCGGTCTGCGGGCGCACCGTCGGCTGAGAGCTGTTCTCGATCTGAATGATGATCGGCCCGCCCGAAGCGCCGATGCGGCTGGTGGAGCCCGCCGACGGGACCTGCGCCATCGCGGAAAACGCCAGGTTCCAATCGGCGATCGCCTGGTCGCTCCGCTGGTTCAACGCCGTCCTGGGAACGCGGAGGGCGTGAGGCCGGCTGTGCGCGAGCGTCAGATCTGCGGTCGCCGTCTTGCCCAGCGGGTCCCATGCGATGGTTTTCGGCTCGACCGCCTTTCCGTCGAGCCAGATCGACGTTGACTTCGGATCCATCGGTTGCGAAAAAGTCACTTTGAGCTTTCCGCGGAGCGGAACCGCCTGCTGCCCCTCGGATAGTGGCGCATCGTTGAAGGTTGCGGCGGTCACCCGGGGGGCCGGCTCGGTTCGAAAGGCGACCGCATACGCGGCGGTCCCGAACCCCGTCGCCTTGTGGACATTGTCGACGGTCAGCCGGTAGGCGGTATCCGGCTGAAGCCACGGTTTGATTTCGAACGTTCGGGCATCGCGCGCGACCACCGTCGCAAGCGTGAGCGGTGTGATCCGCAGGCCCGTCTGGACCGAGCCCGGGTCGACATCCTGGCTGAAATGCAGCAAGACCGTCGCGCTTCGGGTGACCGTCTGGCTCCCGTCGCTCGCGCTGCCGACGCTCGCGTTGACAGCGAGCGGCGTGGTCAGCGTCTTGAGCGCAACGGCGGCCGCGACCAGGATCAGGGCGATGGCCAGGATCCACCAGCGTCGTCGGAGCTCCGATCCGAAATCGCGCTGGCGGGTGGCGTTGGCGGGCATCAGGGGTTTCTCACAGCGACCGGCCGCACAGATTAGTCGAGCCGGCCGCCGGAGTCAATGAAGCCGACTATCGGAGTTGTTGAGCCCGCTGCCGGTTGATTTTGTTCCGCCTGGCGGAGTTCGCCAGCGCGCTAGGCCACCATCAGCCGCGGGAGCAGGAGTTGCTGCACGTCGAACAGCACGTCCAGGACACGGACCGGGTCCCGGGTCACATTCCGATTGAGCGCGCGCACCAATTTGCGGCTGATGGGCCGAACGAAGCGCGTGATCTGGTCGATCAGGGGAGGCGGAACCTCCCCGCGCCGCTTCTCGATGATGTCTTCGACGCGCAGGAGAAACTCATCCACCCGCCGCACGTCGGCCCGCCGACGGAGCTCGAGATCCCGTCGGTCGGCAGCTGCCTGGAATTCGCGGTGAATCTCGTCGATCGCCTCGCTCAGCATAGAAACGCTCCCTCCGCCTTTGCTAATACCGCGTCCCAGTCAGGAAGAAAATCTGATACGGGTACTGTTGCATAGTCCGTAAGCTAAGTCAAGGGTTGCGCAAATAGTGATGCGTCAGGCGCTCACGCCGTTGCCGGAGACTTCCGGAAGGCTGTCGAGCTCGCGGACCTGGTTGAGGTCCAGGCCCTGGTCGGCGAGGGACTGAAGCAGGCGGAGGACGTACTTCACGCCGGCCAGGTTGACGCCCTTCTGACGGGTCAGGAACTGGATCACCCGAACCCGGCGAATGTCATCCTCGGAATAGCGACGCCGGTTGGTGGCCGTGCGTTGCGGCTTGATCAGGTGTTCGCTCTCGTAGATCATCAGCGTGCGCGGGTGCAGGCTCAGAATCTCGCTCGCGATACTGGGTGTGAAGACCGCCCGACCCGGCGCGATGGCCGGTGCCCGTTTTCTCTTTCCCACAGTCACCCCTGCACGACAAGGTCGCGCACCGCACTAAGTTGATACCAACAATATCACATATTGCCTATCCGCGCAAGCCCGGCCCGCTCGCAGGGCTGCATGAGGGAAGATTGTGCCCATGCTGGCGATCGAGCAATACACCCGGCGGCTCCTCAAGGACTTCCACCCGATTGTGGCCGCCAATCGCCCTCCCGTCGATCTCGCGCCCGACAAGGACCAATCCCACCGGTTTGTTCGCGGGGGCGGTGGCCTGGTCACTGGCCTCTCCGGGCTGGCGCAGGCGACGGGCGCCGTGTGGGTGGCGTCCGTGCGCGACGGCTTCGAGGGCGAGCTCGACCTCGGGCAGGGCGGCGAGCCGATGCTGGTGGAGACGGTCGATGGGGCTCGGTACCAGGTCAGCTGGGTCAATCCGCCGAAGCTTGCCTACGAGCTGTACTACAACACGATCGCCAATCCATTGCTGTGGTTTGTCCAGCATTACCTGTGGAACCTGGCCGAGGCACCGGTCCTCGACGACAGCACCCATCGCGCCTGGACCGACGGCTACCGAACGGTCAACCAAATGTTCGCCAACCAGGTGGTTCGAGAGGCGCGCCGGAGCCACAAACGCTCGCTGGTGCTCTCCCACGATTACCACCTCTACCTGGTGCCCCGGCTCGTTCGGCGGGAGCTGCCGGACGCGGTCTTGCAGCACTATGTCCACATCCCCTGGCCCACGCCCCAGTACTGGAAGGTCCTGCCCCAGTACATGCGGGACGAAATCATGGACGGGCTGTTGGCGGCGGATATTGTCGGGCTGCAGACCTCGCACGATGTTCGAAATTTCTTGCTGACCTGCGAGGAGAACATGGGGTTGCCGGTCGACTTCCGCCAGCAGACCGCGTTCTATCGGGGTCGGACGGTCTGGGTTCGCAACTATCCCATCTCGGTCGACGTGCGCGAGTTCGAGCGCACGGCCTCGAGCCCGGCCGTCGAGCGGGCGGAGCGCGAAATCCTTCGGTGGCGGACCGAGCAGCTGATCTTCCGCGTCGACCGTATGGACCTCTCCAAGAACATCGTGCGCGGCTTCTTTGCCTACGAGCGCCTCCTCCAGGCCCATCCCGAATGGCGCGGTCGGGTCATCTTCTGGGCGATGCTTCAGAAGACGCGGCAGAACGTCCCAGAGTACCGCGAGTATGCCCGGCAGGTCGTCCAGGTTGCCCGCGTGATCAACAGCCGGCACGGCACGACCGAATGGCAACCCATCCGGCTGGAACTCCGCGATGATCTCAATCGGGCGATCGCGGGGTACAAGCAGTTCGACGTGCTGTTCGTCAACCCGATCTATGACGGCATGAACCTGGTGGCAAAGGAGGGCATCAGCGTGAACCGCCGCGGAGGCATGCTGGTGCTGTCGGAGAACGCCGGGACCCATGAAGAGCTCGGCGAGTGGGCGATCACGATCAATCCCTTCGATGTGGACGCGACGGCCGAGGCTCTGCACCGGGCCCTGTTGATGGATCCAGTCGAGCGTCATGCGCGGTCCGAGAAGATGCGAAGCGTCGTCCAACAAAACGACGTCGCACGCTGGATCTCTGCGCAGCTGCAGGACATCCGCGATCTGGTCGAGCCCCTCGCCGCCCGCCAGCCGGACATCGTTCGCGAGAATGCCCTGAGTCGCCTAGCCGACCGCCAGTAGCTCGCGCAACAGCCCCGTCACTCCATCGATGCCGTCGAGCACGAGGTCGCAGTCGACGAACGTCTCGACCGGTACCTCTGCGGAGCGCACGCCGACCGCGAACGTTCGCGTGCTCGGGAGGTGGCGCATCGCCGCGAAGGCATCCGCGTCGGTGATGTCGTCGCCGATGTAGATCAGGGCATCAGGCCGGAGCGAGCGCGCCAACCCGATGACCACGGTCCCCTTGTTGACGTCCACCGCGGGTCGCAGCTCCCAGACCAGGCGCCCGCCATGCAGTCGTAAGCGTTCGCCTGCGGCCACGGGTCGGAGCGCGGTCGCCAGCGCCGATCCCACGGTTTTTGGGTCGGCGGCGTCTCGATAGTGCACGCTGATGGCTGCCTGTTTGCGTTCGACGCGCACCCCGGCCTGCTGAACCTCCTTTTGGGCGGCGATGGCGGCGGCGGCCCGCCGCAGGTTGGCGGCGAAGGGTTCGGCGGCGGCACTGAGCCGCGATCGGCCCGCGCGCCGCTCCTCGAGCCCATGGTTACCAATCAGGACCGCCTCCGGAATCCGGAGCCGGTCAACGAGGTCGTCCGTGTCCCGCCCACTGATGACCGCCAGCTGACGGACCCGCGTTGCCAGCTTTCGGAGGAGCGCCAGCGTTTCCGGATCCACCTGCGCCTGATCCGGATCGGTGACGATCGGGGCCAGGGTCCCGTCGAAGTCGAGGCCCAGGACCGTCTGGGAAAGGGGGATATCCCCCAGCCGGTGTTTTAGAGTCGAACCCAGCGAAACGCGATCAGGCCCACAGGTGTCGGGCGCCGGCAAGCTCCGGGAAGTCCGTCTCCGGAATCTGGAGGCGACTCTGGACCGCGGCTTCCATCAAGGAGAAGATCACCTTGACGCCAGCCAGGTTGATCCCATGCACCGTGGTGAGCTCGCGGATCAGGCGGATCCGCTCGATATCGCGGCGCGAATAGCGACGCCGTTGGGTGGGCGTGCGCTCGGGGGCGATCAGGTTTTCGCTCTCATAGACAAAGAGCGTCCGAGGCTCAATGTCGAACATATCGGAGACTTCGCTGGATTTATGCGGCATTGCCACGGGCGGCCCTCCCGGGATGAGAAGTGTAACAAATTATAGCAGACCTGTCAGCTTTCATGACAAACAAGAATGGGGCCCGGCTTTTGGATACTCCGTGACATCCACAAAAGGCGTGTGACGATGCGCGAAAGGGCTCCCAATGGCTGTACCGGCGCATATCACACTAGGCGTGCCGACCGCCGCTTGAACGGCTCCCAGGTTGCCGGTACGCTCTCGCTTCAACGGCACGGGTGCCGTTTCCACCAGCATGTCGGGAATCTTACGGCAACTCAGCGCATTTGGAGGCAGGGTCTTGTTGGGCATGACGCTATTCGCCCTGCTCACCCCGCCCTTTGGCGTGCGGGCCTATCTGGACGCGCGGGCCCAGGACCGGGCCGCCTCGGCGCAAGTGCTGCGGAGCTTCGGCCGCCCGGCCGCCTCGGTCGTCAAGTCGGCCGCGTCGCCGCAACCGTTTGCCCAGGTGCCGCGCTCGCCCCTCGATGCGATCAAGGGCAAGGGCGCCTGGTACATGATCTTTGACGGCGACTGGACTGACCCCGATGCCGACCGCGCCGCGGCGCTGGTCGACGCCGCCGTCGGTGCCGACCTCAGCCATATCTATATCCGCATCGCCGACTCGAAGCACCATTTCTATGCTGCTGCCGCGCTGCAGGATCTCCTCCCGATCGCCCATGCCCGCGGATTGAAAATCATCGGTTGGATCGAGCCGATGCTCGATGATCCCGGGTCCGACGCGGCCGACGCCATCGCGGCGGCCGATTTCGAGGAGCAGGGCCAGCGGCTGGACGGCCTGGCACTGACGATCGAAGGCGATAGCACCTCCGACCCGAACGTGGGCCAGTACCTGACTGGCATCCGCGGCGGGGCCGCCGGGCTGAACGGGCTTGGCGATCAGTACCTGCTCGTTGCGAGCACCCTGCCAACCCCCTACGACCATCCCGGCTACGCCTATGCCACCCTCTCGCGCTATTGCCAGGCCTTCGCGCCGATGGCCTACTGGCGGGCGACCGGCCTTCCCCAGTACTCGGGACCAGACGGTGCCAGGGCCTACATCGACCAGGTCTTCCAGCAATTCCGCGACCCGGGCGTCAACCCCTATAAGCGTCCACTGACCATCACCGCGCAGGCCTACGACGCGGCCCCGGAGTATGGGACGCCCGGCGCGCCCCCCGCCCAGGAAATCACGATCTCGATGGATGAGACCCGGGCGCAGGGTGGCATCAGTTGGTCTTATTACCGGCTGGCGGATGCAAACAACGGCGTCACCGGTGAGGAGCAGCAGGCCATCAGCGCGTATCCCTTCTGGCAGCGGTTCACCGGGCCGGCCATCTCGGCCAAGGCCTTGATCGCGTTACCCGACCAGCCCGTAGCGTATTAAGAGAGGGGTTAGAAGCATATGAAAGCGTTCTTCCACCGTTTTGACATCGGTGCCAAACTTCGGCGCAAGCGGGTCGTGGTCCCGGCGCTCGTCGCCCTGGCCGTCCTCGTCGCCGGGAGTGCCTGGTACTCGTCCCATTCCGGCGTGAACGCCGTCTTGAACGAGCCGGCGACCCCAATCAGCGTGGTGCTCGACCGCGCCGACAACCATGAGCTGGCTGCAGCCAGCATTACCGGCCAGCGCATCATCATCACCGACAAGGCGGGGGTGCGCTCCTGGACCATCGAGAAGGATTCGGCAATGGGGGCGACCGAGCAGATCCTGCGTGCCCAGGGCGTGCGGGTTTCGGTGCAGTCGACGGACGACCTGTCCCTGACGACGATGCTTCCCAACCTGCTCGGCCTGCTGGTGCTCCTCGCCCTGCTCTTCATCATGCTGCGGCGATCCAACCTGCTAGGGAACCCGATGGGGACGATGACCAAGCATCTCGGAGAGCCCCGCAATGGAGAGACCGAGACCGTGACCTTCGCCCAGGTCGTCGGCGTCGATGAAGCCAAGCACGAGCTCGAAGAGGTCGTCCAGTTTCTGAGGGCGCCGGCCAGCTTCGGCCAACTCGGCGCTCGCATGCCCCGAGGGATCCTCCTTGTAGGCCCGCCCGGGACCGGCAAGACGTTGCTCTCGCGCGCCGTCGCCGGCGAAGCGAAAGTGCCCTTCTTCTCGCTGAGCGGCTCGGACTTCGTCGAGATGTTCGTCGGCGTGGGGGCCGCCCGAGTCCGTGACCTCTTCAAGCACGCGAAAAAGAACTCGCCATGCATCGTCTTTCTCGACGAGATCGACGCCCTGGGCCGGAAGCGCGGGGGCTCCGGGATGCGGACCAATGAGGAGCGCGAGCAGACGCTCAACCAGTTGCTCGTCGAGATGGATGGATTCAACACCGACTGCGCCGTAGTCGTCATCGCGGCCACCAACCGGCCCGATGTGCTCGATCCGGCCCTCCTGCGGTCCGGCCGTTTTGACCGTCGGGTGGCGATCGACGCGCCCGACCTGAACGGGCGCCGCGCCATCCTGAACCTCTACGCCGAGCAGAAGCCCCTGTCCGCGGACATCGACCTGGACGTGATTGCCCGGCAGACCCCTGGCTTCACCGGAGCCGACCTGGCCAACCTGTTGAACGAAGCCGCGATCCTCTCGGCGCGCAGCCATAAGGCGTCCATCGGCAAGGCCGAGCTGGAAGAAGCCAGCTTGCGCGTCATGGCCGGGCCTGAGAAGCGCAGCCGGATCATTACCCCGGAGGAGAAGGCGATCATCGCCTATCACGAGGTCGGTCACGCGCTGGTGATGAAGTCCATCGCCAAGAGCGACCCGGTCCACAAGGTTTCAGTGATCTCGCGGGGACAGGCGCTCGGTGTCACCATCCAGCTCCCCCTGAAGGATCGCTACCTGACGTCCAAGTCCGAGCTGATGGCGCGTATGGCCGCGGCCATGGGCGGGCGGGCGGCGGAAGAAATCATCTTCGGCGATGTCACCACCGGTGCCAAGCAGGACATTGAGCATGCCACCGGCATCGCTAGGCAGATGGTCTGCGAGTTCGGTATGAGTGAACGGCTCGGCCTCGTCACGCTGCACCGCAAAGGCGACAACGAAAACCTCTTCTTTTCGGAACTCACGGCCGCGGACGTCGATGCCGAAATCAAGGCCCTGACCGACTCCGCCTACCGCCTGGCGTACGAGATCTGCCAGAAGCGCCGTGCCACCCTGGTACGGATCGCGGAGCATCTCCAGGTCGTGGAGACCATCGATGCGGAGGACCTCGACCGCCTGCTTCTTCAGGAGGCCACCCCGGTCATCAAAACGCTCCCGAACGGCAGCGCCAAACGGAAGGAAATCCGCGGCACGGCTCAGATCGCCGCGGCTGAGGCCACCAGCTGGCTGGATGTCGACGGGCCGAAGGCCGAACCGGACGAAACGCCGCCGGCGGCAGCCAGCTAGCCCCTAGGCAATTCCGGGCTGATCGGTCGTTGCCCTCTCGGGCCGGCCCGGCTCGCCGTCGCCGAAGGGCATCCGCGACGCCAGCTCGCCGGCGCGGTCCCGGAGCTCGATGCCCCGTTGCATCAGGTCGTCGCGCATCTCTTCACCCGTTTTGGGGGCCAGCAACAATGCCAGGCCGAAGCCCACGGCGACGCCAATCAGCATGCCGGTCATGAAGCGCTCGATGCCCGAGTCCTCGTCCTGGGTGACGCGGGTCCGGCGTAGGGCGGATACGGCATCCGTGAGGCGATCCTTGACCTCGAGATCCTTGGCGGTCTTCGAGGCGCGATCGACGGTCTTGGTCGCGAGGTCGAGCAATTCGCTCAGCCGGTCGACTGCCTTGTCCACGGTTTGTTCCATCTGAACTCCTCCTACGGGCGCCTGGCCCGACTCTCTGTTCCACCAACGGTTCGCCGTTTCGGGGCGGTCACAGCCGCCGCGGGTCCCTCGTCCAATGCCTCCTGGGCCTGGCCGAGTAGGCGCGAGACACGCCGGCGAATCGCTGGACCGGACTCCGGGGCGTACAGCAGTCCCAGCACGGCGCCGGCGATCGCGCCATGCGTCAACCCTCGCAAATATCCCATCTCTCGACCCGCCTCCTCCAGCACGCATTGTCCGGGAGCCCCCGGGAAACCGTGGCGTCATGGTACCACTTGGTTAGCACCGGACTGAACAGTTTCACTTCGTGCGATTCAGGCATTCACCCGAATTTCCGTTATACTAGCGACCGAATCACGGGGGGAAAAGGTGACACACGCGGTATCGGACTTTAAGGAGGGGACATGAACGAAGTCGTCGATGAGGATGTAAACGTCCTCTTCATCGAAGATGATCCAGCGGTAGCCGAGATGTACAAGCTGAAGCTCGAGCTGGACGGCTATCGGGTCACCGTGGCGAAATCCGGGGAAGAGGGGCTCGTCCAGGCCAAGAAACTGGTCCCCGACATCGTCTTCCTGGACATCCGCCTTCCCAAAATGGACGGCTTTGCGGTGCTGGAAAATCTGCGCACCGACGCCGTCACGAAGAACATCCCGGTCATCATCCTTTCGAACTATGGCGAGAAGGAGCTGGTCGATCGCGGCCTGAAGCTCGGCGCCCTCGACTACCTCATCAAGTCCGAGACCACTCCCGCCAGCCTGAGCCGGGGCGTCCAGGATTGGGTAAAGGAATAGGTCTTGATTTCCAATCGCGATCCGCGGCTCAGCGGGGCGTTCGACCTGGACAAGCCGCTCTACACGATCAGCGTGGCGTCAGAGATCCTCGAGACGCATCCCCGCACCTTGATGATGTACGAGGACCTCGGCCTGATCGAGCCCTACCGGACCGCGACCAACCGGCGACGGTACTCGCAGCGAAACGTCCGCAAGCTGCAGGTGATCCAGCAGCTCACCCGTGAGAAAGGGGTCAACCTGGCCGGCGTGAAATACATCCTGATGCTGCTCGAATCGCTTAAGGGCGGTGGCATCAAGCCACCCGACGACCTCAAGACGGTCTACGACCTGTACGAAGAGATCATCTAAGGCCGCCCCCAGCTAGCCCTCGTCAACGACTCCAGCTATGGGCCGTCGTCCTTACCCGTTACCCGGCGGCTTGCATTGTCCGGGTGGCGATCCCGGGCAGGTCGTGGGCTGTGGGGCTGGTCCGGAGGGCGAGGGCGCTGGTGAGGGCGCCGGGGTCGGCTTTGGCTTGGGCGCGTTGGTCACGCACGGCACGCCGTCCACCGTCGTTTGTGCATAGGTCAGCGAATAGGGGTTGAAGTTCGCGGGCAGATGGCACTGAGGCCACGGCTGGGCCAGGATGGGCGCTACGTTCTCGGTTCCCGGCAGGAAGTAGTTCTGGCCGATCTGATGGACGCCCGCGGGAACCGGATACCACTCATCGGGTTTTCCCGCGAGTGCCTGCACCATGAACTTGTGCCAGATCGGGGCGGCTCCGACGATGCCGGTGGAGTTATGGCTGAGTGGCTTGTTGTCGGGGTTGCCGACCCAGACGGCCGTGGCCAGGCTGGGCGTAAAGCCAATCGTCCAGTTGTCCTTGAACGACTGGGTGGTCCCCGTCTTAGCGCCGACGTGCCGCCCGGGGAGGGTGAGGTCACCACCGCAGCCGAACTCGAGGCAACGGTTTCGGTCATCCGACATGATCGACGCAATGATGAAGGCCACGTTGGGGTCGATGGCCCGAAACTCCACCGCTTTCGGGTCGTAGGTGAAGACGTCCTTGCCGAGGCCGTCCTTAATGTTCAGGATCGGCGCTTCCCGGTGGCGGACGCCCATCGTCGCGAGCGTTGACACCGCGGTCGCCATGTCGGCCAGCCTGACCTCGTAGCCGCCCAGGGTCAGGCTGGGCCCGTAGTAGCTGGCGTCTCGATTGGGATCGCAAGGCAGACCGAGGCAGGTAATGCCCATCCGGTGCGCCATGTCGACCACGGCGGGAATTCCGGTCCGCAACTCCGTTTTGAGGGCCGGAATGTTGAGCGAGTTCCCCATGGCCAGCTTCAACGGAACCGTTCCATGGAAGCGGAGATCATAGTTCAGCGGGGCATACGGCGCGAAACCCGGCAGGTAGCGCCCTGGCTGGTCGCCGCCGATGGGGAAGACCATCGGATCGTCGAGGATCGGGCTGATCATGTTCACCTTGCGACTTTCGATCGCGGCGGTGTAGGTGAAGATTTTGAAGCTCGATCCGGGCTGTCGCTGGACGTCATAGGCGAAGTTGTACTGCCCGCCTGGCCGGTTGTAATCATCGCCGCCCACCATGGCGAGAATCTCGCCGGTTTTTGGATCCATGCTGACCAGCGCCGCATCGTGGAAGTTGTAGAAGTTACCCTTCTGCGCGATCTGGTCGCGGATGATGCCTTCCGCCATGTGTTGCAGGTTCAGGTCAAGGCTCGTATACACGCGGTATCCACGACGGTCACCGGAATTGATGTTGTGACTGGCGGCGAGCGTTTTCAGGACATAGTCGACGAAGTGAGGTGCCTGGAATTTGTTGATCGGCGGGGATACCTGCAGCTTGACCGCGTAGGCCGCCTGGGCCTGGGCCGGCGTGATGAATTTCTCGCCCACCATGGCTTCCAGCACCTGCGCCTGCCGCTTCTTGGCTGAGGCCAGGTTCAGCAAAGGGTTGTACTCGGTCGGCGCCTGGGGCAAGCCCGCGAGCATGGAGGCCTGGGCCAGAGAGAGGTCATGCGCATTGGTCTGAAAGTAGCTCCGGGCCGCCGCCTCGATGCCGTAGGTCTGGCTCCCGTAGTAGATGGTGTTCAAGTACATCTCGAGGATCTGGTTCTTGCTGTACTGCCGATTGAGCTCGATCGCGAGCACGGCTTCCTTCAACTTTCGTTGGATGGTCGGTGCCGGATTCGGGCCGATATAGACCTGCTTCACGAGCTGCTGGCTGATCGTGCTGCCGCCCTGGTTGATGTGATGGTGGGTGTAGTCGGCGACGGCCGCCCGGAAGATGCCGCCGACGTCGACGCCACTGTTGTTGTAGAAGGTGCGGTCTTCGGTGGCCAGGGTGGCCTTGACCAGCAAGGGCGAGATGTAATTCAGCGGCACGACGATCCGATGGTCGCCGGCTTTCCCGATGTCCGCCAGCAGGGTTCCGTGCCGGTCGTAGATGAGGGTGTCTTGCTCCAGATTGCTCGACGAGAGACCGCTGACCGCCGGAAGCGGACCGACGGCGCCAGCCGCCAGGGCCGGGATCCCCATCACCGGGAGAATGATCGCGACGATCAGCGCCAGCAGCAGGATCCGGCGGAGATCGGCGCGACTCCGCTTCCGCCAGAGATCGACGTGCCGCCGGCTACGGCGGCGCGCCGTTACGCGCTCAGAAATCCGTAGATCCCGGACAAAAGAAGCCATAGGGAGACGAGGATAACCGCTCCCCACCCCGCGCTGCTGGCCAGGGTCCGCACAGGCGACCGGCGCTGGCGCCGGATTTGGCGGCGCCGCTGCGCCAGCGACGGCGCATCCGGTTCAGAAAGCTGTGACGAGTGGCGAATACTTATCAAGGATGACCTCAAAGAGTAGAACGTTGACAATGACTAAAATCTGACTCCGCCATTATAAGGTAAACGGAGTTTGATTGGTGCATTTCAGTTCGGAACTTGCCTCGTTCACCCCGTCCAACGGGCCGGGGGCGAATTTGGTTACGGCAGGAGTCGATCTCCGGGGACCCCTATAATGGGCGCGCCAACTCGTCCAGCCCGGGAGACCGGCAAAGGGGGAACTTGTGTTCTGTCGCGAATGCGGGAAGCAGATCGAAGAGGGGGCTCGGTTCTGCCGCTTCTGCGGAAAGCCGCAGGCTGACCCCGGAGTCGGCCCCGCCGCCCCGGCCGGCGGGGCAGCCACCGCCGCAGGCTCGAGCTCAACGGCGGTGCGCCCCCATCACGGCGGCGTCGAGGGCCGGCTTCGCCAGCTGTTTCCGCGCCATCACCTGCAGGACGAGTTCATGCATATCGCGACCATCGTGGCCTTTTTCGTCGCCCTGATCGGGTTCTTGCTCGGGCTCTTCGTCGCCGTCCTGCTGGGCATGCTCTGGCTCCTCTTTGCCATTGCCCTCATCCTCTTCCTGATCCTCAGAGAGTCGACCCTCAGTCACGTTCGCGGGGTTCGCGGCGGAGCTGGCGGCCAGGCGCAGTCGACGGCCGGTGCCGCACGGTATCATGCCGGGCGAGGGAAGACCGGTTCTCCCGCCGCCGCGGCGGAAGCAGCGACGGCCGAATCCTCTCCTCCGGCGCCACGCCCGAGCTAAAAAGAAGGGCCGGTCCCCTGAGGGGCCGGCCCAACGCAGCGCCTTTCTAGACGGTCCGGTCGGTGCCTTCCGTGTTCTCGTCAGCCTTCCGGCCGGCGCCTTCGATGTCGCCTTTCAGACCCTGGGCCTTGCCCTCCAATTCGGTCTTCTTGTCGCCGGTCAGCTTGCCGCTCTGTTCCTTGACTTCGCCTTCCATCTTGTCGCCAAATTCGCCCATGTCGCACCTCCAGATAATTCGGGTGCCGATAGCGCACCTGTAAGAAACATTATAGCACAGATGGGATATTAAGCGCTAGTCCGACCACCCGATTGAGCGGTGATGACGAGTTCATATGTCTTTACTGAACCTGCGTTGAGGGGGTCCGCCTCCCCTACCTATACTCGAGGAAATCACCGTCCCGGATCATCACGGAACGCCCTAGTGCACACAGGAGGCTCGGAATTGGCAACCGCCGTCAAGCGCGAGGTCCGACGCGACACCAACATTTCCCTCGACAAGCCGATCTACACCATCAGTGTCGCCTCGGAGGTGCTCGAAACGCACCCCCGCACGCTGATGATGTACGAACACCTGGGACTGGTCGTTCCCCGGCGCACCTCGACCAACCGCCGCCGCTTCTCGCAGCGCGACATCATGAAACTCCAGACGATCCAGAAGCTGACCCGGCACCACTCGGTCAACCTGGCCGGCGTGCGTTACATCATCCAGCTGCTCAAGATCCTGCACGAGCACCAGGTCGAGGGGCCTGTCGAGCTTCGCGACATCGACGTTTCCCAACTCGACGTCTAACGGAATGTGATGCGTCAGGGCGCCCTTTAACTGACAGTCACCCAACGGTGAATCTGACAACGGTCGTGTTGACAAGTCATCGGGTGCGGTTTATACTTTTGTCTATTCCCTCGCCCCCCTCTTCGGGCCCTCCCATTGGAGGGCCTTATCTTTTTCCGGGGCCACACCGGCCTGGCGGGGCGCGTATGAAATTCACCGGCGATACCGTTGCTATAGGCGAAGACGCTGGGGCTTGGGTTCCTCTATACTGCTTCGCGCCAAGGGAGGCTCATGGAAAGTAAGACGCGCCGGAACGTAGGCGCGAGCCGCGCGGCCCAGGCCGATGATGACCTGGTCGACGTGCTCCTGGTGGAGGATGATCCATCTGTCCTCGAGATGTATCGCCTCAAGCTCGAACTCGACGGCTACCGGGTCAACACCGCTTTGGACGGGGAAGACGGTCTCAAGAAGGCGGGCGATCTAAACCCGGACATCATTTTCCTCGATATCCGGCTACCGAAAATGGATGGCCTGGAGGTGCTTCGGAAACTTCGCGCGGAGGATAAGACCCGCGACATTCCGGTTATCATCCTCTCCAACTACGATGAGGAAGACCTGGTCGCCCGTGGCCTGCGCCTCGGCGCTCACGAGTACCTCATCAAGGCCCGCACCACGCCAACGAGCTTGTCCGAAGGGATCGAAGATTGGCTAAAGGAGTGACCCGACGCGCCGCGACGGATACCAGCCTGTCCCTCGACAAGCCGATCTATACGATCAGTGTCGCCTCCGAGATTCTGCAGACCCACCCCCGGACGCTGATGATGTACGAGCACCTCGGTCTGGTCATCCCGAAGCGAACCTCGACGAACCGCCGGCGCTTCTCGCAGCGGGACATCCGGAAACTGCAGGCGATTCAAACGCTGACGCGCGTCCACGGCGTCAACCTCAATGGGGCGCGCTACGTGCTGCGCTTGCTCCGCATCCTCCTGGACAACGGCCTGGAGGCCCCGACCGAGTTGCGCGACCTCGACGTCAAAGATCTGGAGGTCTAAAAACACTCGGACGTCGTCGCGCCCTGGTCACAAGGTCGTGACGACCTGGCGGCCGAAATGTTGGCTGCAAAGCGCGCCCATAACCTAAGAGGCACACATGAGCTTTAGGCCGGACAGCCCGCTCAATCGCCTCGTCCTGCTCTGGCCGGGCGTGCCGATTGCGGCCTGCGCCCTGGGCTTCGTGCTCTCGCTCATCGAGGTTGGGGACAGCCACGATCGGGCATTCGCCGCCCTGGCGATCGCCATGGGATGCGGCCTGGCGTGCAGCATCGGCCTCCTGTTCCATTGCTTCTTCATCGAATGGGTGGAAGTGACCGTGACCCGGGACGGCATCGCCCTTCGCCCGGTGGGGATGGCCTGGTTCAATGGCCCGCCTCGATTGGTCACCTGGCAGCAAGTGCGCGGCACCAACGAGATCACGACCCGCGAGGGTGGCCGGCTCGAAATCGCCGTGGACTCGGAAGTCGTCAAACTCGACCGGGCGCTCTTTCGTGAGGACACCTTCCGCAACCTCTGCACCCTTCTGGAGCAGCGGACAAGGGCGGCCGGGGACCTGGGTTACGAGCGCGGCCTGGCGGCCGCCGCCTGACCGATCAGCCCTGGATGTAGACCTGGGCCGAGTGCACCGCTTGGCGATAATTGCCGTAGCGTGCCTGGAGCGTTGTGCGGTCTCCGTACCAGGGATCGTTGATGTATAAGGTATCGCCGCTGTGGCCGGTCAGCACGACGAAGTGCATGTTCCCCATCAGCCGCACCTCGGCGACGACGAGGTGTCCAGCGTCCAGCTCCGCCTCGACCAGAGACGCGGGGGGGAGATCTTCGATGTCCTGGTCGTCGGTGCGAAGCTGCGGGGAAATCCCCGGAACGTGCAACCAGCGCCAGCGCACCGCCCCTCCCGTTGAGGCCGCCGCCTGCCGCCAGAGCAGCAGGTCGTTCTGGATGTAGCCGCCGTGGCCGGTCAGCCATCGGTTGAGCGTGGCGGGATTCGTCTGATGACCAAAGGCCGCCGTGACCATCGTGACCGCCGTCAACGCGCATCCAGAGGACCCGATGGTGTCGACCGGATCGGTTCCGAGCGCATCACGGGACCATGCGGTGGAGCGCTGGCTGAAGGTCGGCACGGCTGGCGCACCGGGCCCGGCAGCGGCCACCAGCCCACTGCTCATCCATAACAATGACGCCGCTCCCGCGACCGCCAGCACCCGTGGAAGACCCCTCTTCACGGCGCCATCTTACGAACGATCCGAGGGCAAGTCCAGCGCCGACGCTGTGGCTTTTGACCTGTGACAGCCTGGTTACAGGCTGGCGGTTAGCCGATCAGGCCCTTCAGGTCGCCCTCGTAAGCGGCAAGAGCAAGTCGAACATCCAGGACCTCGTCGGTGCCGATCCGGCTCCCGAGGGAGTCGATTGGCTGATCCCGGACATCCACCTTCGGGGCACCCGCGGGGGTGGCCACCCCGACCTCGATCATGCGGGCGTGTTCGCAGCTGGCGCAGGTCACCCGCACCAGGGACTCGCGGTCGGCCTGGGCAACCAGCTCCAGGCGGCAATTGGCCAGGCTCTCGCCGCACTGCGGGCACTGAAAGCGACTCGCCTGGCGGCGAAGTAGGTCGAGAATATCCACGTCCGGTATGTACCCCACCCGTGGGTACCTGAAGCGGGAAGCTGATAGCGGGGGAGGGCCTTAAGGGGCTACCGGATGAGCCTCAGTTACTGCCACGCCTTCGGTTTGCGAAGGTGGTGGCTTCCCACCCATACTCGGCGCCGGCATGCGGCCCGGCTGGCTCCTCGCGCTCTGCACGGTCACGGCGGGCAGTCTGCTGACGACGGGCCTCCCTTCGACCAGCCTGATCCCGACCCAGGGCGTGCGGCTGCGAAGCCTTCACCTCGACGGGCAGGCGATCCCGGGGCCCACGGGGGTCTCGCCAAGGCCACACCTCACGGTCGAGGTTGACCGATCGGTGGAGGCCGACGCCTGGCAGCTCGCGATCGACGGTCGGCCGGTTCCGGTGAGAAGCGTCGACCTGTCGGGGCGGCGGGTCCAGGTCGTCCTACCGGGACCGCTCCCGATGGGAAGCGCCCACATCCTGGCTCTTACCGCGGGCAGCCTGCGTCTGAGCGAGCCGTTCACGGTCGTGCCGCCCTTGACGGCAACCATCGCCATGGGTCTGCGAAACCTGCAAGCGGACCAGCCGGCGACGGTTAAGGCGACCATCCACTTCTCGCGGCCGGTCGCCGACCGCGCGAAGGCGGCTGCCTATCTGGCCATGTCCGGACACCCCGCCTTCACCTGGCGGGACCAGCAGACGGTCGACGCCCTGGCCACCGGTTTCCAGCTGCGAGACCAGGTGGTGGTGCAGCTGGGTGCCGGGGTCAAGGCAGCCGACGGGTCGTTCAGCACGGTCGGGCAGCGCGCTGCCCTGACGGTCCCGGCCAGTCTGACCCAGGTCCTGCCAGGCCGGATGGTTCAGATGTACTACGTCAACACCCCGGACGGGCGCGCCGCCTTTTTCAGTCACCTCAACCAAATCGATGTTCTCAGTCCCGGGTGGTACGACGCGAACGCCGACGGCAGTATCACGGGCTATGCCCACCAGGACATCATCGACGCGGCCCACGCCAACGGTATTGCCGTCATCCCCCTGGTCGTCAACGCCAACGTTGACCCCGACGTCGGCCATGCCATCCTTGCCGACCCGGCGCGGCGCGCCACGCTGGCGCGAAATCTCGTCACCGAGGCCAAAACCTATGGCTATGCCGGCTTCCAGCTCGATTTCGAGCAGATCCGCTGGACGGACCGCGATCTGCTGACCGCGCTTGTCGAGGATTGTGCCATCGCTTTCCATCCGGCGGGCTTGAACCTCTCGATCGCCGTCATCCCACGGCTGCCCGGTGACGATACCGCGACGGGTGCCCTGCTGGATTACGTCCATGCCTGGTCGGGGGCCTATGACTTCCCGGCGCTCGCGAAGGCCGCGGACTTCCTCTCCTTCATGACCTACGACGAGCACAATGGGGTGACACCGCCGGGGCCCGTATCCGGCACACCCTGGATGCGGCGCGCGCTGGACTTCTCGCTCCAGGGGGTGCCGCCGGAGAAAGCGACCCTTGGGCTACCGACCTATTACCACGATTGGACCGGGGTTGGTCAGCTAACCTCCAGCTCCTACGCGGATGCGATCACGCTGGCGCAATCGAACGGGGCGACCCCCAGCTTCGATCCGGTCGAAGACGAGATGCACTTTACCTACGATGCCTACGGCGTCCACCACGAGCTGTGGATCGAGAGCACCGAAACGCTACGCCGCAAGCTCCCCTTGATGTATCAGTACGACCTCAAGGGCATCAGTGTCTGGCGGCTGGGCTTCGAAGATCCCTCTTTCTGGAGCTTGATCCCGCCGCGGCGCTAGTCGCGCGACGTGGGCCCGTGGGGGTGGCGTGCTCGGGCTTGCCGGGAGGCGGTAGGAGGAGGGCGTAGAGCCGTTGCTGGCGGCGACGTCCCTCCTCGTAGACCTGGTGGGCGTCGGCTCGAGGCCGAAAGGTCCGACCGCGCGGCGGCGACTCGCGCCACAATCCCGGACGTCGCTTGAGCGCGTGCAGCGCCATAAGGGCCGCGCCACGGCTGGAGGCTTCCGTCTCCGGCGACATGATGACCCGAAGGTCGAGCGCGTCCGCCAGCATCTGCGTCCATGCAGGCGAATGGATGAGCTGGCCACCGGTGGCAATCACGGCCTGCGGCCTGGGAACGGCGGCACGCATTGACTGCGCCACCACCACGAACTGGTACGTGATCGCCTCCATCGCCGCCCGCAGCATGGCAGCGGGCTGCGTACTCAGCGACAGGCCGGTGATCGCGCCCCGCGCATCGCCGCGCCAGTTCGGACTCCGCTCGCCGGCCCAGAAGGGAAGGACCGTCAAACCATGACCGTCCGGCGGAAGCGAAGCGGCGGCGCGCTCGAGCTTTTTCTTCTTCAGGCCAAGTCCATCTGTCATCCAGCGGATCACATTGCCGCCCTCGGATAGGGCACCGCCGAGAACGAAGCGACGGTGGTCCAGGCGATACACCCAAGCCCCCCAGGGAACCGAGAGGCGATCCCGTTCCAGAATGACGCGGAGGGCACCAGACGTGCCGATGGTGGCGCAAAACCACTCCGGGCGCACGCAGCCCGCACCGACATTCGCCAGCACGCCATCACCCAGGGGGAGAAACCAGGGCACGCCGACCAGCGCTGGCCAGCGTTTGTGGAACGACGGGCGGAGGGTGCTCGGGGTCTCGTCCCATTCAGCCAGCGTGGACAGGTGATCGGCGCTCACTCCAGCGAGGCGCAGCGCCCGCTGATCCCACTGGCATCGATGCACATCAAGCAGGCCGGTTCCCGAGGCGATCGATACGCTCACGCGGTACTGGCCCAGGAGATGGTGGTAGAGGTACTCGCCGAACGAGATCCAGCGGGTGGTGCGACGTGCGGCAGCCGGCCGGGTGGCCCGCAGCCAGCGGAGCTTTGCCGGCCAGAAGCTGGCATGAAAGTAGCACCCGGTGCGGGCATGGTAGTCGCGCTCGTCGTGACGTGAACGCAGGGTCCGGGTTTCGGCCGCGCTGCGCGTGTCGGCCCAGGTGAACAGCTCGGTGCTTGGCACGCCGATGCGATCTACCCCCATCAGGCTGTGCCAGTAGCAGGACGCGCTCACGGCCAGGATCTCGACCTTTTGTTCGCGCCCAGCCTTGACCGCCATGTCGATGGCCCGAAGGGTGAGGCGTAAGAGCACGGCCGGGTCCGAGCTGACCTGCCCGGGCTGCGTCGTATCGACCTTGTACGGCAAATCGCAAAGCGTGGGCTCCAGCATTCTTCCGCGCGTGTCGTAAATCACGGCACGGACTGACGACGTCCCGAGGTCGAGTGCCAGCACGCCGCTTCTGGTGGATCGAGCCATGACCGCCCGTAGCCTATCGAAATCGGTCAAGATCGCCGAGATTCGGCGAAAGGAAGCGTTGAGGAAATCCTTTGATACACTGTGGCAGCCTTAATCGGCCCGCTGGGGCGTGGCCAAGCTGGTAAGGCGCCTGACTCTGGATCAGGTAATCAAAGGTTCGAATCCTTTCGCCCCAGCCATCGCCTTCTACAAACTCAGAATCAGCGGCGGGCTCGAGGTCGCGTCGCATTGGTCGTCTGCTAGCGCAATCAGGTCTGCGGTTTCGGCAAGGGGCCCCCGCCGTCGCGTG
>DAINCX010000007.1:15376-73013 GCA_036732165.1 Candidatus Dormiibacterota bacterium | reverse complement strand
TAGTGTGACCCTGCAGGTGGCGGCCTCTGCATGACGGCCCACGTTCGAGAGCGCTGTGGTGCCCGGACGCGTCCTGAAGCCTCCGGGACCTTCGTCCAATGCGCGCCAGCGCGCTAATCTCCAGACTCATCATATGGACTTTTCGCGCGCCATTTGGTGGAGTTAGATTTTGCTCGTTGCGTCCGTCCATACGGCGCTGGGTCGCGCTCCGGAGAAGCGGCTCGCCGCCCTGGCAAATGGCGCAAATGCAGCGTGCGGCCGCTCCGCAGCGCTCCCCAGGCCGTGATCATCGGCGGCATCGCCGCAGCCGCCGCGTTCGGATTGGCGCGGCTCGTCGCCCGTTCGGCCGTCGGCCCTGGGCTTAGCTGAGGGGGCCCATCGTTGCCACCGCCACCTCTTCCTGCTTCTCGACGGGTGCCTTCGGTGGCCTGACGACAAGCACCGGAATATGCGCCAGCTGCAAGACTTTGTGGGTCACACTGCCGACAAACAAACCGGCGATTTCTGAGAGACCCCGCGACCCCATGACGATCAGGTCGACTCCCTGGCTCCTGGCGGTGTCCACGATGTCTTTGGCAGCCTGCCCGGCGACTGCCCCGTGCGCATCGCCCATCGCGGTGATGCCGGCGGCACGAAGGGTCTTGACGGTCGCGCTGACAAGGTCGAGGGCCTCCTGCGGCGTCTCGAGCGGAAACGCGCCGGCCCGGCCGCGATCATGCTCGCGAACATGGAGCACGAAGGCGTGGCTATTGAACTTCGTGGCGATTTCGGTTGCGGCGGACACGGCCGGTGCGCTATAGGGCGAGCCATCGACGGCGATGAGAATGCGGTCAAACATGTTGGTTCTCCTTTGTGACGTGTCTCTTAGATGAAAAGCGTCGACGCCCCCTGGGCGGCGAGCAGCGCCGTCGTCGCTCCGGCCGGCTCCTCGAGCCCATCGATCAGGTCCTCGCGCTTGAGGCCCATCATCTCCATGGTCATCTGGCAGGGAATCAGCTTGACGCCCATTTCCTTCGCCAGCGCCAGCAGCTCGGCCGGGCTGGCCACCTTGTGGCTCTTCGCCAGGCTGTGCATCATCGCCGGGCCGGCGCCCACGAAGTTCATCTTGGAGAGCTTCAAATGGTCGATGCCGCCGCGGTTCATCATCGACAGCATCTTCTGCATCCAGTTATCGCCGGTGATCCGCACCTCGTTCTTCACCAGCGGGAATAGGCCCCAGAAGGTAAAGAACACGGTGGTCTCTTGACCCATGGCCGCCGAGGTCGTGGCCAGGATCAAGGTGGGCCAGATCTTGTCCAGCTCGCCGCTCCAGGCGAAGATCACCAGCTTTGGATCCAGCTTGGGTGGCGTTTGCTGCATCTCCGTTTCGATCGAAACGCTCGGCGTCTCCGTCAGTGTCGTGCTCATCAGGTGTTCACCTCTTCTTCAGGACGAAGCGGTAGGTGCCGCCGTCCTGGGTTTGTTCGATCAGCGCATTCCCGGTCGTCTTGATCCAGGCGTTGAAGTCCGGCACCGATCCGGGATCGGTCGCCAGCACCTCGATCGTCTCGCCCGACGCCATCTGCTTCATCTGGATGGCCGTCTTCACGATCGGGATGGGGCAGTTGAAGCCCTTGACATCGAGACGGCGCGTAATGGTCACGGTTTCCATCGTCTTCACCTCCTTCTATGCCACCCGGCCTTGCGGCACGGTCTGCCAGTAGAGCCGGTTGAACGCCCACTTGGCGACATGCCACTGCAGCGAGGGCTGCGGGGAAACCGGTGGATGCTGATAGTCGAAGCGGATCGTCGTCGCCTGGTGGTGTCCTGTCTCCAGGAAGCACATCACCCGGCCGCCGTAGTTCTCCTTCGCCGCCGTGCCGCGGATGCGGGCCGCGATCTGGCTCGCCACCACCGGCGCCTCGAAATGGGCGGTCGACCCACTCTTGGAGATCGGCAAATTGGTGGCATCGCCGATGGCGAAGATGCTGTCGAACTTCTCGTGCTGCAGGGTCGCCCGGCTGACCGGAGCCCAACCCCGCTCGTCGCCCAACCCCGAATCCTCGATCACCTGGGCGCCGCGGTGCGGCGGAACCAACACCAGGAGGTCGTAGGGGAGTTCCTCGCCCTCGATGGAGGTCACGATCTTCTTGTCGGGCAATACTGCTTCGACGTTGAAGAAGGTGCCGAGCTCGATGCCGCGTGCTTCCAGGATCGGCTGGACGAGTTTCGAGGTGGCCTCGATGGTAAAGGCACGATTCAGTGGCGAGGCGAGCGTGATCGTACTCTTGTCCCTGATCCCGCGCTTGCGGAGAAACTCTTCGAGCATGAAGACGAATTCGACCGGCGCCGGTGGACACTTGTAGGGGATGCCGGCGACGCCCATGACGATGCGGCCGCCCGGGAAGGTACGAAGCGCTTCGCGCAACCGGATGGCCCCCTCGAGCGAGTAGAAGTCGTGCGCCCCCTCGACCAGGCCCGGGATCTCCTCGCGCGCTAGCCGGGCGCCGGTTGCCAGGACGAGGTAGTCGTAACCGATACTGCCACCGCGAGCCAGTTCGATGGTTTTGCGCTCCGGGTCGATCCTGACCGCCCGGTCGATCATCAGCTGGACGTCATCGCGCAGCAGCCGCCGCTCATCCTGTGCCAGCCAGCGGCCGTTCGCCTGGCCCAGGGCGATGTACAGGAAGCCGGGCTGATAGACGTGCATCCCGACCGGGTCGATCACCGTCACGTTGGCCGCCGCGCCAAGCTCCTTGCTGACCAGGTTCGCGGCGATGGTGCCACCGACGCCGCCGCCGAGGACGACTACCCGGGATGGCATGGTGGTCACCTCGCCTTGCGGACCGTGAAGCGCGCGTAGCCGTCTTCGTCAGTCACCGATACCAGCTCGTGCTTCGCCTTGGTGACCCAGGCCCGGATGTCGGTCTTCGACCCCTGGTCGCTCGACCAGACTTCGATCACGTCCGAGACCTTGCCCTGGCGGATCGCCCCGATCAAAGCCATCAGGGGACCAGGGCAGGCCATCCCCCGCGCGTCGATCACCTTTGTCGGCTGTGCTGCAATCATCTCCGTTTTCTCCTTTAGATGAAGACCATCGGCCCGGTTGCGTCGGCCATGAAGGCGGCGACGCCTTCGACGTCGTCCACCAGCGGGTCCAGGTCGCTCTTCTCCAGCTTGAACATCTCCATCGACAGTGCGCAGGCGTGTACCGAGACTTCGCCGACTTCCTTGGCCTGCCGGAGCAGCTCGCTCCAGTGGGTACCCGGATGGTTCTTGATCGACGGCGCCTGCAGGGCCGTGGCTTCCGGGGAGAGGGCGTGGTCTGCACCAATCCTGTCGGCGCGGAAGGCGTCGAGAGCGTAATACTGCAGAAAAACGTTGACCGTACGTCCCATCGCGGCGGCCCCGACGGCCAGGACGGCGGCCGCGGAGAGCTTGTCATCGGTCCCGGAGAACATCACGAGCGAGAGAGATTTTTCTTCTTCGTCCATTTCGCTACCTCCTAGCACCATCAGTGTGGTGGGACGTCGCGGTGCGTACCAGAGGCAGAGGTCCCGGTCCGCTAGGGCCTATGTGCCCTATGTGCTTGATCAGTTACGCAGCTATCGTGAAGCCATGACGATGAGCCTGGACCTGGTCGAACAGGCAGCGCATCGCTTTGCCTTGCTCGGCGATCCGACCCGGCTGCGCATCATGAACGCGCTGATGGGATGCCCCGAGCTATCGGTCGGCGACGTCGCGCGCGCGGTCGGCACCTCGCGCTTCAACGCCTCCGGGCATCTCAACCGCCTGGCCGCGGCCGGGCTGCTGGCACGCCGGCGCGCGGGGACGACGGTCTACTACCGGGTCGACGACATCAACCTTCCTCGCGTTTGCGAGTGGATGTGCGAATCGCTGCGGGCGCGGGCGCGAAGCCTGGCGGGCGCCGGTTCGAGCGGATGACATTCCGGCGGGCCCTCGACTCGGGCGCGGCGATGGTAGCCCTGGCACTCGCCGGCTTGCTGGCTGGCGGGCTCGCCTGGCTGCTCGGCTGGCGACCGGCCGCCGACCTGATCTGGGCGCTAACCACCGCCATTGCCGTGCCACCGGTGGCGATCGCGCTTCTGCAGCGGCTCCGCCGGGGCTCACTTGGCGTCGACGTGATCGCCTTTCTCGCCCTCGCAGGCGCGCTCGCCTACCACCAGTACCTGGCGGGGGCGTTGATCTCATTGATGTTCGCGACCGGACAGGCGCTCGAAGCCTATGGCGGGGCGCGCGCCCGCGCCGAGCTCACCGCATTGCTGGCCCGCGCCCCTCGGACGGCGCACCGCTACGCGGGCGGCGCGGTCGAGACCGTACTGGTGGAGGCGATCGCGCCCCACGATCGGCTGCTGATCACCGCCGGCGAAGTCCTCCCGGTAGACGGCGTTGTCCTTGGCGCCCCTGCCGTGATCGATGAGTCCGCGCTTACCGGCGAGTCGGCCCTCGCACAGCGGGAGCCAGGCGAGAAGGTCCTCAGTGGCAGCCTGAACGCGGGCGCGGCCTTCGAGCTGCTGGCGACGGCATCGGCAGGGGAGAGCACCTACGCCGGCATCGTGCGGCTGGTACGCGAAGCAGAAGCCTCCAAGGCGCCCTTCGTCCGGCTAGCCGACCAGTACGCGGTTGTCTTCCTGCCGCTGACGCTCGTCCTGGCGGCGCTTGCCTGGCTGGTGTCGGGCGACCCGGTCCGTGCGCTCGCCGTCCTCGTCGTCGCGACCCCGTGTCCCCTCATCCTGGCAGCGCCGGTCGCCATCGTCTCGGGTATGTCAAGGGCGGCAGCGGCCGGCATCATCGTCAAGGGAGGGGGCGCGCTGGAAACGCTTGGCCGGGCGAAATTCGTCTTCGTGGACAAGACCGGTACGGTCACGACAGGCGTCCCAACGCTGGGAGGAACCCTGGCCTTTGCCCACCTGGATTCCGACACCATCCTCTGCCTGGCTGCATCGATGGAGCAGGCTTCTTCGCATGTACTGGCCGGGGCGATCGTTAATGGGGCGCGAGCTCGGGGTCTCGAGCTCGTCGCTCCGCGGGAGGTCAAGGAGGAGGCAGGCAACGGGATTCGCGGACGGGTCAACGGCCGGTTGGTGGCGGTTGGACGGCGCAACTGGGTAACGTCCGGCACATCGATACCACCAGAGGCGCTCGCCGCCGAACAGCGGGTTGCGGACCAGGGCGCCTCCACGGTTTTCGTCGCCGTCGATGGAATCCTGGCAGGAATGGCATGGCTTACCGATCCGATTCGGCCGGAGGCTGCCGCCACCGTCCGGGCCCTGCGCGCGGCCGGCGTCCAGCGTGTCACGATGCTGAGCGGCGATCACGCCAGTGTGGCCGCCCGAATCGGCGCCGAGCTCGAGCTGGACGCCGTCCTGGCCGAGCAGTCCCCGTCGGACAAGATCGAGGCGGTGAGGGCAGCCCGAGCGGAGGGGACCACCGTAATGGTCGGTGACGGGATCAACGATGCGCCGGCCCTGGCGGCTGCGGACGTGGGGGTGGCGATGGGCGCACGAGGGGCAACCGCGTCATCGGAGGCCGCGGATGTCGTGCTGCTGGTCGACCGGCTGGATCGACTGGCTCTGGCGATGGGCATAGCGCGTCGCAGCCGGCGGATCGCGGTTCAGAGCGTGGTAGTAGGCATGGGCCTCTCGATCGTCGCCATGGGGATCGCCGCCATCGGACTGCTTCCGCCGGCCCCGGGCGCCCTCTTGCAGGAGGGCATCGACATTGCCGTGATCCTCAACGCGCTGCGGGCGCTGCAGGCCGGCGATGGCGAGCGCATAGAAGCGACCTCACTCTCAGGCAGGGGCGAGCATCTTCGCAGCGTCGCCATAGGTGAGACTGCCAGCATTGGTCGGGAGAAGGCCGCTGGGCAAGACCTTGAGGCACGAAAAACTCCGGGAACCAGTGTTTAGGGGTCTCTCGGCTTTCCAGATCGGTTTCCCTTCGATTACCTTGCGGCCTTCTCAGGTTTTCAGACTTTCGAGCCGTTTGACTCTTTCGCAGAGGTTGCCGGAGTCGAGTCTCACGGTACGGCTCCTCGCCGTCGCCGAGTAGGGCCGGATGGCCCAGGAGGTTAGGGACTACCGGCACGCTGATCACAAGGGAAGCGGCTTCAACATCGTGGTAGGTAGCGGGTGTGCCGGATCCCCTGAAAGGAGATGGTCAGGATGAGAATCGGTGAGCTGACGCGACAAGAACTTCTGACGGCTGACCTGGCTGAGACCTTGAGCCAGGCGGCCAGCCGGATGCGCTACGGTGACGTCAGCGCCCTGCCGGTCGTCGAAGCCGGCCGGCTGGTCGGCATCTTGACGGAACGGGACCTGGCACGGGCGGCGGCGGAGGGCGTGGATCCGCGCACCCACACGGTCGCGGCCTTCATGAGCCTCGGCCCGTTCGTGGCCAATCCGTCAGAGGACTCAGACGATGTCGTGGCTCGCATGCTGGATCTGGGAGTCCGCCACCTTCCGATCCTGGACGGTGGCGAACTGGTCGGCATCGTTTCCATGCGAGATCTGCTTTTGCTCGAGGTGCTACGGCCGACGGCTCAACCGGCATACGGCTAGACCACTGTGCCTAACCAGGCGCGACCTCAGGCTTATCGGGGCCAAACGGTCACAGGCTGTGAAACCGGGCCGTGCTCCTGCGAAGCTGAAAAGACTTGCGGCCTGTTGCAAGAACGTTTGCGGAGGACTAGCCTATCGGCGATGGAGCGACCAAAGGGTCGGTTCCAGCCGAGTTCATGAAGCCGGCAATAACGAAGCTTCGAGGCCAGGGGCTGCTGCGAGAGCCGCTGCTGAACAAAGGCACCGCCTTCAGCCTCGAGGAGCGAGCGCAGCTCGGTTTGAACGGGTTGCTGCCGCCGCAAGTCAAGACACTCGAGCAGCAAGAGGAACGCGCCTACAGCCAGTACCAGCGACAACCGGACGACCTGGCGAAGAACGTCTACCTTACGGCTCTCCATGACCGAAACGAGGTTCTCTTCTACCGGCTGCTGACAAATCACCTTCCCGAGATGCTGCCGATCGTCTACACGCCAACCGTGGCGCTCGCGATCGAGCGCTACAGCCACCAATACCGGCGGCCACGCGGAGTCTTCCTGTCGGTCGACCACGCCGAGCTGCTGGAGGAGTCATTCCGCAACTCGGGCCTGGGGGCAAGAGAGGTCGATTTGATCGTGGCCACCGATGGGGAGCGCATCCTCGGCATCGGCGACTGGGGCGTGGGCGGCATCGACATTTCGATCGGCAAGCTCGACGTCTACACGGCCGCCAGCGGTATCGACCCGACCCGGGTGATCCCGGTCATGCTCGACGTCGGTACGGACCGCCGAGAACTGCTCGACGACCCCCTGTACCTCGGCAACCGGCATCCGCGCGTGCGCGGCGAGGCCTACGACGCCTTCATCGACCTGTACGTTTCGACTGCGAGCCGGCTGTTTCCCGACGCGCTCCTCCATTGGGAGGACTTTGCCGCCGAGAACGCCCGCCGGATCCTGGAGCGCTACCGCGACCGCCATTGCACCTTCAACGACGACATGCAGGGGACCGGCGCGGTCGTGCTGGCGGCCTCGCTGGGCGCCATGCGCCTGCTGGGAGAACGCCTGCGAGACCAGCGGATCGTCATGTTCGGGGCCGGCACCGCGGGGATCGGGATCGCCGACCAGCTTCGGGATGCCATGGTCCGCGACGGACTCGCAGTCGGGGAGGCGATGCGGCGGTTCTGGTGCATCGGCCGGCACGGGCTATGCACCACCGACATGGCATCGTCGTTGCGCGATTTTCAGCTGCCATATGCTCGCCCCGCCGAGGAAACAGGTGGGTGGACCAGAGACGAGAGCGGCGGCTACGGCCTGGCCGAAGTGGTGCGCCGGATCGATCCGACCATCTTGATTGGGACCTCCACCGTCGCCGGCGCGTTTACCGAAGCCGTCGTCCGGACGATGAGCGCCCGGGTCAAGAGGCCGATCATCTTTCCGCTGTCCAATCCAACCGCGCAGAGCGAGGCGGTCCCTGCCGACCTGCTTGCCTGGAGCGGGGGCCGGGCCGTGATCGCGACCGGCAGTCCCTTCGCTCCCGTGCGCCTCTCGGGCAGGACGTACCCGATCGCGCAGGCCAACAACGCCCTGGTATTCCCCGGACTGGGCCTTGGGACGATCGTCACCCGCGCCCGCACCGTCAGCGACGGGATGCTGGCCGCTGCGGCAGGCGCGGTCGCGGCGCTAACCGAGCCCGGGTCAACGGAGGCAGCCGTCTTGCCAGCGGTAGAGAACCTTCGCCCCCTCTCGGTCAGGGTGGCAGGCGCGGTCGCCATCGCCGCGATCGAGGAGGGTTTGGCCCGAGTCACGCCGACCGATCTCGAGGCGGAGATCCCTCGCATCATGTGGCAGCCGGTTTACCGGCCCGTGGTGCCAGGCTAGGCGGCGGTGTCTACCAGGTCGCTGCTTCTCGAAGCACCGCGCGAACCGCCAGCAGCAGCGACTCCCGTCCAGGGTTCGGGCGGAGCACGAAGACCTGCTCGGGGCGGAACGACGGTTTCCGATAGCGGTCGGCGATCACCACCACTGGCTTGCCATGCTCCAGGTAGAACCGGAGCAGGCGCCATCCTGGAAGGCCCGCTCTCGAGATGCCTGGTAGCCGGCGGAGGTCGAGCACCGCGACGTCGGCCAACTCGACTAACGGGCAGCCGGCGTGGGAGGTCCCGAGGCAGGTGAAGCCGGGAGCGTGGGGTCCGGGGCAATTGATGGGATCGATCCCGGCCGACTCGAGCCAACTGCCGAAGCTTTCGCGGTCTTCCGGGTCTGGTTCCACCAGGAGTACTGTCGCCCGGCTAACTGTGGTTGCAGCGGCGTTCCTCATACCAACGACGGTGGCGGTTGCCTCCCAACCGCCCTAGGGCCATAGGTCCCGGGAGTTCCAGTGACCTTTGACCTCCTTTCTGCTCGAGATCGCTCGGTCCGCCCCCATGCCAAGTGACCGACCAGGGTCCTCGAAGTCGCGGGCCATTGTGCTCTATGCCAACGGCGCGCATGCGCCCAGGCTGGCTCCGTCAAATCGTGCGTAAAAGGAGGAAACCTCATGAAAAGCAAGGCTGCGATCACGTTGTTGGCGTTTGTCCAGGCCGTCATCGGGTTTGAGTGGGTGCGGGCAGGCTACGAGAAGGTAAGCGATGCCGCCTTCATTAGCGGCATGGCACAGACCCTGGGGGTCTTCGCCGGGAAGAACCCGACCGGCTGGTACAAGGATCTCCTGACCGGGATCGCGGTGCCGAATGCCACGATCTTCGGATGGCTGGTCGCCTACGGCGAATTCTTCGCCGGTGTGGCTTTGCTCGTCACCGCCGCCTTCTATCTGACGCAGCTGTACGTGTACCAGCTTCGTGACCGCTTCACGCCTGTCACGAACAGTGCAGTTGCCCTGGTTGCGCTGATTGGCGGCGCCTTCATGAGCATCAACTTCTGGTTTGCTGCCGGCTGGTTGTCCGTCTCGACGGATAGCGTGAACCTGGTCATGGCTCTCATGCAGGTGGTCCTGGCCGTCGCGACCATCGCGCTCCTCGCGGTCGTCAATAAGCCTACCAACGTCTGGGATGAGATCTTCACACCTGAACCGAAGACCAAGGTGTTCGAGCGCGAGCACGAGCTCGTCCGCTGAGAGAGCCGACCCAAAAGAAGAGTCCGTCCCCCAGGGCCGGACTCTTTTTATACCTGCGAGGGCCGACCAAATCAGAAGACTGGGAGCAGCGCCGGTTGCTTATTCTGGCTGAATTCGCCCACCGACGCCCGGTTCTTTTCGCGGACGGCCGGAGGGACGATCACCACCGGGATCGGGCTGTGATGCGCGACGTGGTGACTGACGCTCCCAAGCAGCATTTCAGTGATCCCGTTCAGGCCGCGTGAGCCAAGGACGATGATATCGCCGCCCTCGCGAAGGGCGACCTGGATCAAGGTACTTGCGGCTGGCTGGCCTTCTTCCAAAATGGTGCGGTACTGAACGCCTGCTTTGCGGATTGGAGCACACCACTCATCAGCGAATGTCTGCTGCAGTTCGGCCCACTGCTCCGGCGTTCCGCCGGGGGGCAGAATACCCATGGGTGCTGGTAGATAGGCACGCATTGCCTCGATATGTACGGCGACGATTTCGGCATCGACCTGCTTGGCCATCTCGATAGCCCACTGCAGGCCGTGTCCCGATCCCTCCGATCCGTCGAGCCCAACGATGATCCGCCCAATAGGTTGATGGCGCTCCATTTTGAGTTCCTCCCTGGCGATCGTTGCGCGATCCACCAATCCTAGGCTATTAGCGCCTTCCCTTCGCTACGCGTGCCGATGGTCCCTCCAGTTCTGGGACCTTTTGGCCCTGGGTCAGGAGCCGGGTGTGGTCGTATGTCTCGCAAGGTAGGCGGCCGCCTCGGCGCGGCGAGCAACCTCTAACTTCGACATGATGCTGGTGACGTAGTTCTTGACCGTCTTTTCCGCCAGGTGGAGTCTGTCCCCGATCTCTTTGTTGGTCTTACCAGCGGCGACCATCTCCAGGATCCGTTCTTCCTGGCCCGACAGTCGCGCCAGGCGCTCGTCCCTGAGCAGGTGCTTACCCTGCCTCAGCCGGTCGAGCACGTTCTTGGTGACGGCGGGATCGAGGAGGCTTTGACCAGCTCCAACCGTCTTCACGGCGCGGACGAGATCAGCGCCCTGGATCTGCTTCAGGACGTACCCGGCGGCGCCGGCCATAATCGAGGCGAAGAGGGCGTCGTCGTCCGCGAAGGTGGTCAGCATGAGCACCTGCGTCATCGGTAGCCGGGCGCGGATCTCACGGGTGGCGTCAATCCCGCTGCCGTCGGGTAGGCGAACGTCCATGATCACCACGTCCGGTCGTGCCCACTCCGCTCGGGCGATTGCGTCCTTGACGGTGCCCGCCTCGCCGACCACGTGGATGTCGGGGGTGGCCTCCAGCAGCGCCTTGATTCCATTGCGAACTACTTCGTGGTCGTCGACCAGGACAACCCGAAGCGGCATGGCGCCCATCCACCAAATATCTTCGCAGAAGGTCGAAGCAACTTGCGTCCTGGTCCTTCCCTATTCGGGACCATTGTCCCCTGTGGGTGGATGGCGGCGGAGCGTACCGTGGGGCCATCTTTATCAGGTACTACGTCGAGCTGCAGCACCCGCGAGGCACCCTGGAGGGAGCTCTGGTGTCGGCCTCGGAAAGCATTATTCCGGGCTTGGCCGCGGTGGCGGACGATCGCGGTCGGCATCTGCTCGCCGATGTCGGCTTCGGCCCTGACGGCTTCCGCGTCTCCAAGCATGTCGAGATCGATGTCGGCAAACCGGTGCAAGGTCCCAGCCGAACCTGGATCCCGATCTCCTGGCAGGCCACCGGTCCGGCCGGGCTGTTTCCGCTGCTCGAGGGCGAACTCGGGCTTGCCCCACTTGGCCCCCACTTGACCCAGCTTTCGTTCAGCGCTCGGTACCAGCCTCCCCTTGGGCTCGTCGGACGGACAATCGACAAGGCCCTGCTATCGCGGGTCGCCGAAGCCACCATCAAAGACTTCATCGACCGGCTGGCGCGCGCGCTGGAGGCAACCGTACCGGCCCCAGGATAGAAAAAGACTCCGGGAACCAGTGTTTAGGGGTCTCGCGGCTTTCCGAGCGGTTTCCCCTCGACTACCTTGCGGCCTTCTCGGGTTTTCAGTCTTACTTGCCGTCTGACTCTTTCGCAGAAGTTTCCGGAGTCGATTCTTACGGTAGGCGATGCTGCCGCGTGTGGCATGGGCCGGAGGGCCCGCTACGGTCAGGACCTATGACCCGCAAGGGCGGGCGCGGATGCCTGGAGCTCGCTCTGGAGCGAATCCACGAAGGCGGCCAGGACGGACTCGGCCACCCGGCGCAGAAAGATCGTGTCCCCCAACTCTCGAAGCAGTTCGTGGCATCGGTACTGTGCCGTGATCGCCATCCGGGTGGTAGTCGCGTCCAACCAGCGCAGCTCCAGCTCGCCGTCCAGCGCCGGTGTGAGAGAGCGGTTGCGGTCGTTCCACCATCTGAGGTGGAATGTCGTCACGTGGTCGCTAAGAACTGGAGAGCCGAGATGGACACGCAGGTGCGAGGCGTCGTGAGACGCGGCCTGAACGAGCGTGGCAAGCCTCTCAGTGCTCAGCTGGCTGACTCCCTCCGTGAGCACACCTATCGGGACCGGCACTATGGTGGCGGCTCGTACCCACATCTCCGTTACCTGCCCATGCCCACCGGTTCTAGCGAGCGCCGCAGCGGAATCGGTGCCGGGGCATGATGGCGCACCGGCGCGGGAGTGACGGCCAGACCTCGAGGGGGAGCCACCGGACGGCTCTCGCGCCTGATCGCCTCAGTCGCCGTCTGCTTGCGCTCGTCGATTGCCCACAGGGCCCAGAGGTAAGCTGCCGGGTCGCATGAGTCAAAGACGATCGGCTCGAACCCCCGGGCGCGAAGCCCGAGCGTTGCCAGTTCGGACTCGGCCTCGTCGGTCAGCTCACAGTCAGCCGGCCAATCGTGGCCGCGAAGCGGAGGTAATTTTCCGAACAGGATCTTGTAACCGACCAGACCCATCGCCGAAGCGGAGGTCGGCGTCGGAAGTCGGTTCGGGCCGGTTTCCCAGCGGGCCGCATCGTCGAGGGCTCGCAGGACGTGGAAGAACTGGCTGGCGCTGAGCTTGTCCCTGCGTCTCAGTTCGTGATCGACCATCCGGAATACCCGATTCTGCGTCTCGATTGAGTGGGGGATGCCCCCCTTGCCGGTCGCCCAGCGATCTGCGTAAGGGTGGGCGAGGCGATAGCGGTGAACTCGGCTGCCGGTCAGGTCGCTGGTCTTCAGTTTCATGCTGTTGCCTCCAGTCGTCGGATGGACCGCAGGAGCGCTCTTTGCGTCACGCCGCGCCTTCGGGGCAGGATGGCCACCTGGTCCGATCGGTGGCGCCGCCCCGTTTGGGCAGCATCCCCGAGTAGAAGAACAGGCTTGCCCGAGGACAGGTAGTAGTGCAACAGCTGGCGCCCGGGCGTACGTTCGCCGGCCGCGTCAGCCACCAGCCCAAGGTCCAGCACCAGGAGATCAGCAATCTCCACCAGGCCGCAGGCCCCGCCGCGCTGGCCGAGGCAGATCAGCCCGGCGCCAGGCGGCCCCGGGCAATTGATCACTCCATAGCCGGCTTTCTCCAGCCAGGCCCCGAGCTTTTCGCGTTCGGTTGGGTCCGGTTCCGCGAGCAGTACCAGGTGGTCCCTTGTTACTTCAGCCATGCTCATTGCTCACCTCCGTTCGCATTGAGCATGCCGCGGTCGGGCAAGGGGTGGGAGGGCCGATGGTCCCATTGGATTCGGGACGCTCCCCGGGGAAGTGTTAGTCGGTCGACCAGCGGGTCCGAAGGCGAAAAATCCGACGCTGCCGCCGGTTGCTGCCGGCAGCCAGCGGAGTGCCATCGCGTGGGTGAGCGAAGAAAATGGCCTTTGCCAGCTCCACCAGGGCAAGGTAGACAGCCACCATCAGGGCCACGACGACGAAAAAGCCGGGGGGGAGCGGGCGAAAGCCGAAGAGCGCCGCGGCCGGGGTCACCGGAAGGATCGCGCCAATCACGACGGCGGCCACGCTGGCGAACGCCAGCACGCGGCCCGGAGGGCTGTGAAAGAACGGGACCCTGCGCGTCCGGATGACGAAGATGACGAGCGTCTGGGTGGCGAGCGATTCAACAAACCATCCCGTTTGAAACAGGCTCCGAGTGGCATGAAAGACCCAGAGCATGACCCCGAAGGTTGGGAAATCGAAGAGCGAGCTGATCGGCCCAAAGGAGATCATGAAGCGGCGGATGAAGTGGGTATCCCACTGCGCGGGCCGGGCCAGCATTTCCGGATCGACGCGGTCGGTCGGGATGGTCATCTCGCTGACGTCATAGAGAAGGTTGTTGAGCAGAATTTGCGTCGGCGTCATTGGCAGGAACGGCAGGAAGATCGATGCGCCTGCGGCGCTGAACATGTTGCCGAAGTTCGATGAGGTGCCCATCAGTACGTACTTGATGGTGTTCGAGAAGATCCGGCGGCCCTCGACCACGCCGTCGGCGAGGATGCCGAGGTCCTTCTCCAGCAGCACGATATCGGCTGCGTCCTTGGCTACGTCGGTAGCCGAGTCGACCGAGATGCCTACGTCCGCATCGTGGAGGGCGACCGCATCATTGACGCCATCGCCCAGAAAGGCGACGTCAATGTGCTGAGTCCGCTGGAGCCTGATGATGCGGGATTTCTGATCCGGGGTCACCCGGGCAAAGATGCTGGCACACCGGAAAAGGTGCGCGAAATCGTCACGCTCTCGCAGACCCCGTTGTCGCTCGAGACACCGATTGGAGAAGAAGGGGATTCCCACCTCGGCGACTTCGTCGCGGATAAGGCGGCGACCTCGCCTGCGGACGCCGCTCTGGTCAGCATGCTTCGGATCGAGGTCGAGGATGTCCTCAATACACTCACCCCGCGTGAGCGGCGCGTGCTCCAGCTACGCTTTGGGCTGATCGACGCGCATGAGCTCACGTTGCAAGAGGTGGGCCAGCGCCTTGGGGTCACTCGCGAGCGCATCCGGCAGATTGAGACGAACGCACTGCGCAAGCTCCGCCATCCGAGCCGCAGCGAGAAGCTGAAGGACCTGTGGCGGTAGCGCGTCCGGGCTCCCCAAGGGTGCCGGCGCTTGAGCCGATGCCGTTCCGCGCATAATTGCAGCAGCCATCACCCTGATGGCCCCTCGCGGTGGTTCCCAGTCGGACAGGCCCGTCGCGCCAGGAAGCTTGTTCGAAAAGGAGGAGACATCAGATGACTGAAGGAACCATCAAGAAGATCGTGCCCGATCGCGGGTTCGGCTTCATCGCGGCCGACGACGGAAAGGAATACTTCTTCCACCGCTCCGGCGTCCAGGATTTCGACGCCCTCATGGGCGGTGAGAAGGTTTCGTTCGAGATCGAGCCGAGCCCGAAGGGGCCTCGGGCGAATCGAGTTCAACTGAGCCGCTAGCCCGCATTGAAAGACGGAGGGTTCGATCGCTCGGCCCTCCGTCACTTCCCCGTAGAGGTTGAAGGGTGGCAAAACTCTGTGGAAGTTACCAGGATGCCGCAGCGCCAGACGGCACGTCGCCTCACGAGGTCACTCCTGGGTGCGAAGGGCGCTCCAGCCCAGGACTCCGGTGACCCCCTCCAGCCGGTCCTTGATCGTGAGGCCATGCGCATCGATCACGTACTCGAAGACGCCCTTGTCGTGGTTGCTGGTTCGCATCTTGATGACGTTCAGCGCCCGCCGGAGTTCGGAACCGATTTCCAGATAGCGGAGTCCCAGCGTGGTGGTCTCACTGGTGATCACAACCGAGGCTCCGGCTGCCCGGATCCATCCCACCAGACTGCGAGAATATGCGGGGAACCGTTCCGCCTCCCGGGCGGCAAACACGAGCTCGGCCAGACTGTCGACCACCACCCGGCGAACCGAGCCTTTGGCGAGCTCCCGGCGCACGGCGGCCGCGATGGTGTCGAGGTCCAGCTCTCCAATTGGGATGTAATGGATGGCCAGCTGCCCTGACTTCAAGGCACTTTCCATGTCCCAACCGAAGCCGGCGGCCTTTTTTAGGAGCTGGTCGCCGGTTTCCTGGAAGGACACATAGAGGCATCGCTCTCCCAATTCGAGGCCCTGGGCAATGAAGCGGAGCCCGAGAATGGTCTTGCCGGCACCAGACGGGCCGAGGACGACGGTGGACTGCCCGGCCGTCATCCCGCCTCCCATCAAATCGTCGAGCCCGCGGATGCCGCTGGAGACCGACCCATTGGCCTCGACGGTGTGCTTGGGCGCCAGCGTCTCCAAACGAGGGAAGACTTCGAAGCCCGTCTGGCCGATGCGAAAGGAATGCTTCCCGACCAGGTGGTCGCCCCCGCGCAGCTTCACCACGCGCAGCCAGCGGCGGTCCACCGGTTCATGGGGCTCGTAGGCGAGCTGGACAATGCCGTCCGCCAGGGAGAACTCGACCCCGCCCTCGATTTCCGACGGCGTGTACTCGCCAAGCATCAGGAGGAGTGCGTCGGTGTGCGCCACCCGGCTCGCCAGGTTGTAGAGAGCGGTCCGAAGCTCGTGGTCGCTGACGTAGTCGCGCAGGGCTTTCGCACTATCGATGACGACCACGGCCGGCCTGGTCTCAAAGCACCGTTGGACCACCTCGGTGACAATCGGCTCGAGGCCGGCACTTCCCGCTTCCGCCACCAGCTCGCCAAGGTGGATGAAGTCCACACTCTTGCCCAGCGCCTCCGGCTTGAAGAAATCGAATGGCTCCAGGTGGCGGACGAGCTTGGAATGCGGTTCGGACAGGGTGGTGTAGTAGAGGGCCTTGTGCTCCGGGGTGGCGTTGGCGAAGCAGATCTGCTGGGCGAGGATCGTCTTGCCGGTGCCGGGGGCCCCAGCGAGGATGACGAGCGAGCCCGGCTCGAGCCCGCCCCCGAGAATGAGATCGAGATCCGGAATCCCAGTTCGCATCCGTCGCATGTCAGGCGCCGTCCGCGCGGATGAGGTGGGCCGCGGCCACCAGGAGTTCTTTGGCCAGGAATGGTTTGCGCAACACCGCATCGGCCCCGTTGGCCAGTTCGGAGTTGCCGCTCACGGCAAGGATCGGGATCGCCGCCGTCTCTGGATCCGACCGCAGGCGCGTGATGAACTCCAATCCGTCCATCGTCGGCATCATGACGTCCGTGATGACCAGGTCCGGGCGCGTGGCCTTGACGGACTTCAAGCCAGTCCCGCCATGGCGCGCCTCCACGACCGTATGGCCGGCGCCCTCGAAGATCAGCCGCATCATGAACCGGATGTCCGGCTCGTCGTCGACGATCAGAATCCGTGCCACTCGGTAGTCCCGTCCCTCTTATGGACTCGACTCTTTGGACGTCTATGAGCGGGGAGTGACGTGATCTAGATTTGCCGCCTCACAGGCTGTGCACGACGCCCTTCCGAGACTCATGAGGCCGGCAGCGGCCGACCTAGCTCACCTTACCCTTCCTAATCCCCGTTCACCAATTGTGCGATGGGCAGTATGAATGTGGCGATAGGTGGTGGGACCGCTCAGGCGCCAGTAGGGTCCGGCTGGACGACCAAACGAAAACCGACGGTACAGGAACATCCATCCCATGTAGGGCCCTGGCTTACCAGGAGGCCCCCGGGCCGTCGGTTTCTAAATTGAGTATGCACCTCTTAGAGCCCCAGCGGAGACTCTCGGCATCATTCACGCAAGGAGGCACGAGAGAGGTCACGTATAGACACCACTCCGACCACGCTCTCGCCTTCCAGCACAGGAAGGTGCCGGAAGTGTTTGGTAAGCATGACTTCCAGGGCTTGCGCAACAGATGCGTCGGGGCCAACCGTAACGGGGTCTCGGGTCATCCACTGGGCAACTGGCTGGCTGGATGCACCAATGTCGTAGGACAACGCTCGGACGAGGTCCCGCTCAGTGAAGATTCCTTCCAGCCTCCCATGCTCCATCACCAGGAGAGCGCCCACGCGCTGCATCCCCATGACGGTCACCGCCGCTGCCACGGAGGTTGAGGGCTCCACGGTGACCAGCTGCTTGATCATCACCTCACGAATGGCTGTCATCTGTGCCTGTCCCCATTATGCGAGTCGTTAGGACCTCCGCGAACCGCTCATTCAGCCGGATCACCTGGACGTCTAGAGCTCGCCCCCCGGCGTGCCTACATGTTGGGGCAGTTGTGCGTCGCACCCGTGGGATTCTGCTAGGCATGTTAGAGTGAGGTTCGCGACCGCAGGTTGCTGAAACTAGCCTCGTGAGCAAAGGACTGCCCGTCGTCCAGGGCGCGCTCGGCGAGGTTCATCTCGTAGACGGCAGGTGGAACCCAGCCGTCATCCACCAGAGGAGATGAGTTTCATGTTCGCACGCATTGTTGAAATGACGAGCGACCCGAACCGGCGGGACAAGACGAACGAGATCTTTCGGAATTCCGTCCTTCCCGCGCTCAAGCAGCAGAAAGGCTTCGAGGGTGCCATCCAATGCATGAATCAGCAGGGCGAGGGGGTCGCTGTCAGCCTCTGGGAATCGCAGGAGGAGGAGGCCCTTAGCGCCGGCGAACAGATCTATCTGGAGCAGATTAGCAAGTTCAGGGAGGTCTTCACGAAGCCGCAGGTCCGCCACACCGGTGAGGTTAGGGCGCACGACACACGGGCCGGAATCGCCCCGAGGGCTGCCCGCCTGACTGTGCTTCCGACCCGTCCGGGCTCCGAAACCGAGATCGTCAAGCTCTATAAGGAATCAGTGGTCCCGGCTGCGCGCACGCAATTTGGGTTCGCCTCAACCTACCTGGCACAGACGGCCGACGGGAAAGCGATCGCGTTGACCCTCTTTGACTCTCAGGAGAGCCTGAAGAAGAGCGAAGACGTCGGCTATTACCAGGAACAGATCGCGAAGTTCAAGCCTCATCGGACGGGTGAGCTGAGCAAAAAGATCTTCGACGTGGCGGTCCACGAAGTGCTTACTCGGGCCCCGGCGGCCAGTTAGCGATTTCATGAGATGCTCGCCAACCACATCGGGCAGTCGATCGAGAAGATCGAGCGGGACACTGAGCTAGAACCCAAACGCGAAGGGCCGAAGACCTCGCAATGAACGAGCGCGAGAACCGGCGGCATATGCGCTGTTCCTTCTGCGGCAAGGACCAGTCACAGGTCCGAAAGTTGGTCGCGGGACCGGGGGTTTATATCTGTGACCAGTGCGTCCCCCTCTGTCGAGAGGTCCTGGAGGAAGACGCCAAGCCCGCCTCGCAGAAGCGGGCCAAGGGTGGCCTCATCCCAAGCCCCAAGACCATCAGTGCGGGCCTTGACCAGTATGTGGTCGGCCAGAACCACGCCAAACGCGTCCTCTCGGTGGCGGTCTACAACCACTACAAGCGCATCGCCCACAGCAAGATGGCCGGCGACGTCGAGTTGCAGAAGTCGAATGTCCTGCTGGTGGGGCCGACCGGGTGTGGCAAGACGCTCTTGGCACAGACCCTCGCCAAGATGATCGACGTGCCGTTCTCGATCGCCGATGCCACGTCGCTGACGGAGGCGGGATATGTGGGCGAGGACGTCGAAAACATCTTGCTCCGCTTGATCCAGGCGGCTGATTTTGACATCGCCCGCGCCGAGCGCGGCATCATCTACATCGACGAGATCGACAAGATCACCCGCAAGTCGGACAACCTTTCCATCACCCGGGACGTGTCCGGGGAGGGGGTTCAGCAAGCTCTGCTCAAGATCCTCGAGGGCACCATTGCCAACGTCCCTCCGCAGGGCGGCCGCAAGCACCCGCATCAGGACTTCCTCCAAATCAACACCACGAACATCCTCTTCATCTGTGGGGGCGCCTTCGACGGCCTGGAGCGGCTGATCGAGCACCGGATCGGCCACAAGCAGATCGGCTTCGGCTCGGACGTGCGTGGGAATCGCGACAAGGAGAGCACCAAGATCCTCACGCAGCTGCAGCCCATGGACCTGATGAAGTACGGCTTGATCCCGGAGTTTGTTGGCCGTCTTCCGATCACGGTCACGGTGGACTACCTGGATGAGGCCGACATTATTCGCATCCTGACCGAACCGAAGAATGCGTTCGTCAAGCAGTACCAGAAATTCTTTGCCCTCGACGATGTCCAGCTGGTCTTCGAGCCGCCGGCGCTGGTCGCCATCGCCCGCAAGGCGTTGCAGCGGGGGACCGGCGCTCGGGGTCTCAAGAGCATCATCGAGGATATCCTGCTGAACTCCATGTTCGAAGTTCCGTCACGCCCGGAGGTCAAGCGATGCGTCATCACCGAAAAGTCCGTCCTTGACGCCACCGAGCCCGAGATGTATACGGAAGAAGAGCTCGAGGATATCCCACCCGAGCAAACCGCATAGCATTTGCTGCTGGTCACCTGCCGGCCGTGACGGGCAATCCTGCCTGAAGAGCGGCAAAACTCGATTCGCGTTCAACTTGACGTCAACGGTGTGATCCGCCGGCTGGGTGAGGCCCGCTGGGCGCTCGGCCAGGGATTGGCCGTCAGTGCGGGAACAACGTCGCCCGGGGAAGTCTGAGCGTTCGCACATGCGAGTGTGCGCGAATGACTCTTGGCGTCCCGACTTACAGCGCGCCAGCTTCCATCATGTCCTTCAGGGTGTTCAGGTCTTTCCGAAACTGCCGCGTAAATACGCGGGTGAGGAGCGGCCCGGCCAGCTTGAGGAAGCCGCGTGGCGCCAGCTCCCAGGTCCAGTCGACGCGTGTACCACTTGTAACGCGTTCGAAGCCCATTGAGACTCGAAAGGGGAACGCTGCCGATATGCCCTGTAGCGCGATCCTGCGGTTCGGCTCGAAATCGGTGACCTCCGCCTCATTTTCGGTGGTGCGCCCGAACGACCTCACGACGGCTCGCCTCGTCGAGCCCACGCCGACTGGACCCGCCGAAGTCATCTTCTCCTCAAGCGCGTTCGACGACCATTTCGGGGTGTCCTCGACGTTGCTCAGTACGGCAAAGACGTCCTCAACGGATCGCTTGATGGTGATGCTGACCTCGGCTTTCATGCTCACAAGTCATTCTGGCCCGGATTAAGTGCGGCTGCATCTGCTACCTGAGCCAGGCGAGCGTGATGCCACGATTTCCCTCTGCACGGCCGCAACAAGCAGTTTCGCAGCGTTGAGTCAGGTTGAGCTCATCACTACCTTGAATGGGCAGTCACGCGGCGGAGCTTACCGTTTCGTCTTCGCCCATCCCGATCCTTTCTCGACGTAGTGGAGCGAGGAACGTTGAACTCGCCCCGGAGCCTGGGGCGGCTAAGTCGTTAACAGACTGCGCTCACAAGGCCTAGTGATTGCCTCCCACGAGCGTTTTGACGACAACGGTGACGGCAACGCCGGTGAACTCTGGCGAACCAGGATGAACTCTAATGAACACTCAGGCTTGCCGTAGAGTACGCAATGAACTTCAGCGAACTCTGGCGAACTGCAGATTGCGATCTGCAAAACCTCCACCGCGGGTTCGAATCCCGCACTCGCCTGCCAGTGTGTTGGGAAACACGCTTCGTTTTGGGAGCCAGGGCATCGGCGAAAGGCCTGCATTAGGCGTTCTCGGTGAGACGTTCGTTTTCGACACCTGGAGCCGGTACCACCTGAACTATCGAAGCGAGGATCGCGCCAACCAGCAACCAGATGTCGCGGTCGACTACTGGGCTTGGAACTTGATGGCCAGCTTCGTCTACTGGGACCCGGACGCGGCTTGGTCTCTAATCCTGCGCTTATCTGGAGTACGAAGATGATCCAGGATGCCGTGATGCGGCCGGCATTGGGTGGCTGGAATCGATCAACTTCGCGCATGCGGCTCAATTCATCGACCGCGTCGAGACAGAGGCCCGAAGGAATCCTAGATTGCGCGCAGTAATGCGTGTTATGTACCCGCCCCAGCGAGGACACGGAAATCGAGCGACGTTTCCGAGCAGCCGCGAGCGAACCCGCCGCTGGCGACAGCCCTGACAGCCAAATTTCCGAATTACGCGGTTACAGTAGAGCCTTGAGCGCGAGTTCGCTTCCCGTGATAACGGATCCAAAATTGAGGAAGCTCTTTCGAATCATTCAGCGCCCTCCGACGTGAGTGGGCGCCGGCCGATCGGCCCATCGCCTAGGGGCCCGGCGGCCTGGTGGCTCGTGGCGAACTACGTCGCGATGGCTTTTGGCGTCACGCACGCGTTGCTCGACGCCTTCCTCATCTTCGCGGGCGTCGGCGTCGGGCTTGCGGTTGTGGTCACGATCCTCGTCGTGAGTTGGTGGCGGGCAGGCCTTCGGGCGCTGGGCCGGGCGACTGGTTCGCGGCTCGTGATCGCCGGGGTCTGGGCGGGCGCGGTGTTCACGTTCCTCAACGGGCTCACGATCCTCGCCTGTCTTCCGCCTTGCGGCGGGAGCTTTGGGATCGCCGACATCGCGCACATCGGGTCGCTCCTGAGCCCCTTCGTTGCCGTGTTCCTGACCTGGCAATTCGTCCGGCACCGTGCCGAACCGCCCGTCCCGGCGCGCGCTCAGTAGCAAGCGGCGAGAGTCGCCGGTCAGTTGCCGCTCGCCGCAAGCCGGCGGGCCTGGGCGTCGTCAAGCATCGTGTCGAGCTCCCGGCTGGTGCGCTCGCCGGTGAAGCGCGACGCCAGGGAGTAAAGGACGGGGACCAGGATGAGCGTCAAGATGGTGCTGGTGAAGAGCCCGCCGATGACCACGATGGCCAGCGGAGCGCCGATGAATCCGCCGCCGCTATTGCCGCTAAAGGCCAGTGGTGCAAGGGCCAGCATGGTGGCGACCGCCGTCATCAGGATCGGACGCAGCCGGTGGCGGCCACCCTCGATGAGCGCCTCCTGCAGCGGCAAGCCTCGCTCGCGGTACTGCTCGACCAGGTCGAGGAGCACGATAGCGTTCGTGACGACGATGCCGGTCAACATCAGTAATCCGATCATGGCCGGCAACGACAGTGCCGTGCCGGTGACCACCAGGGCGATCAGGGCGCCGCTCGCCGCGAACGGGATCGAGACCAGGAGCACCAGCGGCTTTACCAGCGACCGGAAGGTCGCGACCATGATCAGGTAGACGAGACCGATCGCCGCCAGGATGGCGAGGATGAACTGGTTCAACACGGACGACAGTTGCGCGAAGACGCCACCAGTCGTTACGGATGCGCCGGGCGGCAACGTGACGCTTTTGATCGCCTTATCGACCTGGGTCTGGACGGCGCGCGTGTTGTTGCTCGTGATCGTCCCGGTGATCGTGGAGGCGCGGTCCCCGTTACTACGGTTGATCGTTTGCGGCCCGGTCACCTTCTGAAGGGTCGCCAGGGTCGACAGCGGCACGACGCCGGACGCGGTCGGGATACGCAGGTTGAGCAGGGCGGCCGGCGTGTCGGCCGTCCCGGGTGGCAGCTGAACGCGCACGCTGACTGGGCCCGAGGGCAGCGCCGCCTGGGCGGCGACCTGCCCGTTGATCTGCTGGGCGACCAGGCCGGCCAGCTGCTGCGCAGAGAGGCCCGTCTGCCCCAGCTTGTCGGTGGGCATCAGCTGGAACTGCGGCTTGGAGGCCGCCAGGTTGGATTTGAGCTGCGTCACCCCGGAGACCTGCGCGAGCGCGCTCATCACCGTGTCGGTCGACTGCTGCAGGGTGTCCTGGTTGGGCGCGTGGACCTGCACCTGCATCTGCGAGCTGTTGGCGTTGGCACTGCTCTGCGCCTGACCCACCACGATGTGGGCGGGCCCGTTGTAGCTCTTCAAGGCCACCTGGACCGCGCTGAGCGCCTGGTTGTAGGCGTTGGTGTTGACCAGGACGAGGATCTCCGCCGTCGTGGGATCGGCGGGGACGGTCCCTGGAGGCGCGAAGGGATCGGACGTGCCCCCCACCGTCGCCTGGAAGGCGCTGACGCCCGGCAGGCCACGGACCAGGTTCTCGACCGTCTCGGTTTCCGCGTTGGTCTGGGCGAGCGTGGTGTTGTCCGGCATGGTCAGGCTGATCGGGAAGTTCGGGCTCGAGGACTGGTCGAGCAGGTTGATCCGCAGAAAGGGCACCAACCCGAGCGATCCGAAAAAGACGGCCGCGGCCGCGACCAGGGTGATCGCACGATGGCTCGTGGCCCAGCGAATCACAGGGATGTAGCCCGCCTGCAACCAGCTGCGCGGGGTTTTCCCGCCGACGGGACGAAGCTTTGGCTTGAGGAAGCGTGAGGCGAGCAAGGGGACAACCGTCACCGCGACGAGCAGTGACGCCAGTAAGGCGGTGACGACCGTTAAGGCAAAGGGACGAAAGAAGCTGCCGGCGATGCCGGTCAGGAAGGCGATTGGGAGAAAGACGGCGACGGTGGTGAGGGTGGAGGCCGTGACGGCGGTCACGATCTCTCGCCCGCCGGTATACGCGGCGGCCAGGGGGCCCTCGCCCTCGCTGACGTGCCGGCTGATGTTCTCGAGGACGACGATGGCATCGTCGACCACCCGGCCGATCGCCACCATCAAGCCGCCCAGAGTCAGGATGTTCAGGGTGATGCCCTGCCACCAGAGGACCAGGAGGGCGACGATCAGCGACAGGGGAATCGAGACGGCCGCGACCAGCGTGGCTCGTGCGCTGCGTAAGAACAGGAAGATGACCAGGATGGCGAAGATTGCCCCGAGCAACCCTTCGCGGAGGATGTTGCCAATCGCGTTGGTAATCGGCGTCGCTTGATCGAGGATGCTCTGGAACTGGACGCCGTTTCCGACGGCGTTGCGGATGTCCGGGAGGGCCGCCTTGATCTCGTTCGCGACGGTCACGGTGTTGGCGTCCGGAGCCTTGAGCACGCTCAGGCCGACGCTGGGATTGCCGTTGGTGCGGGTGATGGTATCGGGCGGCAGGGCCGTAAGTGCCACAGTGCCGAGATCATGGATGGCCACCGCGGTCGGGGCGCCAGCGGGCCGCGCCGATGCGGCCGCGAAGGCGGCGGCCGGGCTGACGAGAACATTGCCGATCTGGTCGACACTCGTTAGCGCGCCGGAGATCTGGAGGGGGACGACCGTGCCGTTGTCCTTGAGCGCGCCGACTGATTGAACCGTTGTTGCCTGGGCGAGCGCGGCGCTGACCTGGGCGATGCTCAGGCCGTGCGCGGCCAGCTTGGCTGGATCCAGGGTAACGTCGACTTCCTGCGTGGGCGCGCCCGTCAGGTTGACGGTCGACACGCCCGCAAGGCTCGCCAGCTTGGGGATGGCGACGCTGCGCAACTTCGAGGCGAGGGCGCTTAGCGACTCATTCGCGTAGACGGAATACTGGAGGACCGGCAGCCCGCTGGTCGAAAAGGCGACGATGTTGGGCGGCTGCGCCTGCGGTGGCAGGGCCGCCCGCACGCGGTCGAGACTGCTGGAAAGGCTCTGCCTCGCCACCGTGGTGTCGGTGTTGTCTTTGAACTGCACCGTGACGATCGACGCGCCCGACGCCGACGTCGAGTCGACGCTCGTCACGCCGGAGAGTCCCTGGAGGGAACTGACGACCGGGAGGGTGACCTGCTGGTCGACGACGCTGGGCGAGGCGCCCGGGTAGGCCGTGATGACGACAAACGCGGGAACGGAGATGTTGGGCAGCAGGTCCTGTTGGAGCTGCGTCGTCGCCCAGATCCCGGCGCTAAAGAGCAGCACGACCGCGAGGATGACGACCGAGCCGAGTCGGAGCGACAGTCGGATCAGGGGCGACATCAGGCGGCGCCTTCGGCGGCCCCTGGCGTCTCGGCGAAGGCCGGCTGGCGCTGCGCGCGCAGTGGCACGTCTGGCATGAAGAGCGAGGCGATCAGAGCCAGCCCGACCAGGACCACGGCGATCAGGAAGAGGTCGTGCAGCGTGAGCGCCAGCGCCTCACGGACGGCGTGGATGATCTGGTCGAAGAGGGAAGCGACGGAGGCCGGCACCTTGGCCTTGGCGGCGGCGATGGCTGCCGGGTTGAGGAGCGCGTTCGGGTTGCTGCCGGCGAGACTCGACGGAACCTTGAAGCCAGGCGGCAGGCTCAGCTTGGCCAGTTGATCGTGGATCGCCCCCGGCAGCCGCTGCGCCAGGATCGTCCCCAGGATCGCCGAGCTGACGGTGCCGCCGACGTTACGCCAGAACTGAATCTGGCTGGTGCCGACGCCCAGGTATCGCTGGGGGAGGGCGCTTTGGACGGCATTGATGTAGAGGGGGAAGGTCGTCCCCAGCCCAAGGCCGACAAGGATGATAGCGATGGTCACCCGCCACTGAGGGGTCGCCGTCGTGGTTTGGGCGACGAGGTAGATGCCGACCATGACGAGGATCAGTCCGAATGTTCCGAGGAACTGGTACCGCTTGATCCTGACCATCAGCTGTCCGGAGAGGACGCTGGCCACGATCAGACCGCCCATCATGGGCGTCAGGAAGAGGCCGGAGTTCGTGACGCTGGCACCCAGCACGCCCTGGAGCTCGAGCGGGATGAAGATGATCATCCCGAACATGCCAAGCGCGCTGAAGAAGCCGACGATCATGGAGATGGCGAAGGCCCGATTCTTGAAGAGCCGGAAGGGAACGATGGGTTCCTTGACGCGCTGCTCGACCAGGAAGAAGACCACCAGCATGACCAGGCCCAACGCCATCAGGCCAAGCACCTCGCTCGACCCCCAGCCTTGCTGGCCGGCCAGCGAGAGCGCGACGAGGAGGGGGATCAGCCCGGCGGCCAGGGCGCCCGACCCCCAGAAGTCGATGTCGCGCCAGGAGGCCGTGGTCCGCACGAAGGGCAGGAACCCGACCACCATCAGGACCCCGAGGATCCCGACCGGAAGGTTGACGTAGAAGACCCAGCGCCACCCCAGGTTGTCGGTGAGGAAGCCGCCGATCACGGGGCCCAGGATCGAGGAGAGCCCGAAGACACCGCCGAACAGCCCCTGCATCCTGGCCCGCTGGGCCGGCGGGAAGATGTCGGCAAGGACGGTGAAGGCCGAGGCGAACAGCAGGCCGCCAAAGAGGCCCTGGATGATTCGGAAGATGATCAGCTGGTTCATGTCCTGCGAGAGTCCGGCGAGTGCCGACGCGGCCACGAACCCAACCATGCCCGCGATCAGGAATGGCTTGCGACCAAAAAGATCACCGAGCTTCCCGGCGATCGGGACAACGACGGTGGATGAGACCAGGTAGCCGGTAATGAGCCAGGAGTAGCGATCGAGGCCGTTCAACTCCGACACGATGCGAGGGAGGGCGGTGCCGACGATCGTCTGGTCGAGCGCCGCCAGCAGCAGCGCCAGCATCACGCCAACCGTCGAGAGAACCTTGACGCGCCGCGACAGATCAGTCGACATTGGCAACCCTCCTGATGGCTTTGGGATCTTTTTCGACAGGTCGAGCGGCAACTGCCACCAGCGCGACGATTCCCTGGCGCAGGGCGCGGAGGTCGTCGACCGCCATGCGACGGAGGAGGCGTTGGATCATCAGGCTTCGCCCTTGCTCCATCCGGAGGAGGCGGGTCTCGGCGGTGGGGGTGAGGCTGGCGAGCTTCTGGCGCCGGTCCGTGGGATCCTCCTCACGATGTACCAGGCCCCGTTGGACCAGGCCGTCAACGAGGCCGGTCACGTTCCCCAGGCTCACGTCCAGGGCCTGGGCGAGCTGCCCCATGGTCTGCGGGGTTCCGGCTGTCCAGAGCACGAAGAGGGTCTTCATCTGGCCGATCGGCATATCGAGTTGGACCACCTCGTGGGACAAGCCGGGGCGTTGCTGGCGCATCAGGTCACCCATCGCGGCCTGGATGTCGCGGATCAGGAGGTCAGATATTTCGGCCATGCTCGACTCTTCTAACGTTCCTAAGGGTTGAATTCTTCCAAATAGTTTTATTTATGTCAAGAATCGTTCGGAATCCTGCCTCGGAGGCCGCCCCGCCTGCAATTCTTGAGGTCTTGCCGCAAGATAGGGTGATGCTGGCCCACCCAGTCCGGACGATCGTCTGGGGTGTGACCTGGCGCTGGTCGATCCTGTTCCTCAGCCTGATCGCGCCGGCTCCCCCCGCTGCCACCATCGGGGTCGCGGTGCTCCTTGGCATCGGCCTGGTCGCCTCGATCTGGAGGCGCGCCGATCTTCTTGGATCGACGTGGCGGATCCTGCTCGCGGTCACGATCGTCAATCTCGGATTCTGGCTGGGCAGCCCGCTGCTGGTTCCGGCGATCACGCTTGCGATCATCGCCACGCTCGGCGACCTGTGGTGGTCGATCGCCGGGCCCGCGCTCGAGCGGGGCCGGGCCGACCGGGTGGCGACCGCCGTGCCCGCCGAGGTCGCTGTGTCGGCTGTTGCACCGAATGAACCCTACTTGCCGGTTCCGCGCCCGGCACCAATCCTCACGCTCGCGCCTCTCGCGCTGCCGGAACGTGTCGATGAGTCGCGTCGACGCCGTGCCAGCCGCGGGCGGATGCCGGCAGGCGTGCGGCTGCTGATAGCAGCTTGCATCATGACGGCCTTCTTCGTGGCGGCGGCGCCGACGATTGCGTCGCGGGCATCGCAAAGCCTGTCGGCCGCGATCGCGTCGGTCGGGCAGCGCCTCAATCCCATCACGGCGGCCGCCCCGGCGGTTTCCAGCACTCCGCTGCCGGCTACCGCGCAGTCCACGCCCGCGCCAACTCCGAGCCCAGGCATTGCGGTCGCACCAAATCGCAGTGGCGATCAGCAATCGACTGAACCCGCTCCGGCTGTCGATGTGCAGGGGATCTGCGTCTCGCTGCCCGATGGTCGATATGAATTCCGCCTACCCAATGGGCAGGTGATCGTGGTCACCACGCGGCATCGCTCGGGGTGTCCGGACCTGGCGAGCATCCTGAAGGCGCTCCAGAACGCCGGCGGGAATTCCGACTAGGGGAGGGTCGCCGCCACCCTCGCCACGACGTCCGTAAGGGCCGTCCGCGGGAGTTCGTTCGGGCCCACGTTGAGACTGTATGGACCGCGGGAAGGTGCTGTACCTGGGACAACGCGTCGCGCTGACGCTGGCTGGTCTCGCCAACAGATGATTGCCGCCGCGGTCTTCGTGGCATACGTCTTCATCAACTTCTTCGGCACGTTTGCGGTTACATCCGGCAGGCGGGACGAGGCCATGGATCCGGCCCTACAGGTCCGATTGATGACCGGGCACGCCGCCCTCTTCCTGCTGGTAGCCGCTGGCTTGCTCCGTGCAACTCGACGGATGATGGCAAGGCATAGCTAAAGAAGGCTGAAAGGTACATACTCAGGTCAGAGCCGACGGCCCGGGGGCCTCCTGGTAAACCAGGGCCCTACATGGGATGGATGTTCCTGAACCGTCGGTTTTCATTTGGCCTTTGAGCCGCACATGGAGGGACGGGCAATGCCCAAGGCGAAACAACTGACCGTGTGGGTCGAAAACCGGCCCGGGATGCTGGGAGAAGTCGGCTCAGCACTCGGGGTGAAGAATGTCAACGTCACGGCCTTCATGGCCTCGGTCACTGAGGGTCGCGGCACGATCCGGATGATCGTGGACAAGCGCGCGGTGGCGAAAGCGGTGTTTACGAAGCATGGCTGGGAAACAACGGAAGAGGACGTCCTCGAAGTCCCGCTGGCGGACACACCAGGCACCCTCGGCAAGGTCGCCCACAAGCTGCGCGAGGCGAGTGTCAATATCGATTACGCATACCTCGGGTCAGGCGGGAGCGCCCGTCGGGTCAACGCCTATTTCGGGGTCTCGGATCTGAAGGTCGCCATGACCGCGCTCCGCTAAGCTCGGGATATGGACGAAGAGCTCAAGCCGGACGATCCCGTCCCGCCGGATCGGCCGAACGAGGAGCCGGCCAGCGTGGTGGCCGAGCGGGCGAAAAGTGCCAGCTCGAGCGGCCGCATGCCGACCATTTATATCGGGCACGGAGCACCGCCCCTCGTCGATGACACCCTGTGGGTCTCGCAGCTTGCCGCCTGGGCGAAAGCCTTGCCGCGCCCCGCCTCGGTGCTCATTATCTCGGCCCACTGGGAGAATGCGCCGCTGACGATCGGCGCTACGCGCACCGGGACGCCGCTCGTCTACGACTTCGGGGGGTTTCCCGAACGCTATTACCGCGCGCAGTATCGCTCGCCCGGCGCGCCCGAACTCGCTGCGCAGGTGAAACAGCTGCTCTCCGACCAGAAGGTCGCCGACGAGCCCGAGCGCGGGCTCGACCACGGCGCCTATGTCCCGCTGACCGTCATGTATCCGGAGGCCGACATCCCCGTCTTGCAGGTGTCGATGCCGAGCCTCGACCCCCAGCAGCTCTTCCGGATCGGCGAGCGGCTGCGTCCGCTGCGCGACCAGGGCGTGCTCATCATCGGCAGCGGATTTCTCACGCATGGCCTGCCGTTTTTGCGCGACTTCCGGGTCGAGGCGACGCCCCCGGAATGGTCGGTCGAATTCGATGCGTGGGCGCACGAGGCCCTCGAGGAGGGCGACGTCGACCAGCTCGCCGATTTCTCGCACCGCGCGCCGGCGGTCCGGTTCGCGCACCCGCGGACCGAGCACTTGGCGCCGCTCTTCGTGACCCTGGGCGCGGGCGACGTGACCGGCCAGCCCCTCCCCACGATCATCGAGGGCTACTGGATGGGGCTCTCCAAGCGGTCGATCCAGGTCCCCTGACCACCCGCGCCGGGTAAACCGAGCCGAGATGACCCTGGACGAGATCGCTGCCGAGCTGCTGGCCGGCCCGCTTAGTGAATTCACCAGCCGGCGCAACGCCAAGGCGAAGGAGCTGAAGGGGGCAGGACAGCGCGAGCTGGCAAGCCAGGTCACGGCGCTAAGGAAGCCACCAGTCGCCCTCTGGGCGGTGAATCAGCTGGCGGGAAGAGGCAGGCCGGTGCTCGATCGATTACGGCGAGCCGGCGAGGGCGTGGTTCGGGCGCAATCCGGGGCTGTGTCTGGGCGGAAGAACGCCGCCCAGGACTTACGCTCCGCCTCCGAGCAATTGCAACACGAGCTGGAGGCCGGGGTTAGGGCGGCCGGCGACGTTCTCCGCGCCGAAGAACACGGGACCGACGAGGCGACGTTACGACGGGTCCAGGAGATGCTGCGCCTGGCCGCGGTCACAGGGGGCGAGACGTGGGATCGCTTGAAGCGCGGTGCGCTGACGATCGAGCCACGCGCTGGCGAGGACATGCTGACCGCCGCGTTCGCGCTGGGTGATGGCGGCGGTCCGCGCCAAGCTCCCGCCAAGGCCAGGGAGGCGAAGGCGGCACCCGCCGCGGCCAGGCAGGCTGCCGAGACCGAGAAGCGCATCGCCCTAGAACACGCCCTGCGCACCGCCAAGCTCGATGAGCAGGCAGCGCAGCAGGCGGAGCAGACGGCACAACGGCTTCGCGAGGAGGCCGCCCGAGTGGCGGCGGACGCGAAACGGGCGAATCAGAAAGCGAGCCAGGCCGAGGCCGAGCGGGAGCGCGCCGCGGCCAAGGCCAAGGCCTCGCGGGAAGCCGCGCGGAAAATCACGGCATCGACGAAACGCTAGCGGCCCCTAGCTCAGCAGGGCAGCAGACCCCAGGCTTGCTTTGCCCGGAGAATCCGAAGCGCGGCGTCATTGACCCGCTGCCGGAAACCCGGGTCAGACGCGGCCCGTGACCGGATTCCCTGGACCATGGCGTCGGCGGGGGCCGTGGTCTTCGAGATGATCATGTCGCCACCGGCCGCAAGGAAGTCGATCGCGCGGGTCGCGGGCGGGATGCTGGCCACCGCGACCGTGTCGCCGAGGTCGTCCGAAACGATGACCCCGCGGAAGCCCATCGCGTTTCGGAGCATCTGGGTCATGACGATCGAGGAAAAGGCAGCCAGGTGGTTGGGATCGATCTGCGTGTACCTGGCGAGCGCGACCATCACGAAGTCGACGTTTGCGGCGACGCCCTGGCGGAAGGACTGCAGGTAGGGGTCGGACGCGGTCGTCGTCGTGTCAGTCGCGGTCGTGAAGTCGGTATTGCCGGCCACGCGCCCGAGGCCGGGGAAGTGCTTGAGCGTGACGGCGACGCCCGCCTGCCGCATGCCACTGAGAAAGGCGGCTCCGTGACTGCCGGCCGTCGCCGGATCGTGCCCGTACTCACGCTGTAGGGCGCCGATCGGTTGGTTCTGCGCATCGGTTCCAGGCGGGACCACATCCATCACCGGGGCAAAGTCGAGGTTGATGCCGGCAGCGCGGAGTTGCTGGCCCCAAACAGCGGCGCGGCTTTGCAGGACTGCCGGAGCCCAGGTGCCCTGCACGACCGCGCTCGGAACCTGCGAGAAGCCGGGGCCCTGCATCGCCTGGATCAGGCCGCCTTCTTGGTTGGCGGCGATGAAAAAGCGGACATTCGCGGTCGACGCGCTGGACGCCTGGGCCTGCACGGCGGACGCGACCGCGTGGATGGCGGCGCTGCCCGCGTAGCTCCGATCGACGAACCAGAAGGACCCGATGTGATCGTTTCGGATCATGGTGATTTCGGTCGCGCCTAGCCGGTCACCGGTCAGGCCGAGTTCGAACAGTTGACCGATCCGCTGGTCCTCGCTCATCAGAGAAAAGACCTGGTCGGCACAGGCGAGCGGCGGTGCCGGCGTCGATGCCAGCATCGGGGTCGGAGTCGGTGTCGGTGTTGGCGTCGGTTCGGGTGTCGCGGTGGCTGTGGCCGCTGGCGTGTCTGTAGGACTGGCCGATGGCGTTGCGCTCGCCGTCGTCCTCGTGAAGGGACCGGGCGGCCTGGACGCCACCGATCCACACGCGGAACTAAGTGCTGCCAGCAGCATGAGGGCCGCGCCGAGCCTACCGCGATGCATCAACTGACACAACGTCCTGGCCGGTCGTTCGTTTCAAGCACCAAGCTCGCCAGGCATGGCGTTACCGCCTGACCTCCTGGATCAGCCACCCGTTGCCATCCGGGTCCTTGAAGGAGAAGAACGATGCGTAATCGCTACGTTGCGGATCGGGACCTGGCACCTGTCCCCCGGCCTCGAAATGGTACGGCTCGCTGACCTCCATCCCACGTCCGACCAGCTCGGCACGCGCGGCGTCCAGGTCAGAGACGACCAGTTGCAAACCATTGAGAGAGCCCGGCGCCGTCGTCGATCTCATCAGGGCGATCGAGCATGCGGATCCGGGTGGTGTCAGCTGCACGATGCGAAAATCCTCGCCGGCGCGGTGGTCGACATCCACCTTGAATCCCGCCTTCTCTGCGTAGAAGGCCTTGGCGCGATCCACGTCCGAGACGGGGACGACGATCAGCTCAAGCTTGTAATTCACAACGGAACCTCCTCGTGCGTTTCTACCCAAAAACGGGCCCCTCGACCGTCACCGATCGAAGGGCACCAGGAACGGCGTGGGAACTTTCATCATCACAAGCGCAAGCACCAGGCCAGCCACCAAGCCGGCCGCCAGGAGCCCCTGGCGTGTCAGGGCACCGCGAATGGGCCGTCCCAAATCAGCAAGACCGAGGTTGCCGGCCCTCACGATATAGGCAAGGACATGAATGCCGGTCGCGAAGATCCAGACGATGAACGACAACTTGTGCCAGCTGAGCCACGAGCGACCCAGCCAACCGGGGCTGTTGCCGGCGACCCATAGAGCCACCCCCGTCCAGAAGACGACAACCGTGCTGACCACGACGACCGGCGCCAGGAGTCGTAGCTCCAGCAGCGGCGGTCCGGCGGCGCGATATCGCCGGTCGCCAATGTAGTAGCGAAGAAAGCGGTAGCCGGTACTACCCAGCTTCAGGGCCGCCGGTGGAATCAGGAAAAATCCGAGGAAGACGTGGGGCAGGAAAAGCCGGCGGATCGACAGGATGGTGACCCCGATCGCGGCGAACAGGATCAAGAGGACGATTCCCGTGCTGCTCGTCAGCCTGGCGTTGCCTTCGACGCCGAGGTCAGGCCGATGCGCCAAGGCGGCCAACGATTTTCTCGATTTCCGCGTCCTGCGCGGCCAGGTGGGCCTGGATCTGTAAGGCCGTGTGCAGCACTGCGTCCGCGTCCTCGTAGGTTGCCTCGGCCCGCTTATCGCTTGCCATCGCCAGCACGTTCTGCCCGACGATGATGATGCTGAGCAGGACCAGTTGCAGAAACGTTTGGCTGACCCAGGAGACAAGGGTCACCACGTTTCCCGAGGCGATCGCTCCCGGGAGCGAGACGAGCGCCAGGGCTCCGAACGCGTAGGCGCACCACATGGTGCCGACCGCAGTGGTGACCTTGAGCGCGAGCCACCGATTGAATCGGGTAGCGGGCGAGTCGGCCTTAAGCATGTCGAAGACCTTGACCGGCGGTTGCTTCTTACGGAGCTCGATACGCGGGTGCAAAACGGGCGTGAAAATATTTGACATCCGGTAAGTATGCCGCGAGCGGTGGGGTGTTATTCGTTACTTAACCGATCCGGCCTCGCGTTCTCCCCAACGCTTAACGAGTGGCCGCTAGCGTGGCATGTGATGTTTCCCAGGTGGGCGCCCGTGCTGGTCGGGGTGATCGCAATCTCAGCGTGCGGCACCGGATCAGCGGCGACCTTGACCAATACGGGCTCGTCGGACAGGCTTCCAGTCGTGGCCCTGCCGGGGTACCAGGTCACGCAGTTCACGGCCGCCGACTCGAGATTGATTGTGACCAATCCCGACTCCGTCATCGTCGATGGCAAGCACGTATTCATCGACTATCAGAACACCACCGCCAAGGACTGCACTGACACCAACTCCAGTACCGTGCTTGAATACGACCTGCGCGGGAAGATCCTGGGTCACTGGACGGTTGCGGGGCACAGCGACGGGATGCGGATGGACCCGGCCACGCACTTGATCTGGACGACGTCGTGCGAGGATGGCAACCCCAAGTTCGCTACGATCGATCCCGCCACAGGAGAAGTCAAGCCCTACACCTTCCCAACCCCACCCCACGGTGGTGGCTATGACGATCTCTATTTCGTCAACGGCACGGCGTTCGTGGCGGCGTCCAATCCCACCCTGGACGCGAGCGGGAACAATCCCAACCCGGTTCTCGACAAGATCGCGCTCGGGAGCAACGGTCAGCTGATCCTGACACCGGTACTCAACGGCGATGCGACGGCGGTTGACCTCTTGAAGGGCAACGCGCCGACGCAACTCACGCTGACCGACCCTGACTCGCTTTATGTCGACACCACCGGCCAGTTGGTGCTGGTCAGCCAGGCCGATAGCGAGCTCATCTTCATCAATAATCCCGGGACCCCACAGCAGGCCGTCTCCAAGCTGGCGGTCGGCGATCAGCTCGATGACACCGTCTTTCCGACCGGTGCCGGCCGGCTCCTGGTGGTCGACGGGAGTTCGGGCATCACCTACTGGATCAGTGGCCGGTTCGCGAAAGGCGACATCTACACGCAGGCGCCGAATGACTCGGGCACGGTCAACTTCGTGGGCACGATTGATCCGTCGACCGGCTTCGTCACGCCGATCGCCATCGGCTTCCTGAAAGCCACCGGGATGGTCTTCGTCCCGAACTAGGCCGCGGCGCTACAGGTTGCTGATGTCGCGGGATTCCAGGGAGTAGCGTGCCCCGCCCGGCAGGCCGCGCAGCAGTCCACGAATCTGTTCTTCGTTGGTCCCCAAGATCGTCACCACGAAGCGCTGGCCGGAATACGAAGGTTCTGGCGCGGCGGCTGGGCGGGCAGCCGAATCGGCCCGCAGCAGGCGCCAGTGGTAGAGACCCAGGGCCACGGCGACCAGGATGACCGAGGTCGAGCGGCCGGCGTCGACCACGGCGGCATCAGAGCTCGCGTCACTGGTCGAGAGGATCAGGCCGAGCAGCCGGTATAGGAGGACCGCGCCGCTGATCAGGAGCGCGAGCACGCTCCCCAGGAGCGCGGCGTAGAGGTAGAGGCGGCGGCTGAGGGTAAATCGCTCCCTCAGGTCCGGGGCGGCGTGCCAGTGGGTCAGCCACATCGGGGTTCCGACGAGGGCAAGCGTGGTGAACAGACTGGCTCGGTCGCGCCACTCGCCCACGTTCCGGCCGAGGAGCGGATTCAGCAGATGATCGGAAAGCGTCCAGAGCAAGCCGGCGGCGCCGACCGCGAGGGTGGCGAGGGCGAACAGGGCCACCAGGTGCGTATAGAGACGCCGCACCCCCGCCTGACGGGCCGCTTCCGTCTCCCCCGCATCAGCCGCGAGCTGCTGCCGGACCCAGACCCAGGCCAAGGCGAAGACGACGAGGGTTGAGGCAGGCCCGGCCAGCGCCGCCAGCAGGTTACCGCTTACCCCGCCGGGCTGCTGGATCCCCAGCCCGCGGGCCAGGGCATAATAGAGAAGCTGGCTGGCTCCGATCAACGCCAGCGCCACGCTGCCGGCGAGGACCAGGAAGCCCTGCACCGCGCGGAGGGTCGAGCGCCGGTCGTCGGTCAGCAACGGCTCATGGGCCGTCCACCGGGCATGAAAGCCCCAGACCAAGAGCCCCGTCAGCATGCCTGCCAGCGCCGCCGGAATCAGCCCGCCGAACGCGATCGTTTGGCGGCCATCTGCGAGCAACACCCAGACCTGCTCCAACAGGTTGCGAGCACCGAACAACAGGAAGGCGAAGCCGAGGAGCAAGAGGCCGTAGGCGTACCAGCGACGCAAGGTCGCCGAGGTTCCGACCTCATCGCCCTCATCCCGGTCGGCCGCGGCGATCCGGAAGTGATACAGCCAGAAGGCCACCAGCACCACGCTTCCCCAGGCGGCGCGAGCGACCGCCGCGCCGTCGCTCGTCGAACCCAGCAGAAGTCCGAAGCCATCTTCGAGGAGGCGCCGGAGGAAGATCGTCGCCGCGATCGCCGTGGCGGCCAGCACCACATAGACATACAGACGGCGAAGCGCGGACACGCGTTCATCCGGATGCCGACTGGCGAGCCGCTGGGCGATGACCCAATGGATGAGCCAGACCGGCAACCCGACGAGGGTCACGGCGCCGAACCCGGCAATCGCGTCCTTGAAAGCGCTGCCGGAGTTCACGCCGAGCACCGTGTTCAGCGTCGTGCTGCCGAGGTTGGTAAGTCCAACCAGTAGCATGCCCAGGCTGACCGCGGCGACAATGTACAGGTAGAGGCGGCGCTGGATCATCTCACTGAAACTGCCCCGGGTAGAGATTCGACGTGATCCGCCAGCCAGCGCTCTCCTGCTTGAGGGCGACGACTACCGTCTGGGAGCTCGACCCCGTGAGCAAATCCGCGGAGGTACTGGTGACCTCGACCTGGACGGTGGCGGCGTTGCCCGATTGCGTGGAGCTCAGTATCCGCACGCGGCTGGCGGTCGACCCGCGGCTGGCCTGGACCTGCTGTTGAAAGTCGCTTTTCGATACGAGCGGTCCGGGCTGCCCAGGTCCGGCCTGGTTGGTGGCATCCTGGCTGAGGAGGCCCCAGGCCCGATCCGCTTTGCCCGACTGGACCGCCTGGACGTACGCCGTCACGACGCCACTCGGCGTCGAGAGATCGGGAAGGTTCTGGGTCGTCCGGATCAGCAGCATGCTGGTGAGGCCCGCCAGCGCCAGGAGGCTTACCCCACCGGCGACCAGCCAGGTCGGGTCGGTGCCCCGAAGACCGGGAATTCGCATGGCCCCATAACGCATCGCGACACGAATAGGTGCGTGTTCCTTCGGGCCTACCGGACGCGGCGCTGGCTCAGCGCCACCAGGGCGTGCGCGCCGCCGCCACCGCCGTGGCGACCGGCTGTGCGAGGTCTTCCTCCAGCCGCGCGAGATTCTGGACCCATTCCCCGGCCATCACGACCGCCATCGCGCCCCGTCCAGCGTGCTCGTCCGTGCGCCAGCGGTCGAGGCACCCGATTGCGGCCTGGCGCAATGTTTCCGGCGAGACGCGCCCCGGATCACCCCGTGGATCGGCCAGCGCGAGCCGGTCGGCGAGCTGTCCAAACGTCGTGAGCAGAATGCGCTCCTGTTCAAGCACGCTCCGCGCGCCATCCGCGCACCCGCCCGCGTTGTATCCCATGCGGCCGGAGATGACGTCGAGGAGGTCGGCCGCGAGCATCGCCTGGACGCCGGCCGAGAGCAGGAAGCCGGCGGTTTGTGGGTCAAGCGGTGAGGCCGACTTTTCGTTCAGAAAGGCATCGAAGGCTTCGCCGGCGCGGTCGCGTGCCTGGATCGTTTGCCGTCGTGCCGGCTCGAGGCCACCGGCTCGCTCGAAGCCGAGCACACGGTCGAACGCCTGCTCCAGATAATGGCCGGCGGCTCGATAGAAGCCGGCCACAGCCTGACCGAGTTCCCGGCGCGCGCCACGCGGCCATAACAGCAATCCCACCACGATGCTGATGCTCGCCCCGACCGCGATGTCTTCGATGCGGACCAGCCCGACCTGCCAGCCAGCCGGCGAGATCAGGTTGAAGATCACGATCAGGTTGATGGTGAAGGCCGCCTGGCTGGCGATGAAGCCGACCGCGGTCGCCGCATAGGCCGCGACGAAGATCGCGAGCGGCAGGGCCGCCCACATGATGAGTCGATGATTCCCGGCGAGGGCGGCGAACAGGCCGCCGATCGCGACGCCGATCACGTTGCCCGCCAGGGCCTGAATAGTGGTGCGGCCGGTGCCCAGCGCATTCGACCGCAGCACCTGCAGCGTGCCGAGGACGACCCAGAAGGCGTGCTGCAGCCCGAGGCTGCGTGCCACAAAGACGGCAATCGCGAGGCCGACCGCCACGCGCAGCGCGTTCTGGGTCACCGTCGAGGACGGCTGGAGATGCGACTGGACCGTCCGGAGGGCGCGGATGACGACGCCGTTGATGCCTTCGAGTCGTGGCGCGGACACAGGCAGCCGGGGATCGATGTCGGGATGACCTCCGGCGGCAATCACCGCATTCGTCGCCAGCGCGATGGTGACGTAGGCTACGACGCGCAGCGTGTGATCGACGTCGAGCCCATCGAGGACCTGCTCGGCCGGCCGCCCGGCACGCAGTTCCTGCTGGGCCCAACGATCAAGGGCGCTGCGGTGGCGATCGCGCGCCTCCGCCACGGCGTTGATGTCGGGCGCGGATCCCCCGGTGAGCATATCGGCACTACCCCGCAGGGCGGCCACCACGGCCTCGCAGAGGATCGCCCGCTCCCCGATGGACGGCCGCACGGAAGCCCGCGAGTGAAACGGCCGCTCGATGATGTCGACGATCCGCTGCATCTCGGTCAACAACTCGACGAAGGCGCGGTCGCGGCGGGTCGGGCCCGCCGGGCGTTTGGCCGTGGCGGCGTACTGCTGGCGCGCGGCTTGCTCAGCCTTGCGGGCCGTCGCGATCAGCCGGTCGCGATCTTCGTCGCCCGGCTCTGATCGCAGGGTTTTGACGAGGTCGGCAATCGCCAGCGCTGCCCTGGCGGCCTGCTTGCGCAGGGTGACGTGCTCGAATCGTGGCCAGAGAAAAACGCCGGCCAGCGTGGACACGAGGCCGGCCAGCGCCCATCCGCCAACCCGGGCGGGGATCGCGCTTGCCGGTGCCGGGATCGACACCGCGATCACGTAGGACAGCAGCATGCCAGTTTGCGCCGCGGCGACATAGCCGCCGAAGACCCGGCTGAAGGCAATCACGAATCCGAGCAGGAACATACCCGCGGCCGCCAGGGCGGCGATGGGGGACACGAGCGTCCCCAGGGCGACGAGCGCCCCGCCGACCACCGTGGCCGTCACGTAAGCGAGCGCGCGGGGCGGCCGCAGTCCCCCGAAGTCGGACATGACGAGCAGGGCGAAACAGCCGAAGACCACGAAAATGATGTTCTGAGCGTCGTGGATGACGACCGCGCTGAAGCCGAAGGTGATGGGGATGACGACCGCGGCTCGGCTGGCGCGCCGCAGGGCGGCAAACCCCGGATCGCGCGGCGCCTTGAGCGTGAACGGAGGTCGGCGCGCCGGCATCTCGGTCGATGCCGTGACCGTTTCGCTGGCGCTCATGGCATTGCTATACCAGTTATGGCCGGCCCCGGATGCGGCGCGGTAGGGTTAGGGGGCGAGTCGGTAGAGGGATCGGGCATTGCCCGCGAGCACCTGGCGACCCGCTGCGAGCGCGCCCTCACGGCTCAGGCCGCGCCGGCTGACCAGTTCGCCAAAGGCATCGGCGAGTGCCTCCCGGTGGGCCTGGGCGGCGACGAAATAGACCTCGGGGAACCGGGTCGCGTCGCTCGCATACAGCAGCTTGCTCCAGGGGCAGAGCCCGAGCGCCTCGCGGAGCGCGCGACCGCCGTCGAGCGCCGCCATTGGGATGGCCAGCGAGAGGTCCATGCGGACGCCCGGAAAGACGGAGCAGAGGTAGGCGGCTTCGCGGTGGAAGGGATAACAGTGGAGCAGCACCACACGCAGCCCGGCGTAGGCCGAGTCGGTGAAGAGCGGTCGCAACCCGAGGGGGGAGGCCTCCGCGAGATCCTCGTCCGGGTCGCCAAAGCCGCAGTGGACCTGAAGCGGGACATCGAGGGCGCGGCATTCCTGGGCTGCCTCGAAGAGGAGCGCGTGACAGAGGTTGTCGCCATTCACGCGTACGGTCTCGTTCTCCTCGGCCAGTGTTCGCAGACGGGTAAACGCAATCGCCAGGAAATCGTCGTCGACCGGACGCAGCCAGAGGCTGGCGCGGTAGGCGCAGATGGTCTTCACGCCGACCGCCCCGCGAGCGACCGCGTCACGAAGAGCGGCGCGCACCCGTGCGAACCATTCGCCGGCCGTCGCGGACTCGCGAACCAGGCTCTCGGCGAGCGTTTCCACCCGGACGATCTCTCGCTGGGGGAGCCCGGTCGCGGCGGCATGCTCTTCGAACGGGTACGCATCCCCACCGGTGAAGCCGCAGTCGAGGAGCAGCATGCCGGTGCGGCTACGACCGAGCAGGCGTCGTGCGTAGGCAGCCGGATCCGCCGCGTTGCGCGCGGCGAGCACGGCATTCTCCTCCGGCTCGCAGCCGAGCTCGTCCGCCAGGCGGCGCAGCGCGATGCGATACGCCGCGGTGTGCGGCACATGCTCCTGTGCGATTTGGGGATCGATCGCCTCGGTGAAGACGGCACGCAGGTCGAGGGCCGTCAGCGTGAACGGCCAGCGGCGCAGCGGATGGCAGTGATGATCAACCGCCAGGACGTCCTGCCAGCCGGCGAGCAGGCCGTCGGTGTTAGTACTTATAGATGTGCTGCCGGAACTCGAAGGTCTCGTCCTGCCCGGCGAAGGCCTCGATGTCGAGCTCCTTCACCGCGACGTACGAAGTCGACAGGCGCTCGCCCAGCGCCTCCATCAGGACGCGGTCGCGCTTCAGGTTGCCCACCGCCTCCTTGAGACTCTGCGGAAGCCGGTCGGCGCCGATGGCCTTGCGTTGCTGTTCATCCATCGTGTGCGGGTCCACCGTGACCGGCGGCGCGAGGGTCAGGCCGCGCTCGATCCCATCCAGGCCGGCGGCGATGACGCCGCCCAGCGCGATGTACGGGTTAGCGCTAGCATCGGACGACTTGAGCTCGACGTTCAAGGAGTCTGCCTCGTGGCCTCGAAATGGTGACGCCAGCCGAAGCGCGCCCTCCCGGTTGTCGGGTCCCCACGCACGATAGGCGGAGGCCCACATCTGCGGCTGGAGTCGGCGGTAGGAGTTGACCGAAGCGCAGGTGAGCGCGACCAGCCCGGGGAGGTGGTCGAGGATGCCGGCCATGAACTGGCGCCCGAGGTCCGAGAGGCTGTATGGCTTTCCGCCCTCGTAAAAGCGGTTGACCGCGCCCTCGCGGTCCCAGCCGGAAAAATGCAGGTGGCAGCCGTTGCCTGCCTGGTCGCCCCAGGGCTTGGGCGCGAAGGAGGCGTAGAGCCCGTGCCGCAAGGCGATGCCGCGGACGGTCTCCCGGTAGATCAGCTGGTTGTCGGCCGCCCGCAAGGCGGGCGCATGCCGGATCGAGAGTTCCTGCTGGCCCCACCCCAGCTCCGCGTAGTACTGCTCGACGACCAGGCCCTGGGATTCCAGGGCGGCTACGATCTCGTCGATCACGTCCGCCGAGGAATTCATGCCATAGGTCGTGAAGCAACCGCTGTCGTCAAGGGGGAGGAAGGTCTCGCCCTCGCGCCGGGCAAGCGACCATTCCGGCTCGAAGGCCGCAAGGATCGTGATGTCCTGCTCCGCCGCGCGTGCCACCATCCGCTTCAGGAAGGCGCGGCCATCGGCCGCGTACGGCTTCCCGTCCAGCGTGACCATGTCGACGAGCGTCACCCCGGTGTGCGGTGCGTAGGGGGCGACCACGAAGGTGTCGGGGTCCGGGATCAAGCGGATCTCGCCCACCGGTCCCATGCCGTCGACCTCGGCGAGGTGATCGAGCATGGTGAAGGCCTGCATCGCCAGGGTCAGGCCAATGCCGGTCTCCAGCCGGTCTTTTAAGGTGGTAACGCTGGAACTCTTGCCGCGGATGATCCCGTCGTTGTCGCAGTAGAGAAAGCGAACCAGGCGCAGCCCGGCGGTCTCGGCTCGACGCAGGATCTCGGCGCGGCGGATCTCCGGGTCCACCGCCCGTGCCGTCTCCCGCACGGTCGTGGCCATCAGGCGGTCGTGGCTGCCGCGCGTCGCGCCTGACTCAGGCCGAGGACATAGACGACCACCGCGACGATGAGCGATACGACCGCCACGCCACCGACGATGAGGAGCCAGGGGCCGTTCGCGATCAACTGCGAGTTCCACGAGCCGGTCAGGGTGACCCAGATGCCGACGAAGCTGGCGATCGCCCCAGCAACGGACGCCGTCACGAAAACTCCAACCGGCACCAGCTGTTCGCGCTTGAACTCGGTTGGGTACTTGGATCGGATGATCAACACGTCCACGAACAGGATGATCATCGAGAGGCACCAGATCACGGTGACGGCGGCCTGCAGGACGATGTAGACAGAGGTCGAGAGGTTGGCGTTGCCACCAAAGACGAGGAACGTGATGGCCGTGATGATGGAGGTGATGACGGCCTGCGTCAGCACCGCGATGTGCGGGACCTTGTTGCGGTTCACGCGACCCATGGCGGCCGGCAGCCGGCGATCAAGGCCCGACACGAACAGGAGCCTCGCGAACGAGTAGTTGTAGACCGTGGTGTTGAAGAGGAAGAAGGCGATCAGGATCAGCGTGATGACGGTGCTGGCCCCCGAGCCGAACACGGTCTGCACCGCCTGCAGGATGGCGGTAGTCGAGTTCGCCTTGGCCTGCGGGACGACCACCATCGCGGCGAAGGTGAGCAGCAGGTAGGCGGCCATGACGACGATCGAGCCCCAGAACAGGTACTTGGTAATCGCCTTCCGGTCCCGGATCTCGACGCCCATGTTCAGCGGGACCTCGATGCCGAGCAGCGCGAGAATGACAAGCCCGTAGAAGGTGTAGTTACCGCTGTTCAGGCCGAACGCGGAAGGCGCGAAGCTGTTCGCCGCCGGGTGCCCGCCCAGTAGCCAGGCAAACCCGGCAATGGCGATGGCCCCGATGGCGGCGCCGTAGATGACGAACACGGTGTTCACCATGTTCTGCGTGACGCGGAAGCGCAGGATCGCCAGCGCACTGGAGACCCAGATGACGGCCAGGATGACGAGCCCTTGCTGCCAGGGCTGCTGAAGCAGGTCCGCGTTCAGGAACTGGATCATGGTCACAATCAGGTCGGCGGTGGCGACCATCACCAGGATGCCGGGCCACCAGGCGCAGAAGCCGGCGAAGAAGCCCCAGAAGCTGCCCAATGCCTTGTGCGTCCAGACGTAGATCGAGCCCTCGCCGGGGAACATCAAGCCGAGCTGTCCGGTGACGATCGCGCCGGGGATCAGGAAGGTGATGAAGCCGAGGATCCAGTAGATGAAGCCGGCGGCCCCGGCCGCCTGGATGACGGATCCCTGGTTGGCGAAGAGGACGATGGCGACGAAGATGGCCACCATGTCGAACGGCCCGAGAACCTTCGGCAGAATCCCCGGGGCGATGCGTTCCGAGAGTAACTCGCCCGATCGAATGGGTACGGTGGCCATGTTCCCCTCCTAGGACACGGGTTATGTGAGGACATAAGTACCGTGTCCCGTAGCCGCTGTCAAGCTCCGGCTACAGCGTGCTTCCGAGCAGGATCCCGTCGGCCCAGTAAGCCCCGGTCGGGCCCGCAGGCAGCAGGTCGTAGGTCGAGGCCGCCGAGGGCAGCAACTGATCCAGAACGACGCGGCTGCCATCAACCTGGTCGCCGCGGACCAGCTCACCAACCCGGCGCCCGTCCGGTAACGGGTGGTGCGGCGACACCCAAAGCTGCCGCCCATCGGCGAGCCCGAGGTGGACGAGGAAACCCGGCCCGCCGACCATGCCGGCAACTCGGAGCACGGGTACGGCCTGCCGGACCCCGCCCGGGCCGAGCGTCCAGACCTTCATGCCGACCCGCACCTGCGCCACCGGTACCGCTCCGTTCGGCGTGTCGATCAAGGTTCCGGCGGCGAGGCAGATCGGGCAGCTAAAGAACGCCGCCACCCGCGAATCGACCTTGATCGAGCCGTACTGATCGATCGAGCCCTTGGTTCGGATCGGTTGCTTGTTTGCCCCGGTGCCGACGGAGTAGTCAAAGGCATACCGGCTGCCCGCCGCCGTCAGGCGCAACGCGCTCAGCTTCTTGTAGTCGTCATAAACCGCCTGTTGCTGGGCCGCCGTCAGCGTGCCGGTCAGCTTGTAATGGGTGAGGAGGTCCTGGTAGGTCTGCCCATCGGTGGTCTGGATGCTCGCCAGGCGCTGCGCAACGTAGGCGGCCGTCACCATCCGGCCGAGCGGATAGGAATCAGGGTCGCAGTAGGCGATCGGGCCGACCTGGGCAAGCAGCCGGTACTTGAGCTCGACCCGGGAAAGGGGCGACCCGGACGGCGTTGGCGTCGCGCCCGTACTCGCCGGCGCCGCGCCGCAGCCGGCGATCAGCAAGGCCAAGGCGGCAAACACGATTCGGCGCATATCCCTAGGACGCAGAAACTGCCCAAAGGTTCCGTTCGGGGCCGTGTAACTCCAGGCCCAGATCCCCGTTATTCGGTCATGCGTACTCGACTGGTGCTCGCGGGGGCCTTGATGGTCTGCCTCACGGCCTGCGGCTCAGTTCGCCCGTCCCCGGCCGCCAGCGCGAACGTCATCCCCTGGATCAATGCGGCCCCCGCCATGCCGACGCCAACCCCGCCGCCGGTCGTCCCGGCGGGGACGCGACCTTGTGCGATGGCCGATCTCCGGGTGGCATACGAGGGAGCAGGGGGCCTGGGGGGCGGACAGCTGGCCGCAACCATCGGCTTCGTCAATACCAGCGCCACGCCGTGCGTCCTCCAGGGAGCTCCTGGCGTGGCGCTTCTGGACGCTCGGGGCAACGTGATCAAGACCACCCCGTCCGGCTACCTGATCACCGACCGAAGTGACCCGGTTTTGATGGCTTCCGGCGGCGGTTCGAGGCAAGCTTACGTGCCGCTGGCCTGGCCGGCGATCGACTTGCCCAACGGCGGTCTTCCCTGTCCCTCGGCCGCGACGGCGGCCGCGATCCGGCTGGCACTGCCCGGCGGCGGAGGGACGCGTACGATCCCAGCAAATCAGCCGGCCGACCGGCCCATGCCCGCCACCATCACCCCCTGCCATGGCCTGCTCGCCGTGGGCGCGTTTCAGGCTGTTGAGCCTTCCGTCCAACCAACGCCGACGCCTCACCCTTTCACCTACCATGTGGTCCTCCCGGCATCCGTTCGTGCGGGCGGCAACCTGCGCTATACCGTGACGTTCACCAACACGACCGTCGCTCCCGTGGCGTTCAGCGACCCATGCCCCTATTACCACGAGGATCTCTATTTGGGTCATACGGGCGACGGCCCGCCACTGGGCAAGCACATCTACGCCCTCAACTGCCAGCCGGTCAAGATCATCGCTCCCGGGACAAGCGTGACATTTGCCATGGTCCTGGACGTGCCTGCGAGCGCAACGACCGGCGAGTACATCCTGCTCTGGGCGCCTGACGAGGGGATCGATATCAAGGACATTCAGCGCCTTCCGATCTCGGTGACTCGCTAGGCATCGCCGAGGCGAACGGCCGGGCAAAAACTGGATACTGAAGCCTGTCGATTCCGCCGGCCCTCGTTCGATGTCTTCATAGGGCCGTAGCCCGAAACCAATAACCCGAAGGAGGAGACACAGATGCGATTTATGGTCCTGGTCAAAGCCAGCAAGGAGTCAGAGGCGGGGGTTCTCCCGGACGAGAAACTTCGCACGGAGATGGGCCAGTTCAACGATGAGCTGGTGAAGGCGGGCGTGCTGCTCGCGGCGGACGGGCTCCAGTCGAGCTCGAAAGGCGCGCGCATCAGGTTCTCTGGAGACAAGCGGACTGTCATCGATGGGCCCTTCGCGGAGACGAAGGAGTTGGTCGCCGGTTTCTGGCTCTGGCAGGTCAAGTCGAAGGAAGAGGCGATCGAGTGGGTCAAGCGGATCCCCAATCCCACCGGCGACGAGGGTGAGGTCGAGATTCGCCAGGTGTTCGAGGCCGATGACTTCAGTTCGACGGCCAGGCCCTAGCGACGAACTCCGAGGCTGGAACCCATCGCGCGATCGAGGCAGTCTGGAGGATCGACTCCCCGAGGCTGATCGGCGCCCTGGCACGGATCGTCGGCGATGTCGGGCTCGCCGAGGAGCTGGCGCAGGATGCGCTGGTTGCGGCGCTCGAGCAGTGGCCGGTGTCGGGTGTGCCCGACAAGCCGGCAGCGTGGCTCATGGGCACTGCAAAGCATCACGCGATCGACCAGCTTCGCCGGCGGACGATGCTCGAGCGGAAGCACGAGCAGATAGGTCACACGCTGCTCGAGACGCAGCGGGAGGCGGCGGAGCGCGAGTTCGATAGCGCCCTCGACGATGACCTGGGCGATAACGTCCTGCGGCTGATCTTCACGGCGTGTCACCCCGTGCTCTCGACCGATGGGCGGGTGGCCCTGACCCTGCGGTTGCTTGGTGGCCTAACGACCGAGGAGATCGCCCGCGCGTTCCTCGTGCCGGAGGCAACGATCGCGCAACGCATCGTTCGGGCGAAACGGACCCTTGCCGAGGCACACGTGCCGTTCGAAGTCCCTCCGCGATCTGAACTGGCGTCGCGCCTCTCGTCGGTGCTCGAGGTCATCTACCTCATCTTCAACGAGGGCTACACGGCCACCGCGGGTGATGACTGGTTGCGGCCTGAACTGTGCGAAGACGCGCTGCGGCTCGGCCGGATCCTGGCCGAACTCGTGCCGAACGAGGCCGAGGTCCACGGGCTGGTGGCGCTCTTAGAAATCCAGGCGTCGCGCTCTCGCGCCCGAGTCGGGCCATCCGGAGAGCCCGTCCTGCTACTCGATCAAAACCGGGCCCGCTGGGATCAGCTACTCATCCGGCGGGGGCTTGCGTCGCTCGCGCGTGCCGAAAAGCTGGGAACTGCCCTGGGTCCGTATGGCTTGCAAGGAGCGATCGCCGCCTGCCACGCGGGGGCGCGAACCGCGAAAGAAACGGACTGGGCTCGCATCGCCGCACTCTATGACGCACTCGTGCAGCTCGCACCGTCACCGGTGGTGGAGCTGAACCGAGCGGTGGCGGTCGGCATGGCGTTCGGGCCGGCGTTCGGCCTCGAACTCGTCGATGCGCTCATGACCGAGCCTTCGCTGAAGACATACCACCTGTTGCCGAGCGTCCGCGCCGACCTCCTGGCGAAGGTCGGCCGCTATCAGGAGGCGCGGGCGGAATTCGAGCGGGCCGCCTCACTCACGCGGAACGTCCGCGAGCGGGCGCTGCTACTCCAGCGGGCGGCAACCTGCGAACGCCAACCGCGGTCCGTCTCGCCGTAGCGACCTCGGCTGTTTATTCCCTGGTTCGGTCGCCGCCCTCGGTCAGGGCTCGGCGGATATCGTCGGGCCATGGCACGGCCTTGTCGACATTGCGCGGGAGGTAGGCGGCGACCAGTTCGCCGGTGACGGCAACCGTGTCGCCACGCCGCACGTCGAAGCGATAGCGGAGCGAGGTCCGGCCCACATGGATGACTGCGAGGTCGATGTCGATGTCGTCAAGGAAGTAGAGGCGCTCGCGGAAGTCGACCTCCAGCCGAACGCGGGGCGTCAAACCAAAGGTCCGACCGGCGATCCCGAGCCGCGCGTGCAACACGGCCTCGGCCGCCTCGATCCATCGGACCACGGCGGCGTTGTGATAGTGCCCGGAGGCGTCTGTGTCCGAATACTCGACCAGGCGGCGAAGGGTGATGCGGGCAGGGTTCGGTCCCGGCGTCAGTTCGCTCGGCAGATTCTCAGGCTACTAGAATCGGTGGCTCAGCATCATGAGCGATTCCACGGACGCGTCCCCGCTGAAACGACAGAGTGCCGGGCTGACCGAGGGGGACGACCGCGCCCCGGCTCGCTCGATGCTCGGGGCCATTGGCTTTACGCGCGACGACTTGAGAAAACCGTTGATCGGCGTGGGGCACAGCTGGATCGAGACCATGCCGTGCAACTACACGCATCGCCGGATCGCGGAAAAGGTCAAGGCGGGCGTCCGCGCCGCCGGTGGCACGCCGATGGAGTTCAACACGATCGCCGTTTCCGACGGTGTCTCCATGGGCACCGAGGGCATGAAGGCCTCCCTCGTCAGCCGCGAGGTGATTGCGGATTCCATCGAGCTCGTCGCGCGCGGGCATCTCTTCGACGGCCTGGTGATGATCGTGGGCTGCGACAAGACGATCCCGGCCGCGGTGATGGCGCTGGCCCGCATCAACATCCCCGGGTTGGCTCTTTACAGCGGCACGATCGGCCCCGGCCGCCACCGCGGTCGCGACATCACGCTCCAGGAAGTCTTCGAAGCGGTAGGCGCGGTTGCCGCGGGCAAAATGAGCCGCTCTGAGCTGCAGGAGATCGAGGAGAGTGCCTGTCCCGGTGCCGGTGCCTGCGGCGGGCAGTTCACGGCCAACACCATGTCGATGGCGCTCGAGTTTCTCGGCATCAGCCCTGCGGGCGCCAACGACGTCCCGGCCCTGGATCCGAAGAAGGACCAGGTGGCCTTCGCCGCCGGGCAACTGGTGATGCGGCTGCTGGCCGAAAACGTGCGACCGCGTGACATCATCACCCGCGCCGCGCTGGAGAACGCGATCGCCTCGGTCGCGGCCTCCGGTGGGTCGACGAACGGCGTGCTTCACCTGCTCGCCATCGCCCGGGAGGCGGGCGTCCCGCTGACGATCGACGACTTCGACCGGGTGGCGTCGCGCACGCCGGTCGTGGCAAGTCTCAAGCCGGGCGGGGCCTACGTCGCGCAGGATCTGTACCAGGCCGGCGGCATCGCCCTGGTGGCGCGCCGGCTGGTCGACGGCGGGCTCGTCCACGGCGAGTCGCGGACCGTTGACGGCCGAAGCCTTGCCGAGGTCGCACATGCCTCGGTCGAAACGAAAGGGCAGAAGGTGGTGACGCTCCTCGAGGCGCCGCTGAAACCGACGGGGGGGCTCGCCATCCTGCGCGGGAGCCTCGCGCCCGAGGGATGCGTCGTCAAGCTCGCCGGTCACGAACGCCTGTCGCATCGCGGACCCGCTCGGGTCTTCGACAGCGAGGAGGCCGCCTTCGCGGCGGTCGTGAAGCGGCAGATCAAGGCCGGCGACGTCATCGTGATCCGGTACGAGGGCCCGGTTGGTGGTCCGGGCATGCGAGAGATGCTCGGCGTCACCAGTGCCATCGTCGGGGAAGGGCTGGGCGATTCGGTGGCGCTGGTTACCGATGGCCGCTTCTCCGGCGCGACCCACGGCCTGATGGCGGGCCATGTTGCCCCCGAGGCGGCGCGTGGCGGACCGATCGCGGCGGTCCGGGACGGCGATTCGATCGTGTTCGATGTCACAGCCCGGCAGCTCAATCTCGATGTCCCCGCGGCAGAGATCCACCGGCGCCTCGAGGCATGGCGCCCGCCTACGCCGCGCTACCCGGAGGGCGTCTTCGCGAAATACGCCGCGCTCGTCTCATCAGCGAGCGAGGGCGCGATCACGCGCCCGCGATAACAAGGCCCCCACCCCGACCCTCCCCCAGCAAGCTGGGGGAGGGAGAAAAGGGTAAAGCGGGGGGAGGGAGATTAGGCGAATTAGGAAATGGTGGGGAGGAAGGAAGGCCGCTTCGATTCGTAGGCGGCGATCTGCGGCTCGCTCTTCAGCGTGAGGGCGATTTCGTCCTCGCCGTTGAGGAGGCAGTCGCGGTAAAACGCATCGATCGCGAAGTTGGCCGTCACGCCATCGGTGCTGACGGTCCTCGCCTCCAGGTCGACGGTGACCTCGACCCCCGGGTCACGCTGCGCCAGGCGAATGAGTCGCTCGACCTGGGCCGCCGGGAGTTCGACTGGCAGCAGCCCGCTCCGGAAGCAGTTGCTCTTGAAGATGTCGGCAAACGATGGCGCGATGACCACGCGAAAGCCGGCATCGAGGAGTGCCCAGGGCGCGTGCTCGCGGGACGATCCGCAGCCGAAGTTGGCGCCCGCCACGAGTACCACCGCGCCCTGATAGGGGGGCCGGTCGAGGACGAAGTCGCCAGCGCGCCGCCAGTCGTAGAAGAGGAAGGGGCCAAACCCGGAGCGTTCGATGCGCTTGAGGAACTGCTTGGGGATGATCTGATCGGTGTCGACGTTGGCACGATCAAGGGGCGCAAGGACGCCGGTGACGCGGCGAAACGGCTCCATTACGCCATCGCCCGGACGTCGATCAGGTGGCCGGCGATCGCGGCGGCCGCGGCCATGGGCGGGCTGACGAGGTGGGTACGGCCACCGCTCCCCTGGCGTCCCTCGAAATTGCGGTTGCTGGTGGAGGCGCAGCGCTCGCCTGGCGCGAGGATGTCCGGGTTCATGCCCAGGCACATGGAGCAGCCCGTGTCGCGCCACTCGAAGCCGGCCTGCCGGAAAACGGCGTCGAGGCCCTCACGCTCGGCCTCGGCCTTAACCATCGCCGAGCCAGGGACCACCATCGCGCGGACGTCCTTGTGGACGTGACGGCCCTTCACCACGGTCGCGGCCGTCCGCAGGTCCTCGAGCCGAGCATTGGTGCAGGAGCCGATAAACACCCGGTCGATCGCGATCTCTTCGATGGCCGTGCCCGGCTGGAGCGCCATGTACTGGAGGGCCCGATCATCGGCCTCGGTCGACGGCTGGGGCACGACGCCTGTGACCGGAACCGACTGCCCGGGGTTGGTCCCCCACGACACGTAGGGCTCCAGCGTCGTGGCATCGAGCGTGACCTCTGTGTCGAAGGTCGCGTCCGGATCGCTTGGAAGCGAGCGCCAGCGGGCAACGGCCTGATCCCACGCCTCGCCCGACGGCGCGTGCGGCCGTCCCTTCAGGTGAGCAAACGTCTTCTCATCGGGCGCGACCATACCGGCACGCGCCCCACCCTCGATGGTCATGTTGCAGACCGTCAGCCGGCCTTCCATCGAGAGCGCCCGGATGGTCGAGCCGCGGTACTCGATGATGTGCTCCTGGCCACCGGCGACCCCGATGCGGGCGATGATGCCGAGCGCGATGTCCTTGGCGGTGACGCCCAGGGGCATCTCGCCATCAACGGTGATCGCCATCGCCCTGGGCTGGCGCTGGCGCAGGCATTGCGTTGCCAGCACCTGTTCAACCTCCGAGGTGCCGATGCCGAAGGCGATTGCCCCGAAGGCGCCATTGGTCGAGGTGTGCGAATCCCCGCAGACGATCAGCATCCCGGGCTGGATCAGGCCAAGCTCTGGCCCGATGACGTGCACGATCCCCTGTCGAGCGCTCCCGATGCCGTACAGGCGGACGCCCTCGCGGGCGCAGTTCTCCTCGAGCGCCATCATCTGCCGCTGCGAGACCTCGTCGGCGGCGCCGCGCCCGCCGCGGGTTGGCACGTTGTGGTCCATCGTGGCGAGCGTCAGATCCGGCCGGCGGACGCGACGGCCATTCGCACGCAGGCCCTCGAACGCCTGCGGGGAGGTCACCTCGTGCACCAGGTGCAGATCGACGTAGAGGAGGTCCGGTTCCCCCGGCGGCGAGACCACGATATGGTCCTCCCAGATCTTGGCCGCCATGGTCTTGCCCATCGGCTAGGTGGTCTCCGCCAGCGCCCGGACCCGCAACGCGAGCAGCAGGTCGAGGCGAACATCGGCGTCTTTGAGGTCCATGCCGGCGACTTTACCGATCCGATCGAGCCGGTAATGCAACGTGTTCAGATGGATATGAAGATCGCGCGCCGACTGGCGCAGGTTGCCATGGTTCTGGAGATACACCTCGAGCGTCTTCAGGAGCGGCGTGCCGCGGGCCCCGTCGTAGGCGGTCAGCGGCCCGAGCACACGGCCGGCAAACGCCTCCAGGCCGGCGCGATCTTCGACCTGCGCGAGCAGGCGATAGACCCCCAGGCGGTCGTAATTGACGACCTGCTCCCGCTTGCCAAACCTCACCATCAGGTCGAGGGCGCGTTGCGCCTCGAGGAACGCCGGCCGGAAGTCCGCCGGCTTGAGACAGGAGCGCCCGATTGCCACGGAGACCGTGATCCCGAGGTCGGATTCGCCGACCGTCTGCCGGATCCGGTTGGCCAGGGTGTCGCCGGCATCGTCCGGGGCTCCCGCCGCCTGCGGGACCAGCACGATGACGCTATCGCTGTGGGCGGTGATGAGATGGCGGGGGTAGAGGCGCCGAACGGCACCGATGACGAGCTGGACCAGATCATGCTTGACCTTGATCACGCGGGTCTCGTCGTAGCGGCGCTCTCGGATGAACCGGCCGAAGTGGTCGACATCGACGACCAGGACCAGATGGGGGACCGACAGGTCGTGCTTCAGGTGGCGCGCCCGACGGTGCGCGTTCGCCTCGTCGCCGTAAGTCCCGTTGAGCAGGTCATCGACCAACTCGCCGCGGACGCGGTCCTCGGCCTCCGCCACCTCCCGTTGCTTGATAATCTCGAGCGCCAGCACGGTGGCAGCGTGCTCGATCGCCATGAAGGCCAGGGCCTCGTGATGCTGTGGGTGGTCGATGATCGACAGGACCCCCAGGCACTCCCGGCCCGCCAGCACCGGCGCGATGATGCGGGGCGCGGTCAGGCCCTGTTCCGGGAACGCCGGGACCTTCCGGGGTGAACGGCCCTCGATCACCTCCTGGAGCATCGCCTTGATGGGCTTCGAGTGGAGGGCCGAGCGTGGCGTTCCGTGCTGCGCGAGCGTCTGCTGGCGGTGGGCGTCGGTGACGCCCGGGAAGGCATGGCTCGCCAGGAGGTGAAAGCTCGCGTCCTCCAGGGCCACGGAGCTCTCGACCAGCTCACCCAGGGTCCGGACGATGGCGTCCAGCCCCTGCGCGTCCAGGGCCAGGTCGGTGAACTGCCGGTGGATCTCAATTGAGCGCCGCAGTTGGACGTTCTGGGCGTTGATGATCTGTTCCAGGATCGGGGCCATGATCTCGATGTAGGAGACGTCCGGGGGAATGCGGATCAGGGGGATGCCGTATTCGTCCGCCTGGCCGAGCATCTCGGCGGGGATCTCGGGCAGGTAGCGCTCCGGCTTGATCACCAGGCCCGAGGACCCGGCGGCGGCCAGGTCGCGCATCAGGTTTCGCTGGGCTGCCTGGTCGTCCTTGATGGCAAAAGCCACGGTCAAGAGCAGCTCGCCCTCGGCAAGCCAGTTGATCGTCTCCGGGGACTCGAGGACCTTGATCCAGGTGATTGCCCGATCCAGCCCGCTCGATCCGGCCAGCACTTCCCCTCGTCGCAGCCCGCCCAGCCCCATTGCCTCGCGCACGGTGAGCGCCATGGGGTGACTAGTATGCCGTATTCCCCGATCAGTGTGAAGGGTCCAAACAACCAACGTTTTTTGGATGGTTCGCACAATAGACCGAGGCGGCTGACGCTGCTAGCGTAGCTGGCGAGTCAAGGGCGATGACGGGAGCACTCAGCCCCTGAGCGGTTGACTCAACAAGAGGGACGGCCTGGGCCGTAAGCAGGGTGGTACCGCGGGAGCCAAGTCTCTCGTCCTTGCGGACGAGGACTTTTTGTGTTGCCGTCGGGAATTTTTCAGGTTTAAGGCAAGGAGGACGCGTCATGGCCAGTTATACGATCGAGATCCCGGAGGGGCTGCACCACGAGATCCAGGAGCGAAGGCACCGAATCGACGTGACCACGATCTGTACCGAGGCGCTCTCCGCCGCGGTCGCCCACGGCGATGCCAACCGGTTTGGTCGGGACGTCGCCGAGGACATCACCCGCTCGTACAACTTCTAATCCCGGCTGGAGATGAGTGCCACCATGATCGAACGGATTGAGGAGCTCAGCGATCCGACGCCGAGCCCGCCGCTCGAGCGGACCAGCGGCAACTACTGGCTGATCGAGACGCTGCGGCGCTGGGGGATCACCTCCTACGCCGGCGTCAACGGCGGCGGCCTGATCCACGTGACCAAGCACCTGGAACCCTTGAGCGACATCTCGGAGGCGCGGGACGGCGTCCCCCGGATGCTGACGATGGGCGAATACGCCGCCGGCTTCGTGCCGCTCGGCTATCACCTCGCCTCCGGCAAAATCGGAGGTTGCGTCACAACCACCGGAGCCGCCACCAAGCTGGGCTCCAGCGGGATCACCGACGCCAAGCTCCATAACATCCCGGCGGTCTACCTGATCGCGCTGAACTCGACGATGTCGATCGGCCTGGCCCCCCTGCAGGACGTCTCGGTGCACGGCATGAACATCGTGCCGCAGCTGCAAGCCGAACTTGGCGAGGGCTGCATCGTCATCGACGACATCAACACGATGGAGCGAGAGCTCGAGCGCGCCCAGCGGGTCCTGGCGCGATCGAAACCGGTTGCGATCGCCTTCTATCCGGACATCCTGTCTAAGCCGGCGCAGGTCAACATCCGGGGACGCGAGCCCGGCCACGGCTTCAACCGGCAGGACGTGGAACGATTCCTGGAGGAGTTCCCCCGGATCGCGAACGGCCGCCGGGTCATTGTCTACGTAGGTGCGGAGGCCGCCCGGCAGCCCGGCATGCCGGCCCTGACCACGGCGCTGTCGAACGTGTTGAAGGCGCCGACGGTCTGGTCATACAACGGGGCGAGTGCGGTCTCGCCGGAAAACCGCTACGGATTCGGCTACATCTCCTTCGGCGGCAATGACGAGGCGATGAAGCTCTGGCGCGGCATGACCCGCGACGACTGCGTGATCAGCCTGGGATTCGACGCCGGCGAGTACTCGCTCAACCTCGGCGCGATTCCCGCCGGCCAGGTCTGGCACTTCAGCAACTGGACCGACCCCTACGGCCACATCGATGGCGACTTCCGTCATCGCGTGAGCGGCGACTATCGCGTCGTGCGCGGCGACCTTGGCGCCGTGCTGACGGAGATCATCCCCAGGCTGACCTGGAGCGGGGCCGGCACGCGTCCCGACGTCGAGGCACCGGAACGGCTGAACTCGCGGGTGATCTCACGGGACGTGCGCGACGGCTGCGTCGATGCGATGGCCTTCTACGAGGCGCTGCACCGGTCCTGGCGACCGAACAGCATCGGGTTCGACGATGTCTGCACCTCCTACAAGGACCGCCAGTACGCGACCCAGCGACCGCATCCGAACATCCCGTTCCACACCCTGCACGACGGCTCCGCGATGGGTGGGGGCTTCGGGCTGGGGGTGGGCGCCAAGCTGGCCGATCCGAGCCTCAACACCTTCGTGTTCTCGGGCGACGGCTGCTGGCGCCTATTCGGTGGGGCACTCGCCGATGCCGCCAACCTGGACCTGCGCCTGTTCATCATCAACAACGGGGTCTACGGCATCGTCGACAAGGGACTCGAGGTCGTCATCCCCGAAGTCGAGCGGCGCCGGTACCACGGCAGCCTGCCGGCCATCGACTTCGTCCGCGCCGCGAAGGCGCACGGCTGGGACGGCTACCGCCTCAAGCCGGACCTGAGCAACCTCGCCGAGATCATGGACGCCTGCTACGAGGTGACCGGCCAATCGATCCTGATCGACGTGCCGATCGACGCTGACCAGTTGCTCGGGTTGAACCCGCGGCTGATGAACCTGACCACGGGGACCTACCTCTAGTGGCGAAGGTCTACTACAACGACGATGCCGACCTGACCGCCCTCGCGGGGCAGCGGGTGGCGGTCATCGGCTACGGGAGCCAGGGTCACGCCCACGCGCTCAATTTGCAGGACAGCGGCGTCGACGTCGTGGTCGGCCTCTACAAGGGCAGCAAGTCCTGGGAGCACGCGGAACAACAGGACCTGCGGGTTGAAACCGTGGAGAAGGCCACCGAGCTGGGGAACCTGGTGATGATGCTGGTACCGGACCAGACGCAGAAAGTCCTCTACGAGGAGTCGGTGAAACCGAATCTCCGTGCGGGGAGCGCGCTGCTCTTCGCGCACGGGTTCAACATCCACTTCAGCCAGATCGTGCCTCCTGAGGATGTCGACGTCGCGATGGTCGCACCGAAGGGGCCGGGTCACATCGTCCGCCGGCTCTTCCAGGAGCGCGTCGGCGTGCCGGCGCTGTTCGCGATTCACCAGGACACGACCGGCAAGGCGCGGGCGCGGACGCTCGCCTACGCCCGGGGGATCGGCTCGACGATGGCCGGCGTGCTGGAGACGACCTTCAAGGAAGAGACCGAAACCGATCTCTTCGGCGAGCAGGCTGTGCTCTGCGGGGGGCTCACGTCGCTGGTGCAGACCGGCTTCGAAACCCTGGTGGAGGCCGGCTATCAGCCGGAGCTGGCCTACTTCGAGTGCCTGCACGAGATGAAGCTGATCGTTGACCTGATGTACCAGGGCGGCATGAGTTACATGCGCTACAGCATCAGCGACACCGCCGAGTTCGGCGACTACGTCAGCGGCCCGCGCGTGATCAGCCCGGCGGTCCGGGAGGAGATGCGCAAGATCCTCCGCGAAATCCAGGACGGGACGTTCGCGCGGACCTGGATCCTGGAGAACCAGGCCGGGAGGCCCGCCTTCAACGCCGCCCGGCGCAATCAACAGGCCAGTCAGATCGAAAAGGTCGGCACCGAGCTTCGGGCCATGATGCCCTGGCTCAAGCCAAAGAACTGATGGACAACCGGGTCTACGTCTTCGACACGACCCTCCGCGACGGCGAGCAATCGCCGGGCGCCTCGCTGAACCCGGACCAGAAGCTCGAGATCGCGCGACAGCTGGCTCGGCTCGGCGTCGACGTCATCGAGGCCGGCTTCCCGCTGTCGTCGCCCGGGGACTTCCAGGCGGTTCAGCGGATCGCCCGCGAGGTCCAGGGGCCCGCAATCACCGCGCTCGCCCGGGCAGCGCACCCCGATATCGATTGCGTCTGGGAGGCGGTCAAGGACGCGGCTCGCCCGCAGATCCATATCGTGCTCTCGGTGTCGGATATCCATATCGAGCGAAAGCTCCGCTCCAACCGTCGCGACGTGCTCGCGCGGGGTGTCGAGGCGGTGGCCTACGCCCGGTCCCTCTGCGACCAGGTGGAGTACTCGCCCGAGGACTCGGGGCGTGCCGAGCCCGAATACCTCTTCGAGACGCTCGAGGCGGTGATCGCCGCCGGGGCCACCGTCGTCAACATCCCCGACACCACCGGCTACACGCTGCCCAATGAGTTCGGCGACCTGATCGCCTCGATCCGGCGGCACGTGTCCAACATCGAGCAGGCCCTGATCAGCGTGCACTGCCACAACGACCTGGGCCTGGCGACGGCCAACAGCGTCGCGGCGGTCCTCAACGGGGCACGCCGGGTTGAATGCACCATCAATGGGATCGGCGAGCGCGCGGGCAACGCGTCGCTTGAAGAGGTCGTCATGGTCCTGCGCACGCGGGAAAAATCCCTCGGCTTGAAAACCGGGATCGATACGACGCGCTTGGCGGAGACCAGCGCGATGGTGGCCCGCGAGACCGGCATCGCGGTCCAGCTCAACAAGGCGGTGGTGGGCGGTAACGCCTTCGCCCACGCGTCCGGCATCCACCAGGATGGCGTGCTCAAGGACAAGACGACCTACGAGATCATGCGCCCGGAGGATGTCGGGATGGGGGAGAGCCGCATCGTGCTCTCACCGCGTTCGGGGCGTCATGCCTTTGCCTTCCGGCTCGCCGAGCTCGGCTACCACCTTCCCGAGACGGCCTTCGCCCAGGCCTGGGAGCAATTCCTGCTGCTCGCAGACCGCAAGAAAGACATCCTCGATCGCGATTTAGAAGCCATTGTGCGTAGAGTGCGGGTGCCTGCCTGATGGCGGTGAGAGCGACCCCCCACCCCGACCCTCCCCCGGAACGGGGGAGGGAGAAAGGCTCGGAATCTTCCCCGCAGGGCGTGCCGGCGAC
>DAINCX010000007.1:3109-15276 GCA_036732165.1 Candidatus Dormiibacterota bacterium | reverse complement strand
CGGAACGGGGGAGGGAGAAAGGCTCGGAATCTTCCCCGCAGGGCGTGCCGGCGACCTACAGCGGGTTCGCGTACTTCCAGGGCTCGATCGTCCCGTTCGCCGAGGCCAACGTCAGCGTCGCGACCCATGCGCTCAACTACGGCACGGCCTGCTTCGAGGGGATCCGTGGCTACTGGAACGAAGAGCAGGGCGAGCTCTACCTGCTCAAGCTCGGGGAGCACTACCAGCGCTTCCTGAAGTCGACCGCGCTGCTAAAGATGAAGATCGATGAAACCGTCGAGGAGCTGTGCGAGGTCACGCGGGAGGTGTTGCGCCGCGATGGGTTCCGGACGGACGTCTACGTCCGGCCGCTGGCCTACAAGGCCTCGCCCATCATCAAGGTCGACCTTCATTCCCCGGAAGACGCGCTAGCGATCTTCGCCATGCCGATGGGCGCCTACAGTCGCATCGACGGGTTGCGTGTGACGATCTCTTCCTGGCGCCGCATCAGCGACAACAGCATCCCGGCCCGGGCCAAGATCACGGGCGCCTACGCCAACGCCGCGCTGGCGGCCGAGGATGCGCATGCCGCGGGCTACGATGATTGCCTCTTTCTCACCGAAGACGGCCACCTGGCCGAAGGGAGCGCGGCCAACCTGTTCATGCTGCAGGGGCGCGAACTCGTGACCCCGCCGGTCACGGACGACATCCTGGTCGGCATCACGCGTGGCGCCGTGATGCGCCTCGCGCTGGATTTCGACCTCGAGGTTGTCGAGCGCAGCATCGACCGCTCCGAGATCTACCAGGCTGACGAGGCCCTTCTTTGCGGCACCGGCGTGCAGGTCGCCCCCATCATCGAGGTCGACGGCCGGGCGATCGGAACCGGCAAGCCAGGGCCAATCGGGCTCGGCCTGCAGGCAGCCTATTTCCGGGCGGTCCGCGGCCTCGATCCCCGCCACCGGCACTGGTGCACCCCGGTCTACGGAGCGCCCCGAATCTCGTCGACCTAGGCGAGCGCGTCGACGATGGCGTCGGTCATCGTCGCGGTGGTGACCGGACGCGTCCCGTCACTTACGATGTCGGCGGTCCGCAGCCCTGAGCCCAGGGCTCGTGAGACAGCGGCCTCGATCATCGCCGCGCCACGCTCATGGCCCAGCGACCAGCGCAGCAGCATCGCGCCGCTCAGGATCGCGCCGATCGGGTTGGCCACGCCCGTGCCCGCGATGTCCGGCGCCGATCCGTGGATCGGTTCGTACAGACCCAGCGTTCCCGCGCCCAAGCTTGCCGACGGCAGCATCCCCAGCGAGCCGGCCAGCATGGAGGCCTCGTCAGTCAGGATGTCCCCGAAGAGGTTCTCCGTGACCACGACGTCGAAGACCCGCGGCGCGCGGATCAGTTGCATGGCAAAGGCGTCGACCAGCATGTTGGTGCAGGTCACGTCCGGGTACCCGGTTGCCACGCGCGTCACGACCTCGCGCCAGAGCCGGGACGTTTCGAGGACGTTCGCCTTATCCACCGAGCAGACCTGGTGCCGCCGCAGCCGCGCGAGTTCAAAGGCGCGGACCGCGACCCGCTCAATCTCGGCGCTGGAATACCGCATCGTATCGACGGCGCTCTCGCCGCGCGGGGTCTGATAGCGCCGCTTCGGCTTGCTGAAATAGAGCCCACCGGTCAGCTCGCGCACGACCATCAGGTCGACATCGCGGACCCGGTCCGGCCGCAGGCTCGAGGCGTCGACCATGGCGGCATCGACGCGCACGGGGCGGAGGTTGGCGAAGAGCCGGAGCCCCTTCCGCAGCCCGAGGATCGCCGCACCCGGACGGGCCACGCTGGTGACGGCGGCATCATCCCATTTCGGGCCGCCGACCGCGCCGAACAACACGGCGTCGGCGCGCTGGCAGAGGCGCACGGTTTCCGGCCGCAAGGCCACGCCATAGGCGTCGATGGCCGCACCACCGACCAGCTCCGGGACAAAGTCGAACTGCAGGCCGACGCGATCGGCCACGGCCTCGAGAACCCGGCGTGCCGAGTTGGTGACCTCCGGGCCGATCCCGTCACCGCTGAGAACGATGACGCGCGCTTGCCGGGCCAGCTCAGCCAGGGCCCAGGTGCCGTCGGGTCAGAAGACGGCGCACCGCGTCGCCGTCCTCGAGCTTCAGTGCCGCGCGCGCGGCGCGGGCACATTCGCGACTGTCGAGGGTGCGTACGCGCGCCTTGATGCGGCCCACCATCGGGGGATGGACGCTGAGCTCATCGAGGCCGAGACCGACAAGGATGGCGAGGCCCCATGGGTCGGAGGCCATCTCCCCGCAGACGCCGACCCAGCGGTGATGCCGGTGCGCGGCGGTGACGACCTGCGCGATCAGGCGCAGGACGGCTGGGTGGAGGCTGTCGGCAAGGCTCGCCAGCTCCGGGTTGGTCCGGTCCGCCGCGAAGACGTACTGGGTGAGGTCATTGGTCCCCAGGCTGAAGAAGTCGACCTCGGGGGCGAGCAGGTCCGCCGTCACCGCGGCCGATGGGACCTCGACCATGATGCCGACCTGGAGGGTTGACGTCGCGGGGTCCTGGCCCAGTGCGCGCTGAACCGCTTGCAGCCGCGTCCTGACGGCGCGAACCTCACCGACGGTGGAGACCATCGGGAACATCAGGCGAAGGGGATGGCTGGCGGCGACACGGGCGGCGGCTCGGAGCTGGTCATCGAGGAGATCGGGCCGACGCATCAGCTGCAGCCGAAGACCGCGCACGCCCAGGGCGGGGTTGGCCTCGGCCGGCTGGGGCAGCGCCGGGAGCGGTTTGTCGGCTCCGACATCGAGCGTGCGCAGGATCACCGGGCGACCCGCCATCGCGGTCAGCACGTCCTCCAGGATGTCGACCTGTTCCGTCTCGTCGGGCAGGGTGTCGCGATTGAGGAACAGGAATTCGCTGCGCAGCAGGCCGATCCCATCCGCGCCCGCCGCGGCGGCACGACGGGCATCGTCGAGGCCCCCGGCATTGCAGCCAATCTCCACCCGGTGGCCGTCGCGCGTGAGCGCGGGCTCCGGGTCGGCGGTGCCCGCGGTGGGCGACCGAACCTGCTTCACAAGGTCGGGTGGCGGATCGAGCATCAAGGTGCCGCGGTCCCCGTCGAGCAAGGCGACCTGCCCCTCATCGACGGCACGGACGACGCCCTCGATTCCAACCACCGCGGGCAGGCCGAGGGCGCGGGCGAGGATCGCGGTGTGGGCGGTCGCGCTCCCCTGCTCGGTCGCGAACCCGACCACGAGGTCACGATCGAGCCCGGCGGTTTCGGAGGGGGCGAGGTCGCGCGCGACCAGGATCGAGGCGCGCTCCGGGGACGGCGGCGCGGCGTCCCGGCCGTAGAGGACACGACGAATCTGCTCGGCGACATCATCGACATCCGCGGCCCGCGCCTGGAAGACAGGGTCTGACGAGGCGCGAAGCATCGCGCCAAAGGGTTCGAGCGCGTCCGTGACCGCCCGGTCCGCGGGGATGCCCTCACCGATGAGGGCGAGCGCGCCCTCGAGCAGGGCGGGATCCTCCACCATCAACGCTTGCGCCTCGAGGATGCCCGCCTCCGCGCCGGCCCCGCTCGCCTGCAGGCGCTCCGCACCTGATGACAGCATCGCCGTGACCTGGACCAGCGCGGCGCGCAGGCGATCCGCCGCATCGGGCCCATCCAACGACACGGACGGATCAACCGACCGGTCAGGCCAGCGCCAGATGGGCGCGACCACCTGTCCAGGTGCGGCCGCGATCCCGTGCAGGATCTGCCGCGGCGGATTACTCGTTGAAGTCACGTGCCACGAGGTCACTCAGGGCGGCCAGCGCAGCCTCGGCCTCGGGTCCCTCGGCGCGCACGACGATGGTCGTCCCCTGGCTGACGCCGAGCCCGAGGACGTTGAGGATGCTCTTGGCATTCCGCACCGTCCCATCCTTCACCACATCGATGCGCGTGTCCTTGAACCGCGCGGCGGTCTGCACGAAGAGTGCCGCAGGGCGCGCGTGCAGCCCCACCTTGTTTGTGATTGTCAACGGTCGTTCAGGAATAAATGCCCTCCTCCTTTGTGGAGCGTAGTGTGCTTCGCGGGCGGCGTTCGGTCAAGCTGGAAGTGCGGAAATGCCGGGCGGCGCAGGCTGCCCGACGTACAATCGATCCACCGCAGAGGAGGTTTCGCTGGCTCTTCGCCCGACGCCATCGTCCGCCAGGCCGCTGGCCGTGGACCGATCGGCCGGCCGCTTGTTCGAAGCGCTCCAGCGGGTTCCCGTGATCGCCGTGATCCGGCGTGCCGAGGACCTGCCCCGCGCCCTCGCGTCCCGCGTCCCCGCGATCTTCTTCCTTCGTGCCCCGGCCTTTCACCTCGGCCCGCTGGTGTGGGCCGTCCAGGCGCGCGGCAAGATGGCCTTTGTCCATATCGACCTGATCGCGGGACTGGGCAAGGATCGGGCCGGCGTCGCCTTTCTTGCGCGTGAGATCGGCGTCAATGGCATCGTGACCTCCCACGGCCACCTGGTCGCGGCCGCGAGAAGCGACCGGGTGATCGCGGTCCAGCGGCTCCTTCTGCATGACGAGCTCGGCCTGGCATCGGCGCTCTCCGCGGTGGAGCGGGCGCGGCCAGACATCATCGAGGTACTGCCCGGCGTGATTTTCCCGGAAATCGTCGCGCAGCTCCGCCAGCGACTCGCGATCCCGATGATCGTCGGTGGCTTCATTACCGACGAGACCCGGAAGGCCGCCGCCTTGCAGGCGGGGGCTCAGGCAGTCACGACCAGCACACCGGACCTGTGGCCCTAAGGACGCCCGGCCTGTCGGGCGCGTTGCTACCGGCGGTCAAGGACCTGAATTCCCTTGAGCAGGCCCTTGGGCTCGGGTACCGGCAGATCCTGCTGGAGCGGGGCAGCCTGCTGGCAATGGTCGGGGCGCTGGCGGCCGCGGCTCGCCGCGGGATCGCGATCTTCGTAAACCTGGACCAGGTCGAGGGCCTCGCGCCGGACAGTGCCGCCGCAGCCTTCCTAGCAACCGATCTGTTGATTTCGGGCGTGGTGTCGGTCAGGCCGCACCTGCTTCGGGACGCGAGCCGCTTCCGGTTACGGACGGTGCAGCGAATCCACGCCCTCGACTCGGTGGGCCTCGAGACTGGGCTCAGCAGCATCGTCCGGCCGGCGCCGCATGCCATCGCGGTCGCGCCCGCCCTGGCTGTCCCGCAGGTCATCGACGCCATCCGGGAGGTGACGGCCGCCGCGATCTGGGGGACCGGCTACGTCCGCACCGCGGAGCAGGCGCGGCAGGTGCTGGCCGCCGGTGCCGAGGTGGTGAGCTGCGCGCGGCCGGAGGTCTGGCCGGAATTCCAGCCCTGATCTCGATTCGTCGTTGACAGCCTCCCGGGGCTGTGGTATACCAGCGCCGACGGCGATTGGCGGGACACTGAAAGGAAAAGTCCTGACCTATGCGCTCCAAATGGAGCGTGCAGGTTTGGGCTTTTTTGTTTGCGTCCACCGGTAAAAGGAGGTGCGGCCGGAGGAAAGGCGGTCAGGTAGCCAGCATCGCGCGACACATGATCAAGAGGAGGAGGCAAAAGAATGGCGCTATCCGAAAGCTGGACAAAGAAGTACCTCGGGGAGGTTTTGGGTACCTTTGTCCTGGTTTTTCTCGGCGATAGTTTCGTCGCCTATGCCGTCGCCGGCGGCAAGAATGGCTTCTTAGCCGGGCTGCTCGGCGCGGGATTCTTCTGGGGGTTTGCGGTTACCCTCGCCATCTATGCGAGTGGCGCAGTTTCCGGGGCGCATCTCAACCCCGCCGTCACACTGGCCCTCGCGTTTCGACGCGGTTTCCCATGGTCAAAGGTTCCGGGCTACATCGGCTCGCAAATCGTCGGTGCGTTTATTGCCGCGGTCGGGGTGTCCTTTGTCTGGAACGGGATCATCTACAACTACGAGCACACGGCCAAACCCGTCATTGATCGGGGCGGCTCGAACGGCATCGAGAGTGGGCTTATCTTCTCTGCGAACTGGCCACATCCTTTGCTGATTGGCCATAATGCCGCCGCTCTGCAACAGGTGCCATGGTGGGTCGGTGCCGGAACCGAGATCATCATCACCGCGATCCTGGTGATCGCGATCTTCGGGATCATCGAAGACCGGATACCGTCGGCCGCCAATGTCGCGCCGCTGGCGATCGGGATCGTAGTGGCGGCGCTGGTTGGCCTGTTCTCCCCGATCGAGATGGCGTCCTTGAACCCGGCCCGTGACATCGGACCCCGGATCTGGATGCTACTGATCGGCTACGGCTCGAATGCGATCCCTGGGCCGAACTTCAACATCTGGATTACGTCCGGGTTGCCACTGATTGGTGGTCCGCTCGGCGCCTACATCTACGACTACATCGTCCACCAGCACCTGCCCGTTCCAGTCGGTCCGGACGTTCCGGAGCCGGCCGCCGAGCGGGCCCGAGCACGGACGTAGTGAGGCGATGGCTCGCCGGCTGAGGCGACAGCCCGCCAAGGCCCCCGGCGGGCGAGGGCTTCCGCCCTCGCCCCGCCGTCGGGCTGTGACGGCCACGCCCGAGCAGCGGTTGAACCGCCTCCTGCTCATTGGGGGCAGCGCCCTCGCGCTTGGTGCGGTGCTGGTCGCCGTGCTCGCGCCGCGCTTCAACCCGATGTGGCTGGGGATCAACCTCGGAGCCATCGGGCTTGGACTGCTGATGGGGAAAGGCATCGGGAGGTTCATCTTCCGACGCGTATTGCCGACGCCGGGTAAGTAAGAGGAGGTCGTAATGGCAGAAGCAACGACGACGACGCGACTCAAAAAACTGATCAACTCGCCGGAGTCAGAGGTCAAGGATGCCCTGGCCGGCATGGCGGCGGCCCATGCGGACCTGCTCCGGGTGGAGTACGACCCCAACGTGATCATCCGCAAGGATGCCCCGAAGAAGGGCAAGGTCGGCCTGGTCTCGGGTGGCGGAAGCGGCCACGAGCCGATGCACGGGGGGTTTGTCGGGCGCGGCATGCTCGACGCCGCCTGCCCGGGTGCGGTCTTCACCTCGCCGACGCCTGACCAGATGGCGCGGGCCACCAAGGCGGTCGACGGCGGCGCCGGCGTGCTGCATATCGTCAAGAACTACACCGGCGACATCATGAACTTCGAGATGGCGGCTGAGCTCGCTCGCGCCGAGGGCGCGCGCGTCAACCCGGTGATCACGAACGACGATGTCGCGGTCCAGGACAGCCTCTACACCGCCGGGCGGCGGGGTGTCGGTGTCACCGTGCTCCTCGAGAAGATCGTTGGTGGGGCAGCCGAAGCCGGCTACGACCTGGACAAGGTCACCGAGCTGGCCAAGAAGGTCAACGCCAATGGCCGCAGCATGGGTATGGCGCTCACGTCCTGTACCGTCCCGGCCGCGGGCAAGCCAACCTTCGACATCGCCGATGACGAGATCGAGCTGGGGATCGGCATCCACGGCGAGCCTGGGCGCGAGCGGACCAAGATGAAGTCCGCGGACGAGATCGCGGAGATCCTGACCAGCACCGTGGTCAAGGACCTCCCCTTCAAGCGTGGGGACGAGGTGCTCGCCTTCGTCAACGGCATGGGCGGGACCCCGTTGATCGAGCTCTACGTCGTCTACAACGCGGTCAACCGCTACCTCTCGAAGGAAGGCATCAAGATCAGCCGTTCGCTGGTCGGCTCCTACATCACCTCGCTCGAGATGGCGGGGACCTCGATCACGCTGCTCAAGCTCGATGCTGAGACCACCAAGTTCTGGGACGCCCCGGTCCACACCGCCGCGTTGCGCTGGGGAGTCTAGAATCCAATGACCGTGAGCACGGCGCAGCTTGCCAGCTGGCTCGAGCGATACGCGGCCGTGATCGCTGAGCACAAGCAGTACCTGACCGGGCTCGACGCCGCGATCGGCGACGGCGACCACGGGATCAACATGGATCGCGGCTTCCAGGCCGTGATCGCCAAGATGGGCCCCGTGCGCGACAAGGATGCCGGCACCCTGCTGAAGACCACGGGGATGGCACTGGTCTCCACGGTCGGCGGGGCGTCTGGGCCGCTGTACGGCACGTTTTTTCTGCGGGCCGGCACCGCGCTGGACGGCAAGATCGAGGTGGCCGACAAGGAGCTGGTCGATGCGCTCGAGGCCGGGCTGAAAGGCGTGATCGACCGGGGCAAGGCGAACCTCAAGGACAAGACGATGGTCGACGCCCTGACGCCCGCGCTCGAGCGGGCCAGGGCGCGACTGGGTGAAGGGGCATCGATTGCGGATGCGCTGTCGGCCGCCGCCGAGGCGGCGGAGTCCGGGATGAAAGCGACCATCCCTCTAAAGGCCCTCAAGGGTCGGGCGAGCTATCTTGGGGAGCGGAGCGTCGGGCACCAGGACCCCGGAGCGACGTCAACCTTTTTCATGCTCCGGTCGTTGCACGAGGCCGTCGCCGAGATTCCACAGGGGGCGAGAACAACCACCGGCTAGACAGGAGGAAGGGCCATGGCGGAAAAGAAGTACGCGGCGGCGGTGGACCAGGGAACGACCGGGACTCGGTTCATGGTCTTCAGCCATGACGGGAAGGTGGTCGCCTCGGACTATCTCGAGCATGAGCAGATCTACCCAAAGCCCGGATGGGTCGAGCATGATGCGATGGAGATCTGGGACAAGACCCAGCGGGTCATCAAGGGCGCGATGGCCAAGATCAACATCACGGCGGCCGACATCTCCGGCATCGGCGTGACAAACCAGCGCGAGACGGCGGTCGTCTGGGAGAAGAAGACCGGGAAGCCTGTGCACAACGCGATCGTCTGGCAGGACACCCGGACCCTCGACATCTGCCAGAAGCTGATCAACGCGAAGTTCGAACCGACCGTGAAACGGAGGACGGGCCTCGTGGTCGCGACCTATTTCTCAGGCCCCAAGATTCAGTGGATCCTCGATCACGTGACCGGGGCCAGGGCCGCCGCCGAGAAAGGCGACCTGCTCTTCGGGAACATCGACACCTGGGTCATCTGGTGGCTGACCGGCGGCCCCAACGGCGGGGCGCACGTCACCGACTACACCAACGCCTCCCGCACCATGCTGATGGACCTCAAGAAGCTGGAATGGGACGACGAGCTGCTCAAGACGCTGCGGGTGCCGCGCGCCATGCTGCCCGAGATCCGGCCATCCAGCGACAAGAAGTTCTACGGGATGACGAAAGGCAACGGCCCGGTCGGTGGATCCGTCCCGGTCTGTGCGGACCTCGGCGACCAGCAGGCGGCCCTCTTCGGGCAGACCTGCTACGCGGTCGGCGAGGCCAAGAACACCTATGGGACGGGCAACTTCATGCTGCTCAACACCGGCTCGAAGATGGTGCCCTCCAAGAGCGGACTGCTGACGACCGCCGCCTACGGACTCGAACCCGGCAAGTGCACCTACGCGCTCGAGGGATCGATCGCGATCACCGGTGCCGCGATCCAGTGGCTGCGCGACAACCTGCAGATCATCAAGGACGCCGCCGACACCGAGGAGATCGCCCAATCGGTCGAGGATTCGGGTGGGATCTACTTTGTTCCCGCCTTCTCCGGCCTGTTCGCCCCGCACTGGGACATGTACGCCCGTGGCGCGGTCGTTGGGCTCACCCGGTATGTCACGCGGGCGCACCTCGTCCGGGCGACGCTGGAGGCCATCTGCTACCAGACCAAGGAGGTCGCCGACGCGATGGAAAGCGACTCCGGCGTCAAGCTCAAGAAGCTCAAGGTCGATGGCGGCGCGGTGAAGAACAATTTCTTGATGCAGCTGCAGGCCGACGTGCTCGGGGTGCAGGTCATCCGGCCGACCGTCAACGAGACGACGGCGTTGGGGGCTGCCTACGGCGCCGGGCTCGCGACCGGCTTCTGGGGGACGATGGAAGAGTTGCGCAAGAACTGGCAGATCGACCGCGTGTTCGACCCGAAGTGGTCAAAGAAGAAGCGCGACGACGGCCTCACGGGATGGAAGAAGGCGGTAACGCGGACCCTCAAGTGGGTCGAGAAGGAACCCGCCACGGCTGGATCCGGGAGGAGCAAGAAGTAACGGTTATAGGAAACCGTCTGGGGAAAGGCCGATGTGGCCTTTCCCTTTTTTCTATTGTGGAGTCCGAATGCCTGATCTGAGCACCGGCGTCGTGGTGATCGGCGGAGGGTCGACGGGCGCCGGGGTGTTGCGCGACCTCGCCATGCGCGGGATCGACGCCGTCCTGGTCGAAAAGGGCGACCTCGCCTCCGGGACGACGGGCCGGTCGCACGGGCTGCTTCACTCAGGTGGGCGCTATTGCGTCAATGACGAGGCGGCCGCCATCGAATGCCTCGAGGAGGGAAGGATCTTGCGACGGATCGCCCCGAGCACGATCGAGGACACCGGCGGATACTTCGTGTCGGTGACCGAGGAGGACACCGAGTGGGAGCCGCGCTTCGTCGAGGGCTGCCGCAAGACGGGGATCACCTGCGAGCGAATTTCGCTGGACGAGGCGCGCCGGCGTGAACCGGCCCTCTCGAAGCACGTGCGCACCGCCTTCTGGGTGCCGGAGGATGGGCACCTCGATCCCTTCTTCCTGGTACTCGGCAACGTCGAATCGGCGCGGCGGCGTGGCGCGAAGGTGATGACCTACACGGAGGTCCAGGGCTTCCTTCGGGAAGGGGACCAGGTGAGCGGCGTGCGCGTACGGGACGTGATCAGTGGCGTCGAGACGACGATCGGGTGCCAGGCCGTGATCAACGCCACCGGCGCCTGGAGCGGCCTGGTGGCGCGCCTGCTCGGCGTGGAGGTCAAGGTCGTGCCGATGAAGGGCATCATGGTCGTGCTGTCACATCGCCTGGCCCATGCGGCCATCAATCGCTGCCATAAACCCGGCGACGGGGACATCATCGTGCCAGCGCTTAGCGTCGCCATCCTCGGCACCACGGCCGCGAAGGTGTCGAGTCCTGAGGAGCTGCCGATCGAGTGGGGCGAAGTGCGCCAGATGATCGACGACGGCGCGATGATGCTGGATGGCGTTACCACGGCCCGGGCGATGCGGGCCTATGCGGGCGTGCGGCCCCTCTACGACCTCGGAGCCGAGGCTGAAGGCCGTGAGATGAGCCGCAACTTCGCCGTGATCGACCACGAGCAGCGCGATGGGGTCAAGGGCTTCACCTCGATCGTCGGCGGCAAGGTGACGACGTACCGGTTAATGGCCGAGCGGGTCGTCGACCTGGTCGCCCGGCGACTCGGGGTCACCGCCGCGTGTACCACGGCACAGGTGCCCCTCGACGACAAAGAGCGACCTATGGACGAGCTTCGCCATCGCCCGGCCGCGCTGGGGGTGCCGAAGCCGCACGACGGTGAGTCGCCCCTCCAACCACTGTTGTGCGAATGTGAAATGGTCCGGCCCGCGGATGTGACGCCCTGGCTTGCCGACCCCGCGGTCCGCGGCCTGGAAGACATCCGGCGGCGGACCCGATCGGGTATGGGCCCGTGCCAGGCAGCGATCTGCTCCTATCGCCTCGCGGCGCGGTTGGTGACGGACCGCGGGCTCAGCGGCCAGGCCGCGACTGCGGCGATGGGCGACTTCCTCGAGAGCCGCTGGCGCGGCGTGCGTCACGTCTTCTGGGGGAGCCAGCTTCGCCAGGCGCAGGTGACGAGCGGTCTGCACCTCGAACTGTTCAATCTCGACCGGCAGCTGGCGATGGACCGGGCCGTGGCCTCGTGAAAACCGATATCGCCGTCGTCGGATCCGGGCTGGCCGCGCTCACCGCGGTCCGTGCCCTGCGGAAAGCCGGGCGGGAGGTCACCCTGGTCTGGCCGGGCCTCACCTCGCTCTACTTCCTGGCGGCCACGGTCGACGTGCTCGGCTATGCCGACGCCGGTGCTGGCGAGGCGGTCGACAATCCCTCAGACGGCGTTGCCCGGTTGATTGCCGACCATCCGGATCATCCCTACGCGCGCGCGGGACTTCCGGCGTTGCAGGCGGGCCTGGCGCTGCTGCTCGAGTGGTGCAAGGAGGCCGGCCTGGACTGGCAGGGGAGCGCGACTCGAAACCTGCTGCTTCCGACCGCGACCGGGACGCCCAAGCCCAGTTGCCTCGTGCCCGTGACCATGGCGGCCGGCGACCTTAACGACCCGACGCCGATCGTGCTTTGCGGCTTCACCGGGTACCAGGACTTCGCCCCGGAGCTGGCCGCATCGAACCTGCAGCGGTCGTGGG
>DAINCX010000007.1:0-3009 GCA_036732165.1 Candidatus Dormiibacterota bacterium | reverse complement strand
GCCGACGTACAGGGCCGGCGATGCATGCGGATCTCGCTGAAGGCCGCCGGCCGCGATCAGCCGGTCGAAGCACGGGCTTTCATCCTCGCCCTCGAGGACTGGGTGGATGGTGCCTTTCGGGCCGGCGTGCACCTCGTGCGCGAGCCATTCTTCGGGACGGTCATCGCTGAGCATCCGAAGCCGTCCGACCGGGCCGCGCAGTCGCTCTTCAGCCCGCAGCCGTTCGCGCAGTTAGGCTACCGGGTGACCGACCACCTGCAACCCGCCGACGAAGCCGGGACCCTGCTGGCGGAGAATGTCTTCATCGCCGGCGGTGCGATCGCCGGGTACGACCCATCCGGGACCAAGTCGCGAGGCGGGATGGCCATCGCCACCGGTTACCGGGCCGCTCAGGAGGCGTTGGCGGCGTGATCATCGAGGAGTTCGAACCGCGCACCGACACCGTCGAGGAGGCGGCGCCGGTTGAAGCCTGCACCAAATGCACCGCGTGCAACACCGTGTGCCCGGTTGCGCGGGAGACGGACCTCTTTCGCGGTCCGAAGGCGCTCGGTCCGGAGGCCGAGCGATTTCGCCTGCCTCAGGAGGCGCCGGTGGTTGCCGGGCTCGACCTGTGCTCCGGCTGCAAACTCTGCGAGGTCACTTGCCCGTCGCAGGTAACCATCCAGGGCTACATCCGCCGCGCCCAGAACCAGGGGGCGCGCAAGAAGGGCCGGACCTTGCGGGACTGGGTGCTGGGGCACACAAGGTTGCTCGGCGCGCTCGGCAGCCTGACCGCGCCGCTGGCCAACCTCGGCAACCGCACCCCGCTGTTCCGCCTCGCCATGGAGCGCTTCGTTGGGATCCATCGGAAGCGCCCGCTGCCGAAGTACCAGTGGTTGACGTTTGAACGCTGGCACCGGCGCCACCCGCGACCGGTCATGCCGCGGCGCAAGGTCGCCTATTTCTACGGCTGCTGGGTCAACTACAACGAGCGGCGCCTGGGGGAGATGGTCGTCGCCGTGCTGGAGCGCAACGGGATCGAGGTGGTCGTGCCGAAGCAGCAGTGCTGCGGAATTCCCGCGGTGGTCAACTCGAACACGGACCTGGCCCGGCGATACGGTGAGCAGAATGTTCGGCTGCTGAGCCCGGTGGCCGCGGAGATGGACATCGTCGCCAGCTCGACCTCGTGCGGCCTGACGCTCAAGCATGACTACGCGCACTTCTTCGACATCCCGGGTGCCGAGCCGGTGGGGGCCAAGGTCTACGACATCTGCGAGTACCTCTGGATGCTGCAGGAAGCCGGCGAGCTGGACCTCGACTTCCAACCGGTGCCGATGCGCCTGCTGTATCACGCGCCCTGCCATCTCAAATCGCACGGGATCGGCTACCCGGCGATGCGGTTGCTGCGATTGATTCCCGGAGTGCACCTGGAGGAGGTCGACGAAGGTTGCTGCGGGATCTCGGGAACGTTCGGCGTGAAGGTGGAGAAATACGACCTGTCCATGAAGATCGGCAGCCGGCTGTTCGAGGCCGTGAAGGCGGCGGGCAGCGATGCCGTGCTGGCGGATTGCGAAACCTGCCGGATGCAGGTCGAGCACGGCGCAGCCGCTAAATCCACCCATCCGATTGAGATCCTGGCGAAGGCCTACGGGCATGGTTAGCCTCGTCCTGGTCTCACACAGCCGGCAGCTCGCGGAGGGCGTGCGCGAGCTTGCCGGGCAGATGACCCAGGGCCGGGTGACGATCGCCGTCGCCGGCGGCACCGCCGATGGCCGGCTGGGGACGGATGCGACCGCCATCCGGGCGGCGATCGAACTCGCGCGCGGACCGGAAGGGGTGCTCGTCCTGGTCGACCTGGGGAGCGCGGTGCTGAGCACCCAGCTCGCGATGGAACTGCTCGACGCCGAGGGTGGACGCGTTCTCCTGAGCAACGCGCCGTTTGTGGAGGGGGCCGTGATTGCCGCCGTCGAGGCGTCAATCGAGAGTGACCTGGACCAGGTCGCCGCGGCCGCCCTGGGTGCGAAAGATATGGAAAAGGTCGTTAGCTAATGGCTCGCCTATCCGCGAGCGGCGCGATCGTGTCGGACGACGGCCGCTGGTGCTGGTCGGGATCGAACTGGAAGGCGCTCTCTCGCGAGGCGAGCACCGAACCGGGCCTCGCGGATACGGAGAGCGCCAAGGCATTGGCCGCCAGACAGAAGGTCTCTGACGCGGATCTGCGCCAGCGCGCGAACGCGCTTGCCCACAAGGCGCCGGAACGCGAGTCGACGCGAAGCGCCCGGTACGAGACGATGCGGTCGCAGTGGCCCCTACCGGTTCACATCGAAGATCTGCCCTTGCCGGGCGGATTCACGCTCGCTGAGAACGAGTTCCTGGTCGGCACGGCCAGGGAGTGGGGCGTCAGCGTGCAGAACCTGGCTCTCACGACTGAGCGGCTGATCTGCCCGAGCGACCCTTCCGACGGACGGCAGGAGAGCGTGCCCCTGCAGGAGATTCGTGGGATCACGTTCCGAAAACAGCTCCTGGGCTTTCGCACCTTGACGGTGGAAAGGGCTAACGGCGATCGGTACCTGTTTCCCGCCCACGCGGGTGGACAGAAGGTGAAGGACGCGATCCTGGCGATGGCCGCCTTTGCGGGCGGTGGTCCATCCCGCGTCGCGGGGGAACCTGCTGCCACCGATAAGTACGACCAGTTGCGAAAGATCGGCGAGCTGAAGGCGTCGGGCGTTCTGTCCGATGCCGAGTTCGAAGCCGAAAAGGCGAAGCTGCTCGACAAGCAGCCGTAGCGATGCGCCGACAGCACGCGCCTCGGACGATGGCGACCCGGCCGTTGGGCGCGACCGGGCTCCAGGTCACCCCGATCGGGCTGGGCCTCGCCGCGCTGGGTCGGCCAGCGTATATCAACCTCGGAAGAGAGAAGGATCTCGGGAATGACCGCAGCATTGCGGCCCTGGAGGAGCGCTCCCACGGGGTCCTGAACGCGGCCTACGACGCGGGCGTGCGATACGTCGATGCGGCGCGCTCGTACGG
>DAINCX010000006.1:0-87417 GCA_036732165.1 Candidatus Dormiibacterota bacterium | reverse complement strand
TCAGGTGCCGGCTGCGCTCCCGTTTCTTCTGTTCGCTGACGACCTGCTGGACCTGGGCCCGCAGCCGGCCGAGCGCCTCCTCGAGGGGCGCCATCTCGGCCATGATCGCGCGGACCCGCTGCTCGAGCTCGGCATCGCTGGCCTGATCGACCGAAGCCCACTCCGTCATTACCGATAATTATTCACAGGACATGAGCGGGGTTATCCACGAGGCCTACCGGGAGGATCGGGAGCGACGGCGGCTGGGCAGCCTGACCGTCTATAGCGGGCCTACCCACTCGGGCAAGACCAAGAAACTGGAGGCCGAGTCGGAGCGAGCCCAGCGCCAGGGGCGGCGCATGCAACGGCTGGCGGCGGTCCCCACCGCCGACGGGCTGCTGGACCAGTTGGATCCGCAGACTGAGCTGGTCGTTATCGACGACGGCCAGCGGTACGACCGGCAGCTGGTCGATCTGGCCAACGACCTGGCGACCGGTCACCGCGTCGATGTTGTGGTCGCCGGATGGGAGCTCGACTACACGGGCCAGCCCAAGGGGCCCATGCCGGAGATGGTCTGCAGCGCCGATATCGCGGTCAAGCTCGATGACGGAGTCTGTGCGCAACCGGGCTGCCGGAACCTGGCCAGCCGGACCCAGCGGTTCCAGGCAACGAATGAGAAGCCGGAGCGCTTTCTCCCGGTCTGCCGCCGTCACCACTCGCCGCAGGCGCGCACGGCCGACTTCCAGGAGGGCTGGTTCGAGGAGCCGTCCGGCAGTCTCGACGTGATCAGCGGCTGTATGTTCAGCGGAAAGACGCAGGAAATGATCCGGCGGCTCGACCAGGAGCGCTTCGCCGGGGCATCGATCCAGGCCTTCAAGCCGGCGCTGGACGACCGCTATGCGATCGAGGCGGTCGCCTCCCATCGGGAGGTGCGGTTCCCGGCGATCGCGGTGCCCGACGTCGCGGCCATCCAGGCGCAGCTCCGGGAGGATACGCGGGTGATCGGCATCGACGAGGCGCAGTTTTTCGGCCCCGAGATCGTGAGCCTGGCGAACGAGCTTGCCGAGCGGGGGCTGCACGTCATCGTGGCCGGCCTGGATCTCGATTTCCGTGCCCGGCCGTTTGGCCCGATGCCGCTTCTCGCGGCCTATGCCGACCGGCTGACCAAGCTCCAGGCTTCCTGCCAGTACCCGGGCTGTGGCTCCCGCCAGGCGACCCGCACCCAGCGCCTGGTCGACGGGATGCCGGCTCCCTTCGACGCGCCCCTGGTGGTGATCGGCGGGGCGGCCAGTTACCAGGCCCGGTGTCGTCACCATCACCGGGTCGGCGCGGCGCCCGTCATGGAAGCCACGGTGCTCGCGATCGGCGACGACCTAGCCGAGTTCTAGGCGCTGGAGCCGGCTGGCGCTGAGCAGGAGGGCCAGGGCCGCGGCCGCGATCGCCCCGCCGGCGGAAAAGGTCAGGGACGCGAGCCAGGTGGTCGCGAGGGGGAGATGGGCCGCCGTCGCGAGGGCCAGCGCCACGGCCATCAGCAGGGCACTCGTCCCGATGACCGTGAAGAATCCGATGATGCCGAGCAGGCCGGCGACCGGATGCAGCATCCGCCGGACGTCGGTCCAATCGAAGCGCGCAAAGACCGCACCAATGGCGACCATCAGGGCGGTGACGGCGGCCGCCTGCACCACGGCCAGCGCGGTGGCGGTGGCGGCCCAGAGCCAGCCTGGTCGAATGACGGCCTCGGTCATCACGGCCACCAGCGTGACCGCGGCGACGGTGGGCAGCGCGGCCGACCAGCACTTCGCCTGCAACAGTCGAAGGACGCTGTTGGGCGAGGCGGCATAGATCCAGATGTTTTTTCCCTCGAGGCTGACGGCGGTCAGCCCGAGCGCGCTGCTCAACGACAGTAAGAGGATCCAGGAGGGCAAGAGTCCCAGCATGGCGGCCACAGGTCCGTTGCCCAGCGACTGCACCGAGCTCAGCAGACGCGACGAGCGAAAGCCAAACAGGACGAACAGGAAGATTACGGGCATCGCAAAACGGGCTAGCTGGGCAAGATCCCTGGTCCGCATCCGCCAATCCTTGATGACGATGGAGGACACGACCCGGTCCAGCAGGGGAATCGCCCGGACGGAACCATGCGACCGGATAACGGCGGCGTGGCGCCGCCGCGGTGGCACCGCGTTGATCCATCCGGCGAGGTAGAGCCGGCCACTGAGGTGGGCGCCGACGGCAAAGACCACGCTGGAGGCGGCGATCAGGATCAGGCTCCACTCGAGGGCGAGCAGCCAGTGCCCACTCAAGATCCCGGCGGCGCTGCGGCCCGCCCATCCGGAGGGGAGCCAGGGGCTGCTGGCCAGGGGGAGGTCTGGCAGCGAGGCCGCGGCGCCACGGCGCGGCCGCAGCGCGGAATCCCGGAGCGCCGGATTGAAGAGGAAGTTCACCAGGTTGATCCCGAGCGCCAGGGCCAGGCTCAGCACGGTCACGATCTCCTTGCCGCGTCCGGCCGGAATGAATCGCACCAGGAACAGCGTGGCCAGCGAGATGATCACGACTGGAAAAACGGGATAGACGACGTACAGCGCGGCGAAGCCGACGAGGATCAGGGGGTTGCCGGCCGCCACGGACAGGACGACCAGTGCCGGGAGCGTGAACAGCAGGCTCAGCAGAAGCAGGCGCAAGAACTGGACCACCATCCGTCCCGCCAGCACGCTCTCGACGGGGCGCGGCGAGGAGAGCAGGAGATCGAGGTCGGGGTTCAACAGGAGCGCGTTCAGGCTGAAGACCAGGCTGGAAAAAATCAGGACCCCGGTGTAGGCGAAAAAGCCGAAGCTGAACAGCCGCGGGAGGTCGATGTTGAAGCTGACGCGGTGGGAGGCGGCCAGCGCTAGCGCGGTCACGATCCCCTCCCAGGCCCAGAGCACGAGGAGCACGACGGCCCCGGCGATCACGGCCAGCAGGCGTCCAGGCTTGCGACTGCGCACGGTCTGGTTGATGAACATCTTGAGCTGGGTGCGCCAGAGCATCAACCCGAGGCCGATGCCGTCAGCGAGCCGTCGAGGGGTCATCCCTCGAGTCCCCGGAGCACGGCCCCGACATCGTCTTCCCGGCTGCCGGTCAGCTCGAGGAAGATCTGCTCCAACGACTGACCGTCCGACCCGACCTGCCGGCGCAACTCCTCCAGCGTGCCGATCGCGATCAGCCGGCCGTGGTTGATGATGGCGAGGCGGGTGCACATCCGCTCCGCGATTTCCAGGATGTGCGTGGAAAAGAAGACGGTCTTCCCCTCCTGGCAGAAATCCTGGAGGATGTCCTTCATCTGCCGGGCGCTTTGAGGATCCAGGCCAACCGTCGGCTCATCGAGGAAGAGGACCTGCGGATCATGAAGGAGCGCGGCGGCGAGGGAGACCTTTTGCCGCATCCCGCGGGAGTAGCCGGAGAGGAAGTCGCGCTCCCGGTCGTGGAGACCGAAGAGTTGGAGCAGGGCGTTGATCCGCCGATCGCGCAGCCGCCGCTCGACGTGGTAGAGGTCGCCCGAAAACTCGAGGAACTCGCGGGCACTGAGCTTGTCGTAGAGGGCGGCCGCATCGGGGACGTACCCGATCCTGGCCTTGGCCTGCTCGGGTTCCGTCAGGATGTCGAAGCCGGCGATCCGGGCCGTTCCTGACGTGGGCCGCAGGAGGCCGGCCAGCATCTTGATGGTGGTGGTCTTCCCCGCCCCGTTCGGCCCGAGGAAGCCGAACAGTTCCCCCGCGGAGACCTCCAGGTCGAGGTCTTCCACGGCTGTCAGCGCGCCGTACCGCTTGGTCAGCAGGCGGGCGGACAGCACCGCCCCAGTCTACCGGCGCCCCCCTCGCCAACCTCACTCCAGCTCCACTGGTTTCGAGTTCAGCCCCAATTCGAGCACCGGGCTCCCGGCCGACAGGTTTTCCCCCGTTACATCGTTGTTGCTGTCGAGGACCATACCGTGCCCTGCGGGCACCGGATACGAACATGGAGGATGAACCGCTCGAAGGGGAACTGGCCCCGCTGATCAGCAGCGCGGAGTTCGCGCGCATGGTCGACCGCTTCCAGGCCTCCACCCGCCTCAAGCTCCAGGTTTTCGACCTGGAGGCGCACCCGCTGACCCCGGTCGAGGAGTACCCGCGCTACTGCCGGATTCTTCAGGAGCACAAAGCCTGCCCGCTCTATTTCGACCCGCAGTTCCTGCGGCGTGGGGAGGAAACGATCGCGGTCTGCAAATCCGGCGTGGGCCACCTGGTGGCGCCCATCCGCAACGAGAAAGAGGTCCAGATCGGTGCGGTGGTCAGTCCCGCCGTCAAGTTCGCCCCCAACTCCGTCGAGGAGCTCGCCGAGCTCGCCTTTCGGTTGAAGGTCTTCCCCGACGACGTGATCCAGGCGGCCGATGCCGTCCCGGAGCACGAGGCGGAGAAGCTGCTGGGTGCCGGGGAGCTGGTCTCGGTCGGCCTCAACCTGCTGGCCGAGATGCAGGCCAAGGAGCGTGTCAGCCATGCTCTCCGCCGGCTGCAGTCGCAGATTGCCGAATCCAATGCCCAGATGCTCTGCCAGCACCTGGTCGAGGCCGTCATCTACCTGACGCGAGCCGATTATGCGCTGGTGCTCTTGATGGACGACAGCGGCTCGGACCTTGCCTCAGGGTTCGACCAGCCCAACGCCGACCCGCTCATCGCCCCCAAGCGCCGCCTGCTGGAAGGCATCGCCGAGTGGGTCAGGCACGCTGACCGCCCGGTGACCGTCCCGGACATCGCGAAAAGCGCGTGGTCCCGTTATCTGACCGACGAGACCGTCACCGTGGGCAGTCTGGTGGGGTTGCCGATCCCGGTCCAGGACGGGCGCGCCACCTTCGGAGCGATCGTGGCCGGCTACGACCGACCCCGTGACGATCTCGAGGAACCGATGAGCTCGCTTTCCGCCCTGCTCGCGGAGGGTTTGTACGCGATCGTCATGGGCCGGAAGTTGATCCAGGCCGAGCAATCGGCCTTGCTCGACACCCAATCCGGAGCCTATAGCGGCCGATTCCTCGACGAGCTCCTCGATCGAGAGATCAGCCGCGCCTCACGCTTCAACCACAATCTGGCGATCGTGGTTTTCGACATCGACGGCTACGAGGTGCTTCGCGGAAAGCACGGCGAGGCGGGACTCGCCCGCATCCTCCGCGAATTCGTCGCGGTGATCAGGGCCAAGACGCGGCGCGTGAACACCGTGGCGCGGGTACAGGATGGCCAGTTCTGCCTGCTGATCCCGGAAGGGGACCGGGCGATCGCCGTCCGCCTCGCTGACCAGCTCCGCGTCGGCCTGGAGGAGCACCCCTATGCCGCGAGCCAGGCCGGCGAGATCGTCCGAGTGGCCGTCAATACCGGGGTGGGGGCGACCGAAGCCGGGAAGGACGATCGGGCCGCGCTCCTCGCCCAGGCCAGGCAGGGCCTCGAGCAGTCCCGGAACGAACGGCGGATCAGCGGCTTCAAGGCGTAGGCTCCTCTTCGTTGAGCGTCGTCATCGCCGGGGGAAGCGGCTTCATCGGCCGGCACCTATCCGCCAGCCTGGTCGCTGATGGGCATCAGGTCGTCGTCCTTAGCCGCGAGGCGGCGCAGTCACCTGAGCAGGGGGTTCAGGTCGTGCCGTGGGATGCTCGCTCTGTCTCAGACGATTGGATGCGTCCCCTGGGTGGAGCCGAGGCCGTGGTCAATCTCGCCGGGGCCAGCATCGGGTCGGGACGGTGGACCAGGCGCCGCAAGGCCGAGATCCTCTCGAGCCGTGTCGACGCCACGGCGGCGATCGTGCAGGCCCTGGGGCGGATGCCCGCCGCCGAACGGCCAGGGGCGCTGATCAATGCCTCCGGCATCGATTTCTACGGGGATCGGGGCGATGAGCCGATCACTGAGGAAAGTGCCGCCGGCCATTCCTTCCTGGCGGGCGTGTGTCAGCAGTGGGAGGCGGCGGCCAAGCAGGCGGAACCGCTCGGGGTACGGGTGGTGCTGGTGCGGACCGCGCTGGTCCTTGGTCGGGGTGCCCCCGCGTTTCGCCTGATGGTGCTTCCGTTTCGGCTCTATGCGGGCGGCCCGCTGGGCAATGGCCGGCAATGGTTCACCTGGATCCAGATCGACGACCTGGTCGGCATCTATCGCCTCGCCCTCGAGATGGGAGCCCTTCGCGGATCCCTCAATGCCGTGGCGCCCGACGTCAAGCGGCAACGCGAGGTCGCCAGGGAGATCGGACGCGTCATGCGCCGCCCGGCCGTCATGCCGGCGCCCGCGCCTCTGCTTCGGCTCGTCCTCGGGGATCAGTCGGAGCTGCTGTTGCACGGTCGTCGAGCGCTCCCGCATAAAGTCGAGCAGCTGGGATACCGGTTCCGATTTCCAGGTTTGCGCGAGGCCCTCACGAACACGTTGTAGTTTCGTCTTGACAAATACACGGATCTGTGGCACAGTAGGCGGTGTCACTGGAAGCCGGGTACGTCGAGGAGCCTGCGATGCCTGCACCCTGGAAGGTCGTCTTGATCGGTGGCGAGGTCGCGGTTCTGGCCGCATTTACCGGGGTCGGCTTGCACATTGCGATGCAACCGCACCGACCGGGGCTCGCCCCGCCGCCAGCGCTGATGCTCCCGATGTCCTCCGGCCGGCCCCAGCCGATCATCGGCACGCCCGCGCTCGTCTCGCCGACGGTGCCGGCGAAGCCGTCCGCCGCGCAGCCGCCGCCCAGCCTCGGCGTCGACTGGCTCAAGCGCCTCGGGCATGAGGATCGAAACCTGCTCACCAGCCAGTGGAACGTCCTCCAGGGACTGATGGGCGCCATGGAGCGCTACCTGCGCGACAGGGTCGTTCCCGAGATGGAGCGCAACCGCTGATGGACCAGCTCAAGCATCTGATCGAGGTCTGGACCGGCTATGCCCAGGGCCTGACCGGTAGCATCGGGGCTTTCGCGTTCGTGATCGCCTTTATTTGGAAAATGATTGCGATCGAGCCGCGCAGCGTGATGGAAGCCAAGCGCTGGATCGGCCGCATCGTCTTCGGGACCATCGGCGTCGAGATGGCCGGCCTCCTCGTCCATGTCCTGGTCGACTCGGTCAACCATTAGTGACGTCGAGCGGGTCGTCAGGATGCGAATCCGATGCTAGAGATTTTCTCGGGATTGGTGACGGGCTTCTTCACCAACCTCATCAACGATGTCGCGGGCTCGGTGTCGGGGCTGGTGGAGACCTACCTGCTGAGCACCCACGACGTCTCGACCCTCTCGGCCCGTCCGCTGACCGACGATCCGGCCTTGCAGGCGATGTTTCACCTGACCGTGGCCCTCGGCGACCTCCTCCTGGTGCTCGTGTTCATCTACGCCTTCCTTCGAAGCCAGTGGGAGCGTGGCTTTCGGGCCCATTACACCCTCAAGGCCATCCTGCCCAGGACCATGGCGGCGATCGCGATCGGCCATTTCGCTCTGGTCTTTGGCCAGATGGCGATCGACCTCAACAACGCCCTCGTCCACGCGGTGTGGACGCAACCCTTTCCGGGCGGTCCCACGCGGTTCCCCTGGGCGCAGGCCCTCACGACCGGCTTCGGCCTGCCGCTGTTCCAGATCGTGGTGCGGATGGCGATCGTCGTGATGCTCGTCATCGTCGCCTTGAGTTATGTGGTGCGATTCGCGCTGCTGTCCGTGCTGCTCGCCATCGCTCCGCTGGCGTCCCTGTGCATGATCCTGCCCGAGACGAAACGCTACGCGCAGTCCTGGCTCCGACTCTTCCTGCTGACGGTGTTCATGCAATTTGCCCAGGTCCTCGTCTTGCGCTTCGCGAGTCTTTTCACCAGCGAGCTCAACGGTAGTCCGGTCGAAGCCTTGTACGGCCTGGCCGTCCTGTACCTGCTGATCAAGGTTCCCGGCCTGATGAATGCGTCCGCGCACCTCGAGTCGAAAACGGAGCACTTCGCCGAAGGCCTCGCCAAGAAGGCGATCAAGGGAGCCATGGCGGCCAGGGCCGGCGCGTGACGGCCCTCCTCGCCGGCCGGCTTGCCGTCCTGGCCTGGTCCTGGCGGCGCGTCCTCTTCGCCGTGCTCGTCGCCTGCGTGATCGTGCCCCTGGTGATGGCCGGGGTGGTGGTGGAAGCCCAGCGCGGGCACCCCGCGGCGCTGGCCCTGCCGGTCCGTGCGGGCACCCTGACGCAGCCGTTCGGGTGCACCGCGCTCGACATCGAGCCCTGGTCGGGGGCCTGCCCAGGTCATCACTTTCACAGCGGCGTGGACCTGGCTGCCCCGATGGATACCCCGGTCTATGCCGCGGCGCCGGGCATGGCCCTGGTGCAACGGGAGCGTGGCGGCTACGGCCTGCACATCCTGGTCGCGCGCGACGCCCGACTCAGCACGCTCTATGCACACCTCGATTTTCCGCTCGTCCGCACCGGTGACCAGGTCGTGGCCGGACAGCTGATCGCGCTGCTGGGATCGACCGGGAACAGTACCGGACCGCACCTCCATTTCGAGGTGCGCATCGCCGGCGTCCCGGTCGATCCGCTCCCGCTCTTGCCAGCCCTCAGCCAGGGAGGTGGTCGATAGAACAACTCGTCGGCACGCTGCGCGGCAATACATTCTCTGGAGGGAGCACCATGGTCAACCGTGTCACGCTCGTCGGCCGCCTCACCCGGGACCCGGAGATCGTCACCAGCCCGAAGGGCCTCGCCATCGCCAAGCTCCGGCTGGCGACCACCACGCACGCCAAGGACGAACAAGGCGCTCGCGTGGAAGACGTCCAGTACCACTCGCTGGTCGCGTTCGGCCGGCTGGCGGAAATCTGCCAGGAGTACCTCACCCGCGGCAAATTGATCTACGTCGAGGGGAAGCTGCGAAGCCATGAATGGGATGGGAAGGATGGGCTGCGACGCTACACGACCGAGGTGATCATCGACGTCATGCAGATGTTAAGTCCCAAAACCGACACGGCGGCCGAACCCGCCCAGCCCCTGGCTGAGCCGGTCGGCGTCTAGGGGCGGCCATGATCTCTGGCAACAACCTTTATGACGACTACGACCCGGACGACTTCGACGAGACCGGCGAAGAGCTCGCCTACCGGTTGCCCGGCGCGTACGGGTCGCCCAACATCGACCTCGAGGACCCGACCGCGCGGTGAGCGCCGCCCATCAGAGCGTGAGGGACTGAGGTGAGGGCGCTGCGACGGCGCCCTAACTCTTAACCTTGGTGACGATGGCTCTGGGTGTTGGCATGGTCGGACCGCCGAACGTCGGGAAGTCAACGCTCTTCAATGCCCTGACCCAGGCCGGGGTGGGGGTTGCCTCGTACGCCTTCAGTACCATCGAGCCGAACACCGCCATGGTCGAGGTGCCGGATCGACGCCTCGACGTTCTCGCCCGCATGTATCACCCGAAGAAGGTGACCCCGACGGTGATGAAGTTCGTGGACGTCGCTGGGCTGGTCGCCGGCGCTAGTCGCGGCGAGGGCATGGGCAACCAGTTCCTCTCCAACATCCGTGAGCTGGACGCGCTCGCGATGGTGGTGCGCTGTTTCACGGACCCCAACGTGCAGCACGTCTCGGATCGACTCGACCCGCGCGCCGACATGGCGATGGTCAACCTCGAACTCGCGCTGGCGGACCTCGACGTGGTCACCAAGCGACGCGAGAAAATCGGCACGAGTGCTCGCCTCAAGCCCGGCGCCAAAGAACAGGAGGAGCTGGCGATGCTCGATCGCATCGCCGCCCACCTGGACCAGGGGAAGCCGATCCGGACCATGGCCTTCGAGGCGGAGGAGGCCAAGCTGCTTCGAGGCTATGCCTTCCTCACCGCCAAGCCGGTCATCTACGTCGCCAACATCGCGGAGGAGCAGATCGGCGTCGACACGCCGGAGCTCCGGGCGGTGATCGAGGAGGCCGAGGCCGAGCACGCCGCCTGGATCGCGCTCTCCGCACGACTGGAATCGGACGTCCGGGAGCTCGCGCCGGAGGAGGCGGCCGCCTTCCTGCAGGATGCCGGCCTCAAGGAGCCGGCGCTCAACGCCTTCATCGCCGCCGCCTACAAGCTCCTCAACCTCCTGACCTTCCTGACGGCCGGGGACCCGGAAGTCCGCGCCTGGACCGTTCGGCAGGGGGCGCGGGCGCCCGAGGCGGCCGGCGTGATCCATAGCGATTTCGAGCGCGGCTTCATCAAGGCCGAGATCGTGTCATACGAGGATCTGGTCGAAGCCGGCTCCTATGCCCTGGCGCGCGAGCGGGGTAAGGTCCGCCTGGAAGGCCGGGACTACGTGATGAAGGATGGAGACGTCTGCCTGTTTCGCTTCAACGTCTGAGGCCACGGAAAAACAACAAGGACCAGATGAGGAGGGGCATTGCAGCGGCGATGGCAGGACGGCTGCAGGAATCTGGCCCTTGTTGGCTCGCGGCTTGGGGTACGCTATATCTTGTACCCGCCCGGATTTTTACCACAGCGGGTTGGACCTGTCAAGCGCTTATCCACTTTCGCGGTAAACTCCACACCGCGAATTCGGCAAATGGCTAAAAAGAACAAGCGCTCCCAGCCCAAAAAACCTCAGCGCAGCGGCCGCGCGCGGGCAAGCGTGCCGGCCGCGCCCCCGGCCGCTCCGCGTCCGGAGGCGGCCACCCCGGTCCAGCCCGCGCCGGCCCAACGGCCGGTTCCCGCTGCTCGGCCTCTGCCGCGAGCCGCGCGCGGGCGCGCCGCGGCCGCCCCCCTCCCCCCACAGGACGCCTCCATCCCGCTCGAGCGAGTGCCGTACTTCCGGTCCGATCTCCGCCGCATCGCCATCACCGCCGGCCTCATGTTCGTGCTGCTGATCGCCGGCTCAATCGTCCTTCGGCACCTGCTGCTGGCCTGATCCGCGCGCTGGGCTCGGGGTGGCGTCCCTGATACTAGGTTCGTGATCCTGGCCGACCCGACGCAATTCATCGTCACCGCCCTCTACCTGATTCCGGCCCTGGTTGTGGGTATCGTGGCCCACGAGCTCGCCCACGCCGCGGTCGCGACGGCTCGCGGCGACCAGACCCCGCGCCTCGACGGGCGCCTCTCGATCAATCCGCGCGACCACCTCGACCCACTCGGCACGCTGGCCGTGTTCTTCATCCATTTCGGCTGGGGCAAACCGATGCGCCTCAATCCCTATCGCATGCGCCGGCTGAGCGATCCCGCCCTCGTCTGGCTCGCCGGCCCCCTCGCAAGCCTCCTGGTCGCCCTGGCGCTATCGATCCCCTTGAAGCTGCTGCTCGCCTCCCGCTTCCTCGACCCAGCCTCGCCGCCCTTCCAGGTCGTCCTGGTCGCCTTCTATTTCAATGTGCTGCTCGCCATCGTCAACCTGTTGCCGGTCCCCACGCTCGACGGCTACAACCTGCTCGCGGCGTTGTTTCGCCGCCGCTTTTCGAAACTCTTTAACCGCGTCGATGCCAATCGCCAGATCATCCTCGTGGTGGTCGTCCTCCTGATCTTCTTCATCCCTGGACTCTTCGACTACGTCTACGACCCGGTATCCCGACTCCTCCTGGGTGACGTGATCAGGCCGGCACAGTTCTAATGAAGACGCTCCGGGCGCTGCCCAGCGTCCACCAGCTGCTCGAGGAGCCCGCCGCAGGTCTGCTCATCCGCCGGCATGGGCGATCGCTGGTCCTCTTCGCGGTTCAGGCCGTGCTGGAACGGGAGCGACAGGCGGGCCGGGTCGATGACGCGCCGACGCGGTGGCAGGGGGTCGCGGCCTCGATCGAGGACCTTCGTGAGCCACGGCTTCGGCCCTGCATCAATGGCACCGGGGTGATCCTGCATACCAACCTCGGACGCGCCCCGCTCGCCGAGGCCGCCGCCACCGCCGCCGGCGAGATCGCCCGCGGGTACGCCACGCTGGAACTGGACATCGAGAGCGGGAAACGCGGGCTGCGTCACGATGCGGTCAGTGTCCTGCTGGCGCACCTGACCGGGGCGGAGTCCGCCGCCGTCGTCAACAATTGCGCCGCGGCCACCCTGCTGATGCTGTCCGCCCTGGCACGCGGCCGGGAGGTGATCGTCTCCCGGGGCGAGCTGGTCGAGATCGGCGGCGCCTTCCGGATGCCGGAGATCATGCGCCTGTCCGGCGCCCGCATGGTGGAGGTGGGCACCACCAACCGCACCAGGGTGGCGGACTATGAGGCGGCGATCACGCCCAGAACGGCGGCCATCCTCAAGGTGCACGCCAGCAACTTCCAGGTGGTCGGCTTCACCGAAAGTGCCGATCTGCATAGCCTCGCCGTGCTGGCCCACGCCAGGGGGACGCTCCTGCTGGAGGACCTGGGCAGTGGCGCTTTGCTCGACACGGCGCCGTTTGGCCTGGCGCCAGAACCGCGGATCCAGGAGAGCATCGCCGTCGGGGCCGACCTGGTTGCGTGTAGCGCCGACAAGATGCTGGGTGGGCCCCAGGCCGGGCTCCTCATCGGCCGGTCCGCGATTGTGGACCGGGTGCTCAAGCATCCGCTCGCTCGCGCGGTCCGGGTCGACAAGATGACGCTGGCGGCGCTGGCGGCCACCCTGGACATCTATCTGACCCAGGCTGCAGCGTCACTGCCAGTCTGGCGCATGATCGCGCTCAGGCCGGAGGCGCTGGCAGCTCGCGCCACCGCCTGGAAAAGCCGTCTGGAGGAGCAGGGCGTTCGGGTTGCGCTCAAGGCCGGGGAGTCGCAGGTCGGTGGTGGCTCGCTGCCGGGCGAGCGGCTCCCAACGACGTTGCTCAGCATCACCGGGCCGAAGGCCTCCGCGAGTGGCCTGGTTGCCCGCCTGCGTCGCGGCGCCACGCCGGTGATCGCGCGCATCGAGGCGGGCCAGGTCGTCCTCGACCCCCGCACGGTCCTCCCGGGAGAGGATGATGCGCTGCTCGAGGCGGTGCGCGCCGCCGTCTCGTGACCACGCCGTCCCAGGTTGGATCGTTCGTGATCGGCACGGCCGGCCATATCGACCACGGGAAGTCGACGCTGGTGAAGGCGCTCACCCGCATCGATCCGGACCGCCTCGACGAGGAGAAGCGTCGCGGCATGACGATCGATCTGGGCTTTGCCTGGATGGATCTGCCCAGCGGCCGCCACCTCGGGATCGTCGACGTCCCGGGCCATCAGCGCTTTCTGAAGAACATGCTGGCCGGGGTCCACGGCATGGATGCGGTCCTGCTCGTGATCGCGGCCGATGAGGGGGCGATGCCCCAGACGCGTGAGCACCTGGCGATCATCGACCTGCTGGGCATTGAGCATGGCGTCGTGGCGCTGAGCAAGACCGACCTCGTCGACCCGGAGTGGCTGCGGCTGGTCCAGGACGACGTCAGCGCGCTGCTCGCGGGGTCATCCCTCAGGCGCGCGGCGATCGTCCCGGTGTCGAGTACGACCGGGGCCGGGCTTGACGATTTGCGGCGGACCCTCGACCTGGAGCTCGAGCACACGATGACGCGTCCCGATCTCGGTCGTCCGCGACTGCCCGTCGACCGCGCCTTTGGGATGGCGGGATTCGGCACGGTCGTGACCGGGACACTGGTCGGCGGGGTCCTGCGCCAGGGCGAAGACGTGGTGATCCTCCCCGGCGGGCGGCTCGTCCGGATCCGCGGACTCCAGCAGCACAACCAGTCGGTCGAGGAGGCGCGCCCCGGGAGCCGGACCGCGGTCAACCTGGCGGGGCTGGATCGCGCCCAGGTCCGTCGCGGCGATGTCCTGGTCCATCCGGGGACGATGGCGGGGAGCCGGCGATTGGATGCGCGGTTAACGATCCTGCCCGATACGCCGCATCCCATCCGGCACCGCGCCCGCCTCCTGATGTACCACGAGACGGCCGAGATCACGGTCGAGGTCAACCTCCTCGACGCCGACGAGCTTCGCCCGGGCCAGCAAGGCTGGGCCCAGCTTTATGCGGAGGACGCGGTTATCGCGTTGCCTGGCGATCGCTTCATCATCCGAGTGCCGTCGCCCCCGACGACGGTCGCCGGCGGCGTCATCGTCGATACGGCTCCCCGCCGGCATCGCCGCCGCGACCCAGTTGTGCTCGAGGAGCTGCGCTCGAAGCAGAGCGGTGATCTCGAGACCCGGGTCGTGCTCGAGCTTGCCAAGCGCCCCGCCGGCCTCGGGGAGAGCGCGCTGGCACGCGCCCTCGGCCTGCCGGACGCAGACCTGGCGGCGGTGCTGGATCGGCTCCTGGCCGCCGGCGCCATCCGCCGGCTGGGGGTCCTCCTCTTGAACGGGGAACGGTATCGCCAGCTGCAGGCCGCGGTGACGCAAGCGCTCGCGGCCTTTCACGCCGCCGAGCCGTTGCGCCCGGGTATGCCCAAGGAGTCGTTGCGGAACCGGACCGGCTTGCCGGCCGCGCCCTTCGCCTGCCTGCTCGACTGCCTCCACCTGGATGGCCTCATCGCCGAGGCGGGCGCCGAGGTAGCCCTCGCCGGCCACCGCGCCGAGCCATCGGCCGAGCAGCGGGCCGCCATCGACGCGATGCAGGGTGCCCTCGATCTGCAGCCCTTCAATCCGCCGCTGCTGGACGACCTGATGCAGCGGTTTGCGATCACCCCCGCCCTCGTCCAGCACCTCATTCGTGAGGGGCAGATCGTCCGCCTCAGCGATGAGGTCGTCTTCTCCCGTCGTGCCGCCGGCGAGGCGGTCGAACGGTTGCGGGCCTATCTGACCGCCAACTCCAGGTTGACCGTCGCCGCGGCGCGGGACGTGTTGGGCTCCAGCCGCCGCTACGTGCTACCGCTGCTCGCCTGGCTGGATGCGCAGAAGGTCACCCGTCGTGTGGGGGATGACCGTATCCTGAGGGATTGAATGCCCGGACCCGGTCTTGCCCGTGCCTGCGCCGTCGTCCTCGTGTTTGCGGCCGCGGCGTCGTGCGGCGCTCCACCCCCGGCCGCGGCCCCCTTGCTGCAGCAGGCCAGCGATCGCATGAGCCAGCTCAAAGGCTTTCATTTTCGGATGCAGGTCTCCGGGTACACGGGGAGCGGCGAACCCGTGCAGTCCGCCGAGGGTGATGCCCATCCGCCCGATCTGCAGGCCCGGGTCGACCTCCGTGAGGGAGGCTTCCTGGTCGAAGTCGAGGTCATCTTCAGCGGCGCGAGCATCTACCTGAAATCGATCACGGGTGGGTGGCAGCGGCTGACGCCGGCGGAGATGGCGCAGTTCTTTGACGCCAGAACCCTCTTTGACCCGCAGGCCGGCCTCTTTTCGGCGATGCGGGACACGCAGGCACCGTCACTCGGCAGCGCCGAAAAAATCAACGGCCACGACACCTATCCCGTCACTGGTGCCGTGACGGCAGGACGGATGCACCAGCTGCTCACCCTGATTCGTGACCAGGGGTCGTACCACGCGACCTACTGGATCGAGAGCCCGGCGAATACACTCTGGCGAGCCCGACTCAGCGGCAACCTCTTCGACCCGACCCGGCCGGCCACGGTCACCTTCGATTTCTCCAACCATGATCACCCCGTTTCAGTCACTCCGCCCCCGCTCGGTTAACCGGCCCGTGCTGCTGGCGCTGACGGGCGCCGGCCTCTTCCTCGCGTCCCTCGACGCCTACGTGGTCGTCACCGCGATCTTGCCGATGCTGACCTCGGTCCATGTCCCGGTCAATCATCTCGAGCGGGCAACCCCCATCATCACCGGCTTTCTGCTCGGCTACCTCGCGGTCATGCCACTCGCGGGGGGTCTCAGCGATCGCTTCGGCAGGCTCCGCCTCTTTACCGCCTGCCTGGTAGTCTTCGCCATCGGGTCGCTCGTCACGGCGACCGCCGGCACCCTGTCGCAGCTGGTGACCGGCCGCCTGGTCCAGGGCGCCGGTGGGGGCGCGCTGGTTCCCATCGTCCTCGCGCTCGCGGCCGACCTCTATCCGGCGGGAACCCGGAGCCCGGTGCTGGGGGCCGTCAGCGCCCTCCAGGAGATCGGGAGCGTGCTCGGGCCGCTCTGGGGCGGCGTGGTCGCCACCTCGCTGGGGTGGAACTGGATCTTCTGGCTCAACCTTCCGCTGGCGGCGCTGCTCATCTGGGCCGTCTGGCCGGAGGTCCGCGCCGTCAAAGAAGCGCGCCGGCCGGCGAATGTCGACTGGCTCGGCGCGGTCCTGGCGGCGGCGGCGCTCGCCCTCCTGACGCTCGCCCTGTATGCGACCGATCCCGAGAAGAGCCCGGTGGGGTCGAATTTTCTCTGGCAGGCGCCGCTCGCCCTGCTGCTCGTCGCTCTCTTCGCCTGGCACGAACGCCGGAGCCCGCATCCGCTCCTCGACGTTCGATATTTCCGCGACTCCTCATTCGCGGGCGCCGCGATCACCAATGCGGTCGCCGGCGCGGGCCTGATGATTGCCCTCGTGTTCATCCCGGTCCTCGCCGAATCGCCGTTTGTCTTCTCCCCCTCGATGAATCCCAGCCAGGCCGCCTGGCTGCTCTTCCGGCTGATGCTCGGCATCCCGATCGGGGCGCTGCTGGGCGGCTTTCTGGCCCATCGCCTGCGGAGCTATCGGGTGGTCGCGGCGGCCGGTATGCTGCTGGCCGCCGCCGGCTTCCTCCTGCTTTCGGGTTGGAATGAACGCTCGCTCCAGCCGCACCTGCTCGGCCTTCCGCTCCGGGTCGCCGACGCCCAGCTCATCCTCATCGGTCTTGGGCTGGGACTCGAGATCGCGCCGGTGAGCGCGGCCGTGCTGGACGCGGTGGGGGAAGCCCAGCGGGGGGCCGGGGCGTCGGTCCTGATCGTGATGCGCCTGCTGGGCATGCTCGTCGGCTTCTCCCTGGTGGCCGGCTACGGCCTCTACCAGTTTCACCAGGCGACGGCGCACCTGTTGCCCCCGCTCCCGACCCTGCTTCCGGACTTCGCCATTCGCTACGCAACCTACGTGCTGCATGTTCGTGAGGCGCTGCTCGCCGAATATCGCCTGGTCTTCCAGTCGACCGGGATCGCGCTCATCGTCGGCGCCGGGATCGCCGCCGTGACCCTGCGGCCGATGGCTCGGGCGAGGTGGCGCTGAGATGTACGTCGGCATCGATCTCGGTGGAACGCAGCTCCGGGTCGCCGTCGCGGACGCGCGCGGGGAGCTGCGCACGATCATTCGGCGCCCCACCGAGGCCCACCGGGGACGACGACATGTCATCGAGGCGCTGATCGCCGCCGTCGACGACGCCCTTGCCGAGCATGGCACGCGCGCCGCATCCGTCCGCGCGCTGGGGATCGGCCTACCAGGACCGGTCGATCCGCGTGCCGGCATCGTGATCAGCCCGGCGAACCTTCCGGGCTTCATCAACGTCCCGCTCAACCGCATCCTGACCCAGGCGACCGGGATCCGAAGCTTCCTCCATCACGACGCGCACCTCGCCGCGCTCGGTGAGTCGGTGCGTGGCGCTGCCCGGGGCGCGAGCAACCTCATCTATGTCACCGTCTCCACCGGCATCGGCGCCGGCCTGATCCTGGACGGCGAGCTGTACGGCGGGGCGCATGGGATCGCGGGCGAGGTGGGGCACATTGTGGTCCAGCCGGGAGGTCCGTTGTGCACCTGCGGCAACCGTGGCTGCGTGGAGGCCATCGCCAGCGGAACAGGGATCGCGCGAGCGGCCCGCGAGTCGTCCCGGCTCGAACCGGCCAGCCTGTTGCGGGGGCTGGAGTCGCCCAGTGCCGCCGACGTCGTCCGGGCAGCCCGCGGCGGTGACGCGGTGGCGGTCGCGATCCTGGATCATGCCGGCCAGGCCCTGGGGATTGCGATGGGCACCCTGGTCAACCTCTTCAACCCGGAGCTGATCGTGCTCGGTGGCAGCGTTCTCAACGCCGGGACCCTCCTGCTTCGACCGATGCGCCAGGCGATGCACGCCTCGTCGTGGAAAGCCGCCCGCCGGGGCCTGCGCATCGTTCGTCCGGCCCTCGGCGGCGACGCGGGGTTGGTGGGGGCGGTCGAGTTTGCCCGCCTTCGCGTGAGTCGTGAACGCCCGCATTGACCCGCCGGCCCTCCCGCGGTTCGGGCCCCTGTTCGAGCTGATCGAGGCGGAGGCGCAGCGACTCGGAACCCGCGCCCTGGTGGTCGGCGGCTACGTTCGCGATCGCCTGCTTGGTGGGACCCGGGAGGCACAAATCCGGGAGGTCGACGTCCTGGTCGAGGGCGGGCTGGGGATCGCGCTGGCCGAAGCCGTCGCCGGTCGGGCCGGGACCCATCCGCCGGTCATCTTCGAGCGCTTCGGCACAGCCCACCTGGAGACCTCCGACTATGCCGTCGAGTTCGTGTCGACGCGCAAGGAACGCTACGATCGAAACAGCCGCAAGCCGGACGTCACGCCGGGGTCCTTGCGAGACGACGTGATGCGCCGCGACTTCACCGTCAATGCCCTGCTGATGGATTGGGATGGGCGAGTGCTCGACCTGACCGGGCGCGGGCTCGCGGACCTGCGGAGTCGCCGCCTCGTGACGCCGCTTGAGCCCGAGCTCACGTTTGACGAGGACCCGCTCCGGATGCTTCGCGCCGCGCGCTTTGCGGCGACGCTCGCCTTTGAGGTGGATCCGGCGGTCGCGGCCGCGATTCGCCGGCACGCGGAACGCCTGCAGCCGCCCACCGTCTCGATGGAGCGGATTCGCGATGAGTTCTCGAAGTTGCTGCTCGCCGATGACGTTGCCCGAGGGCTGCAGATCCTCGACCATCATGCGCTGCTCGCCCGGATTCTCCCGGAGCTCCAGGCCGGCAAGGGGATGGAGCAGGGCGGCTGGCACAGTCACGACGTCTTCGGCCATGGATTGCTGGCGGCGTCGCTGACGCCGATCGATCTGCGAACGCGCCTCGCCGGGTTGCTGCACGACGTGGGGAAGCCGGCGACCCACGAGGTTTTAGACGGCAAGGTCACGTTCATCGGGCACCAGGATGTGGGGGCGGTGATGGCCGGTGACGCCCTCAAGCGGCTGCGCTTTGCCGGCGAGCTGATCGACTCGGTCAGCCGCTTGATCCGGCTGCACATGCGGCCCATCCAGTACGACCCGGACGGCTGGGAGGACAAGGCCGTTCGGCGACTGGTCCGCGATGCGGGCCCGGAGCTGGACCGCCTGCTCGACCTGGCTCGCGCCGATATGCGAGCGAGCCACTATCCGGACGTGACGAAGATCGATCATCTCGAGGAACGCATCCGGCGGCTCGACGCCCAGGCGATCAACGCGATCCGCTCGCCGTTGACCGGGGACGACCTGATGACGCGGACGGGCCGGCCGGCCGGCCCCTGGATCAAGCGGGCCAAGGCCGCCCTGGAAGATGCCATCCTTGATGGCAGCGTGGAGTCGGACGCGGCATCGGCCTGGCGGTACCTGGAGAGCCACCCCGAGCTGCTCAGGTCGTGACCGCGGTTCGTCGCTGGCCGTGGCCCTTCCTGCTCCTTCTCCTTGGCGCAGGGGTCGCCACCACGCGCCTGGTGGCGCCCCTCAAGCTTTCGTCATCGGCGGTGCTGATCGGGTTTCTGCCCGCGCTGCTCTTCGATGCGGGCTTCTCTCTGCACGCCACCGCGGCTCGCCAGGAGTGGCGCTGGATCGCGGGGTTCGGGCTCGGCGGCGCGGTGCTGGCGGCCGGGATCGCGTTTGGCGTGCTCGTCGCGTTGGGCATCAACCGCGACGAGGCGCTCTTACTGGCGGCGGTGCTGGCCGCCACCGACCCGATCGCCGTCTTCGCGGCCCTGCGGAGGGTGCGGACCCCGCCCCGGTTGCGCGTCACGTTGGAAGGGGAGAGCCTGGCCAACGATGGGGTGGCGGTGGTGCTCACCACCCTGGCTCTCCAGGTCGTCCAGGCCGGTACCGTGCAGCTGGTCGGGCTGCTCGTGCTGTTCCTTCGGTTGACCCTGGTCGGGTTGGCGATTGGTGGCCTCATCGGCTTCATCGGGAGGCCGGCGCTGAAGCGGGTGCGACGCCCCGCGGACATCCTGCTCACGCTTGCGCTCGCGTATGGCGTGTACCTCTTGAGCGACCGGCTCGGCGGGAGTGGGCTGCTCGCCGTCATCAGCCTGGCCTTTGTCCTGGGCACGGCCTATCCGCTCGCCACCCATCACCACCTGCACCGCTTCTGGAGGGCCCTGGGAGCGGTGATGGCCGGCGCCGTGTTCCTGCTGGTGGGCTTCCAGGTCCCCCTCGGCACCGTGATCGGGGCCGGCTGGCGACTGATCGCCCTGGTCCTGGTCATCGCCGGGGCTCGCGCGCTGATGATCCTCCTGCTCGCCCGGGTCGCCCCGAGCCGCTGGCCTTGGCGGTGGCAGGCGGCCTTGACCTGGGCCGGGCTCCGTGGCGCGCTGTCCCTGGCGCTGGCGCTGAGCATCCCGCTCACGGTCCGGGATCGTGCCGAGGTCGTGGCCCTCGTTTCTGGCTTCATCCTGGTGTCGCTGGCACTCCAGGGCTTATCCATCGGGCCGGTTTTCCGATGGCTTCGCGTCTCCGCCGTTGCGGCGGCTCCGTGACGCAAGGCTCTGGTAAAATCGCGGAGCCACGGCCGCCTCTGCCGGCCTCAGGTCGAGCATTCAGGGGAATAGGGGAAGCATGCTGCTCAGTCTTCGGTTCTTGCGACGGATGGCTCGAGAGCTTCCCAAATACGGCAAGCTGACCTATTGCCTCTACCGCGATCCGCGGGTGCCCCAGCGCAACAAGCTGGCCCTCGCCGCGGCGCTCGCCCTGATCATGAACCCGGCGGTCGATATTCCCCTGCGGTTCCCGATCTTCGGAGAGATGGACGCGATGGCGCTGTCCGTCCTGGCGGTTCGGATGTTCGTCGACCGCGCGCCCAGGGAGGTCGTGGCGGAACACCAGGAGCGGATCGCGCTCGGAACGAGTGTGTTCGACCACGACCTGCGGCAGACTCGGGCGGGCCTCCGCGGCCGCGTCGAGGAGTTGCGGAATCGTGGCCGCGTGGCGCTCCGGCGGGGGAGGCCGGCCATATGAAGGTTGTCCTGACCGAGGATGTGAAGGGCACCGGCAAGGCCGGGGAGACGAAAGAGGTTGCCGACGGGTACGCGCGAAACTACCTGCTGCCGCAGAAGCTCGCCCAGGCGGCGACCAAGGGCGCGGTCGACCGGATCGATCGGCAGCGGGCCACGGCGGTGCAACGGGAGGAGCGCGAGCTGGAGGAGGCGCGCACCCTGGCGACGCGCCTGGCCTCGGCCCAGGTGATCCTGAAGCTCCGAAGCGGCAAGGACGGCAAACTCTTCGGCGCGGTCACCAATGCGGATGTGGCCTCGGCCTTGAAGCAACAACACGGCATCACCCTGGACCGGCGGAAGATCGAGTTTCCCGAGCCGGTCAAGGCGATGGGGCCGGCCACGGCACAGGTCCGGCTCCACCGCGAGGTGAGCGCCACCATTCCGCTGATGGTCAGCTCTGCTTGAGAGTTGACCTGAGGAACCCGCCGGCGCCCCCCGCGCCGGCCGCTACCGGCGGACGCGTCCCGCCGCAGAACCTCGAGGCGGAAGCATCGGTGCTCGGGTCCCTCATGCTCGATCGCAACGCCGTGGTCCGGGTCGCCGACTTCCTCCGCCCGGAGGATTTCTACCTCGACAACCACGCGCAGGTGTTCCGCGCGGCCCTGAACCTGTACGACCGTGCCGATCCGATCGATCTGCTGACGCTGGCCGCGGAGTTGGAGAAGATGCGGGTCCTCGAGCGGATCGGTGGCCAAGCCTTTCTCGCTGAGCTCGAGAGCGGCGTGCCGACGGCGGCCAACGTCGAGTATTACGGCCACCTGGTCGAAGAAGCCGCGACCAAGCGAAAGCTGATCGGCGCCGGCGCCCGCATCACCGCCCTTGGCTTCGATGAGGCCACGCCGGCGGCCACCGCCCTCGACGCCGCCGAAGGTGTCATTTTCAACATCGCGGAAGGGCGGATCACCCAGGACTTCGTCGCACTGAAGGACATTCTGAAGACGACCTGGGATCAGATCGAAGCCATCCACAAGGATCAGAGCATCGTGTCGGGGGTGCCGACGGGCTTCGCCGACCTGGATGCGAAAACGGGTGGCTTTCAAAAGTCGGATTTGATCATCATCGCGGCCCGTCCCGGGGTGGGGAAGACGAGCCTGACCTTGAACATCGCCCAGCACGCCTCGATCCAATACAAGATTCCGGTGGCGATCTTTTCCCTTGAAATGTCCGAGCAGCAGCTCGTGACCCGGTTGCTCTGTAGCGAGGCGTCCGTGGACTCCTATCGCTTGCGCACCGGACTCCTCAAGGATGCGGAGTGGCCGCGGATTGCGCAGGCGATGGGGGCCCTGTCCGAAGCCCAGATCTACATCGACGATTCGCCGAACATCTCCGTCATGGAGATGCGGACCAAGGCGCGCCGGCTCAAGTCCGCCAACAACCTCGGGCTGATCATCGTCGACTACCTTCAGCTCATGCAAGGGCGCAATCAGGAGAATCGGGTCCAGGAGATTTCCGATATTTCGCGGTCCCTCAAAGGGCTCGCGCGTGAACTGCAGATCCCGGTCATCGCCTGTTCGCAACTCAGTCGGGAGCCTGAGAAGCGAAACGACCATCGTCCCCAGCTGGCGGACCTTCGCGAATCGGGCTCCATCGAGCAAGACAGTGACGTCGTGCTGTTCATTTACCGGGAGCGCTTTTACAACGACAACGTCGCCGAAGACAAACGGAACGTTGCCGAAATCATCATTGCCAAGCATCGAAACGGTCCGACCGGCAAGATCGAGCTGCTCTTCATCGACGAGCAGACCAAGTTCGTCAACATGGACCGCCGGCGCTGAGCGTGATCACGATCCTGGTCGGCGGGCAATGGGGCGATGAGGGGAAGGGCAAGATCATCGACCTGCTTTCCGAACAGGCCGATATGGTCATCCGCTCGCAGGGCGGCAACAATGCCGGGCATACCGTCGTCAATGCCGGCCAGGAGTTCCGGTTCCACCTGATCCCATCGGGCATCCTCTACCCGAACACCACCTGCGTGATCGGGAATGGCGTCGTGCTCGACCCGCGGGTCCTGCTCGACGAGATGGCACAGGTCCAGTCGCGGGGCATCAGCATCGAACGCCTGATCATCTCCGACCGGGCTCACCTGATCATGCCCTGGCACCCGATCCTGGACAAGCTCGAAGAGGAACAGCGGGGTGATGACCGGCTGGGCACGACCTGGCGGGGGATCGGCCCGGCATACGCGGACAAGATCCGGCGCATCGGCTTTCGGGCGGGTGATCTCCTCAAGCCGCGCTTTCTCGAAAAGAAGCTCGACTTCGTGTTGACCAAGATCAAGAATCCGATCCTGCAGCAGCTTTACCACGTCGACCCGCTCGATGGCCAGGCCATTCTCCAGGAGTACACCGCATATGGCGAGCGCCTGGCGAGCCATATCCGCGACATCTTTCCGGTCGTTCACGACGCCATGGGGCGAGACGAAGGGATCCTCCTCGAGGGCGCCCAGGGCAGCATGCTCGACCTGGATTTTGGCACCTACCCGTACGTGACGTCCTCCTCCCCGACGGCCGGTGGCGCGCTGACCGGCTCGGGCATCCCGCCCACCGCAGTTGACCTGACCATCGGGGTCTTCAAGGCCTACACGACGCGGGTCGGATACGGGCCACTGCCGACGGAGCTGCTGGACTCGCTGGGCGACCAGATCCGCGAAACGGGCGTCGAGTATGGCACGACCACGGGTCGGGCTCGTCGCGTGGGATGGTTCGATGCGGCGGTGGCTCGCTACAGCGTCGCCCTCAACGGCATTCGGTCGATCGCCCTGACCAAGCTCGATGTCCTCGACAGTTTCGACCCGATCCGGATCTGCACCGGGTATCGGAGCAAGGGCGAAGTGCTCGCCTACCCGATGTCGAACATCAGTCATCTGAAACACTGCGAGCCCGTCTACGAAGAGCTCCCCGGTTGGGGAGCAACCACCACCGAGATCCGGCGGCCGGAGGACCTGCCGGGCGCCGCCCGCCGCTACATCGACCGGCTTGGTGAGCTCTGTGGGGCGCCCGTGGAGATCGTGTCCGTTGGGGCGGCGCGCGATCAAACCATCTGGATGGAGAAGGGCCGCCGCGGGTTAGCGGATGTGCGCCACCGCCAGCACCAGGCCAGCCACCGCTAGGTACCACACCATCGAGATGATGGTGATCACGCGCTTCGCGCCGCTGGTGAGCGAGCGGCTGGACCAGGTCAGCCACAGCCCGACCGGGTTCACCAGCACCAGGGAAATGCCCCACAAGAGCCGGTTCGCGATGGTCGTCCCCAGCGGCCCCCGCGAGGCGGCGCTTCGCATCTGGCGAACCAGGTCGTCGGAATTCGTCTCGGTATCGAACCCGCGCGCGGCCCCGGATTGCCGGTTGAAGCCGGCGCCGGCCGGGGCCATCGCCATCGCCGGCTGACGGACCTCCTGGCGAACGGACGGCTCCGAGCGGGGCCGCGCGTCAGCCTGGTTAGAGGCCACCGTGAAGGTCCGCATCGACCGGCCCCCCGCCGGCCGGCGCAGGGAGATGCCGGTGGCCAGGGCTCGGACGCGCAGGTACACGGTGAACAGCGTGCTCATCAGTAACAGGCTCTGCCAGGCGGCCTCCTGCCCCTGGCCGTAGCCACGGAGGACCATCGTCAGCACCCCCGCCGCCAGCCCGAAGACGAAGGTAAATGGCTCGGCGAGGACGACTCGACGGCGATCAGCGGCGATGTACCCGGCGAGAAAGAGGGCGGGCCCCGAGCTCAGCTGAAAGGCCACGTCAGTGCCGATGACGGCGGCGGGAAGCGCGACGCCTACGAGGAAGCCCAGGAAAATGCCAAGCGAGACTTTGCGCGCGTACCACAAGTAGGTCAGGCCGAGCAGGATGGCCGCCGCCGAGGTGGCCCCAATCGGCCCCGGGACGTTGCCGACGTAGAGCTTCACCGGGTCGATGATGATCCGCAGGTGATACCACAGGGTGAGGGGATCGCTCAGGCGGCGCCCGTCGAAGGGATTGACGAAGTTGACGCCCAGCTGGCGCTCCGCGACAAACAACAGGCCGAAGACGATCAGCGCCGGATGCAACATGACACGTTGGAGCTGGGGCCAGACCACGGTATCCATCACCACGAACAGGATCACCGCGGATGCGGCGAGCCAGAGCGGCGTCAGCGGTGGAAGAAAGCACGCGATCACCATGCTCGCGACCAGCGGATGGGTGGCCTTGTGGCCGACCCACGCCGGCAGCCCGAAGGTCAGGCGTCCGAGGTGAAGGGCAAGCAGGCAAACGATGCCGGCGAGAAAGGCGACGGCGAAGAGCAAGACCGCGTCCTGCTTAAAGAAGATGAGTCCCGCCACCACCAGGGGGGCGAGGGCAAGCGCGAACGCGATGTCGTAACTGAGCTGCTCCGGCTGTACGAGCAACAGCTGCGGAACGACCTGCAGCGCTCGCCGAAGCTGTCGCACGATCCGAATTGTAGTCGAGGTTCCGCAAAAATATGCCCGCCTCCAGCACGCTCCGTCCAAAACAGCGGTCGAGCTCACGGAGGTCTGGTATCCTTACACGGTTTTCGGGCACCCCACGTGAGACGTTCCCACCATTTCGTTGCAGCCACGCTCATCCTGGTGGTCGCCGGGTCGCTGTCGACCGCCGCGGTCGCGACCGCCGCCGACACCCGATGGGTGGCCGCGGGCGCCCAGCAGATTGGACAATCCGACAAGCCTGTCTGGTCGGTTTCGGTTTCGCCGACGCACCCGTCGCTGGTGCTTGCCGCGACCGAGGGTCGTGGTGTCCTGCGAAGCGCCGATTCCGGAGCGACCTGGAGCGCCGTGACTCCCGGGGTCACCGGGGCCTGGGTGGTTCGCTTCGATTCGCAGCAGCCCGCCACTGCCTATGCCGGGACGCAGGTGGGCGGGTTCCTCAAGTCCACCGACGAGGGCAAGTCCTGGACGGCCCTGAACCAGGGACTCCCCCTCGACGTTCGGTCGATCGACGTCCTCGGAGCCACGATCGTGGTTGGGACCGCGCAAGGGGTCTATGACTCAACCGACGGCGCCACCACGTGGCATGCGCTTGGCCTTGCGGACCTGGATGTCTCGAGCGTGGCATTGCTGGCAAAACCGAGCGGCTTCTCCGTCTTTGCGGGCGCGGACAATGGCAACGCCGGGGCCGGCTACCTGCTGAAGAGCGAGGACCTGACGGGAAGCTGGCGCGTGATGAAAGGCGGGTTTCCATCCGATGCGACGATCGCCACGATTGCGGTGGCCTCAAAGTCCTCGGGAGGATCGGACCCTCCCGTCGTGGCGGGGACCTCGCAGGGCCTCTTTCGATCGGACGATCGCGGCGCCAGCTGGAATCCCCTCAATGGCCTGCCGACCGCCGACTTCAACCTCGTGCTGTTCAATCCTGCCAACGCGGATCAGATCTATGCGGGTAGCGATGCCGACCAGGGAAATGGGGGGGTCTTCCGGTCGCTCGATCGGGGAGCGAGTTGGAGCACCCTGGGATCCGGGCTGCCGGTGCGACCCCGAATTACGGCGCTGGCGCTGCAGGCGCTGAATCCACCTGAGGTCCTGGCGGCCGCCTGGAACCCGACCACGGGGCAGGCGGGAGCGTACCGGATCATCGATCCGGCTGCCTCGGTCGCTGGGGCCAGCGCGGCGCCAACGCCGTCCGTCACCGTCCGGGCGACGACAACGCCGCCGGTGTCGGCGGCCGCGCCGGCCGCGCGGCGGACGGGCTCGACGCTGTCGATCAGCCCCTCCTACGTGATCGCCCTGGCGGTGCTGGTTGCCATCGGCCTCTTCGTGCTGGTGCGGCGCTGGCGACTGCGGCGCGAGGACCGCCGCACCTACAGCCCCTAGCGGTCCTCACCCGGCGACCGCCCCCCGGCCAGGGGAAGACGAACGGTGAAGGTGGCGCCGCGGCCTGGCCCGCTGGCGGCCTCGATTCGCCCGCCGTGCGCCTCGACGATCGACTTCGCGATCGCCAGTCCAAGGCCAGAGCCACCCGTCGTTCGGTCGCGCGCCTTCGCCCCCCGGTAGAAGCGCTCGAACACGCGGGGCAGGTCATCAGCTGGGATCCCGGGCCCGCTGTCCTCGAGCCGGATCACGGCCGCACCCGACTCGCGAAAGGCGCTCCAGCGCTGCTCGGCCCCCGGCGCGTACTTCAGCGCGTTCTGCGCGAGGTTCTGGACGACCTGCTTGAGGGCCTCGGGATCGGCGTCGACCGCAAGGCCTGACTCGAGGCTGCGCGATTCCGTCGCGCCCCGGCCCCCAAGATTGATCTCGTTCAGGGTCTCGTTGAGCCAGGCATCGAGCACGATCGGCTGGCGGTTGGTCTCCGCGCGGGACTCATAGCGGGTGAGCATCAGCAGATCGTTGACCAGTCGCGTCATCCGGGCGGTTTCCTGCCCCATCGTCTGCAGCGAGCTCTGCAACAAACCCAGGTCAACGTCGTGCCGCCGGCTGAGAACGTCGATGTACCCCGCAATCGAGGTCAGCGGCGTGCGGAGCTCGTGGGATGCGTCGGCGACGAACTGGCGCATCCGGTCTTCGGACTGGCGTCGGACCTCGAAGGCCTGGTCGATCCCGGCGGCCATCCTGTTGAAGGCCGCGGCCAGGGCACCGATCTCATCCGCGGTGTTGGGCTCGGGGACGCGCTGTTTGTAATCGCCGGCGGCCAGCGCCGCGGCGCTCCTCGACATCTGCTCCAGCGGCTGGAGCGCGCGCCCGACGATCAGCGGGCTTAGCACCAGGGCAAGGACGAGCACGAGCAGGGACGCGACGATCGCCACCTCGCGGTCGAGGCGCAAGGTGCGGTCGATGTCATCCGTCGGAATCGCCAGCTGGGCGAGGCCGATGCTCCTGGTCCCGTTCTTGATCACATTCAGGACCACCAGGTAGCTGGTCGAATTATCCAGGGTCGACGCCACGTAGTACGGCTTCGGCGTGCCGCGGAGCGCATCGAGATAATCCGCCGTTCGCAGCGTCGGTGTGCCGCCGGTTCCCAGCGTCGACGGGGCGGCGGCCAGCTGGCCGCCATTCGTATCGAAAATGGCGGCGGAAATGCGCCGCGATCGAAGCTCGGTGGCGAACTGCTGCGAGAGCAGGAGGGCCCGAATGGGGGTCGGGGTTCCGGCAGGCCGGGTCGCCAGCTGCTTGCGGAAGGCCTGGGCGACCGCAGTGTACTCGCTGATCAGCACGTCCGCATTGCTCCGAAACAGCACCTCACGGGCGGCAAAGTACTGGGCGACCCCACCCAGGAGGAGTAGGACCGAAAGAAGGCCGACATAGAAGGTCGTCAGCCGCCAGCGCAGCGATCGAAGGCGCCACCGAAGGCGTGGCGGCATCATGCCCTGATCCGGTAGCCCACTCCCCTGACCGTCTGGATCAGTTGATGCTTCTCGTCGCCCAGTTTCTGGCGGAGGTAGCGGATATACACCTCGACGTTGTTGGCATCACCGAAGAAGTTGTAGCCCCACACCTGGTCAAGGATGCGTTCGCGCGCCAGCACCTGGTTGGGATGCATCAGGAGGAGACGCAGCAGGTCGAACTCCCGAGCCGACAACTCGATCGGCCGGCCGCCGCGCCGGACATCCCTGGTGGCCTCGTCCATCGTCAGGTCCTGGACCTGCAGCAGGGGCCCCGCGCCGGGATTCCTTCGCCGCATGACGGCCCGAATGCGGGCGAGCAGTTCCCCGAAGTCGAAGGGCTTGACCAGGTAGTCGTCGGCGCCCACCTCGAGCCCCTTGATGCGATCCTGGACCTCATCCCTGGCCGAGAGGATGATGATGCCCATGTCCTTGTTGCCCCGTACGGCGCTCGCCACCGCCAGGCCATCCATGCGCGGCATCATGACGTCCAGGACCACCACGTGGGGCTTGAACTCACTGATCAGGCGGAGGGCGGCCTGCCCATCCGGGGCGACCTGGACCTGGAATCCCTCGTACTGGAGGCCGAGTCGGATGAAGTCCACGATGCTTCGTTCGTCATCTACCACGAGCACGCGCGGCGCGCGACCTGGGCCTTCGGTGGCGGCCGTCTCGACCATCTTCGCCCAAATATAACGACGGCGTGCCGGGAATCCGAGCTCCTTTGACGCTTCTCAGGAAGGTCTAAGCTGCCAGCCGATGGCATGAGGGATGCGGTTCCGTAAGCTTGCCCGGATGCAGCGGTGAGCCAACCCGGGCGCCGGTCCTGGCTGATTCCATCGATCGTGGGCGGGTACCTGGCCGCCGTCACCCTCTTCATGGTGTTCGTCCTTCACCTCTCGGTGTCCCCCGAACGGTTCTTGATCCTGATGCTGATCGCCGCCCTGGTGCTTGGTCGCGGCAAGCGCTTCCTTGCCGACTGGATCCCCTTCCTCGTGCTCTTCCTGTCCTACGAGTACCTGCGCGGCCTGAGTGGCAAGGTTGGGATGCCGATCCACGACGTGACCCCGCTCGAGCGGCTGGTCAGCTTCGGCCAGGTGCCGACGCTGACCCTCCAGCATGCGCTGTACCGGGTCGGTGAGATCCACTGGTACGACATTGGCGCCACGATGTTCTACTTCCTGCACTTCGCCTTTCCCCTGGGGATCGGCTATCTGCTGTGGATCGTCAGTCGCCCGGACTTTCTGCGCTTCTCCCGGACCCTGATCGGCATGTCCTTTGCCGCTTTCTTCTTTTATCTCCTGGTGCCGGTCGCGCCACCCTGGATCGCCGTGCCTGGCGTCGTGAAGATCATCGACCATACGCTGCCCAGCTTCACCGATCTGCCCGGGGTCGCCACCCCGGCCACCATCTATCACTTTTTCTACGCCAACAAGTACGCCGCGATGCCGTCCATGCACGCCGCCTATCCCTTCCTCGGCTACCTCTTTGCCGCCCGGGTCTTCGGGTGGCGGGCGCTGCCGCTGTTCGCCTACACCTGCTGCGTCTGGTTCAGCATCGTGTACCTCGGCGAGCATTATGTCGTGGACATCGTGGGGGGCATCATCTTCGCCCTGGCCGCCTTTTTCGGGGAGCAGGCAGCCTCGGATTGGTGGCGCCGCCGCCGGGAGCGCCGGGTCGCGCCCGCCGAGGGGCGGGCTCCGCTAGCTTCCTAAGACCGCCAGATCTTTTTCATGATGGCTTTGGCCAGCTTGTCCGGGTCGTGGTGGGTCGAGATCCGGGAGTTGACGACGTCCACGAGGACGGCGTGAATACTGCGCTGCGCGACCGTCGCCTGATCGTAAATGACCCGCTTGATGCCCGCGGTCTGCGCCGAGGCGGGCAGCGGGAAATTGTTGTTGCTGTTGATCACGACGAAGTCGAAGATATTCGTCCCGAGGTGATTCTCGATCGCCTTGAGATGGTCGCTCACCCGAAAGAAGTCCGTTTCGCCGGGCTGCGTGGCAACGTTGCAGATGAAGACCTTGATCGCCGGCGAGGCCTTGAGCGCCTCGGCCATCCCATCGACCACCAGGTTCGGGAGGATGCTGGTATAGAGGCTGCCCGGTCCCACCGTGATCAGTTCGGCGTTCAGGATCGCCTCCTCGGCTTCCGGGTTGATGGTGGGCTCGGGGTCGAGAAAGACGCGCTTGATGGCGCTCGCGGTGGCGACGCCGCCTCCGCCCTCGGCCTCGCTCTCGGTCGCGTGTCCGTTGGGGTGGGGGATGCTGGACTCACCTACGCGCGTTTCGCCGTCCATCATCTCCGCGATCAGGGTGACGTCGCGCAGCGTAGAGGGCACGATCTGGCCGCGAACCGCGAGGACCCGGCCGGACTCGCGGATGGCGTGCTCGAAGTCGCCGGTGATCTCGGCCATCGCCATGATGAAGAGGTTCCCGAAGGAATGGCCATTCAGGCTGCCTTCGGTGAAGCGGTGCTGGAACAGGGTCGTCATCAGGGGCTCGACGTCGGCCAGGGCGGTGATGCACTGGCGGAAGTCGCCCGGGGGCAGGATCCGGTACTCGGCTCGGAGCCGCCCGGAGCTGCCGCCGTCGTCGGCGACGGTCACGATCGCGGTCAGGTTTCCGGTGTACTTCTTCAGCCCGCGCAGCAGGGTGGAGAGACCGGTCCCGCCACCGAGGGCGACCACCCGCGGCCCCTTCTGCAGGAAGCGGTAGTTGTAGATGATCTCGGAGAGGGCTCGGTTCCGGCCCGGCAGGAAGGGTCCGAGCACCGACTGGGTGAGCTTGTAGAGGGCATAGAGGATGATGCCGAGGCCCAGGGCGCCGAACAGGCCCGCCCTGAAGTACCGTGGAACGAACTGCAGGGTCAGGTAAAAGGTGATGCCGGGAAACCGGACGCCCGAGGCGTAGAAGTTCCGCAGGGCGTACCCGATCCCCAGGCTGATCATGACCATCCCCAGCATCAGGAGGACAAGCCATCGCTTGACGTGGAGGCCGGGGGTGAACCATCGCACCACCCGGGGGTTCATACCAATACGGGCCACCGGCGCCCCAAGCTTAGCACAGCATTTTTTGAACGCCGTCAAGGTCCCTTTTGTTACATCCAATCGGCCGATTGCCGGTGAGCGGGAGCGGGCATATAATCGAAACAGGGTCCGCCGGCGCGCCTCCGGGTCCCCATTTTCAGGCTGGCCTGCGCAGCAGGCCAAAGGAGGGTCGTCGCTCGATGGCGATCAAGGCAGAGGGTGTCACCCGTGCGGCCAAGGCCCGGAGTGACGAGCAGTCGCAGTACTGGGTGTACCTCGATGGCGAGATCAAGCGCTATGGGGACGCCCGCCTGGGGCTGATGACCCATGCGCTCCACTACGGGACGGGCGTCTTCGAGGGTATCCGGGGGTACTGGAGCCCCGAGCACGAGCAGTTGTTCATCCTCAAGCTGCGGGAGCACTACGCGCGGATGCAGCGCTCGGTCAAGGTGTTGAAGCTGGAGCTCCCGGTCCCGATCGACGAGCTCTGCCAGGTGAGCATCGAGCTCATCCGCATGAACAACTTCCGACAGGATCTCTACATTCGACCGCTCGCCTTCAAGAGCTCCGAGGAGATCGGGGTCCGCCTCCATAACCTGAAGAACTCGTTTGCGATCTACGTCACGCCCTACGGCAACTACGTCGACATCGAGCGCGGTATCCGCTGCATGGTCTCGAGCTGGCGCCGCATCGACGACAATGCGGCACCGCCGCGGTCGAAGATCACCGGGATTTACGTCAACTCGGCCCTGGCCAAGACGGAGGCCATGGAAAATGGCTACGACGAGGCGATCATGCTGACCCACGACGGCCACGTGTGCGAAGGGAGCGCCGAGAACATTTTCATCATCCGGGACGGCCGGGTCATCACCCCGCCGACCTCGGACAACATCCTTGAGGGCCTGACCCGGCTCGGCATGATGGAGCTCTTCCGCAAAGAGCTGGACATGGAGGTGGTCGAGCAATCGATCGACCGCTCCGAGCTGTACATTGCCGACGAGATCTTCCTCTGCGGGACCGGAGCCCAAATCTCTCCGGTGGTCGAAGTCGACCACCGGCCGATTGGAGAGGGCACGGTGGGCCCGGTCGTGACGCGGCTGCAAAAGCTCTATTTCGAGATCGTCCGCGGACGCAATACCAAGTACCGCGACTGGTTGACGCCGGTCTATTAGCGTCGCCCGCGGCCCCACCGACCGCTGATGCGCATCGTGGTCGCCCCCAATGCCTTCAAAGGGAGCCTGAGCGCGGCTGCGGCCGCGGAGGCCATGAGGGCGGGCATCGAGTTGGTGATGCCGTCAGCCGAGGTGGTGCTGGTTCCAATCGCGGATGGCGGCGACGGAACGGTCGAGGCCCTGGTGGCGGCCGCCTCGGGCTCGCTTCGGCGGCGGCGGGTTCGCGGTCCGCTTGGGGATCCGGTGGATGCGGAGTACGGCCTGATCGATGACGGCGCCACCGCGGTCATCGAGATGGCGCGGGCCGCGGGCCTGGCGCTCGTCCCGGTTGAGCGTCGCGACCCCGCCGTCGCGACGACGTTCGGCGTGGGCCAGCTGCTCCAGGACGCCGCCGACGCCGGCGTCCGGAGGTTCATCGTGGGCATTGGCGGAAGCGCGACCAATGACGGGGGAGCGGGCCTGGCCCAGGCGCTCGGCTACCACCTGCTCGACGAGCGGGGCCTCGAGCTGCCGCCGGGGGGTCTCGCGCTCGAGCGGCTGGATCGGATTCATGTCGGCGGGGTGCACAGCGACTGGGGCGCTCTCGAGGTGAAGGTGGCGACCGATGTGAGCAACCCCTTGACCGGCCCCCGTGGTGCCAGCGCGATCTACGGACCGCAAAAGGGCGCCTCGCCGGGCCTGGTCGCGAAACTCGACGGGGCCCTGGCACGACTGGCGGCGATCGTTCGGCGTGACCTGGGGGTGGATGTCGAGTCGCTTCCCGGCGCTGGAGCGGCGGGGGGACTTGGCGCCGGCCTGGTCGCCTTCGTGTCGGCGCGGCTGCTGCCTGGCGCCGAGATGATCATGGAAGCGCTCAACCTGGATGACCGCCTGGTTGGAGCCGACCTCGTCTTCACCGGGGAGGGGCGGCTCGATTCCCAAACCGTCCGATTCGGCAAAGGGCCCGCGGCCGTCGCCCGCCACGCGAGAAACCTGGGTCTCCCGGTCATCGGCATCGGCGGCCAACTCGCGGATGCGTCGGAGCTCAAGGAGCTCTTCGACGACGTCGAGGCGGCAACCCTGGACGGCATGGACCTCCAGAATGCTTTGCGGCAGGCCCGACCGTTACTGGTCGAGGCGACCGCGCGCGCCCTTCGGCGGTTCGCGCCAGAAGGCTAGTGCTTGCGGTACCCGCCCTGCAGGCGGCCGTCCATGAAGGAGATCTTCGGGTGGCGGACCTTCGAGGTCAGCCGGCGCGAGCTCACATCGCTGTTGAGCGGGACCACGACGTCATTCCGCTGCAGGTGCGGCGGGTTGGGATAATGCTCGGCGCAGGTGGCGCACTGGTCGAGGTGTTGCGCCACCATCTTGCGCTGCTCCCGGCGAAGCGTCCCGGGCGGGAAGTTATCCAGGAGGTAGGCGATGGTGGGGCAGCGTGACTCCTCGGTCTGGGCCTTGCCTTCCATGAAGAGAAATTCCTCCTTGAAGCGGCGGCGGGCCCGGTGCAGGAGCGTCTCGACGGCGCTCTCGGAGACGTTCATCTTTCTCGCGATGTTGGCGTAGCTCAGGCCCTGCAGCTCACGAAGGGTAAGGACCAGGCGGTACTTGTCCGGGAGCCTCCGGGCCACGGACCAGACGGCGTCGCGCAGCTCGCTGATCTCCAGGGCGACCTCGGGACTCTTGCGGGCGTCCCCGTCCGGCACCTGGAGGACCGCTTCCTCGTTGTCCTCGTCGTCGATCTCCTGGGCTTCGGGAAACTTCTTGCGGCGGCGCAGTTCGTCGTAGCAGAGGTTGGTAGCGATCCGGTGAATCCAGGCGGAAAAGTTGAAGCTGTCGTTGATCCGATGGATCGTGCGGAGGATCTGAAAGAACGTCTCCTGGGTGAGGTCCTCGGCCAGCTGGCGGTCGCGCAGGAGCCGGAAGGTGAGACCGTAGATGGCCTTGTGGTAGCGCTGGAAGAGGGTATCGAAGGCGGCGACATCGCCCGCCAGGTAGTCACGGATCAGGTCGAGATCCGAGGGGCCTTTTGCTACTCGCGTTGTGATCTTGGTTCCACCCCGGACTCGGCAAAATCGATGGCGTCGGGATCCCTCCCACCGAGTCGCGGGCGCCATCATAGCATTGGTTCTTGCGGCGCTTCCACCCCTGCGCGGGGGAATTTCCAGCATTGTCACAGGCCCGCGATTATTCCGCAGGTTCCCCGGAACGCCGCCGTTATAATGCCGCTGACGTCAACCTGAAGAGGGGTATTTGCTTGGCAACACCCAGCCCTCGAGAAGATGCGACCGTCACCATTCGCTTCCTCGACGACGAGATCATGGAAGGCCGGGTGGGGGCCATCAACCTGGACCAGCCGAATATCGATCTGGAATTTCCCGACTCCAGCAACAACGAGCGGGCGCTGATCCCGCTACCCTCGATCAAGCGGATCACGATCTCGGCGGCGCAACCCACCGCGGCCGAACGGGAGCGCGGCGGCAAGAAGGTCGCCATCCGCTTCCAGGATGGCGAGGTGCTGAAGGGGTACCTCGATGGGGACCTGCAGCATGCCACCCACGGGTTGACCATGCGGCTGCTGAACGTGGAACGAGACCACATCGAGACGCTCGGCGTTCCCTATACGGCGGTCAAGGCCCTCTTTTACCTCAAGTCGTGGGACGCTCGCCCGGCCGAATTCGATGGCGTCGACAACCTGCATCTCAACAAGCGGCTTTCGTCTCCCCTCGTGGATCTGGTCTCCGATATGGGCCAGTTGGAAAAGCTCCGCCAGCGGGGGGCTATCACCGAGAGTGAATTCCAGCGGAAGCGCCGGAAGATCCTCGATACGATCTAGGCTCGCCGCCGTTGCGCTGAGCCTGCTGCCACTGGCTGCCGGGTGTATTAGCCTTCCGGCGGGGCCGACCTCGCTCAAGACGGCGAGCCCCCTCTCGGTCGCCGGTTACCAGCCGGACCCCGCCCGGCACGAAGGTGGGACGCTGGTGATCGGCAATTGGGAGAGCCCGACCAACTTCTCGCCCCTCTTCAACGAGGAGGTCCCTGCGGCACAGATCGACTCACTCCTCTACGCCGGTCTCGTACGGCGGGACAGTAACTTGCAACCCGTCGCGGACCTCGCGCTGCGAGTTCCGACCCTGGAGAATGGCGACGTCACCTGGGACCGCGCCGCCGGGCGCATGGATGTCACCTACCGGCTGCGGCCGGGCCTGCGCTGGTCCGACGGCCAGCCCGTGACCTCGGCGGACGTCGCCTTCACCTGGAGGGTGATCGTTGACCCGCGGGCCCAGGGCGTGCTCTCTCCGGATGGGTATGACGCCATCTCCCGCGTGGACATCAAAGATCCGCTCCGGTTCACGCTGCATTTCGACCGCATCTATCCCAAGTACCTCGACCTTTTCCCGGCGGTGCTCCCGGAGCACCGGCTGGCGAACATCCCGGTCGACCGCCTGGCGCAGGACGGGTTCTGGGCTCGTCCAGACGTGGTCAGCGGTCCGTACAAGATCTCGGACCTGGTTGCGGATGACCACATCGCGCTCGTTCGGAATGACGCCTTCACGCTGGGAAGGGCCGGCCGACACCCGCACCTGGACAGCATCCTCTACCGGATCTATCCCGAGGTCGGCGCCCTGCTCGACGCCGCGCGGGCCGGTCAGGTGTCCCTCGCCCTCGAGATTCCCGATGACCAGCTCGCCGGCCTGTCAAACCTCGGCACCCTGGTCCCGGACCGTCAATCGGAGCTGGCCTACGAGCAGGTCACCTTCAACCAGGCCGATCCCAACCCGAAGACCGGCCAGTCTCCGCCCTGGAAAAATGACCCGGTCCTGCTCCAGGCGCTGCGCGGCTCGATCGATCGGGCGGCGCTCATCAAGACCCTGTTCCACGACCAGGCGCGACTGGCCCAGTCGCCGATCTCGAGCGTGCTGGCGGACTTCCATGACCCCGACACCGTCCTCGGCTACGATCGAGCCGCTGCAAACCGGGCGCTCGACCTTGATGGGTGGATCGCCGGCGCCGACGGCATCCGCGTCAAGCACGGCCACCGGCTCAGCTTCACCCTGGTGACGGCGCTCGGAAACCCGCTTCGGACCTCGGTTCGTGGCGATCTGATCGCCGAATGGCGCCAGGTCGGGGCCGAGGTCACCCCCGTCGATGCCCACCCGAGCGACCTCTTCAGCGGCTATGCCCAGGGCGGCATGCTGGAACGTGGGCAATTCGAGGCTGGGCTCTGGACCTGGAGCACGGGCGCCGACCCGGACGGCGTCTACCCCCTGGAGCACTCGTCCCAGATCCCCACGGACAAGAATCAGGGGCGTGGGTCCAACTTCGGCCGCGTCATGAGTCCGGAAATCGATCGGAGCCTGGACCGAGGGCGCGCCAGCCTGATCCCGGCCGAGCGCGTTCGCGCCTACGCCGCGTTCGAGCGTGCCTATGCGCGGCTCGGCGCCGAGTTGCCCCTGTTCGAGCGGGTGCAGGTGGTGCTGGCGACCCCCCACCTCCATAACCTGCAGGTCAACCCCGGGCCCAATACGACCCTATGGAACGCCGCCGACTGGTGGATCGATTGATGCCGGGTGCGGCCCGACCGCCGCTGCCACACCATTCCGCGCTGTTAGACAACCTTAGAAAAGCCGGGAATTCGTTGACCGTCCGTGATGCGCGCCCGTAGAATACCGCCCGAGACGACCGCCGTCGCGCTTGGAGGGTACCGCGAGTTGATGGGGCCACCAATCGTGACCCCGCAACCCGGAAGGAGGTCTTGATGACCGGAACCAAGCCGCGATGGTGGAGGTCGATTGGGCTGAGCGCCACCGGCGCGCTGTTCCTCACCGCCTGTTCGCCCGCGGCAGGGACGACCTCGACCGCCCCCCGTGCCGGCGGGGTCGTCACGGTCGCCTCGTGGCAGGAACAGGACAGTTTTCTCGCCTGCAATATCACGGCCGCGGCCTCCCATGCCTGCGCCTACATCAACCCGGCCATGGAAGGCCTGCTCACCGTCAAGGCGAATCAGGACGTCCCGACGAACCCCAAACTGACCGACTACTGGGTCCCGCAGCTTGCCATCGAGGTCCCAAGCCTCGAGAACGGTGACGTCAAGGTCAGTGGTGACCGGATGGACGTCACCTGGAAATTGCGGACGGGGGTCAAGTGGCACGATGGGGTCCCCTTCACCGCGACCGACGTGAAGGCCACCTTCGATTTCTGGTGGCTCAAGTACCGTGACAAGAATCCCACGCCCCTGGTCTCGACCAGCGGCTGGGACCAGGTCGACAGCGTCGATGTGCCGAACAACCACACGGCGGTGGTGCATTTCAAGAGCGTCTATGCCGCCTACCTGACGCTGGGCACGGGCCCCTACGGCATCCTGCCCGATCACCTGCTCCAGCAGGTGTGGGCGAAGACGGGGGACATCACCCATGACAAGGTGACGGTCAACATTCCCGGAGGCTACAGTGGCTCCGACACGCTCGACAAGGTCATGGTGGGGACCGGGCCGTTCATCTTCAAGGAATGGGTGACCGGCGACCACCTGACGTTTATCAAGAACCCGCATTGGTGGGGTCCGCACCCGCCGTACCTCGACCAGATCCGCGTCAAGTTCGAGCCCGACGCCAATGCCGAGTACAACGAATTACGAACGAACGCCATCGATATCGGCCTCGACCTGCGGCCCTCGCTGCTGCCCCCGCTGTCGCGCCTTCCCGATGTGACGACCGTGATCATCCTGGACAGCGCCTCGGAGCACCTCGACATCAACCTGCACAACACCTTTCTCAGCGATGTCACGCTTCGAAAGGCGATCCTGATGGCGATCGACCGTCAGAAGATCGTGGACACGCTGCTGCTGGGCAAGACCGTCGTGCCACCGGATGCCTGGATGTGCATCCAGACGGGGGCCTGGTGCCTGGATCCGAGTGCCAGGCACACCCAGTACGATGTCGCGGCTGCCAACAAGCTCCTGGATGACGCCGGCTACAAGATGCAAACCTCGGGCGGCTGCAAGGGCTTTCGCACCGATCCCCAGGGACGGTGTGTCCAGCTCCACCTGATCACCACCACCCTTCCCCTGCGCGAAGAGCAGGAGGTGGTCGTGGCCGGTGACCTCGCCGCGATCGGCGTCCAGATCATCAAGCCGTTCGCGAACGTGCCGTCGACGCGCATGTTCGGGTCCTGCACGAGTGGCGGCGTGATCTACAGCCACAACTTCGACCTGGCCATGTACACGAACAACTACAGTTACCCGGCCGAACCGGATTCCCTCGCCTACACCGCCTATCACAGCACCCAAATCCCCACGGACGCCAACGGCTGTGTCGGCCAGAACACGACCTTCGTCAGCGATCCACAGCTCGACCAGGCCCTCGACCAGGCCCGCCTGTCGGTGAAGATCTCTGATCGAAAGGACAAATACGTCGTTGCCCAGAAGCGGCTGGCCGAGATCCTGCCGGAGATTCCGCTGTACCAGGCGGTCGACGTCGAAGCCTACAACAAGAAGCTCGGCGGCTACAAGGGAAACGAATTCTGGTGGATGAACCAGACCGCCGACTGGTACATCAACTCGTAACGGTCCTGGGGGAACGTTAGGGGCCTTCCCCAGCGCGTTTCTATACTGGCCTAAAGAACCTGTCATTTCGTCCGCAGCGACACCGGAGGGACCAATGAAGGAACTCGCCGAGGCGGCCCTGAATGCGGCCCAGGTGAAGGGCTCGAGCTATGCGGACATCCGCATCACGCATCAGGTCCAGCAAAACCTGACCGTGAAGAACGGCGAGCTGGCGGCCGTCTCCGACGACGCAAGCGAAGGCTTCGGTGTCCGCGTCATCGTGGACGGCGCCTGGGGCTTTGCGGGAAGCTCTCGGCTGGAGCGATCGGAGATCGAGGTCGTTGTGGATCGGGCGATCCGGATCGCGAAGGCGAGCGCACGCGTGCGCTCCGGACGGGTCGACCTCGGAGCCCCGGTGACGTCGAGAGGCCGGTACACGACCCCGGTCGAGCGCGATCCCTTCAGCGTTCCGCTGGGCGAGAAAGTGAGCTTGTTGTTGCGCGCCGACGCAGCCATGGGCGAAACCGCCGGTGTCACCATCCGCGAGGGATCCATGGAGTTCATTCACGAGTCGAAACTCTTCGCCTCGACCGACGGGGCCTTCACCGAACAGGAACTCTACGAAAGTGGGGCCGGGATCGAAGCCACGGCGACCAGCCCCGACGATGTGCAGAACCGCTCCTACCCGAACTCCTTTGGTCGCCACCAGGGGGCGGGGGGCTACGAGTACATCGAGGCGCTCCAGCTGGATCGTCACGCGGCCCGGATTGGCGACGACGCCGTAGCCCTGTTGCGCGCCCCGCAGTGCCCGAGCGGGGTCAAGACGCTGATCCTGGACGCCAGCCAGACGGCCCTGCAGATCCACGAGTCCTGCGGCCACCCGACCGAGCTCGACCGCGTCTTTGGCATGGAGGCGGCCTACGCCGGCACGAGCTTCATGACGCCGGAGAAACTGAACCACCTGCGCTACGGGTCGCCAAACGTCACCATCACCGCGGATGCGCTCACGCCGACCGGGCTGGGGACCTTCGGATGGGATGACGAGGGCGTCCCGGCGCAGCGCACCTTCTTGATCGATCAGGGCTTGTTCGTGGGATACCTCACGTCGCGAGAGACTGCCCGGGTGCTGGGCCAGCAAAGCAACGGCACGATGCGGGCCGACGGCTGGAATCGAATCCCCCTGATCCGGATGACGAACGTCAACCTCGAGCCCGGAGACAGCTCGCTCGAGGAGATGGTGGCGGGCACAAGGGACGGCATCTACATGGAGACCAACCGGAGCTGGAGCATCGACGACAAGCGGTTGAATTTCCAGTTCGGCACGCAGCTCGCCTACGAGATCCTCGACGGGAAGCGCGGGCGGATGCTGAAGAACGCGACCTATGCCGGGATCACGCCCGAGTTCTGGAACGCCTGTGACGCCGTGGCCGGAAAAGCGGAATGGACGGTGTGGGGGCTGGCCAACTGCGGCAAGGGCCAGCCTCCACAGGTCGCGCACGTGGCGCATGGCGCGGCCCCGGCTCGGTTTCAAAACGTCAAGGTCGGAATCCTGCGGTGAAAAGCCTGGAAGCGGTCCGCCTGACCGACGGCGCGGACCTGAAGCGATTCATCGACCGGCTGCTCGAGCGCTCGCTGGCCGAGCAGACGGAGGTGATGGTGACCGAGTGGGACAGCGCCCTGACTCGCTTCGCCAACAACGGGATTCACCAGAACGTGGCGGAGCGCAATGTGAGCGTGCGCGTCCGGGTCGTGAAGGACGGAAAAACGGGGGTCGCCTCGCTCAACCAGATGAACGAGCAGGGGGCCCACGATGTCCTCGACCGGGCCCTGGCCGTGGCCGACCTCCAACCGGCGGGCGAGGTCGTTCCCATGCCGGGACCGGCCTCGGTGCCGCCCGTGAATGCCTGGTCTGAGGCCACCGCGGCGGCCACGCCCGAGGAACGGGCGGACCTGGTGGAGACCGTGTGCACCCAGTCCAGGCGGGCCGGGCTGAAGGCCTTCGGCGCCTACAGCACCACCGCCGGGCAGTTCCTGATCGCCAATTCTCTCGGCGTCTATCATCACCACCGCTCCACCCAGGCCACCGTGAACGCCGTGGTCATGGGCGAGGCCGGCTCCGGATATGCCGACCGGTCCGCGATCGACACGGCGGACCTGGATCGGGACGACCTTGCCGCCGAGGTGATCGACAAGGCCCGCCGCAACCAGAATGCCCAGCCGGTCGATCCCGGCGTCTATGAGGTCGTCCTCGAGGAATACGCGGTCGCGGAGATGCTCGAGTTTCTGAGCATGATGGGCTTCAGCGCGCTGGCCGCCCAGGAGGAGCGGAGTTTCATGCGCCTGGGCGAGCGGATTACCGGCGAGCCGGTTTCGATCTGGGATGACGGCCTCGATCCAGGCGGCCTGCCGATGCCGTTCGATTTCGAGGGCGTTCCCAAGCAGCGTGTCGATCTCGTCAGGAACGGGGTGGCGACCGGGCTCGTCTACGACCAGATGACGGCAGCGCGTGCGGGCCGCCCCTCAACCGGGCACGGCCTTCCCGCGCCGAACACGGAGGGGCCCTTTGCCCTCAACCTGTTCATGGGGCCGGGGGCCGAGCCCAAGGCGGAGCTCGCGAGCGGGATCAAGCGGGGAATCTGGATCACGCGATTCTGGTACGTCCGTGTCGTCCAGCCCAAGGCGTCGATCATCACGGGGATGACAAGGGAGGGGACCTTCCTGATCGAGAACGGCAAGCTGACCCGGCCGGTCAAGGATCTCCGATTCACGGAGAGCATCCTGAAGGCGCTGGATGGGACGGAGGCCCTCAGCGAGTCGACGAAGTTGCAGGCAAGCGAGTATGTTGGCGGGGCCCGCGTCCCGGCGATTCGCCTCAAGGCCTTCACCTTCACCAGTTGAGTCTCCCGGTCATCGGCCTGCCGACGCTGGCCATTCCTCCAGGTCCGAAGCCACCGCGGTTCGGGATCAATCAGAGTTATGTTCGGGCGCTGGTCGGTGCCGGATGTGCGCCCCTGCTGATCCCCTTACTCGAGGATGAGGATCGGCTGCGCGCCATCTATGAGCGGCTGGATGGCATCGTGTTTCCAGGAGGCGCCGATGTGGCGCCCGGCGAGTACGGTGAGGAGCCGGTCGGCAACCTCAACGTCGTCGAGGTACCCCGCGATCGTACCGAGCTCACCCTCGCCCGCTGGGCATCCGAGGGCGACCTGCCGATCCTGGGGATCTGCCGCGGCCAGCAACTCCTGAATGTGGCACTGGGAGGAAGCCTCTATCAGGACCTCCGAGCGCAGGGGGCGACCTCGGTCGAGCATTCCGACGCCGATGGCCGCGCCCGAACCGACCTGGTCCACCGGGTGCGACTCGATCCCGAGTCGCGGTTGGCGCAGTTGCTTGACGAAACCGTGGTCGAGGTCAACAGCCTCCACCACCAGGCGGTCAAGCGTCTGGCGGGCCCGCTGCGGATCAGCGGACGGGCGGATGACGGCGTGATCGAGGCGGTCGAATCAGGCACCCATCGCTTCCTGATCGCGGTGCAGTGGCACCCGGAGGAGATCGACGATCTGCCCTGGGTCCGGCGGCTGTTCAGCGCGTTCGCCGCGGCGGCGAGCGGCTGAACGGCCTGTCCGAATCTCGGTGTGTTACGCGGCGGCGGGAAGCGTGGCGCGCTTGGGTTCGAGTGCCCAATCGAGCACCTGGCGGACATCGCTGGCGAGATGGATCGTCATCGTCTCGCGGACGCTCTGGGGAAGGTCGTCCAGGTCCGCCTCGTTCCGGTACGGGAGGATGACTTCGGTCAAGCCGGCTCGGTGAGCGGCCAGCAGCTTTTGCTTGACCCCGCCGATCGGCAGCACCTTCCCCTGGAGGGTCACCTCCCCGGTCATTCCGACCGTGGCGCGCACGGGCCGCCGGGTCAGGAGGCTCACCAGCGCGGTCACCATCGTGACGCCGGCCGACGGTCCATCCTTGGGCACGGCGCCGGCGGGCACGTGCACGTGGATGGCTTTCTCTTCGAACCCGGCGTCGATGCCGAGCTCCTTATTGTGCGAACGGACGTAGGAGAGGCCGATCTGGGCTGACTCCTTCATCACGTCGCCGAGCTGGCCGGTCAGGGTCAGTCCGGCGGGGCCGTCCATCGACGCCGCCTCCACGAACAGCACCTCGCCGCCCGCCCCGGTGACGGCCAGGCCGGTGGCCACGCCGGCCACGTCGGTGCGCTCCGCGACCTCCGAGTGGAACTTCGCCCGGCCCAGGTAGGTCCGGACGTCGTCGCTGTCCAGGGCGACCGGCGCGGTGGCCTTGCCCGATTCGAGCTGGGTGGCCACTTTGCGCAGCAGCCGCCCGAGCTCCCGCTCCAGGTGACGCACGCCCGCCTCGCGCGTGTGGTCCGCGATGATGTGGCGGAGCGCGTCTTCCGACACGGTGACCTCGTCGGCGGTCAGGCCATTGCGCTCGAGTTGGCGCCGCAGGAGGTGATCCCGCGCGATCGCAAGCTTCTCCTCCTCGGTGTAGCCATCGAGCCGGATGATCTCCATCCGGTCGAGCAGCGGGGCCGGGATGGTGTCTGCCACGTTGGCGGTGGGGATGAACAGCACCTCGGAAAGGTCGAGGTCGACCTCGAGGTAGTGATCCCTGAAGGAGTGGTTCTGCGCCGGGTCGAGGACCTCGAGCAGCGCGGACGCAGGATCCCCGCGCCAATCCTGGCCGACCTTGTCGATCTCGTCGAGCATGATCACCGGGTTCTTGACCCCCGCTTCCTTGAGGGCGCGGGCGATCCGCCCGGGGAGGGCGCCGACATAGGTCCGCCGGTGGCCGCGGATCTCCGCTTCGTCGTGGATCCCGCCGAGCGAGATTCGCGCGAATTTCCGACCCAGCGCCGTGGCCACCGATTCGCCCAGCGAGGTCTTGCCGACGCCGGGAGGCCCGACGAGGGTGATGATCGCCCCGGAGCCCCGGCCGCCGACCACGTCGAGCCCGCGCGTATCGCGGCGCTTCCGCACCGCCAGGAACTCGATGATGCGGTCTTTGACATCCTCGAGGCCGGTGTGATCCCGGTCGAGGACGCGGCGCGCCTCGGTGACGTCGAACTGGTCGATCGTGCGCTTGCTCCAGGGGATCTCAACCATCCAGTCGAGGTAGTTGCGGATCCAGCCTTGCTCCGGACTCTGCTCGCTGGTGCGCTCCAGGCGATCCAGCTCGCGCTCGACCTCCTTGCGCACCGCCTCGGGCATACCGGCTTCCTCGATCTTCTTGCGATACTCGGCGGCGACGTCTGCGTCGCCCTCGCCGAGCTCCTTGCGGATCGCTTCCATCTGCTGGCGCAGCAGGAATTCGCGCTGCCGCTTCTCCATGCCCTCATTGACCTCACTGCGGATCTTGTCCTTGAGTGAGGCGTCCGCCAGGATCTCGCGGGTCCAGGTGATCAGCTTCTGGAGCCGCGCCTCGACGTCCAGGGTCTCGAGCACCTCGACCTTTCGCTCCAGCGAGAGATCAGGGGAGTAGCCGGACATGTCGGCCAACTGGCTGGGCCGGTCGATGGCGCGGATCATCTGGATGGCGTCTCCGGCGCCGCGAATCTCGAGCAGGTTCTCGATCAGGGCCTTGTACTCGCGCGCCAGCACGTGCGCCTGCTCGGTCAGCGGATTCAGCTCCGTGACCGCCTGGGCCATGACGCGGAGGGCGGGACCCGTCCCGGCCGCGCCGCTTGCGACGTTGGCTCGGTACAGCCCCTGAAGGATGGCGACCTCGATGCCGTTCGGAAGTTTGCGAGAGTCTTCGATTCGCGCGACGGTGCCCACGCCGGCATAGCGCCCCTCAACGCGCGGAACGAGAAGGACGAGGTGCCCTTCGGCGCGGGCGGCGGCGACAGCGGTCTGGGCGTCTTCGCGCTCCAGCGGGATCGTCACCATCATGTTCGGCAGGACGACCCCGTTGTTCAGGGGAAGAAGCGGGATGAGTTCAGTTTTCAAATCAGCCATGGGTATCTCCTTGATCAGTCGCTCCCGGTTGAAACCGTGTGCGCTAGATGGTTTATGCCCAAATCCGCCACCTCGAAACGGAGGAACGGCGAGCCGGCGAGCCGGCTCAGCCTCGGGGTTTGGCGAGTGGCAGCTCGAAGACCAGCTCCCTGCCGTCGACCTCGTCCTCCTGCTCGCCGACCTGGCGGAACCCGAGGCGCCGCGCGATCGCCAGGGAAGCGGCGTTGCCCCGGCCAATGCTGAGGAAGACCGAGGGGGCCCCCTGCCGGGCGGCCCAATCGAGGAGGGCGCGGGCCCCCTCGAGGGCGTATCCCTGCCGCCGCCAGGGCTCGAAGATGGTGTACCCCATTTCGGCTCGCCCCACCAGGGCCGGTGGCCCGTGAAATCCGATCGACCCGATGACGGCGCCGGATTGCTGCAACCGGACCAGGCGTACCATCCAGGCCTGTCCCTGCGGCATCTGCTCGATCCGGCTGAGCTGGACCTTCAGAAAGGGCCGGTCCGCGTCCACGCCGAACTCGGGAGGGATGGGGACCCCGGTCAGGCGCTCTGCGGTTGGCCGGTCGCCCGCGAGCAGGGCGCGGATCGCCTCCGGACCGAGCAACTGGAGCCGCAAACGCTCGGTGACGATCGCGGTGGCATCGTCCGAGCCGACCTCCGAGTCGTCAAGGTCAAGGCCGGCACGGATGGCGAGGTAGACCTGGTCAGGGGAGCCCGCACCGTCGACCGTGACCAGGCGGCGCCCTCGCCGGTAGTACTCGATCAGCGGGGCGGTCTGGGCCAGGTAAACCTCGATCCGGTGCCCCACGATCTCCGGTCGGTCGTCAGTTCGGTGTCGATGACCCAGCCGTTCCATGAGGGCCGTTGAGGGAATGGCAAGGTAGACCGCCGCGTCGATCGGCCGGTGCAGGCCGTCCAGCATGAGGTCGAGGGCCTCCCCCTGGGCGCCCGTCCGTGGGAAGCCGTCGAGAATGAACCCGCGCTCCGTGTCGGGGTCGCCGAGCCGGTGTCGGATGATCTCGATCACCAGCGCGTCCGGGGCCAGTTCGCCGCGGTCGAGGTACTGGCGAAGCTGGTCGCCGTGCGTGCTTGCCGCCTGCAGCTGGGCGCGCAGGATGTCCCCGGTGGAGATCGCCGGGATCCGCATCGCCTCGGAAAGCCGGCTCGCCTGGGTTCCCTTCCCGGATCCCGGCGGACCCAGGAGCACCAGGTGGAGGGGCGCTACCGACACGGGAACCCGATGCTTTCGGCGTAGGCGGCGGCACGCTGTCGCTCGGTGATGTAGCCGTCATGCACCATCTGGGCGAGAACCGCAAAATGGCGTGCCCGGGCGGCACACGGGTTGCGGTACAGGTCATAGAAGGATGGCGATTGCGGCAGGCCGGCAAGCATCGAGGCCCGGGCCAGGTCCAGGTCGGCGGGCTTCATGTGGAAGTAGACCTGGGCGGCCTCACCGATCCCGTAGGCCCCATGGCCGTAGTAGACCGAGTTGAGATACGACTCCAGGATCTGGTGCTTGGTGAATTTCGCTTCAACCTTCAAGGCGAGCACGAGATCTTCGGGCTTGCGCCAGCCGTCGTCGTTGTGGTTCAGGTAGAGATTCTTGACCAGTTGCTGACTCAGGGTGCTTCCCCCCTCCAGCGCGCGCCGGTGATAGAGGTCCGCGATCAGCGCCCGAAGGAGCCCCTGCGAGTCGATGCCGTGATGCTGGTAGAAGCGCTCATCCTCGATCGAGATCAGGGCCTCGCTGAGCTGGTCGGGCACGCTGGCCAGCGGAACCCGCGTGCCGCCGTGCGCGGCGAGCACCGCGTCGACCCGCCCGGGCAGGTCATCCATGGGAGGCGTCACCGCTAGGCCGACCGCGGTGACGATCCCGAGGAGCGCGGGAAGGCCCAGGGCGAAGGCAATGGCCAAGCCGGCGATCCGCCGGCCGCGGCCGGCCGGGGTCCCGCGCATCTCGCTGAATTGTAAGTTTTGGGCGCTATCATTGATGAGTGGACGAACCCCTGGCCCCCCTGAGCGATCGTCGTGGCACCTGGAAGGTCAAGGCTGGGCTGGCGGAGATGCTGAAGGGCGGCGTCATCATGGATGTCGTCACTGCGGAGCAGGCGAAGATCGCCGAAGATGCGGGCGCGGTGGCGGTCATGGCTCTGGAGCGCGTCCCGGCAGACATCCGGCGGGAAGGTGGGGTGGCCCGGATGAGTGATCCCGGCCTGATCGGGGCGATCATCGACGCCGTGACCATCCCCGTCATGGCCAAATGCCGGATCGGCCACTTCGTCGAGGCCCAGATCTTGCAATCGCTGGGCGTCGACTATGTCGACGAGAGCGAGGTCCTCACGCCCGCGGACGAGGAGCACCACATCAACAAGCATGCGTTCACGGTGCCCTTCGTGTGCGGCTGCCGCGATTTGGGCGAGGCACTCCGGCGGATCACCGAAGGCGCGGCCATGATTCGCACCAAGGGCGAGGCCGGGACCGGCAACGTCGTCGAGGCCGTCCGGCACATGCGGGCCGTGACCGGCACCATCCGGCGCTTGACCGGGATGGGCCCCGAGGAGCTCGTCATGGAGGCGAAGCGCCTGGGCGCCCCTTTTGACCTTCTCGAAGAGACCGCCAAGCTTGGGCGTCTGCCGGTGGTCAACTTTGCGGCCGGTGGCATTGCGACGCCTGCGGACGCCGCGCTCATGATGCAGCTCGGCTGTGACGGCATCTTCGTGGGCTCGGGCATCTTCAAAGCGGAGAATCCGGCGGCGCGAGCCAAGGCAATCGTGGCGGCGACCACGTACTCTGACCGGCCTGACATTCTCGCCGACGCCTCCAAGAGCCTCGGCAAAGCTATGCGGGGGCTAGAGATCGGGGCGATCCCCGAGGAGGAGCTGCTCGCCGGCAGAGGCTGGTGAGCCAGAACCCCACGAAATCCGGGAATTTCGGGGGGGCGCTACGGAGAAGGCGTCGGGTCGGTGTTCTGGCGCTGCAGGGCGATTTTCGTGAGCACCTGGCCGCGCTTCGGGCCTGTGAGGTGGAGGGAGTGCCGGTCCGTCTCGCCCGTGACCTGCAGGACGTTGACGCCCTGGTGCTCCCCGGAGGGGAAAGCACGACCATGGCGCGGCTGATGGAGATCGACCTCAAGCAACAGATCCAGGCGCGGAGCGCCGAAGGCATGCCAATCCTGGGCACGTGTGCCGGGATGATCTTGATGGCTCGCGAGATCCAGGACGGGCGGCCGGATCAGGAACCGCTGAGCCTGATGGACATCGCGGTCCGCCGCAACGCCTATGGCCGCCAGATCGACAGTTTCGAGGCTGAGGTCGATGCGGCGGTTATTGGCGGTACCGGGCCCGCGGTCTTCATTCGCGCCCCACAGCTCACCGGAAAGGGTGACGCGGTTGAAGCGCTGGCCGAGCACGCTGGGCATCCGGTGGCGCTGAAGGAAGGGAATCGGCTTGCGCTCGCTTTCCATCCGGAACTGACCTCGGATCGGCGCTGGCACCAGTATTTCCTCTCGCTGATCGAGGGCAGCCGATGACCCTCCAGGTCCGGCCGGCGCAGCTTCGCGACCTCGCCGGCATCGAGGCCCTCTACCGCCAGCAGGCGCGGGAGGCGGAGCGGTCACCGGTGAAGCGACAGTTCGCCTCGTCTCGGTTGTGGTTCCTCCTCAACAGTACCTTTGCCTCCATCCTGCCCATCACCTCGCCGGCGGATCACGTCTACGTCATGGAGGATGAGCGCAAGGCGGTCCAGGGGTTTGTCCAGGCCGAAAACGCGACCCTGGGTTCCCACGCCTGGCAGATCCTGAACCTGTGCCTGAATCCGCAGCTGGACCGATTCCATGACGGGACCACCCTGCTGGACCACCTCTTCAATGAGGGCCTCAGCCGAGGTGTCACCAAGTTCATGGTGCGCATCCCGGTGGACGACCCCATCGCCGATCTCTTTCGGTCTCGCGGCTTCACCGCCTACGCCACCGAGCACGCGCTGCTGAAGGAAAGCGTGGCCGTCCGTCCCGCCCCCCCGGTCGCCGGATGGCGCGCGATGCGGCGCCAGGACGAGCTGGGCCTCTACCTTCTCTATGTGGCGACCACGCCGAAGACGGTGGCCGCGGTCGAGGCATCGACCTTCGCCGAGTGGCGGCGGACCTTCCAGCCCGCCGCGCGGAGCGCCCGGATTCCCCGGCGAGCCGGCCAGCCGCGGTTCGTGGTCGAACGCGTCGAGGTGATCGGCTGGATGAGCCTGGTTCCGGGAGGGGGTGGCCGGCCACATACCCTCGGCCTGATGGCTGCGGCGCAGCCCGCTGACCTGTGGCCGGTGCTCCTCGAACGGAGCCTGGCCTACGTGGCGCAGCATCGGCCCGGCCCGGTCTGGTGCAGCCTCCGGCACTACGATGAGGCTGGGATCGCGCTCCTGATGCGGGAAGGCTTCGAGGGCATCGCCTCGCAGACCCTGATGGTTCGTGAACTCCGGTTGAAGGTTCCGGCGCGCGTGCGGGTAAGAATCAAGGACAAGCGGCTCGTGCCGCAGTATGGATGAGGTGACGTGCTACAACCAGGACGATCGCTGAACGGCCTGACCGACGCGGATCCCGCTGAGCTTGACCTGCTGTTCCAGGCGCTCCCTCCGCACATCAACCGCGCGGTGAAGCGACTGGATCACCAGCGCCTGCTGCTCGAGGTGGTCCTGGACCTGGGCCGCGAGCCCGAGGCGAGGTTTCCGGACGCCGAGGTCCTGCTGGATGAGACGCCGGTCACCTCCGAAGACCTGGAGTTTGTCGCGACCCGGGTCGGATCGTTTGGTGACGACAACCGGGCCGGCATCGAACGCACCCTCCACCGCATCTCCGCGATTCGGAACCGGTCCGGGGCGATTGTCGGGCTCACCTGCCGTGTCGGTCGAGCCATCACGGGCACCATCGACATCATCAAGGACATGGTGATCGGGGGCCAAAGCATCCTTCTCCTGGGCCGCCCGGGGATCGGCAAGACGACCATGTTGCGCGAATGCGCCCGGGTCCTGGCCGACGAGATGAAGAAGCGGGTGGTCATCGTTGACACCTCGAACGAGATCGGTGGTGACGGGGACATTCCGCACCCCGGGATCGGCCGGTCGAGGCGGATGCAGGTCCGGACGCCGTTGCTGCAGCATGCCGTCATGATCGAGGCCGTCGAGAACCACATGCCGGAGGTGATCGTGATCGATGAGATCGGGACGGAGCTGGAAGCTGGTGCCGCCCGGACCATCGCCGAACGCGGGGTGCAGCTGGTCGCCACGGCCCACGGCAGCTCCCTCGAAAACCTGCTGGTCAACCCGACCCTCAATGACCTTCTCGGTGGCATCCAGACGGTCACCCTGTCGGACGAGGAGGCCCGTCGCCGCGGGACCCAGAAGTCGGTGCTGGAGCGAAAGGCCCCGCCCACCTTCGATGTCCTGGTCGAGATCCACGATCGTGATCGCCTGGCGATCCATCAGCCGCTGGGTGACGTGGTCGACGCCGCCCTGCGCGGAACCTTGAAGCCGCCGCAGATGCGGGTCCGGGGTGGCAACGGCGCGATCGTCGCGCGGATCGCGGAAACCGCGCCGATGCGGGCCGCGGCCGTCCGCGAGCCGATCGAGGCCCCGCGGTCGCGAAGCCTGCATGAAACCGTCTCGGTGTTTCCCTATGGGGTGAGCCGGAACTATCTCGAGCAAGCCATCAGCGACCTGCATGTCCCGATCCGCGTCCAGAACCACATCGAAGACGCCGATCTGATCGTCACGCTGAAGAACTATTACCGGCGCAAGGACTCCCCCTTACGAGAGGCCGAGGCCGACGGCATTCCCATCCAGGTCCTGAAAAGCAACACCATCACGCAGATCAGGAATGCGCTCAGCAAGGTGTACCAGCTCGACACGCCCGATCCAACCGAGTCGGCGCTCCAGGAAACGATCGAGGGGATCAACCGGGCCAAGGCCACCAACGCCATGGTGGAGCTCTCGCCCCAGACGGCGTACGTCCGACGGCTCCAGCACCAATTGGTGGAGCGCCACGAGCTGACGGCGCGGAGCGCCGGGAAGGAACCGAACCGCCGGCTCCGCATCTACACGAGCGCGGACTGAAGCCGCTATAGTTCTCGCCAAAAGATGAGTGCCGCGGGGAAGCCGGGCGGGTTCTTTGTCACGTTCGAGGGTCCGGAGGGAGGCGGCAAGTCGACCCAGATCCATCGGCTGGCGTCGAGCCTTGCCGGCGAGGGCTATGCGGTCTGGACGACCCGGGAACCCGGGGGCACGCGCGCCGGTGAGGTGATCCGCCCCTTGTTGCTTGGCGGAAACGTCTCGACCATGGCGGCCTGGACCGAGGCGCTCCTCTTCACCGCCGCCAGGGCGCAACTCGTGGATGAGGTCATCCGGCCCCGGCTGGAGCGGGGCGAGGTCGTGCTTTGTGATCGCTACAGTGATTCAACGCTGGCGTACCAGGGCTATGGGCGTGGGCTCGACCTGGCAGCCCTTCGACGGCTTCAGGCCGAGGTGACGGGCGGGCTGCAGCCTGGCGTGACCCTGCTGCTGCATCTTCCCGTCGAGGCGGGGCTGGCCCGAATCCCCTCGACGCACCAGGATCGCCTCGACCGGGAGACGCTCGCATTCCACCAGCGGGTCGCGGCCGGGTACCAGCAGATGGCCGCGGACGAGCCGGGCCGGTGGAGGGACGTCGATGCGTCGGCGCCGCCCGACGACGTGGCCGCCGCCATCCTGACGCATGTGACTCAGTCACTCCTGACGGCGGGGATCCGCCCGGCGCAGCGGCGGACGGCGTGAAGCTGCTGATCGCCGTCGTGCACAGTGAAGACGCCTCGTCGACCATGGATGCGCTGAATGACCGTGGGATCTCCGTGACGCGCTTCGCCAGCTCCGGCGGGTTTCTTCAACACAAGAATGTCACGCTCTTCTCCGGCATCGAGGACGACCGGATCGAGGAGGTCCTGGGTCTGCTCAAAGAGAACTGTCGCACGCGGAGCGAATACATGAACCCGATGCCCCCGCTGGTGGAGCCCGGTGACTTCTTCGTGCCTTACCCGGTCGAGGTGCAAGTTGGCGGAGCCACGGTCTTCATCGTCAACGTCGACCGGTTCGAGAAGCTCTAGTCGTCGGCCGCGTCGCGGGCGGGGTCAGGACGTCTTCGATCGACGCATGTACCAGATCGCGATCCCGACGATGATGAGGAGGATGATGACCCCCGCGATGATCTTGTTGGTGGTGATCGCCGTGGTGATCAGTGTCACGGTCAACGCCAGATCGATCGAGATGTTCATCGGTTCAGTCTAGCCGGTCTACGGATGATTCACGGACTGGGGACGGCGCTGAACACCGGGACGGTCCTGCTTGGCGCGACGGTCGGCCTGACCCTCAAGCGGTTCATCCCCGAGAGCCTGCAGCTCACCCTGCGGATCGGCCTCGGCCTGTTCACCGCCGTCATTGGCATCCAGATGGCCTTCAAGACTCGGAATCCGCTCGTGCTCTTGCTCAGCCTGCTTGCCGGGCTGATCATCGGCGAGGTCCTGCGGCTGGATGACCGCCTCCAGGCGCTTGGTGGGTCGGTGGAAAAGCGGCTGCGCCACATCGGCCGGCCCGGGCGCGCCAGCCTTGCTTTTACCACGGCGAGCCTGCTCTTCTGCGTCGGCCCGCTGGCGGTCCTTGGCAGTTTCCAGGACGGGGCCCGAGGGGACATCACGCTGCTGGCGATCAAGTCGACCCTCGATGGCTTCAGCGCCATCGTGCTGGCGGCGACCCTCGGCTGGGGCGTTCTCCTGTCCGCGGTGTCCGTCCTCGCCGTGCAGGGCACCCTGACCCTGGTCGCCGTCCTCGTGCATACCGGCCTGACCGAGGCCGAGATCGCCGAGCTCACCGCGGTGGGAGGCATCGCGGTCCTGGCGATCGCGCTTGGCCTGCTCGAGCTGAAGCCAATCAAGGTTGCCAATTTCCTCCCGGCCCTCGCGGTGGCTCCCGCGTTGGCCGGGTTCCTGCAGGCTCTTCGGCTCCTGTGACCGATACACTTAGCGGGCCCATGACCAAGACCCAGTCGGGGGGCGAGCGACGGGTGGACTGGTTCGCCGCCGGACTGGGGCTGGTGCTCGCCGTCGTCCTCCAGATCGTGGGGGCAACCCTCCTCTTCGGAAGCCATCGCGCTCCACTCCTTTCCCAGGGACTGCTGACCTTCGCGGCGGTCCTGGCGGGCGGCCTGCTGGCCGGCTCCCTGGGGCCGGTTGGCGGAGCCGTCTGGAATGGGATGGTCGTGGGGGTCAGCTTCATCGTCGTCGCCGAGCTGGCCGGCGCCGTCGGGCCCGTCGGCCCGCTCGGATCGGCTGGTCTCGATACGGTCGGACTCGTCGTCGATGATGTGCTGGTCTTGAGCGGGGGGACCCTGGGCGGCTTCGCGGCCCACCTGGTGCGCCGGATCGCGATACGGTAACGAAGTCACCGCCGATCCCGTTCGATCAACAGGACTCAGAAATCAGGAAGGAGCCTTAAGGTATGCAGACGGAGAAGGGGTCGGTCGAGGCACTGGGATCCCGCATCATCGACAACGTCAGCCGGGTACTGGTCGGCAAGGAAGCGGAGATCGAACTCTGCGTCATCGCGCTCTTGAGTCGGGGTCACCTACTGATCGAGGATGTGCCGGGCGTCGGCAAGACCATGCTGGCCAAGTCCCTGGCTCGGTCGCTGGGCTGTGCCTTCGAGCGCCTGCAATTTACGCCGGACCTCCTGCCCTCCGACGTCACCGGCGTCAACATCTATAGTCCGAACACGCAGCAATTCGAATTCCGTCAGGGTCCCATTTTTGCGCAGGTGCTGCTCGCCGACGAAATCAATCGCGCAACACCCAAGACCCAGTCGGCGCTGCTTGAGGCCATGGAGGAGAAGCAGGTGACCGTGGATGGGACGACCTATCCGCTGCCGCTGCCCTTTCTCGTCCTGGCGACCCAGAACCCGGTCGAGTTCGCGGGCACGTTCCCCCTGCCAGAGGCGCAGGTCGATCGTTTCCTGATGCGGGTCAACGTGGGCTACCTGGACGTCGCCCATGAGGTCCAGATGCTCGATCGCTTCGAGCGAAACTCGCCGATGGAGCAGCTCGAATCAGTCTCGTCGGCCGCCGAGGTCCTGGCATCCCAGAAGGCGGTCCAGGAGATTTACGTCGATCCCCAGCTCAAGGAGTACATCGCGAGGGTGACCCATCGCACTCGGTCGCACGCAGATATCGGCCTTGGCGCCAGCTCGCGCGGATCGCTCGGCCTCTTCCGCTCGTCGCAGGCGCGCGCCGCGCTGGAGGGACGAGACTTCGTCACGCCCGACGACGTCAAGGCCCTCGCCCTCCCGGTCCTGGGGCACCGCCTGATCCTGAAGCCGAATGCCGAGCTGCGCGGGTTGACGGCCACCAAGATCCTGGGCCAGATCCTCGAGTCGGAACCGGTGCCGCCCCCGAACGTGGTGTCGCGCTTCGGCCGCCGGGTCGCGAGCTAGGACCGATCCCATGCGGTTGCCGCGGCTCCCCCTGGTCACGGCCCTGGCGCTGCTGTTTTTCTTCGCCTACATCACGGGCGTCCGCCTCGCGTACAGCCTGTTCTACGCCCTGGTGCTCCTCTTCGCCGTCAGCTATTTGTGGAGTCGCCTCGCGACCGACAACCTGCTCGTCGAGCGAAACAGCCCCGAGGGCCAGTACCAGGTCGGCGACAGTTTCGAAGAGCACTTCGCGGTTCGGAACCGGTCGTGGATCCCGATCCCGCTGATCGAACTGACCGACTTTTCCAACCTCCCGGGCTACAACCCCGGTCGCGTCTTCAGCCTGAAAGGGCGGCGAGCCCGCCGCTGGACGTCGCGGGGTCAATTCAAGCAGCGTGGGCTGTTCACGTTCGGTCCGATCGAGATGCGATTTGGGGATCCCTTCGGTCTCTTCCCACGAACGCTGCGTGTGCCCGGCAGCCGCTCCGTCGTCGTGTACCCGGTCATCCGCCCGGTCGGCGCACTGGACGCCCTCGCGCCGAGCACCGCCGGTGACGAGCAGGTGCGCGGACGCGTCCTCGACGTGCCACCCAACGCGACCAGCATCCGTGAGTACGTGCCAACCGACAGCGTGAAGCGGATTCACTGGGCGTCCTCAGCCCGCCTGGGGAGGCTGATGAGCCGCAGCTTCGAGACTCGTGAGGGTGGCGACGCCTGGATCATCCTCGACCTGCAGGCCGGCATTCACGCCGGCACCGCGCCGGACTCGACGCTGGAGTATGCGATGAGCCTCTGTGCCTCGATGACGGATGCGGCGCTCCGGCGCGGGGGAGCCATTGGCCTGGTCTGCAACGATAGCCGGCTGAGCGTGATCGAGGCGGCCCGGGGTGACCAACAACGCAAGAAACTCTTCGAGCATTTCACGCTGGCCCAGGCCGACGGGACCGTGCCGCTGGCCACCCTGCTCACCACCCAGCGAGAACACTGGCGGCATCGGGGCGGTCTGATTGTCGTCACTGCCTCCAGCGATGAGCGCTGGGTGGAGGCGTTGCTCGACCTCGGAATCCGGGGTCACCGCAGCCTGGTCGTGTACCTCGATCCGCAGGGGTTTGGCGGAACGCAGCCGAGCCTGGCGGCCGCCGGTCGCTGGCGACAGGCGTTGAACTGGTGGGTGATCAAGGGCCCTGACGACTTTGTGCCGGCGGTGGAGCGCAGGGTTGCCGCCGTTTAGCCCGGCGCTGCTGGTCCTGCTCGCCGGCCTGGCGTTCGCCGGCGCCTGGGCTACCCGGCTGATCCATCTCGGCTACGATGACGGCCGCTTCACCATCGGGCTCTTCCGCCAGGCCAGGCTGGTCGTGGCCTTCAACCTCCGGGATACCTGGCTCCTCCTCGGACTCGCCATCGTGATGGGATGGGCGGTGGCCGCCGCGGTCGAGCGGGCGGCCTGGGTCCCCTTCTCGGAGGGCCGCCTGGTGCCCGCCATGGCGATCGCGACGTTGATCGGATGGGCGCTGGCGGTCAGTCCGTTATCCCGGCTCGGCTTCCTCCTCGGGAGCGGTCTCGCCGTGGTGGTGCCCCTCGGACTCCTCACCCCCTCCCCGCTGACCACCGGCGGCCTCACCCTGGGTAGCCTGCAGCGTTGGGTCACCGAGCTGCCGGCGCAGCCCGGCACTGCCGTGCTGATGGGATTGATCGCGCTGATGCTCACCTCGGGAGTGTGGACGAGCTGGTGGGTCTTCCGCCGGCGGAACGGGCTGGTCGCGCTCCTCCCTACGGGCAGCATCCTGGCGGTCGAGATCATCAACGATTCCAATGCGCTGCTCTATTTCCTCAGCGTCGTCTGGGTGGCGGCGGCCGCCTCGGTCCTCCTCAGGCTGAATTTCGTTGGGCTCAAGGAGCGCTGGCGGATTCGTCGCCTGCCCCGGGCCTCGGACACGGGTTGGACATTTGGCGAGGTCGGCGTCGAGGCGATCGGCGCGCTCCTGGTCGCCTCCTTTTTGTTGATCCCGCCGCTCAGCAGTACGGACATCAGCGGATTCCTGGTCCCGGGCACCCTGAGCACTGATTCCCTCCATCCCTTTGGGCTCGGCTCCGGCCCGGGCCACGTCGTGGTCGGCTCGATCGGCTACAGCGAAACGGTCCGTCCTGGCTCGCAGCTGAAGGCCAAGTCGCAGACCGTCATGATCGTGAGCGGCGACAATCCAAATTACTATCCGTACTGGCGGGGCATCGCCCTCGGCGGGTGGGACGGCATCACCTGGTACCAGTTGCCGAGCACCCCAGAGATCCCGGTGCGGGAGCAGCCACGGATCCCCGCCGGCCGCGCCGTCCCTCGCGACGATCTTCCCCGGGACGCGAACCGTCTCGAGACCACGCGCGACGCCATCCGCGTGCTGGTTCCGCTGGACCAGACCGCCAACACCGTCTTCAGTGGCGGTGAGGTTGTCCAGGTCGACCAGCCGACCACCGTGCGCGGCATCGTCACCTCGGGGGCCGCCAGCGGCACGACCATCTTCGACACCGTCGACCGCATTCGCTTTACTGGCAGCCTTCGGCCACCGTATACATACAACGTGACCCAGGCCACCCCAAAGGTTGACGTGACCACGTTGCGCAACGCTGGCACCGATTATCCTGGCTTCGTCGCGCCATACCAGTCGCTCTACGATGGCGGCCGAATCGCCTCCGGCTACGCCACCACGCGCGACGCGGAGATCGCAAGCCTCGCCCAGAGCATCGTGCGTGCGGCGGGGGCCACCAATCCGTACGACGACGCGAAGGCGATCGAGTCCTGGTTTCTCGTCAAGGGCCGCTTCACGTACACCCTGACGCCGCCGCCTGCGCCGGCCGGGGTGCGACCGCTCGACTACTTCCTCTTTACCTCTCGCAAGGGGTTCTGCCAGGACTTCTCCACCGCCATGAACGTCATGCTTCGCATGCTTGGCATCCCCAGCCGGCAGATGAGCGGATTCGGCCAGGGTGTCTTTGACGAAAAGACGCGCCGCTACCTGGTGAACTCGCTGGACGCCCACAGCTGGGTGGAGGCGTTCTTTCCCGGCTACGGATGGATCCCCTTCGAAGCCACGCCCGATGGGATCAACGTCCCGGTCAACCGCCCGATCACGGCCGCCGAGCTGAACACGCCGCCGACCACCGTCACAGCCCCGACCGCCAGGCCGCGGCCCAACCTGGCGGACACTCCGGTTGTCACCGGCACGTCGCGGTCGGGCGGGTTGACCAATGTCTGGGAACCCATGTTGATCGTCGTCGCCCTGCTGCTGCTCGGCGCCCTCCTCGGACTGGCGCTCGCGACTCGCTGGTTGATGGGGGTGCGGGATATCCCCAGGATCTGGCGACGGCTCCAGTTTCTCGGCGACCGCCTTCACGTTCCCCGCCACGACGGCGATACGCCTGAGGAATTTGCCGATCGGCTCGCGGGGTCGATCCCGCCGCTGGATCGTGAGGTTCGATCCCTGGGCACGCTCTACACGCGAGCCAGCTTCCGGCGGGGGGGGCTGAACCAACCGGAGCTGGCGGAGGTGCGTGAATCGTGGACGCGAGTTCGCCGAAGTTATCCCGGATTCGTGGCACGGGCTTGGCGCGACGCCCTCCTCAAGGGCCAGGTTCTCAGCGCAGGGGGAGACGCAAGGTCAAGAAGTCGCGAGCGGCGACCGCGCCGGTGATCGGCGCGTCTGTCGCTCGGTGGGTCAGAATGAAGCGAACATCAGGGTGGCGTTTCATCAGCCCCTCCACCTCGCCCCGGGACAGGTGCATCGGACCGGGATCCTCATAGGTCATTTCCACCACCGCATGATCTGAGGCGCCCAGCAACGCCTCGAGACCAGCCGAGAGCTCGGCATCGCCACTGTAGCCGAGGCGGACGCCGCCGCGCTCCAGGACATAGCCGAGACAGCTGACGCGGGGGACGTGCGTCATGGGATAGGCCGTGACCAGGCTTCCCTCGACGGCGAAGGACTCGCCGCCGGCCATTTCCTGGACCTCGACCTGCCGGCGTGCCAGCGCCGCCTCGAGGATCTCGGGGCCCCAGGCAAACTCCAGCAGCTGGATGACGTACGCCCGCGTCCCGGCGGGGCCGACGATCGCCAGCGGGGGCGGCGGCTCTGCCCGCAGCACCCGGCCAAGGATCAACGAGGCCAGGCCGAAGGTATGGTCGGCGTGGAAGTGCGTCAGCATGACGGCGCGCGGCTCCTCCAGGGCAATGCCGGCTCGAGGCAGGTGGACCGTGAGCGGAGCGCCGGCGTCCAGCAGAACGGTTCGATCCACCACGATCGCGGCGTTGTACGCGTGCGGGGCGACGGCCGCGCCGGTTCCCAAAAAGGTGACCTCCACCTTCGTGACGGTACCAAAGCCGATTTCCTCAGCGTCCGCCCCGACGGATCACGCGCTCGGGACACTAGAGTGAGGCGATGCTCGAGCAAGTCCGGCTGACGCAGTGGTCCCACGGGGCAGGTTGAGCCTGCAAGATAGGTCCTGAGGACCTGGCTCAGGTTCTGAGCCACTTGCCCGTGCGACTCGAGAACGCGGACGTCCTGGTCGGCACTGAAACCGGCGACGACGCCGCCGTCTACCGCTTGCGTCCCGAGCTGGCCCTGGTCGTCACGACCGATTTCTTCACGCCGGTGGTCGACGACGCCTATACGTTTGGCGCCATCGCCGCGGCCAACGCCCTGAGCGATGTCTACGCGATGGGTGGGGTTCCCCTGCTCGCCCTCAACCTGGTGGCCTTTCCCATCAAGGAACTCCCGCCGTCGATCCTCGCGGACATCCTTCGCGGCGGCTCGGACAAGGTCCGGGAAGCAGGCATCGACGTGCTCGGAGGGCACAGCATCGATGATCACGAGCCAAAATACGGGCTCGCCGTGATCGGCACCGTCCACCCCGACCGGATCGTGCGCAACCGGGGAGGCCGGGCCGGGGACAGCCTGGTCCTCACCAAGGCGCTGGGGACCGGTGTCATCACCACCGCCATCAAACATGCGGTGGCGCCCGAGCGCGCGCAGGCGGCGGCCATCGCCGGGATGCTGCGGCTCAACCGGGAGGCGGCGGCGGCGATGGCGGCGGTTGGGGTCCATGCCGCGACCGACGTCACCGGCTTCGGCCTCCTCGGTCATCTGCATTACCTGGCCCTGGCCTCCGGGCTCTCGGCCACCGTCAACGCGGCCGCCGTTCCCATGCTGCCCGAGGTGGAGATGCTGGCCGACGCCGGCGAGGTGCCCGGCGGGACCCGATCCAACGAGCGATTCCTGTCCCGGTGGGTGACCTTTCCGTCAACGCTGGCGCCCGCTTTAAGGACGCTCCTGTGCGACGCCCAGACGTCAGGCGGCCTCCTGATCGCCGTCCCCGCGGCGGAGGCGACCCGGCTCCTGGCGGAGCTGCGGTCGCGAGGCGAAACCGGCTCGCTGATCGGCTCGCTGGCGGTGGGCAAGCCCGGCGAGATCACCGTCAGCTGACGGCTCGACGCGGGGCTGGCTGTGACCACCTTGTTACAGCATTGCCACCCGGGGTCCAAGCCCGGACATATGCATGGCCGACCGGGCCGCGTATTAAGAGGTGAGCCATGTCTTCCGCCAATACGATTGCGTCCCGTCGTCCAATTCGGGCCGCCGCCCATAATGAGCCCCAATGCGGGTGTTCGGGAAGGCCCCGGCCGACGATGATCGCCCTCTCGTCGAGCGTGCTCGGCGGGGCGATCAGGACGCGGTGCGGGCTCTCTTCGAGCGATACTTCGACCGGATCTACAACTACGTCTATGCGCGGCTCGGTCGCGCCGAGGATGCGGAGGACCTTGCCATCGACACGATGACCAGGAGCCTCACTCGCCTCGATCTCTTCCAGGACCAGGGCGTCGCCTTCTCATCCTGGGTGTACCGGATCGCCCACAACGCGACCATCGACCATTACCGGCGCCACGGCAAGGTCACCCTGGTCTCGCTGGAACAGGCAACCCTGCCGCAGTCCGCGGACCCGTCGGATCTGGCGGTGGAACGCCTGTCCAATGACGACCTGCGCAGCGCGATCCGCGATCTGACTGAAGAGCAGCAGCAGGTCCTGGTTCTCCGCTTCTTCCAGGATCTGACCGCCGCCCAGGTTGCCGACATCATGGGCAAGACGGTCGGCGCCGTCCAGGCGCTGCAGCATCGGGCCCTGGCCTCGCTCGAGCGGGCGCTGCAGGGGAGGCCGGTCAATTGATGTCCGAGGTACAGCGACTCGAACAACTCGCCGAGCGCCTTCGGTCGGTTGAACCAGCCATGCCATCCCCCGCCGCCAAGATTCGCGGCTGGAACCTCGTGATCGCCGAGGTTCAGAAGCCGACCTCGAGGCGTTCGAATGCGCGTTCCACGGTGCGGCTGGTGTTGGCCGGGCTGGCCGCGGCAGCCCTGCTGGTGGCCGGAGCCGTCGCCGCCGCGGCCGACAGCCTGCCGGACTCGGCCCTGTACCCGATCAAAGGCACGATCGAGACGGTCGAGGGTGCCTTCGCCTTCAGCCCGGCAGCCCAATTCAACTATCACCTCTCGCTCGCGCGGACTCGTCTTCGGGAGGCCGAGGCGATGTTCGCCCGTCACCGGGTCGACCTGGCCGACCGCGCGCTGGCGGGGTTGGACGAGCAGCTCAATGGCGCGGCGCTTGCCGTCCAGACGGCCAAGGCCGCGGACCCCGCGCTCGGGACCGGGCTCGAACGGCAGCTGCAGCAGGCCGTCGATACGCACGACAACCAGCTCGCGGGCCTCCAGGGCCAGGTCACCAATCCGGCGGCGCTGACGGCCATCACCAACGCCCGCGACCGCGCGCAGCTGGCGCTCCAGGTTGCGGCCGCGCCGGTGGGGAACGGGCAGGGCAGCACCGAGACGTCCCCGTCGGGGAAGGCGCACGCCCAGGGCTCGCCGGCCCCGCCCGCCAGGTCGCCCCGGCCCAGCGTCAAACCTTAGGCCGCCGACCTTAAGCCTGAGCCCGGATAGTCGCTAGCATGGCGCGATGTCCCGTCGTGGTCTGGCTGGCGCCACCCTGGTCGCGATCCTGGTCGTCGCGGCTGACCAGGCGAGCAAGGCCTGGGCAACCGCTCGCCTGACCCCCGAACAGCGGGTGACGGTGCTGCCAGGCTGGCTCTGGTTCCGTCTGCTGAAGAACAGCGGCGCGACGTTCAGCGTGCTGCGCGGGCACAACCTGCTCTTCGCCGTCGCCACGCTGCTGGTGGTGGTGGCCATCATGGTGATCCTCTTAAGGGGGTACGTGTCCGACCTCCTCAGCATCATCGCCCTGGGTGCGGTCGGGGGCGGCGCCGTCGGGAATCTCCTCGACCGGATCCGGATCGCCGGCGTCACCGATTTCATTCAGATCCGGGTCTGGCCGACCGACTTCAATCTCGCCGACGTCGCGATACGTCTTGGTGTGTTGAGCTTGCTGGTCGGGGTCGGCCTGGAGCAGCTCAGGCGACGGCGAGAGTCTCGCTCAGCTTGACGCTGATGGTCGTTGCTGCGCCGGCCGTCGGGACCTCCGCGCCGGGGTTGCGCCTAGATCCGACGCCCCGCCAAGCACTGGCCGCGCAGACGACACCAGACAGTCGGTCTGGTCGGTCCAGAACTCTTCGCTGGGGACGGTGTCGACTCGAACGATAAAGTCCTGCTTGCTGAGCTGCAGGTCGATGGCCTCGACCACCTCGCTATCGCCCCGCCAGAGCAGGATGACCGGAATCTCCCGCCAGGCCAGATTCCCGCGAAGCTCCTGCAGCGCGGTGGTCTTGATTCGAGTCTCGTCGCCCAGGTCGAGAAAGACGATGTCGGGCAGGCGGTTACGAAAACTTCGGAGTCCGGCTTCGATGGTTGGCGACAGCGTCACCCAGTAGCCGTCCAGCTCAAGACGAAGCCGGTAAAGTTCGGCAAGTCCCCGATCCTTCGCGATGAAGACGACTTCGAGGGCTTCTTCGGGAAGTGGTTCTCCCGGTCCTGGTCCCATGAGCGCTGATGCCATGCTGCGTCCCCACCCCGGGGCAGCTACAGGATGGACCCCGCGGCTCAGGGTGTCATCCTTCATTCGGATGACTTTTCTGAGCAGCTAGCTTTTCACTCCGCGTCACCCGTGACTGAAGAGCCGGTCGCTCCGCTCGACCCGGCGTCCGCCAGCCGGCGGGCGACGACCCAGGCGGCCACCTGGGTGCGAGAGCGGAAGCCGAGCTTCGCCAGGATGCGGGCGACATGGGACGCGATGGTGGCCGGGCTGACGTTGAGCCGGCTGGCGATGTCCGCGTTGGTGAAGCCCAACGCCAGCAGGTCCGCCACCTGGTGTTCGCGCTCGCTCAATTGCTCAGGTTGCTTGCGGCCCACCTGCTCCGGGGCGACCCCGAAGATCCGTAGGACGCCTGAGGCCGCTTCCCGGCGGCGGTTCCGGGCTTGCCGATCCTCTGCCGAGGCTCGGTTCCGGCGCGGGGTGGGCTCGCTCACGTCCATGATGACGTTCAGCAGGTAGGTCACCTGCCCGGTTGATCCACTCAGCGGATAGATCTCCCAATCCCACCGGCTCGTCTCGCCCCGCTGGCCCCGTTGGAGGATGCCGAGCTCACGAAACTCGAAGTGCTTCAGATGTTCGGGCCTGGCCGTGAGGCAAACCCTCCGCATAATGTCGAGGACTCCCGCCGCCTCCGCGCTCTGGAAGAGTTCCGCGAGGGGCTTGCCCGCGACGGGCAGTTTTTCCGGGCCGAGCCAGCGTTCCCAGACCCGATTCGCATACACAACGGTGAACGTGGCACCACAGTCCGTGACGTGGAAGCCGATAGGAAGCGAATCCAGCAGTCGCCCGAGGATCAGCAGGGCATCAGATTCAGGTGATGCCCGGAGCACCGTCGCGAGCTCATACAGTGCCGACGGCGACTTCTGCAAACTGTTTATTTACCCCCGAGTCCCTATATTGCTCCGTCACTGGGCGCTCCGCAAGTGCGATCTGTGGCCCCCAGGCCTCACGCTTCATGCCGGCTTCACGCGCGCTTCATCGGCCGGCCACGACCGCCGATGCGGGAAATCGAACCGGAATTTGCGGCTGGTTGCCTCGTCCTTTAGAGTTAGTGCGCACTAAACCACGCCGCGCATCGATCCAAACTGGACAGGCACGAATACGCATGAGCGCTGGGAACCGTCCACAGAACCCGACTGCGGATGAGCGTCTGCTCACCACACGAGAAGCCGCGACCTTCCTGAAGGTCAGCGAGGCCTCGATCCGGCGCTGGACGGATAGCGGCATCCTGCCGTCGAGTCGTGTTGGTCGCCGACGCGCCCGGCGCCTTCGCGAGACAGACCTCCGGGTCTTCCTGCAAGGAGGCCAGCGCCAGCACGCTGGCATCGTCGACGCCAGCCCACCATCGACGATGAGCATCCAGGATGTCGAGGTCTCCCTGGGGAGCCACCTGGCGACCTTTTACACCACGGATGCCGGTCGGCTCCGGCTTGGCCTCCCCTTGCTCCGAGACGGCTTGCTGGCTGGAGACACGGTGTTGCTGCGGGCCATCCCTGAGGTGCGCGAATGCTATTTTGCGGCCCTGCGGGAAGAGGGCATCGACGTCGCGGAGGCGATCCGCGGCGGGCAGTTCATGCTGTTCCCCGAAGTGCCCGGCCCCGCCCGTGAGCAGGTGGCACGATTCGAGGAACTCTTGACCGCCTCGTCCCGCAAGCGGCCCGGACCCATCCGCGTCCTCGCCGAGGTGATCGCCAACGTCCAGACCGTCGGCTCGCTCAGCGAGCATCTTTCGGTCGAGCGGCAGGTCGGGCCGCTCTTCAAACGATTTCCCGTCGTGGTTCTTTGCGCCTACGACGTCCGCGCTTTCGACGGCGTGACGGTCATCGAGGCGCTCAAGCAGCACCCGGATATCTTCGGGCCTCAGGTGGGTTACTGGCTGAGCTGAGCGGTTTAGGCCGGTGAATTAGGCACTCCTGCCGATGTACGGGGCGCCGCCCCGTGGCTTACTGTCGAGTAATAAGTCATTCGGGGAGCTTGTGAAAGCTCCCGCCGGGGGTGCCGCGACCCAGAGGGTCTTAGCCTGAGTCCGCCGTCCAAGTCGACACTGCATTCGCTGGGCTCGGTGCTTCGGGCATCGCCAGAGTCGGACGCCCTGGACATCCTCGGACGGTTGCTCGACTCTCTCCCGATCGGCTTCCACGTCAGCGATTGCAACGACGGCTTCCACATCCTGTATGCCAACCGCGTGTGGGAAGGCTGGCTCGACCCTGACAAGCTGCCGGTGGCGGGCAAGACCCTTGCCGGCCTGTTCCCGAGTGCCGAGGAAGCCGGAGTGCTCGAGCTCATGCGTGAGGTCTGTGCGACGGCCCAGCCGCAGCATCTCAAGGCCTTCGAGTTCCGTGAGCTGGGCGCGGTGGAGCGCGGCCGCCGCGGGGAGACCAGCCGCTGGGATTGGGAAATCTATCCGCTTAGCGGGGCACCAGGCGTCATATATCTGCTCAACGTCATCATGGACGTCAGCGCCTCGTACCGTTCGAACGCGGATCGGCAGGATGCGATGCGGCGCCGCGAAGAGGCGTCGGGCGTTCTGCGAATCTTCGGTCTGGCTCGGGAGCCACCACGATCCCCCAATAACGAGAGGCTGAGTCAACGCGAGTACGAGGTCGCAGAGCTGTTGGCGATGGGCCTGACCAATGGGGCGATCGCTCGCCAGCTGAATGTCACGGCCGCCACCGTTTCCTCCCACGTCGCCCACATTCTGTTCAAGCTGCGCTTTCGGTCCCGCGCCCAGGTGGCCGCCTGGATCGTTGGGCGCGGGCTCCACTCGGAGGCGGTCCGTCAGGGCGGCGAGCGGTCGGAGCCAGGGGAAGCCGGCTCCTCCAAAAATCATCCAAACGAAGGATGACAAGGGCGGCGCGCTGCGCCAATTCTTAAGTAATCCTGGCCAGGTCGGCGACGCGACGTATGGGCCGCGATCGGGCCTGGCACTGGGGGCCGGCGCAAGCGCAGGGGGAGCACGATGGATACCGAGATGCCGCCCGTCCGCTCAGGGCAGACGGCTACGGTCGCCGACGATGCGCTGACCCGGCGCCAGCTTGAGGTGCTGCGCTTGCTCGCCCGAGGGTGGACCAACGCACAGATCGCGGATGAGCTGTTTGTCAGCCGTCGGACCGTGCATGCCCATCTCCGGGAGATCTTCCGGAAGCTCCGCGTCTCCAATCGGAGCGCCGCGACCCGGTACGCGATCGAGCATCAGATGACCTAGGCCGCCTCCGGCTTCGGGCCTACCAGGCTGCTGACTGTTATGCTGAACAAAGAGCAGCATTGTGTATATAGGAATCTCGGGATCGGGCGCCAAAGATCGTAATCAGCTGACAGCCCGGGAGCTGGATGTGCTGAAGCGCGTCGCGGCAGGATTGGCCAATCGCGAGATTGCTGAACACTTAGGCCTCAGTTCGCGCACCGTTGACGCCCACCTCCGCTCGATCTACAGCAAGATCGGCGTGGCCTCACGCAGCGGGGCGACCCGGTACGCCGTGGAGCGCGGCCTGGTCTAAGCGGTCACCTTACGGCCCCCGGCGCGGGCGACTTTGAATCCCGCCGGGTCTCGATCTGGACCTCATCGCTTTCGGCCAGCTTCCACAGGAGGTCGGTAGTCTTCGCCATGCTTCATTCCATCCTAAGCCCCGATGACGATTACGGGGCGGGGGCCAGGTCGGTGTAATCGTTGATGATGACCTGGTGGTTTGCGGTTGAAGCGGTATCAAGACCCCAGCTCTTCGAATATGGCGTACTCGATTGGGAGAGCACATTGCCGGCCGCATCTCTGATGGTGAAGGTGCTCGTCCCGTGCAAGGTGACGCCGACCAGCCGCGACGCCTGCGTGCTGAACTTGGGCAGGAACAGGGAAAGCCCCGCCTGATCGAAGGTGTAAGTCTTCTGGATGATCTTTCCGGCGGCGATGTCCTGGTTGAGCACGTCCGCGAATTCCTTGAGCCCGTCGCCGGTGGCTCCACTCGCTGCCAGCGACAAGTCGTGGGCACGACGCGCTTCGGATTCGATGATCAGGTCGAGCACCACGTCATGCGCCATCCTGGTTGCGGTCGCCGGCGTCACGGACTGATCGAAGGCGACCACGTCCGATGCGATGGTCAAGGTCGGCATCGGCGGCACCACCCACACCAGTGCCGACGCGGATGCGGGTCCCGAATTTCTTGACGGCGGCAGGGCAGCACTCGCGGAACTGGAGACCCAGTCGGCGATCGCCGGCTCGGCCCCGATGCTGAGCGCGAGCGTTGGCGTGGTGCCGTCGCTCAGCCCGGCGGCCGGCTCGGGGCTGTGGGTGGACAGATCGGCGGCTACCGGAAGGCTCCCAACCAATATCAGCGCGATGGCGAGCGCAGCCGGCAGCCGCCAACTCAGGCGACGCGTGCGGGCCCTGCGCCTGCCCCGGGCTTCGAGCGGAGCCAGCAACCGCGCCAGCGCAAAGCGCAACGCGCAGGCAATCACGAGGCTGGCGAGGATCGCCGTCTTGGTCCAGAACTCCAGCGTGGTTGGACCCAGCAACAGCACCGCCAGGATGGCTACGAAAATGCCGAACGCGATCCTCGCAACCGGGCGGTCGGGCACGGTCCTGGGGTCGGGAATCATGAAGAGCCCGAAGACGAGGAGTTCCGGCGATGTGACGAGCGTCTGCCAGAGGTCTCGTCCACACATGGGAGCCACGTGCCAGCTGGCCACCATGCAGTGGTCGGGCACCAGGGCCAGCGCGAGGGCCGTGAAGGCCGCGAACCCGGCCATGAAACCCAGCTCGAGTCCGAGTAGTCGCAGCTCCCACGCGATCAATAGTCCCCCGACCACCAGGACGGCGTAGGTCACAATCAGCCACGGCCCCATTGGGATCCACCAGAGGTCCTGCGGCTCCGTCAACCGCGGGCCCAGCGCGACGAAGGCGATGACCAGGCCAAGGTTCGAGGGGTTGAAGATGTGCCGTCCACGCCAGCGGATCAAGTACTTCGACGCCATCGAGATGGCGACAACGCCGACAAAGATCCAGATCCCGTGCAGGCTCCACCATTGGCCGTGGAGCGTGCCCGGGGTGCGCAGGATGAAGGCCGTGCTGTTGCCCGTCAGCAATCCGCTCGCCGGCCACATGATGGCGGTGTCCTTGAAGAAGGCGACGACGAATTCGATCAGGGCCCCGGTCCCGAGGCAGATCAGAATCTGCGCGACCGAGAGCCGGAAGCCGAGCACGGTCTGGCCCAGCACCTGCAGCGTGACCAGCACCGCCGCCACGTGCATCCGGGGATCCCGAATACTCGGGAGAAAGACGGCATATTCGCGGCCGAACAGGCGAACCGCCCGGCGCGTGCCGCCACCCCGTGTCTGCACGGGTGAGTAACGGTTGGAAGGGCCCACCCGTTACACCCTCAGGCCCTTGCTAGCATTTCGTTCGCTCTCGCGCGCGTGGCACCGGACACGAGCCGGGTTGCTCGGAGCTGTCCTTGTGGCCGCCCTCTCGGCGTGTGACCTTCCGTTCGGTCTCGGCCTGCCAACGACGCGAACCCTGGAGCGTGGTGCCACCGAGACCCTGGTCGCGGCCAACAGCTTCGAGATCAGTGGATCGTACAGCGAGGGAGCCACCCGCTGGTCGATCGACCTGCAGGTGGGGCGGCCCAGCTCCGCGCACATCACGGTCAGGACCACGAACGTCGAGCTCGAGGCGATCATCATCGGCAACGACGCCTCCTTCCGCGGGCAACAGTTCCTGTCGGCGCACATGGGCACCGATCTGGTTTCTCGGAGCTTTGTCAAGGCGGCGGGGAATGGGTGGTGGAAGGGCGCCGCCGGCCACGTTCCCCAGCTGACGGACCTGACCGATGGAGAGGCGTTCAGATCGACGTTCCTCGGGCAGGCCGTCACGCAGCGGACCGACCACGTCACCGTGGATGGGCTCGATGCGGTTGGCCTATCCGGCCCCAGAGGTGAGGTGTTCATCGCGGCTCAGGCCCCCTATCAAGTGCTTCGGGTCCACCTGAAACATGGCGTGATCGTCGATGGCATTCGCGATGCCGACCTTCAGTTCAGTCATTTCAACCGCGACTTCCGGATCTCGCCACCCGGAGACATCATCGATTTCTCCAACCTCAGTACGCTGCCGCCGATTTATACGGTGGTGTCGGTCGACGTCTCAGGATGCGGCTCGCTATGCGCGGTTTCGGCGCTCCTCAAGAATCTGGGCGGGATGATTCCTGCCCAGGCGCCGTCCACCATCACCTTCACCATGAGGGACACGGCCTCCCGACAGGTCGTCGGAAGTTGCCAGGTGCAGGTCATGCCGGATGTGGGGTACAACGGGACGACCACGGTCGGGTGCACGATCGACAACGCGGCTACCCAGCAATCAAGCGCCGCGACCGTCACCGCTACGGCCGAAAACCCGGGTCGTGGCTAGAACTGGACGACGCGAATCGCCCTCGCAGAGCGACGCTAAGCGGCGGTCGCCTCTGCGGTTCGGGCGCGCTCCGCAGCCCGGCGCCCACGGATCACCGCGAGCGCGAGCGCAAAGCCGGCAAGCGCGAGCGCGGCGGCGAGCTCGAACCCGGCGCCGTAGCCGGACGCCAGCGCCGAATTGACCGCCGCATGGGTCGGTATATGGCCGGCGAGCTGATTGGTTGTCACGGTGGCCGCAACCGTCCCAAGCAGCGCAATCCCGATCGAGCCCCCGATCTGCTGCCCGACATTGAGGAGCGCGGAGGCGAGGCCAGACTCCTCGGGCCGCGCACCGGAGACGGCCATCAGCGTCAGGGGGACGAAGATATTGCCCATCCCGATGGCGACGAGCAGCATCGGGCCGACCAGGCCGGGAAAATAACCCGTCTGGTCATTGATTCTAGAAAGCCAGAGTAGGCCGGCGGCGACGATCAGCGGCCCGGCTGTGATGAAGACTCGAGGTCCGAACCGGCCGACCAGCCGGGCGACGACCTGTGAGGTCACGATGATGCCGGCCGTCATGGGTAGGAAGGCAAACCCGGCCTGCAATGGGCTGAAGCCAAGATTGTTTTGTACGAACTGGGTCAAAAAGAAGAACACCCCGAACACTGCCACGCCAATGACGAGAGAAAGCGCATACGCTCCGTTGCGGTTGCGGTGGGCAAAGATGCTGAACGGCATCAGGGCGTGCTTGCTGCGAAGCTCGATGGTCATAAACACCGCCAGGAGCCCCACCGCGACCCCGAGCGAGGTCAGCGTCATGCTGTCGGTCCAACCGTTGGTGGCGGCGCGAGACAATCCGTAGACGAGGAGCACCATGCCGGCGGTCACCGTTAGCGCGCCGGGCAGGTCGAGCCGGCCCGGCCGGCGCGGCGCCGCCGCGAGCACGCGCGGGGCCGCGATGGCCAGTACGACGCCGATCGGCACATTCACGAACAGGACCCACCGCCAGGACGCAAAGTTGGTGAGGATGCCCCCCAGGAGCAGCCCGGCGGCACCTCCGGCGCCGGCCACCGCGGCATAAACGCCCAGGGCCCGGTTGCGTGCAGCCCCTTCACTGAACGTGTCGGCGATCAGCGACAGCGCGGTCGGCGCCACGATCGCCGCCCCAACCCCCTGGGCCGCGCGCGCCACAATCAACCAGACGTCGCTATTTGCAAAGCCGCCGGCGAGGGAACCGAGCGTGAAGAGCGCGATCCCTGCCGTGAACATGCGCCGCCGTCCGAACAGGTCACCGGCGCGGCCGCCAAGGAGAAGCAGGCCGCCAAACGTGAGCGAATACGCGTTGATTACCCACTCCAGGCCGGTGGGGCTGAACTTCAGCGCCCGCTGGATCGAGGGGAGAGCGATGTTCACGATGGTGGCGTCGAGTATCACCATCAACTGCGCTGCCGCGATCACCGCGAGCGCGAGATTCAGGTTGCGCGGCAGCTGAACGGCTGTTCGACCGGTTTCAACCGGGACTGAAATCCTGGTAGCCATGCCGAGTTTAACTATGTCGAGTCGTCGATTATTCCCCACCACGAGCGACCGGTCTGTGATCGACGAGACCTCCGACGATGCGAGAAACAGATCGCAGCCCGCGGCTTCAGGCTGCCGTCGGCGCTCTGAAGTCGTACTCGACACCGCTCAGCCGCTGCGAGATCTCCCAGAGACGCCGCGCGTCCTTCTCGTCATAGGCATGCGCCTTCGCCAGGACCAGGATTGGGTGCCCTCGGATCTCTCCGGCGCCGTCCGGTCCGACGTAGGAGCCGCCCCGCAGGCCCGGGGCGGTGGCCGCATAAAGGAGAGGGAGGGCGCCCATCTCAGCGGGCTGGGCGAAAAGGCGGTTGCTCACGCGCATCACCAGGCGCTCCTGTAGCGGCGGCGCACTGAGCTGCAGGTTGGTGGCCGAGTATCCGGGGTGAGCCGCGAGGCTGATCAATGGCCAGCCGCCGGCCTTGAGCCGTCTGTCAAGCTCGAACGCGAAGAGCAGGTTGGCGAGTTTGGACTGACCGTAGGCTCCCCAGCGGGAGTAGCGGCGCTCGCCCTGCAGGTCGTCGAACCGCATCCGCCCGGACTTGTGGTTATTGCTGCTGACGGTCACAACCCGAGCGTCGGGCCGCCCATAAAGAAGGGGCAGCAAGAGTCCGGTCAGCGCGAAATGGCCGAGATGATTGGTCCCAAACTGAAGCTCAAAGCCGTCGGCCGTCCGTCGATAAGGGGCGGCCATCACGCCGGCGTTGTTGATCAGCAGATCGATGGGGTCGTTGGCAGCCCGGACGCGATCAGCGAACGCTCGTATCGAACCGAGGTTGGCAAGATCGAGCTGCGCAGCCTTCACAGTCGATGACGGAAATGCGGCGGTGATCGCCCGCGCGGCTTCCTCGCCCTTCGCACTATCCCGACTGGCGATGATCACCTCCGCGCCATGTCCGGCGAGCTCGCGGGCAACGATCCGACCGAGGCCACTGTTGCCGCCGGTGACGATCGCCCTGCGGCCGCGCTGGTCGGGGATTGCTTCGGGGGTCCACTTCTTAGTCATGGGTTACGGGGGCTATCGGTTGACCCGCGACACGTGCTTTGTCCCCGGGATTGGCACGATGTCATGGTGACCATCGGGCCTCACTCGATCTTCGTAATGTAGGCGCCCACGAGGTTTGCGGTTTGTTGGTCGACGGCACCTTGGCGGCGAGCGGTGTGGTCCTGCTGAAAATGCGCAAAGGCTACCGTCGAGACGATTGGATTCACCTCGTTATCTCCGTGGTCGTGGAAGGACACGTGGACGAACGAGTCGTCCGCGAGCCGGAGCACGATGTAACTGACATTGTCGGGTTTGTTCGCGGCCAGCTCAGCAAAGACGCCCTCGATGCGTCGCTGGTTTTCATCCGCGGCTACCGACGACTGTGTGGCGTAGCGCGTCACCAACCTTTTGTGCATACCGTAGTCACCCCTTGGTACTCATAACCTCCCAGCGACGGAGGAAGCGATGGTCGACTCAGCGTCATGGTACGTCGCGACGATGAAGCGCTATGCGACCTAGAATCGGAAGGCGCAAGAGGCGATTGCTCAGCGCTGGAGGCCGTGCAATGAAATCCTTGAAGGGTCGGGTCGCGGTTGTCACGGGCGCCGCAAGTGGCATCGGCCTGGCCATGGCCGACCGATTCGCCGCGGAAGGGATGAAAGTTGTCCTCGCGGATGTGGAGATCGAACCGCTGGGCCGCGCCGAGCGTTCCCTGCGGTCGGCGGGCGCCGAGGTTCTGGCCGTACCGACCGATGTGTCCAAAGCCGACCAGGTCGACCGGCTTGCGCAAGACGCGCTGAAGGCCTTCGGCAGCATCCATGTCGTCTGCAACAACGCCGGGGTGGGCGCCAGTTCAGGCGCCGCCTTCTGGGAAATGAGCCAGGCGGATTGGGAATGGGTGTTGGGGGTCAACCTGTGGGGTGCCATCAACGGCATGCGTACCTTCATTCCGATTCTCCTGGAACAAGAGGAAGGTCACGTTGTCAATACGGCCTCGATGGCCGGCCTGAACACATCGGCGCCGGGCGCGATGGGGGTCTACACCTTGACGAAGCACGCGGTGGTGGCGCTGTCGGAGTCCCTGCATGTGTCGCTCCAGTTGCGCGGCGCGAATGTGGGCGTGTCGGTCCTATGCCCGGCCTGGGTGCGGACCAACATTTCGGAGTCCGGGCGCAATCGTCCGGCCGAGTACCGGCCCGCCACCCAACCTGTGCTGACCCAGGAGGCGGCTGCCGCGATCGGGTTCATCAAGCAGCTGGTTGCCACGGGGACGTCCCCAGCCGAGATCGCCGCCATCGTCGTCGACGCGATCCAGAAGCAACGCTTCTATGTAATCCCGCATCGTGAGGCGCTTCCCGGTGTGCGTCAGCGCATGGAGGACATTCTGAAGGGCCGCTCACCAGTGCTTGGTCCCCCGTGGGCGCCATGGCGGCCTCGCTGAGGATGACCTTAGGCTCGTCGCCGCGGGCGTGGCCGACGTACCTCGGCCCGCAAACGCTCGGGGATGCGGTCCGCGTGCGCGCTCACGTCCTCGTAGGACCCGAGGTCGAAGTGCCTCCGCATCGATGGACGGTCTTTCGGGCGAAACAGCGGTTGGATCTCGGTGGCGAATTGGACGGGTTCGTCGGCTCTCGACATACTCACAGTTGACTCCTCCACGCCTCGGAGTGGGCGAACGCCAGGTACTCGTGAACGGAGCGCACGGCCGCAGACCCATCACCGACAGCGGCCGCGACTCGCTTGATCGAGCCGGCGCGCACGTCGCCAACGGCAAACAAGCCGGGATGGCTGGTCTCGAACGGGAGCGGCACGCGGCCAAGGCCCTCCCATCGCGCGTCCAGGCGCTCTGCCCCAAGAGACCGGTCCGTAAGCACAAACCCGCGCTCGTCGAGGACGGCGCAGCCCGACAACCACCCCGAGGCGGGTTCCGCGCCGATAAAAGAGAACAGCGCGACGCAGGGCAAGACGATATTGCCGCTGGCGGCCTGGAGGCGCACTGCGGTGAGCGTCTGATCGCCTTCGAGGCCTTCGATCTCCGTGTGGATTCGTACCGCGATGCGGGGGTTGGCCTTGATCCGGTCGACGAGATACCGTGACATGCTCTTGCCCAGGTCGGGTCCGCGGATGACGATTGAGACCTCGCTGCACGCCTCGGCGAGGAAAAGGGCGGCTTGGCCGGCGGAGTTGCCACCACCCACCACAACGACTGGTGACCCAGCGCAGAGACGCGCCTCGATCTCGGTTGCCGCGTAGTACACGCCGTTGCCCTCGAACTCCTCCAGACGCGCGGCGTCGAGCCGGCGATAGCGGGCACCGCTGGCCACGATCACCGCGCGGCCCGTGACCTCTGTCCCATCAGAGAGGGGAACAACGAGATAGCCGGCTGCCTCGCGCAGTCCAGTCGCCGTGCACGGACTGGTCAGATGAGCGCCGAACTTCTCGGCCTGCACCACCGCTCGCTGCGTGAGGTCGGCACCGGAGATTCCGGTTGGAAACCCGAGGTAGTTCTCGATCCGCGAGCTGGCGCCAGCCTGGCCTCCAACCGCGACCCTTTCCACGACCAGCGTGTCAAGACCTTCGGAGGCGCCATAGACTCCGGCCGCCAGGCCGGCCGGGCCGCCGCCGATGACGACGAGATCGAAGCGGCGTTGGCTCCCGGCATCGAGGCTCAGGCCCAAGTACGCCGCGAGCTCTCCCGGTGTCGGGTGGCGCAGGACCGACCCCGACACGATCACGACCGGAAGGTCCAAAGGTTCCACGCCGACCTCGCGGAGAAGCCGCTCGACGTGGACATCGCGATCGGCATCCATGAACTCGTGCGGGATACGGTTGCGGGCCAAGAACTCTCGGAGTCGGAGCGAATCCGGGGAGAACCTAGAGCCGACGACGCGAATGGCGGTCGCCGCATCTCTTAAAAGCTTGGCCCGTCGGGCGATGAACGCGGCGAGGATGGTGTCGCTGAGCCTTGGCCTGGCGGCGAACACCTGGCGCAGTGCCGCGGCTGGCACGACGATCACCTCGCCGGGTTCCACGACGCGTGCCGACACATACACTCGCTGACCCGAGAGCATGTTCAGCTCACCCAGAAATCCACCTGGTCCGTGGCGAGCCACGATACGTTCTTCGCCGTCCGCCTGGACCGCAATTTCGACTGCTCCCGAGACGACCACGTAGAAGTCGTAGCTGGCATCTCCCTCCCGATAGAGGTACTCGCCTACGGATGCTGATCGCCGACTGCCGAACGCCTCGATCGCGGTGATCTCGGCGTTGTCGAGGGTCGGAAACGCAACCTCGGCATCAAGCATCGGATCAGCTCCTTACGCCCAGGAGTGCCCGCACTCGGGGGATCACCTGGGCACCGTACAGCTCGATGTTTCTCATGAGTGCTTCGTGCGAGAGGCCTCCCATTCCGTATTTCAAGTCGAAACGGCTTGCGCCGAGAGCGGTGAGATTGGCCGCGATCTTCTGCGCGACAGTTTCTGGTGATCCGACGTAGAGCGCCCCCTGTGGCCCGACCTCATACATGAAGGACTCCCTGGTCGGAATAGCGAATCCCCGAGTCTCGGCGACGTGACGGATGACCTGCAGGTAACGCGGCCAGAAGTCTTCTCGGGCCTTCTCATCAGTCTCGGCGACGTGACCGGGCGAGTGCACCCCGACAGGGAGCGGCGGTTGGCCGAATTTGTCCAACGCCTCTTGGAACAGCCGGGAGAACGGGATGAACCGTGCTGGTGAGCCGCCGATGATCGCCAGCATCAACGCGAAGCCGTAGTGTGCGGCGCGCACGACGGACTGCGGGCTTCCGCCGACGCCGATCCAGACCGGAAAGGGTCCGAATTCGGTATGCGGCACGACATCCTGATTGGTGAGCGAGGCGCGGGTTTTGCCCTGCCAGGTGACGGGCCCGCCCTTGCGTAGTTCGGCAAACAGGTTGACCTTCTCTTCGAAGAGTACCTCGTAATCGGCAAGGTCGTACCCGAAGAGGGGAAACGAGTCGATGCTTGACCCTCGTCCGAGGATGACCTCTGCCCGACCGTTGGAGATGGCGTTGAGCGTGGAGTAACGCTGAAACACTCTGACGGGATCGTCCGAGCTCAACACCGTGACCGCGGACCCGACGCGGATGCGGGGCGTGCGCGCCGCGATTGCGGCCAGCACGACGTCGGCAGCCGGCATTGGGAAGTCGTCGGTGTGATGCTCGCCGATCCCAAAGAAGTCCACGCCCACCTGGTCAGCAAAAACGCCTTGTTCGACGACGTTCCGGATCGTCTGGGCGTGTGAGAGTGGATGGTCGTCGGCGTCGTGGGTCATATCGCCGAAGGTGTCGAGGCCGAATACGAGCGGGAACTGCACAGGTGCTCTATGCCGCTTTGGCGTGCATGGCGATGTTGAACGCGGCTCGGCCCAGCAACGCGCCGAAGACTGGGCCGCCTGGTTCGAGGAGACGACCGGCGCGCAAGCTGTCAAGCCGGACCGTGTCATAGCCGAGGCGGTCGATGACTTCCTCCACGACTTGCGCCGCGCGTGGGTCATCGCTGGCGACACCGATGGCGAGACGTTCCGGCGAGCCCGCGGGTCGGCGGCCGTCTTCCAGGTCGTGGTAGCCGATGTGGTTCAGGGTCTTGATGACTGTCGAGTTGGCGAGGCGACGCTGGACGATCTCGCTACTTGAGTACCGGCGATCCTCGAGCATCTCCTGCGCGCCATCGGCGGGCGGCCAGTAGTTCATGGCGTCAACCACAATTTTTCCGGCCACCAGAGCCGGGTCGAAGGTCGCGAACTTGTGGAGAGGCATGGCCAGAACCACGATGCCGGCGTTTTCAACAGCATCCGCGGCCCATCGCGGCTCGGCCCCCGGTATCAGCACCTGGGTGATGAGTGCGATCTGCTCGGGGCTGCCGGAAGCCGCAATCGTCACGTGGAAGCCCGCGTCGATGGCAATCCTCGCGATCACCGGCCCAACATGCCCCGCGCCGAGCACGGCCAGCCGCGGCAGCGGTCTGGGCGACAACGCTACCCCCGTCATGTTCGATGACCCCCGGCACGAGCAAGCGAATCCGGCTGGAGGTGGCTCTGCAGCGCCCGCAGGATATCCCCGAGTGCCTCGAGCTGTTCAGGCGTCAATGCGTCAGCGAAGTGCTTCTTGATGGCCCTCATGTGAGGCGCCGTCGCCCGCCGGAAGACTCGCGCTCCATCTCCAGTCAGGGAGACCTCGGCACCCCGGTTGTCGGTGGCGCAGTCGTCGCGCCGGATCAGATGCCGTCGTTCCATCCGTCTGAGCTGATGCGAGAGCCGGCTTCGCTCCCAATCGATGGTGCTCGCCAGCTCGGATGACCGTAGCCGCCGGCCATCGGCTTCGCTTAATGCCAGAAGCACCTGGTAGTCGGCCGGTGAAAGGCTCGACTCCCGCAACTCGGCGCCCAGAATTCTCCGAAGCTCGCTCGTCGTGTCGAGAAGCGACCGCCAAACGGCGCGCTCCGATGACGTCATGTGCCGGCGCGTTCCGGAGCGAGCCGCCACGATGGCTCGCTCGCTCGCTACCGGGAGCACACCGCTTACCAACACATCACCATGCTACCCGGATGATTGACACATCAATCACTTCATCGGTTTCAGGTTGTCGATGTGACGGGGTTGCCGGCAGCGGCCCGCGGTGCTCAGTTTGTCACCCTTCCGCAAGGTTCGGAAGAGCAGTCTTGACCTCGGCAATGGAAAACACTCGGACGCTCCCGACGCATCGACCCGCTTCGGCGTCGCCACGCATTCAGGGTGCGCTCTTCTCACTCGTGCGGGGCGAGGTTCAGGATCCGGCCTGGGTCCGGCCCGCCCTGTTCGGCCTGCTAGCGACAACCGCGTTGCTTTACCTCTGGAACCTGGCCGCATCTGGCTGGGCCAACGCCTATTATTCCGCCGCCGTCCTGGCAGGAACCAGGAGCTGGGCCGCCTTCCTCTTCGGCTCGCTCGACGCCTCCAACTTCATCACGGTCGACAAGGCGCCCGGTGCGCTCTGGGTGATGGAGATCTCGGCGCGCCTTTTCGGCTTCAACGCCTGGAGCGTGCTCGCGCCGCAGGCGCTGGAAGGGGTGGCGACGGTTGCGGTCGTTTACCTCGCCATCCGCCGCTGGTTTGGGCCGGCTGCCGGCCTCCTCGCCGGCGCGGTCGTCGCGCTGACCCCGGTCGCCGGCCTGATGTTCCGGTTCAACAACCCCGACGCGCTCCTGGTGCTGCTGATCACCGCCGCCACCTACGCGACCCTGCGCGCGGTCGAAAATGGTCGGACGCGTTGGCTGGTGCTGGCGGGCGCGTTGGTTGGCGGTGGATTCCTCGCCAAGGAACTGCAGGCCTTCATCATCATCCCGGTCCTCGCCGGCGTGTATCTCCTCGCCGGCCCGCCCTCGGTCGGCCGCCGGATCGGTCAAATCCTCGCCGCCGCGGTGGCCGTGATCGTCAGCTCGGGTTGGTGGATCGCCGCGGTCGAGCTGATCCCGAGCGCGTCGCGACCCTACATCGGCGGGTCACAGAACAACGACGTGATCAGTCTGATCTTCGGATACAACGGGTTCGGCCGGCTGACCGGCAACGAGTCCGGGAGTATCGGCGGCTTCGGCGCCCTCGGGTCGCGTTGGGGATTGACCGGCTGGAATCGCCTCTTCAACAGCCAGTTCGGTGGCCAGGTCTCCTGGCTGATCCCCGGGGCGGTCATTCTGCTCGGCGCGTCGCTCCTGCTCACCTTCCGCCGTCCGCGGACCGACATCGTTCGTGCCGCGTTCCTCATCTGGGGCGGCAGTCTGGTCCTGACCGGGGCGGTCTTTAGTTTCGCCCAGGGAATCATCCACCCCTACTACACGGTCGCGCTGGCTCCCGCGATTGGCGCGCTGGTTGGCATGGGCAGTGTCTACCTGTGGCAGCATCGCTCTGAACGGATCGCGCGGCTGGCGCTGGCCGGCGCGGTGGCGGGAACGGCGCTGTGGGCCTTCGTTCTGCTTGGTCGCACCTCCACCTTCGTCCCCGGTTTGCAGGCGGCCGTGCTAGTCGCCGGTCTCATTGCTGCGATCCTGATCGTCAGCCTCTCGAACGCGTCGCGGAACGCGATCCTTGTGATCGTCGGGCTGGCAGTTGTAGCAGTCCTCGCCGGCCCGGCCGCCTATACCTTCGACACCGTCTCAACGGCGCACGCTGGCGCGATCCCGTCGGCGGGACCGGCGGTCACGAGCGGAGGCGGGCCGGGCGGTGGGTTTGCCGGCGGCGGCGCCGGTGGGCGATTCGGCGCCCCCGGGGGCGCATTCGGTGGCGGCTTCGGCGGCGGCGCCCCCCGCGGAGGCCCGAATTCGGCCTTCGGTGGCGGCGGCGGAAATCCGGCGGGTGCCGGCGGCGGAAATCCAGGTGGCGGCGGTGGAAATCGGGGCGGTGGCGCCGGGTTCCTGGGGAGCAGCCGGCCCGCGGCCGGCCTGGTCAGCCTGCTCCAGGCGAACGCGAGTCGCTACACCTGGGTCGCGGCGACGATCGATGCCAACAGCGCGGCGGGTTATGAGCTCGCCACCGGCGACCCGGTGATGGCGATCGGCGGCTTCAACGGGACTGACCCGGCGCCGACGCTGGCGCAGTTCCAGCAGTACGTCCGTGACGGGAAGATCCACTACTTCATCGGTGGCGGCGGACGCGGATCAGCAGGTACGAGCAGCGCCGCCTCGCAGATCGCCGCGTGGGTTCAGCAGAACTTCACCGCCGTGACGGTCGGGGGCGTCACGGTCTATGACCTGACCGCGCCAGCGGCCTGACCTGGAATCGTGCGCGTGCCAGCCGTGGACGCGATGGCGGCGACGGCAGCAGCAAGATTCGACCTCCATCGACGCTGACCGTGTATGGCTTTTCCGGCAATCCTCATTGGCGAGGTCGCTGAATTGCTGGCCCGGGCCTACGTGCTGGCTTCTTCCCGAGGCGGGCTGACGACATTCAAGCCAGATGCGGACGTCGATCACAAGGACTTCATCGTTGACAGACTGGGCGGGCGGTTACGACTACGAATTCGTGACCGCGGCAGGTTGGGACATGTACCTCTATACGCTGGACCAGTACCTCACCCACTTCATCGGCAGGGCAGCGGTGTACATCGGAGCGGAGGCGCCGCCCGAGTCTGCCCGCCAGGAGGCCTGGCCTCGCCTAACCCAAGATCTCGGCTTAGCCGATCCCATCTCATCCGGATCACAGGTGCGCATCGAACTCGCCGGCGTCGGCCCGCTGGAGGGCGTCGTTGACTATGTGAGCCCTAACTTCCTTGGCCTACGCACGGCTGACTCGCTGATCCGCCTTTACGGCCGCGCCGTCATCGGGATGACCGTAGCCGTCGGCCAGCACGCCTTCGCCCAACAAGTCGATGCCGACAAGATCGCCGTCGCCTGGCAGACGTGGCTGTTGACCGCGTTCGAGCCGCAACATGCCCGATACAGCTGGCGCTGGGCACCGATCGAAGAGACCTGACGATTTGGGCTCGGTGCGATCAGGCCACATGTCCCACCCGACCTTACGTGGTCTCGACGGGACGCTTCGCGAGGTGGTCGAGCCCAGCGTCAGCACGTCAGGTGGCGACCCGCAAATTCGGCCGATTGAGGAGCCAGCCCGAGCTCGTGTCGTCCAACTGCCAGGTGCCAAGCCAATGGCGCGTCTGGCCGTCGATGACTTCGACGACGTCGACGTAGACGATCGCAATCCCGCCACCATCGCCGAGCATCCGCTCGGCCTCCAGGTTGATCTGCTGGGTGCCGGAGAACCGCTGGTCGATGAACTCGGCTGGGGGATACTGCGCCTGCATTCGCGACGTCCAGAGCGTGGCGGCGGCCTGGAAGTCGTGGGCGGAGACCGCCTGGTAGAAGCGAGCCACGGCAGCGGCCGGATCGCCGCCGGTGGGAACCAGGGCCTGGCCGGTCTCGACCTGTTCGTCCACCGGTGACGGCCGGTCGGTCGGGGCCGGCTCCGGGGCACTCGAGTCCGCGGGCGTAGCCAAGGCGGTCGGTGCCGCGAGTGCAAATGCCGTAGGTGGCGGCGCCTGACCCGCGGAATTCAACCAGCTCCCCACTAGCACGGCCAGCGACATCGCGACACCAAGCGCCGCGGCGGCCGGGGCCAGCAGCGACCAGCCGCGACGGCCAGCCGTCTGGGGACGGGCCTTTGGAGCGGGCGGCTCGAAATCGAGATGCCGCGAGCACCTCGAACACCAGCTATCGATCGCGTAGTTGTGCGCCCCGCACCACGGGCAGCGGATCATGCGGACGGTCTCCTCAAGCCTGCAGTATCAGCTGTCCTGATAATACGTATCCGGGTCGATCTGGGACTGAGCGTCGACGACTTAGCGGCCCGCGTTGCGCCATAGCTCAGATCCTCGCATCCAGGCTCAGTGGCCAACCCTTCTCCTGGCTCTGGTTATCACATCCCTCCTGTGCATGGGGCTTGGCGCGTTGGGAGTCTTCCTCATCGTGCTTGGGTTTCGGGTTCATCGTGAGCTTCTTGGGTTCATCCTGGGGTGCATCTTCCTCATCCTTGGCTTAGGAACGCTCGCCCTTTTCGTCGGTTTCTTTGCCGCCATCGATCGCATCCTTGACCGTGCGAGCCCAGCCGAGCAGTCCGTCCTCGCCCACAGCATGCGCGCCGCCGATCCGACGCTGGTCCCCCCATCGCCGATCGCCGTTCCGCTTCCATATGTCCTTGGGCAGTCAGTGGCCAATGGGGACCGCGTCAGGCTTGGCGCTCTCGTAATCATGGGGTGCGCTTTGGTACTTCGCCTGACCTGGCGCAGCGCACCCGTGTTGGCGGGCATGATCGGAGCGGCAATCGGGGTGGGCATCCTGCTGGCGCTTAGCATTCGGCGGGCAAGTCAGCTCGTCGTTGATGTCGACGGGACCGTTCGAGCATCCGGCCTCTTCAAGCAATCGGTAGCCATCCCGGTTTCTCAGGTGTCCCAGGTTGCCCTTCGTCGGATTATTCTTTTCAGCCGCTGGCGTGATGACATCCCGCGGCTGCTCCTCATCGACCGGGCTGGTCGGTGTCTACTTTGGATGAACGCTGTCGGCATCACCTACGAGGACGCGAGTCAGCTGGCGGCGGCCCTCAGGGTACCGATCGATCCCAACTGGAAGGAGAGTCGCACCAGCGGCTGGCTGGCACGGGAGTTTCCCGGATCAACCAGCCGGATTGAAGCCCATCCGTTCCTTGTGGGAGCCCTTGTCATCGCGGCCATCGTCGCGATACTAATCGGCATCGCATGGACCCAGGCGGGTTAAGAAGGCCGTTTGGCTCTTGTACCCGCAAGCCGAATCGAACCGCTCGGCGCTCGTCAGCAGAACGTAGCGGCGGCGGTGCGCTCTCCAATCGTTAAGACGCAATAAGAGTTCGTCCAGTCGCGCGTTCATCTGGACGAACGCCGCGGTAGCAAGACGTAGGCTTAGCTTAGAGGTGGTTCGCCGACCTGGCTAGCGGACCTGGGATTATCCGTCCACATGGCCCCATCCAAAGGGCACCATACTGATCTCCTCGAGCCTGCAAACAAGTCGGCACTCAGTGTGCGGTAGCGTTTACGCTGCGGCGGGAATGCGCTTGTCTGGCTTTGGGGTCTTCACCCCAATTCACGAGCAGGTAGGCGACCATCGAGCGCCGCTTGAGGCTGGTAGGCGCGAGGCCTTGCTTGACTGCATCCGTGAACTCCTCCAGAACCGGTTTGGCGGACGAATTACCAAGCGCTACATGACTCAACTCTTGATCGCACGGCGATCCTAGGTCCTGCGAATACCGGCGGCGTCGAGCAAGGCGAGCGGTCCACTCATATCCCTGCAAACGCTCCCCATGGCCATTTGGGGACAACCGAAAAGAGATCGTCTTGCTGGAGCCTCTTGACGGCGGCCCGCAAGATCGCTATGCTCGCTTTTCATTTCACTATTCGCATAGCACAATGATTGAATTCCACCTCGATCGGACGTCCGGGGTCACTACCTACTGGCAGCTGGTCCAGCAGGTCCGCCACGCCATCCGCGTCGGTCGGCTCAAACCTGGTGACCAGCTTCCCACCGCCAGGGAGGTGGTGGCCAAGCTCGCCATCAACCCGAACACGGTGCTCAAGGCTTATCGCGAGCTCGAGCGGGATGGCCTCGTCGCCAGCCGCCCCGGCCAGGGGACGTTTGTGACTAAAGCTGCCCACGCGATGCCTGTTACGGCGGAGACCGCGCTCCGGCGAAGTCTCGAGCGATGGATCCGCTCCGCCAAAGAAGCCGGTTTGGATACCGAGAACATCCGGGCGATCGTGGCGACCACGCTCCAGGAGAGCGAAGAGAAGGTCCGAGTCAGGTGAACAGCGCTCTCGAGACAACGGCTCTCACCATGCGCTACGGCGCCACCCGTGCCCTGTCCGATTGCGCCCTTCGGATTCCCACCGGACACGTCGTCGCGCTAGTCGGCCCTAACGGCGCCGGCAAGACAACACTGCTGCACCTCGCCATGGGGTTGCTCCGGCCGACCTCGGGCCAGATCCGTGTGTTTGGATGGTCGCCCCAGGAGCAGCCCACGGTCGTCCTGCCGAGAGTGGGATTCCTGGCGCAAGACCGGCCACTCTACCGGCGGTTCAAGGTCCGCGACCTGCTCGAGTTTGGCCGGCGGCTGAATCCCAGGTGGGACGCTGAATTGGCCGGGGCGCGCCTTGAGCGATTGGCGATCCCGCTCCACCGGCCGGTGGGCCGGCTCTCTGGCGGGCAGCAGGCCCAGGTGGCGCTCGCTCTTACCCTCGCCAAGAAACCCGACATGCTTCTCCTCGACGAGCCCCTGTCCAACCTCGACCCGCTTGCCCGGCGCGAGTTCCTTCAAGTGCTGATGGATGCGGTCGCCGAAGGTGGTCTTACGGTCGTCCTCTCCTCGCACATCATCGCCGAGCTGGAGCGCACCTGCGATTACCTCATCATCCTCGCGCAGGGCCGGGTGCAGCTCGCCGGTGAGATCGAGGGCCTGATGGACGGTCATCGGACCCTTATCGGCGGTCCCTGCGATCGAGCCGTGCTCGAGCGCGACCCTTCAGTTATCCATTCCAGTCACACGCCGCGGCAGACGACCATGCTGGTCAAGATGAACGGCCAGCCAGTGGCCGACCAATGGGAAGAACATCGTGTGGACCTGGAACAACTCATCCTCGCCTATCTCAGCAGGCCATCTCGCGAGAGCCCTAGGCCGGCGAAGATGGAACAGTCGGAGCTGGAATGATCTGGGTCACCTGGGCGCAGCATCGACGTGAAGCGCTGGTCAGCGGGCTCATCCTGACGGTTGCCGCGGCCTTATTGGTCATCACCGGTCTAAGCATGCTCGCCGACTTCGAGCACAGCGGGGCCGCCGCCTGCACGCGCACGAGCGGCGCGGCCGCCGGGGTCTTCCTGACAGGAAGTCCCTGCGATCCGGTGATCGGCAGCTTCACCGCGAGGTGGTTTCAGCTGAACGGAACCGCGGGGCTCGCCCTGATGAGCTTGCCAGCGCTGCTCGGCGTATTCATCGCTGCCCCGCTACTGAGTCGGGAATTCGAGCAGGGGACCCACCTCTTCGCCTGGAGCCAGAGCATTACTAGGCTCCGCTGGGCTTTGGTGAAACTCGGCCTGATAACCGCTTTCGTCCTGATGGCGGCCGCGGCTATTGCGACCCTGGTCATGTGGTGGCATGCACCGCTGGACCGGGCGGGCTTCAATGGACTGTGGGACGCCTACGATGTCGAGGGGATCGCGCCTGTCGCGTATGCAGCCTTCGCCCTAGCTCTCGGCACGTCAGCGGGATTGCTACTACGTCGAACCGTCCCGGCGATGGCTCTCACTTTGTTCGTGTTTGTGGCGGTACGTATCCTGATCGTCCTGGTCAGACCGCACTTCATGACAGCAGTCACCGGCTCCGCCCTGAACGTCAGGCAGGGCTCATGGCTTCTCACCAGCACCTATTATGCGGATGCCCAGGGCCATCGCCTGTCGCTCGAGAAGGTCAACGAGATGATGAGCGTTTACATCACGAAAACCCAGAGCAGTTCCGGAGTGATGGACTATCTGCATCAGCACGGAGTCAACCTCCTCGCCGTCTATCAACCACTCGACCGCTTTTGGACCTTCCAGATGATTGAGGCAATGGTGTTCTTCGGGCTGGCGACCATCATGATGGCCGCCAGTCTCTGGTGGCTGCAGCGTAGAGCCTGAATCGGAGCTAATCGAGGATACGCAGCTGGTGATCTGGGCGTCCTGGCGACAGCACCATGGGACGTCATAGGCATAAGGTGCGAGCGCCGACTTCTTCCAAATGCCGGCATGAATTAGCTGGGTTTGCGACCTTGCCCCCGCGTCCTACTTTCAGGCGGAACCATACCTATATCTAATGCTTTGCTAGGCATCGGGACGGCAGCGGGCGCCAACTTCAGACTCGAACGTCGGTTTGCATCAGTTCCGGTAGTGATGAGACCGGAGATGATGACGATCTGGATGAGCCAGGAGAAGGCGCGCTCCTACCTTCTACAAATTTCTGATTAGAAATGATCGGGGTTCTGTATGGAGACCCCCACCGGACAAGTTTCGACCTCCAGCTGAGTTCAGAAACGGTGATCTGACTCGCTAGCACATCGTTGCGAACGTCCAGCGGACGGTCAGCGGACGCTCAAGGGTCGTGGCTTGTCCGGATCGACCCTCTATCCCCTCGTGATGGAGCGATTGCGGTCGAGCAGTTGCATGAAGATCAGAAGACTGCTCACAAGCAACGCTGGGACATAGATGGTTACGATCACCCAATTCACGCCAAGCGCGTACGTGAACACGCTGAAACGCACCGATTGGACGATCGCATTCACCGTGTCGAGCATCCCAGCAATGACGCACAGCCAGACGAATGCGATGGCACTTGGGAGGCGGGTGCGAAGGGCGGTCAATGCCACGAGGGCGAGGAGTGCTGTTATCAGGTCGCCATAACCGATCATCGTTCGGAATTCCATTGGCACGCCGGGGCCGACTGCGCCCGGGGCCAGGATCGTCCCGCCGACGGTCCGAAATGCATGGACCCATAGCAGCGGCACCAAGGCCACCTCCCGTGGCAGTCCGGACAAACGGGGCGCCACATACCAGAATGCGATGAGTGAATACGCCACCAAACTCAACGTGAATTGAACCCCGAAAAGCACAATCGGTTCCATCGTCCGCTCCTCCCGGGTCACCCTAGAATCCATTTCGCGAACGTGCCCGGCGACCCGAATTTAGAAGTAATTCAACTCGATTCCACGAGGATCACCCGACCGAAGCACAAGTATCCCGTCCGGCGCAAACGCTGGCCGAGCACGCGCCGAACCATACCTGATGCATCCGGCTCGGCCTGAATGGCATAGCAACCGTCTCCGACCCCACCAACAAGAGTTGGTCGCCAATAACCCTGCGCGGGCCCAGGTCAGCCGCCGGTCGGAGGATTGACGAACGCGTAGAGGACCTTGGCTCGCTCTCCGTCCCAGATCACAAAGTCCATGCCTGTCACCATCTCCGGCTTCTCCGGCGGGCCATAGCGCCAGAAGGCTCGGAACCCGTCACCGATCGTTTCGGGTGCGCCGATCAGCGAGAACCTTGCGTTGGGGAAGCGGTCCCGCATCGAGGCCCTGAACCTATCCAAGCCGGCATACCCAACGAATTCCCCTTGCTGGTTTTGGAAACGGATGTCCTCTGTGAAACGAGCACGTTGGACGGCGGAGCGTGCCTCAGCGTCAGCGTTGGTCCACATACTCAGGATGTCTTCCATGAATCTTGTTGGGGTCGTCATCTCAGCCCGTCCTCCTTCGTTCGAAACCCGATGTTGCGTGGCATTCGTCGCCCGAGCCGATAAAGACCCACACATTAACGAACCATCAGATGATTTCGACCCCAATTACGCGACGCAGGAAGGTGAGCTCTACCGTGGCGGCTAGTCGGCGCCGACGACCTTGAAGTCCTGGTTGACGAAGATGTGGTGCGGCCAGTTGACGCCGATGTTGTGGACCTCGTACTCGCCGTTGCTCAGCTTCACAACACGGTCGACGACGCCTCCCGGGTAGGCGGCCAGCGCAGCTTCCGTCGCCTTATTCGCTGTCGTTCCGCTGACGATCGTCCCCGACCCCTGACTGTAGTTCGGCGGGATCTGACCGTCCTGCTTTGACGCGGTCGCTGCCCCGCGCTGGAAGGGGATCACCCCTGCCGCCGAGGATGTCGCAGCGCCGCCGCCAGTCGGTTGCACGATGACCTGCGTGGCCGTGATCGTCACTCCGCTGGTCGTCCCAAGTACGAGGACGGGTTCGCCGGTTGTAATGGCACTCGCCGAGGTCGAGCTCGTCCCCTTCTGATATGTCGTAGAGGACGCCTCGTCGACGGTCACCTTCACACCCGCCGATGTCGACATTATGAAGCTCGACGTGGACACGCTGCCGACCGTGCCGGATGCTCCCCCAGAGGCCGGTCCAGACCGAGCGTTGGATCCCCCGCCGCCGGATCCTGAAGGCTGAGTTGTCGTTGAGCTTGAGGAAGCGGTTGCTGTTCCACTGCTGTTGCTACCACAGGCCGCCAGGATTGCGGTTGCTGCAAGTAAGAGAAAAGTAACACGAATGTTTGTTAGTGATAGTGACGTTCGTATCGACATTTGCTTTACATCCTTTTCGTCGTTGTTAGTGACCTAATGATCAGCCCGCGAAGCTTGCGGTACCGTGACATGGTTCTAAAAAAATCCTAAGAGTTTGATGGATCAGGACCTGACCGATCAAGCGGGCGGCTCGACGGGCCGCACCTCGTACTTGCGACCAGCTCAGCGCGCCGGCCTCGAAAACGGGATGCGCCTACTGACCGGGTATCGAGGATGCGGGTTAGGTCAGGACCAGGATTCGGGTGAGGTATTCGGTCGGGTCATGGCTCTCCGTTATGAGGAGCTCGATATGGAAAGTCGAGCCCGGCTCGATCGCTTTCTTACCTGGCAGCCGGAGCAATCGCCAAACGAAAAAGCCGAGGGTTCGAAACTGGGGCGCAGCCGAAAGAGTAAGTTCCTAAGCGCTGATATCTGGCGACCCCGAGCGGACTCGGGGGCGCAAATACC
>DAINCX010000005.1:58354-101239 GCA_036732165.1 Candidatus Dormiibacterota bacterium | reverse complement strand
CCACCGGGGCAATGGAGCCGGTCACGGCACACAGGTCGCAGGTCTTGCTTCCAATCGGCATCGCGCACCCGCAGCGCTTGCAGACCGCCATAGCCGATACATCGACTGGCGGGCTGAGAACCTCCATGACGATCCGGCAACAGATCGACGAGCCGGCGATAGACTGGCCGCCGAGGCAGCCCGGGAAAAAGAAAACCGCCGGGTGGTCCCCGGCGGTTCTTCCTCTCGACTAGGTCTTAGTTTTCGCCCTTGCCCTTCCCGGCGACGGGCTCCTTGGGCGGCTTCTCGGGCTTTTCCGGCTTCTCCGCCTTCGTCGGTTCGGGTTTGGCCTCGCGTTCTTTCCTGATCGGGTTGAGGGTGAGCACCCCATTGACCATCTCCACCAGGACGGAGTCGCCGGCGCTGAACTTGGTCGTCAGCAGCGTCTCCGACAGCGGATCCTCGATCAGTCGCTGGATGACGCGGCGTAGCGGCCGAGCCCCATAGGTCCTGTCATAGCCCTCTTTGGCGAGGTAGTCCTTGGACTCGGTGGTGACCTCGAGCTTGATCTCGTGCTCCTCGAGGCGTTGCGCCACCTTGATGACGAGCAGATCGACGATCTGCCGCATCTCGGCCGCCGACAGGGCCTTGAAGACCACCACGGCGTCGACGCGGTTGAGGAACTCGGGCCGGAAGGTCTTCTTCAGCTCGTCCATGATCTTCTCGCGCATCTTGCCGTGCTCTTTCTCTTCCTGGCTCGTGCTCGGCATCGACGGCTGGAATCCCATCGACGTGGTCGCCTGCTGCAGGTTCGAGACGCCGATGTTCGAGGTCATGATCACGATCGTGTTGGCGAAGTTGACCTGCTTGCCCTTGGCGTCGGCGAGCCGGCCGTCCTCCAGGATCTGGAGCAGCATGTTGAACACTTCCGGGTGTGCCTTCTCGATCTCGTCGAAGAGCACCACGGAGTACGGCCGGCGGCGGATGGCTTCGGTCAGCTGGCCACCCTCGTCGTAGCCGACGTAGCCGGGCGGTGAGCCGACCAACCGCGCCGTGCTGTGCCGCTCCATGAACTCGGACATATCGAGCCGCACGATGGCGTCCTCGTTGTCGAACAGGAAGCGCGCCAGCTGACGCGCCAGCTCGGTCTTGCCGACGCCGGTCGGGCCCAGGAAGATGAATGACCCGATCGGACGCTTGGCATCCTTGAGGCCCGCGCGCGCGCGCCGGACCGCCTGCGAGATGACCTTGACGGCGTCGTCCTGGCCGATCAACCGGGCGTGGATATCCTCTTCCATCCGCAGCAGGCGGGCGGATTCCTCTTCCACCAGACGCGAGACCGGGACACCCGTCCAGGCGCTGACGATCTCCGCGATATGCTCCTCATCGACCTCGGGAACGGTGGCGCCGAGCTTGTCACGCCATTCCATTTCTTCCTTGACGTACTTGTCCTTGAGCTTCTTTTCCTTGTCGCGGAAGGAGGCGGCGGTTTCGTAATCCTGGTTGGCGATCGCCTCTTCCTTCTTGATCTGGAGATCGCGAATCTCCTTCTGCATCGTCTTCAGCTCGGGGGGCGTCGTGGTGAGCTTCATCCGGACGCGCGCCGAGGCCTCGTCCATCAGGTCGATGGCCTTGTCCGGCAGCGAGCGATCGGTGACGTAGCGAACCGACAGGTCGGCCGCGGCCTTGATCGCCTTGTCCGTCACGATGACGCGGTGATGCTTCTCGTAGAGGCTCTTGACGCCGTGCAGGATCGAGATGGTCTCGAGCAACGAGGGCTCGTCCACAAAGACGGGCTGGAAGCGGCGCTCGAGGGCGGCATCCTTCTCGATGTACTTACGGTACTCATTGAGGGTGGTCGCCCCGATGCACTGGATCTCGCCACGCGCGAGCGCGGGCTTGAGGATGTTGGCGGCATCGATAGCCCCCTCGGCGGCCCCGGCGCCAACCAGCGTGTGGAGCTCGTCGATGAAAAGCACGACCTCCCGGCTGGAACGGATCTCGTCAAGGATCTTCTTCAAGCGCTCCTCGAACTCGCCACGGTACTTGGTGCCGGCCACCAGCGCGCCCATGTCGAGCGTGAGGACCCGCTTGCCACGAAGCGACTCCGGGATGTTGCCGAGCACGATCTGCTGGGCGAGGCCCTCCGCGATAGCGGTCTTGCCGACACCCGGCTCGCCGATCAGCGCCGGATTGTTCTTGGTGCGACGGGAGAGGATCTGAACCACGCGCTCGATCTCGGACTCACGGCCGATGACCGGGTCGAGGGTGTTCTTGGCGGCGAGGTCGGTGAGATCGCGGCAGAACTGGTCGAGCAGCGGGGTCTTGGACGGCTTCTTGGCAGTCGCGGCTTCCTCGTCGAGGCCGCTCTCGTGAAGCAGGCGGTCGATCTCGCCCCGGACCTTTTCCAGGTTGGCGCCCAGGTCCTCGAGGACGTGCGCGGCAATGCCCTCGCCCTCGATCAGCAGCCCGAGCAGCAGGTGCTCGGTGCCGACGTAGTTGTTGCCCATCCGGCGGGCTTCCTCGAAGGAGATCTCGATGACCTTCTTCACCCGGGAGGTGGGGATGATTTGCTGGATGATGATGCGCTCGTTTCGACCGAGCACCGACTCGATCGTGGCGCGAACTTTGTTGATCTCGACGCCGAGGTTGTTCAGGACCTTGGCGGCGAGTCCCTCCCCCTCTCGAAGCAGGCCGAGGAGCAGGTGCTCGGTGCCGATATAGGAATGGTGCGAGCGCTCGGCCTCTTCCTGGGCCAGCGTCAGGACCTTTTTCGCTCGCTCCGTGAATCGTTCAAAGGGGTACAACCACTAACCTCCGCATGACTTCTGATGCTACTTACTACGATACCCGGATTCTTCGGATGCCTGGCGTCCTGGAATTGTCCGAGTCGCCAACTGTGACGTGTAGTCGGGTTACCACCCTGCGGGAGGGTCTAAACAATCGTTCGGGGGCAGTTTAGCGCATATTCGGGCTGAATTCACCAGCCGTCTAATAATTGCTTAGCAGGCCACCGGGGGAAGCCGGGCCAGCAGGCCCGGCTTCGGTGTTATTCCTGTGGGGCGGCGCTGACGTGAGCCAGCACCCGTTCCGGCTCGACCGCGGGCACGCGCTCGATCTCGCCGGGGTAATCGGCGACCTCGGAATCCTCCGTCCGATGCTCGGGCTGCGGCTCCTCCGCCTGCTTCAGGGAGAGGCTGATCCGCCGGCGGGCTCGATCGGCCTGGAGGACCCGGACGCGGAGCTTCTGGCCCACCTGGACGACGTCTTCGGTGTGCTCGACATGCTCCCAGGCGAGCTCCGAGATATGCAGCAGGCCCTCGATCCCGTCGCCGATCTGGAGGAAGGCCCCGTATTTCTTGGTCTTGGTGACCTCGCCCTCGATGATGGCGCCCGGAGGATACCGCTTCTCGATGTGATCCCAGGGGTCCTGGCCGAGCTGGCGCAGGCTGAGCGAGATGCGAGAGGTCTCCGGATCGAGCTTGATCACCCGGACATCGATGTCCTGGCCGACCTGGAGGACGTCGCCCACGTTGGCGACCCGGTCCCAGGAGAGCTCCGAGATGTGGATCAGGCCGTCGGCCGCGCCCAGGTTGACGAAGGCCCCGTAGGAGGTCAGCCCGGAAACCTTGCCTCGCACGTCGTCGCCGACCTTAAGCCGGTCGAACAGCTCGGTGCGCTGGCGCGCCCGGTCCTCATCAAAGGCCGCCTTCTGGCTGACGATCAGCCGGTTTCGCTTGCGGTTGACTTCGAGGATCTTGACGCCGATGTGCTGGTTGACCAGCTCCTGGAGATTGGCACTGTAACTGCGGGAGACCTGGGAGGTAGGCAGGAAGCCACGCAAACCCATGATGTTGACGATCAGGCCACCCTTGTTCTGCTCGCGGACCTCGGCCTCCATCAGCTCGCCGGAGACCTGCTTGTCCTGGGCTTTCAGCCAGACCGATTCGGCCCGCGCGCGGCGCAGGGAGAGGACGACATTGCCATCCTCATTCTCGGGCTGGAGGACGAAGACCTTGATGTGGTCGCCCGACTGCAGGTCGGGAGTTCCGGCTTCCTTGGTTCCCAGCTCGCGGCTGGAGATGACGCCTTCTGACTTCGAGCCGACATCGACCAGAACTTCATCCGGATCGACCCTGACGACGACGCCGTCGATGATGTCGCCGTGGGCTAAACGCTTGCTGGAAGCCTCTTCCTGATCGAGGTATTCTTCCATGGTCGTCGCCATGGTTTCCGAGGCTCCGTTTTGCGAGTCCGTGTAATCCTGGGGAGACTCAAAATCAGACAATCCAGTGGGCACCACCTTTTCTTATTGGAACTCGTTGGTCGTCAAGTTGTAAGCAGAGGCGCGAGTCACTCCGAAGTATAGCAATCGGTGCGAAGGAGAGTAGGGCAAACGGCCCATTCACCACGTGCCGGTCGGTATTCGCATCTTGTATATAGACGCGCATTCGGTGCGTGCCTACACTGGAAGAGGGCATGATTCACTGGCGGCGCGAGAAGACGGCCTTCGCGATCTCTGGCGGTGGCGCTCGGGGCGCCCTCCAGGTGGGCATGCTGCGAGCCCTGCTGGAGCACGGCATCCGGCCCGATTTCGTGGTCGGCGTCTCGATCGGTGCCTGGAATGGCGCCTGGCTCGCCCACCGGCCCGAACTCGAATGGATCGAGCGGCTGGATGCGGTCTGGCGCCAGGTCAGCCGGCAGACCCTCGACATGGTCTGGTGGCGGGCGGCGCGCAACATGGTCCGCCGGCGCCCATCCCTGTACGAGGGGAGCGGGCTCGCGCGCCTGATCAGCCGGCACATCCAGGTCCATGATTTCGAGGACCTCGAGATCCCGCTTCATGTCGTGGCCATCAACCTGACGCTGGGCGCCAAGGCCGTGTTCTCGCGGGGGCCACTCGCCCCGGCTGTGCTGGCCTCCTCGGCGATACCGGGCATCTTCCCCCCGGTCACGATCGGCGAGCACCAGCACGTCGATGGCGGCATGGTCGATCCCACCGGCCTCGACACCGCCGTCGAGCTGGGAGCGCGGCGAATCTTCGTCCTGGATTCCGGCTATGCGGGCCAGCTTCCCGCACCCCTGGCGTCGATGAACGCCATCGTTGACCACACTTTCCAAATCGCCGCCCAGCACCGGACCCAGTGGACCATCCAGCAGATGGGCCGCTCGATCGAGATCGTCCACCTTCGCCCGAGCGCAGGCTTCCTCCGGCACTCGATGGATTTCGGCGCCACCGCTGCCTACCTGGACGAGGGGTACCGCTATACGGTCAAGGCGCTGGAGGCCCGGCGAAAAGGCCGTCGACTCGCAGCTGCCGCCGCAGTGGAGGCGCCCGTCTACCACTAGCTCGTTCCGAGACGGCTTGCTCTATCGGGAAACCCGGAAGCTGAAGTCGAACGCCTTGACCGACTGGGTCAGCTGGCCTACGGAGATGTAGTCGACGCCGGCGAGGGCGTAAGCCCGCGCGTTGTCGAGCGCGATCTTTCCCGAGACCTCGACCTTGGCGCGACCCTGGACCATGGCGATCGCCTGGCGCACCTGGCCGGGCGGGAAGTTGTCGAGGAGGAGCACGTTGACCTTCGCCTGGAGCGCCTGCTCGAGTTCCTGCATGTTGCCGACGGTCAGCTCGATCCGCTTGCCGGGAAGCGCCTTCTTGAGGGAGCGCACCGCGGTCGAGACCCCATCACTGAGCGCCAGGTGGGACTCCATCACGATCAGCCGGTCGGCAAGACCTTTTTGGTGGCTCATGCCACCCCCAACTTCGACCGCGTACTTCTCGAGGAAACGCAATCCCGGCGTCGTGCGCCGGGTGTCGAGGATGCGGGTCTTGGTCCCCTTGACGGCGTTGGCGAACTTGGCCGTCTGGGTGGAGATTCCCGAGAGATGCTGCAGGAAGTTGAGCGCGGTCCGCTCCGCCTGGAGAACACTGGTCGCCGGCCCGGAGACGCGGGCGACCAGCTGGCCACTGGACAGGACGGTGCCATCGGTGGCGCGGGGCTCGAACGAGATGTTCTTGTCCACGAGCTCGAAGACGCGCTTGAAGATCGGAAGGCCGCAGAGGACGCCGTCCTCGTTGGCGATCAGCTTGCCGCGGGCTTTCACCTTTCCGGGGAAGAGGGTCGCCGTAGTCAGGTCGCCTTCGCCGATGTCCTCGGCCAACGCCTCCTTGATCAGCCGGTCGACGGCGCTGATCGGGAAGCGCATGGTGATGACAGGCGGCGGGGTGGGCTTCGGTGGTGGCGCCGGGGGCGGCTGGGGCGTGACCGGCCGCGGTGGCATGCCCGGGGGCCGGCCCGCCGTTCGCCAGGGCGAACCCAGGCCGAGGATGGTCGGGCGCGGAAAGGGCATGGTGGGAACGCCCGGAGGCAGGGGCGGCTGCACGGGAGCCGGCGCCTGGGCGATCGGGGCAGGGGCGGGCGCCGGAGCCTGGGCGGGGGCCTGGGCTGGAGCGACGGCTTCCGGGCCGCCCAGCAAGGCCGGCTTCACGGGCACCGCGGCGGCCGTCGTGGGGGCCTTAGCCTCCCGCCGGGGGGAAGCCGCAGCCGTCTTGCGGGCAACCGCCTGGCCGGCCTTCTTTACCAGGGCAGCCGTCGCCCGCGGGCGTGCCACTTTAGCGGACAGCTTTCCCTTTGCTTTTGGACTTGTTGCTCGCCCCTTCTGCTTCGAGCGCCCGGTGGCACTCAGAAGCGCTCAGCTCCCAAAACGGCGTTGTCGATCAATCTCGTTGAGCCAAGTTTAACAGCGATCGCCAAAACATTGCCCGCCAAGGCCTGATCCGGGCGACGGAGCGTCGTTTCGTCGACCACAAGCAGGTAGTCGACCTGGATTCCCGGATTCCCGGCGAGCTCGGCCATGGCCACCGACTCGAGCTCGGCCGGGCTGGACGCGCCAGCGCCGAACGCCTGTGTGGCGGCCGCCAGGGCACGGCGGAGCAACGGCGCGGCCTCCCGCTCGGTCGGGCTCAGGTAGGCATTCCGCGAGCTCATGGCGAGGCCGTCCGCCTCCCGCACGGTGGGGCAGGCGACGACGCGCAGCGGCAGGGCGAAGTCGCGAACCAGCTGCCGGACCAGGACCACCTGCTGGAAGTCCTTCTGCCCGAAGTAGGCGCGGCTCGGGTGGGTGAGCTCGAAGAGCTTGAGCACGACCGTCAGCACGCCGGTGAAGTGGCCAGGCCGGCTGGCACCTTCCAGGATCTCCCCAAGGGGCCCGGGATCGACCCGTGTCTTGAACGCCGGCGGGTAAATCTGGTCGACCGGCGGGTGAAAGATGGCGTCCACACCGAGCGCCTCGAGGCGGGCTCGATCGGCCTCGAAGGGGCGGGGGTACCGCTCGAAGTCCTCGCCGGCGGTGAATTGCCGCGGGTTGACGAAGACGCTGGCCACCACGCGCTGGTTCTCGCGACGGGCGCGCTGCACCAGGCTGTCGTGCCCGGCGTGGAGGGCGCCCATGCTGGGCACGAATCCAATCTCCTCACCCGACCTGAACCAGTCGAGCGCCTGCTGCTGCATGGCAGCGGCGGACTCGAGGACCTGGGCGCTACCGGGCAGCGTACTCGTGTTCAGGTGTGGGAAAGGCCCCCTTGCGGACGTCGTCGTCGAACTGGCGGACGGCACTCTCGATGGCCTCTCCCAGTTTCGCGTACTGGCGGACGAATTTCGCCACATGGTCGGGGTTCAACCCGAGGACGTCCTGGATCACCAGGACCTGGGCGTCACAGTCGGGCCCTGCCCCAATGCCGATGGTGGGGATGGTCAGCGCCTCGCTCACCCGCTTGCCAAGCGGGCTCGGGATGCCTTCGAGAACGACCGAGAACGCCCCGGCGTCTTCGAGGGCCCCGGCGTCGGTCAGGATCTGCTCGGCGGCTTCATCGCTGCGCCCCTGCACCCGGTACCCGCCGAACTGGTTGACGAAGGTGGGCGTCAGGCCGAGATGCCCCATCACCGGGATGCCCATGGAGGTCAGCTGCTTCGTGTACTCGATAACCCGGCCTCCGCCTTCCATCTTGACGGCGTGCACCCGCGCCTCCTGCATCAAACGGCCGGCATTGCGGATGGTGTCTTCGAGCGAGGCGTGATAGGTCATGAAGGGCATGTCCCCGATCACAAGCGCGTTCGGGGCGCCGCGCACGACGGCGCCGGCGTGTCGAACCATGTCATCGATCGTGACGCTGAGGGTGTCGGGGTAGCCAAGGATGGTCATGCCGAGACTGTCGCCCACCAGGAGGACGGGGATGCCGGCACGGTCCAACCAGCGCGCGGTCGTGTAGTCGTAGGCGGTGAGCATAGTGAATTTCTTGCCCTCGCTCTTCCATTTGCGCAGGTCACGGACGTTGGTCGTGGTCATGCCGCCTCCTTCCTCTTTAAGGCAAGTTTCATGGCGCGGTCGGCGAGCGCTCGGTAGAGGGCTTGCAGCTCGGGGTCGGCCTTCAGAGCTTCGAGGTGCCGGGCGATGGTGCCCTCGTCGCCTCGCGCCGCCGGGCCAGTCAGTGCCTCGTCGGGGCTGGTGTGCTGGAGGTTGGCGACGGCGCCGGCCAGCAACGTGGTCATGCCTCGGCGCGCGGTCTCGGGATCCAGGCCGGCCTGCTCGGCGAGTTTCGCGGCCTCCGCCAGCAGCATCACCGGGTAGTTGGCGGCGAAGACGGCCGCCGCGTGGTAGAGCGCGCGGTCGATGCCACTCAGGTCGAAGGCGTGGCCGCCGAGGTCGCCCGCCATCATGGTGAGCTGCTCGCGCAGGGGATGGTCGGCGTCGATGCCGACGTAGGTGCCGGGCACGTTCTGCGCCGCCTCGGCGCCACGCCGGAAGGTCTGGAGCGGATGGAACACGCCCGTGCGCAGGCCCGCCTGCGCCAGCGGGCGGAGGGGAGCGCGGTCCTGAGCCCCGCTCAGATGGACGGCGGCCTTACCGGCCGCGGAGCAGAGCGCCTCGACCATCTCCGCCGCCAGTGGCCCGATCACGTCGTCCGGCACGGCGACGAGGGTCACGTCGGCCAGATCAAAGGTGGTGGCCGGACTCTGACAGGGGCGCGCGCCGAGCTCCTCCGCCAGGCTCCGGACGTTTTCGGGGTTACGGCCGCCGATCGCGGCGATCGTGTAGCCGGCCGTGTGCAGGGCGCGCCCGAGCGCTGACCCGGCGCGGCCGGGGCCGATGATGGCGATGGTCGGTTTCTGCATTCTTCCGTCTCGGTCCCAGGGATCCAAGCGGGCGACGGCTTGATCTTAGCGCAGAAGTATTACGGTCAGGCCGGGGTGGGCTCCAGGCGGCCGGGCGGCAACTCCGGGCCACGATCCTCGGGCTTTTGCTGCACCTGGGGCGGCCGTGGCGTCTCGGCCTTGGGCCGCTCGGGCACCGGAGGCAGCTTGCCGTCGGGCGAGTTCAGTACGGCGTCCATCTGCCAGCCCTCGATGGTCTCTTCCTGCTTGAGGTACTCGGCCAGGAGCACCATCTGCTCGCGTCGCTCGGTCAGGATTTTCTTGGCCCGCTGGTAGGCGCTGTCGACGAGACGGTGGACCTCCTGGTCGATCTCGCCGGCAACCTCCTCACTGTAGTTGCGCTGCTCACCGAGGTCGCGACCGAGGAAGACGAGCTCTTCCTTGTGGCCGAAGGTGAGCGGCCCGAGCTTGTCGGACATGCCCCACTCGGTCACCATGCGACGGGCCAGCTTGGTGGCTTTCCCGATGTCGTCGGAGGCACCCGACGTGATGTCGCCGAAGGTAATCTCCTCGGCGACACGGCCACCGAGCATGACCGCCATGTCGTCGTTGAGCTCGCTGCGGGAGACCAGGTAGCGGTCTTCGGTCGGGAGCTGCATGGTCCACCCGAGCGCCATGCCGCGCGAGATGATCGAGACCTTGTGCACGGGGTCGGCGTTGGGAAGGGACTTCGCCACCAACGCGTGGCCGATCTCGTGGTAGGCGATCACATTTTTCTCGGATTCGGTGATCATGCGCGACTTGCGCTCCGGGCCGGCGATGACGCGCGCGATCGCCTCCTCCAACTCGAACTGGCCGATCGCCTTCTTGTTGTTGCGCGCGGCGAGGATGGCCGCCTCGTTGATGAGGTTGCTGAGGTCGGCGCCGCTGAAGCCGGGCGTCTGGCGGGCGAGCACCTCGAGGTCGACCTGGCCATCGAAGGGCTTGTTGCGCGCGTGCACCTCGAGGATGGCGCGGCGGCCGCGGATGTCGGGGCGATCGAGGGTAACGTGGCGGTCGAAACGACCGGGCCGCAGCAGCGCCGGGTCGAGGACATCGGGACGGTTGGTGGCGGCGATGACGATGACGTGGGTGCTTGTTTCGAAGCCGTCCATCTCGACCAGCAACTGGTTGAGCGTTTGCTCGCGCTCGTCGTGGCCACCACCGAGGCCCGCGCCGCGCTGGCGGCCGACGGCATCGATCTCGTCGACGAACACGATGCAGGGTGAGTTCTTCTTGGCCTGGTCGAACAAATCGCGCACACGCGAGGCACCGACACCGACGAACATCTCGACGAACTCCGACCCGGAGATGCTGAAGAAGGGCACGCCCGCCTCACCGGCGACGGCCTTGGAGAGGAGGGTCTTGCCGGTCCCCGGAGGCCCGACCATGAGGACGCCCTTTGGGATGCGCGCCCCGAGCGCGGTGAACTTGTCGGGAAACTTCAGGAACTCGACGATTTCCGCGAGCTCTTGCTTGGCCTCCTCGACGCCGGCCACATCGTTGAAGGTCACGGCCGGCTTGTCGCCGGCGAGCAACCGCGCGCGACTGCGGCCGAAGGAGATGGCCTGATTGTTGCCGGTCTGCGTCTGGCGGAGCATGTACCACATGAACCCGCCGATGACGATGAAGAGGATGACGTTGGGCAGGATGACCGAGAGGAGCAGGTTGGAGGAGCTCGGCGACTCGGTGGCGAAGTTGATGTGGTCGTCCCGGAGGATCTGCTCGATCTGGAAGGTATCGCGGAAGATGGTCTTGTAGTGCTGGCCCTGATAATCCCACGTGATCTCGGTGCCGTTCGACTTGATGGTGGCGTGATCGATCTGGTGGGAGTCCGCCGCCGCGATCAGCTCGTAGGTGGTCTTGTCGGTGGGCGCGGCGACATTACTGAAGCTCCGGTAGCTGGCCCAGATGATGGCGAGCAATCCCGCGAGCAGCACGAAATAGAAGATGTTGCGGTTCCGTCCGCCTTTCATGGCCGCGCTCATTGTAACACCGGATTTTTTGAATTCCTTCCATCGAACTCGAATACGGAACGAGTTCAGCCTGAAGCGATTTCGAGATGCAGTTGACGGCTGGTTTCTGCCGTCACGCGCTTGCGTTGGGCCACACTCACCGCGGGGATCCACACGATCTCCTCACGGTCGCACACGATGGGGAGGGCGTCACGCAGGTGGCGCGGAATGCGCGCGTCGACCAGGATGTCCTGGAGCCGTTTCGCCTCGCTCATCCCGAGTGACTGCATGCGATCGCCGGGATTGCGACTGGCAACTCGCAGCGGCATCTGCACGCGGTCGGCGTCGAGATGGCCGATCGGATCCCGCGCCCTGAAGGACGCGCGGTCGCAGGCACAGGTCGAGACGAGGAGCTGGGGCGACGCCGCGGGGATTGATGTGGGGGTGGGGACGGCGTTGCCGCGACGGCGGCGCGCCTCCGTTTCCAGGAAGCCAGCGTCAGGATTGTCACGGCGAAGCAGGCGCCGCTGGAGCGCGGGCGGGAGCGCATCGAAGGCGGCACGATCCTCGAGGATGCCGGCCGCGAGCTGGTCGACCTGCTCCTCGAGCAGACGGTCTTCATTGCCGAGAATCTCAGCGGTTTGCGCCAGCAGGCGTCGGGCCGACGGCTCGAAGGCATCGATCGCCGGGAGGAGAATTTGTCGTAGTCGGTTGCGCGCAAATCGCGGGTCGTCATTGGTGGAATCGCGGCGCGGCGTGAGCCTGCGGCTGGTGAGGTAGTCCTCGAGGTCAACCCGGGGGACGTCGAGCAGCGGACGGGCGAGGTCGCCGCTGCGATGGCCCATGGCAGCCAGGCCGCGCGACCCGCTGCCCCGAAGGAGATGGAGGAGGAGGGTCTCCACCTGGTCATCGCGGGTGTGCCCGAGCGCGATGGCGGTGCAGCCGGCGCGCGCCGCGGCATCACGCAGGAACTGGTAGCGCGCGTCGCGAGCGGCGGCTTCGGTGTGCGGCAGGGCTGGATCGGCGCGCGCGGCGAGGGCCGCATAACCCCAGCGGTGCGCGAGGTCCGCGACGAATTGGGCATCGCTCGCACTGTCCGGGCGCCAGCCGTGATCGAAGTGCGCCACGGTGAGGTGCAGCGGGAGGGTAGGGAGCAGGTCGCGCAGGAGGGAGAGGAGCGCGAGGGAGTCGGGACCGCCCGAGACCGCGACCAGGACCCGCTCAGCAGGTTGGAAGATGCGGTGCAGGCGGATGGTGCTGGCGACGCGGCTGGAAAGCATCACGGGTATGTGGCGGAGGCAAGGATCGAACTTGCGACATACCGGGTATGGGCCGGTTGCTCTACCACTGAGCTACTCCGCCGTAGAGCATCGGTTAGTTTAGCAAGGATGTCGCCCTCGTTTGCTGAAATCGCGCCGCACTACGACGCGCTCCGGCCGCTGTCTGCGGGCGATCAGGCGCGCCTGTCGGCGATGGTCGCGGCGGCGGAGCTGCGCGCGGGGGATGTTGTGGTGGAGGTGGGCTGTGGCACCGGCCGGATCACGCTACCGCTGGCCGCGATGACCGCGGCTCGCGTCGTGGGAGTCGACTCGGAGGCGCGGATGCTCGAGGTCGGGCGGGCCAAGGACGGATCGGGGGGGGTCGACTGGCGACGCGGTAGCGCCTATCGCCTGCCGGTCCCGGATGGCGAAGCCGCCCTGGTGGTGATGGTCATGGTGGTCCACCTGCTCCGGCGGCGAGGCTCGGCATTCCGAGAGGTGCGCCGGATTTTGCGACCGGGTGGGCGCCTGAGCCTTTGGACCTTCACGCCAGACCATGTCCGACGGTTCTATCTGAATGAGTACTTTCCCAGCATCCCCACAATCGACCTGCCGCGGTTTGCCCAGGTCGGGGTGCTGGAGCGAGAGCTGCGCCGGGCCGGGTTTGGTCAGGTGGCGGTCGAGGTCCGCGAGGAGGAGCGGCGGATGGGGATCGCGGAGGTGGTCGATCGCGTGCGGGGCCGGTATATCTCGACGCTGGGGATGCTCCCGGCGCTGGAGTACCGGCTCGGGCTGCAGGCGCTGGAGGAGCTGCTGGCCCGGGACCGCGGGGTGCTCATGCGCCAGCGGTCGGAGTGGGCGGTGGTCACTGCCTGGTAGGAAAAGAAAAGAGGAGCCCGGAGGGCTCCTCTTTTTTGATTGGTGTGGTTGCGGCGGGCAGATTCGAACTGCCGACCTTTGGGTTATGAGCCCAACGAGCTTCCACTGCTCCACGCCGCACGCAGCCTCCAGTGAGGCGAGAGCGTCATTCTAGGCGCGGCCAGTTCCCGGCGTCAAGCCCGTCTCCCTGGCCTTACTTGAAGCGGCCGCCCCGCTTCGCCTCAAGATTGCGCTTGATATCGAGGAGCCGCTCCTCGCTGCTCTTCATGAACTTGGAGAGCTTCTCCTCGAATACAGGGTCGGCCCCCTCAGGTAACTCGCGCTTGCCACGGCCACCCCGCCGGTAGGACCTGGGCAAGACCGGCGGCCCCATGGGGGCGGCCGCCGTGACCCCATCCGCCGCCACCGCCGCCTGCTTCAGCGAGAGATCCATCTTCCCGTTGGTCGTGTCCACGTTGAGGACTTTGACCTTGATCTTCTCGTTCATCTTGAGATGGTTGTTCACATCGCGGACGTACTCGTTCGCGATCTCCGAAATATGAACCAACCCGGTTCCAGCTCCCTCGATCTGCACGAATGCCCCGAAATTCGTGATCCCTACGACCGTCCCTTCCACCACCGTTCCTGGGGTTACTGCCACCTAGTCCGCGGTCCCTCCTAATGCCATAAGCTCCTCCACCAGCTTTCAATTGCCCCCACCACGCCACCGACCTGCTTGCCCGCCGGGGCCCCCGTGCTCGGCCCGAGCCCCGGCTGGCCGGCCGGCGCGCTCGGCTTAACGATGACATAAACCTGCTCCCCATATCGAGTAAAACCTTGCTTTCGCGCGGCTTCCTCGAGGGCCCCAGGCGAGCCGGCGACCGAGAGTTGCTTGGCGGCTTGATCGTTGAGGGTGGCCAGCTGCGTGTTGCCGGAGCGCAGCGCCTGGACCTGCTGGTTCAGCCGCAGGTTGAGCATCAACTCCGAGCCAAAGGCCCAGAGACCCCATACGACGATGGCCGCCACCACGATCCAGATCAACCGATCGGGCGCGGCGAGATGAACCTTCGCGTGGGAGGCTTTTGGCTCTGAGGTGCTCAAAACGTCAAGTTGGATCGTGGTGTATTCAAGCCAGCCCGAAAACGGACTGGATTATAAGATCCCTCCTGAGGATTGGCAAGGCTGGGAACTCCGGAATCGTTCATTTCGCGAGCTTGGCCGCCTCCCAGAAGCGATCGAGTTCCTCGATCGGCATCTCGGCCAGGGTCTTTCCGGCGGCCCGGACCGCCGTTTCCATGAGGCGGAAGCGGGCCTCGAAGCGGCCGCTCGCCTGCCGCAGCGCGTCCTCCGGGTTCATGCCCATTTTTCTCGCGACGTTGACCATGCTGAACACCAGGTCCCCGAACTCGGCCTCGCGCTCTTCCGGGGTGGCCGCCTGCCGCAACTCGTCCAACTCCTCCCGAACCTTGTCGAGGGCACCCTCGACGTCCGGCCAATCGAAGCCCACATTGGCGGCGCGCCGTTGCAGAGACCAGGCCCACTGCAGCGCAGGCAGCGACCGCTGGACACCGTCCAGGGCCGATTCCCGCCGGTACTCGGCCGCTTTCAGCGCCTCCCAGTTTCGAACCACCTCGTCGGCGCCGGACACCTGGACGTCCCCGAACACGTGCGGATGCCGACGAATGAGCTTTTCGCGGACGCCGTCCGCCACGTCACCAAGGGAAAACTCACCCGACTCCTGGCCGATCTCGGCTTGCATCAGCACCTGAAGCAGCACGTCACCCAGCTCCTCCCGCAGGGCTGGCATCGACCCCTGGTCGATCGCCTCGAGGACCTCGTACGCCTCCTCCAACAGGGTCGAGCGGAGCGACGCGTGCGTCTGCTCCCGATCCCAGGGACAGCCGCCGGGGACGCGCAGCCGATGGACGACGGCAATCAGCGCGGCGAGCCGTTCGAGGTCCTCAGCCATTGGGGAGCGTAGCCACCTGCAACACCGCGATATCGCGTCCGGCCGCCCGCAACGAGGGCAAGCCTAACAGGATCAACGACAGACCCACCAGGCTCGACAGGACGAAGGGAACCCAGAGCCCCAGGCCGAACAGGGTGCCCCCGATGAGCGCGCCCACCGCCTTCGCCGCGGCCTCGGCCGTCCCCACGGTGCCGACCGCGCGACCGCGCTGATCTTCAGGCACCGCGCTCATCAGAAAAGCGTTGATCGACGGTTCGGCGAAGGCCGCGCTGCTGGCCTCGAGCACACCCACCCCGATGACCGCGGGGATGCTCGTCAGGAATGGGTAGATCGGGGCGATGATCGCGGTCGATGCGGTCCCACCCACGGCCAGCCAACGGCGGTCATACCGATCCGACGCCCAGCCCGCCAGGGGCGCGGTGAGCACCAGGGGCAGGGCGAAGAGTGAAAACGAGAGTCCAACCTGCCAGTCCGTCGCGCCGATGGCCTTCATGAAGAGGCTCCAGACCACGTTGTAGACGCCATAGACGAAACCAATGCCCAGCGAGAGCATGGCCAGGCCGCGAATCGCCGCCGAGCCCGCCCGGAGCACCGCCGCGGATTGGATCGGGCGATCCAGCAACCCCCGGCCGCGGCCAAGTTGTGGCGACTGGAGCGCGAAGGCGACCACCACTGCGGCGACCAGCATCGCGAGCCCGGTCACTTCGAACACCGTGCGCCGCCCGAACACCGCGAGCACTCCGCCCAGGGCCGGCCCCACGATCAGGCCCGACATGTCCGCCCCGGCCATCCACCCGTAGGCCACGCCCCGATCCTCCGCCGGCACCAGGTCGGCGACCACCGCGCGCGATCCGGGGCGGAACGCCGCGGCGCCAAGTCCCTGGATGAAGCGGAGCGCGATCAACCAGCCGATCGATAGGGGAATGGCGAAGGCGGCGATGGCCGCGCCGGCCACCAGCAGGCCGCCGATCATCAGCGGTCGACGGCCGAATCGATCCGAGAGCCTTCCGGCCGGGTACTGGCCGAGGAACTGCGCCACCAGGTTGGCGCCGACGACGATGCCCACCATGGTGTAGGAGCCACCTCGCTCGCGGAGAAACAGGGGCAGCACCGGCAGCACCGACCCGACCCCGGTTCCGACGATGAAGACCGCGGCGATGATTCCCCAGAGGGCGCTGCGCCGGGAGCGCCTAGTCGACACGAAAGGCGCTCGCCTCGATCTCCACCAACCACGCCGCCTCGAGAAATCCCCGCACGCCGACGATCGAGGTCACGGGCTTGATGGCCGAGAATACCTCGGCGTGCGCCCGACCGATCTGACGCCATCGCCGCGGCACCGTGGTAAAGATTCGCGTTCGGGTCACGTCCTCTAGCCCAGCACCGACGCCGTCCAGGGCTTCGGCAATCACCCGCAGGCACTGTCGGGTTTGCTCGTAGACGTCGCCCAGGCCGACCGTGACCCCGTCGGCCGTGGTCGGGGCACATCCGGCGATCTCAATACTCGGTCCAACCCGGACTGCCCGAGCGTAGCCCACGACGCGCTCCCACTTGCGGCCGGTCGTATAGACGCGGCGGTTCACACAGCCACGGGCGTGGTGCAGTAGGCACACCGGCGCGCACCGACGGGGATGTCACTCAGGCATTCAAGGCATTTCCGCGTTGTGGGATCCGGCGGAGGCTCGCGGCGCGAGCGGGCCATCAGGCGGTTGATCGGGACCACCACGAAGACGAACACCGCGGCGGCCACCAGGACGAACGCGATCACGACATTGAGGAAGTCCCCGTAGCGAAAAATGCTCTGGTTGACGGTGAAGGTCAGCAGCGAGAAATCCGGTTTCCCGACGAGCGCGGCGATCAGCGGCGTGATCAAATCCCTAACGAGGGCCGCGACCACCGCGCCGAAGGCGGCACCGACCACGACCGCCACGGCCAGATCGACCATGTTCCCGCGCAGCAGGAACGTCTTGAACTCCTTTCCCACGGCATCCTCCGGGTCGTCGGACTACGGCTGGCCGTAGTCTACCGGGGCGACCAGCGCTAGACCCCTCAAACGCTCGTATGGCACTAAAGCGCCACTCGCGTCGGCAGGGTGGCCGGTACGGCCACCCTGCCCAGTCGCTCGACTTCGCCGAGCACGTCCACCAGCCTCTCCTTCCACTGGGGACCGGCCAGTCGCATCGAGATCCGCACTTTGCCAAATCGGACCTGCAGGATCGACCGGAACTGCGCCTCCAGCCGCCTCGGATCGCCAGCCCAACCAGCAGGCAAGCGCAACAGCAGGGAATCGCCATCGGTCTCGATCGCGGTGAGGCCTGCCTGTCGCGCCAGCCACTTCACGCGAAGCGCGTAGATCAGGTTGCGGACTGGCGCCGGCGGCTTCCCGAAGCGGTCCGCCAGGTTCTTTTGGGCGGCTTCCAGCCCTTCCTCGTCCTCCACGGCGGCGAGATCCTGGTACACCTGCAGTCGCAGCTTCTCGTCCGGCACATACTCCCGTGGCAGGAAGTGCTCCAGTGGCAAGTCCAGGGTGAGGCCCGCCGGGATCTCGACCACCTGCCCGCTTTTCTGCGATTCCACGGCCTGCCGCAACATGGCGTTGTATAGCTCGAGGCCGACCGCTGCGATGGCGCCATGCTGGGCCGTCCCCAGCAGGTTGCCCGCGCCGCGAATTTCCAGGTCCTTGAGAGCCAGCTTGAATCCCGAGCCAAGGTCATGCAGCTCCGAGATGACGTCGAGCCGCTTGTCCGCGTTCTCCGAGAACGACCGGGTCGGGTTGTACAGAAAATATGCGTAGGCGCGCTGCCCGGCCCGCCCAACGCGACCCCGCAACTGGTAGAGCTGCGCCAGCCCCATGCGATGGGCATCGACCACCACGATCGTGTTGGCGTTGGGAATGTCCAGGCCGGACTCGATGATGGTCGAGCAGACCAGCACGTCAGCCTCGCGGTTGATGAACTTGACCATGACGTCGGCCAGCGTGGTTTCGGGCATCTGGCCGTGGCCGACCAGCACGCGCGCGTGCGGGACCAGCCGCTTGATGCGCTCCTCCGCTTTTCGGATCGTTTGCACCCGGTTGTAGACGTAGAAGACCTGGCCGCCTCGCTGCAGCTCGCGCTGGATGACTTCCTTGATCAGGTCGTCGTCGTCAGCCGTGACGAAGGTCTTGATCGGGAGCCGCTCCTCCGGAGGCGTCTGGATCACCGAAAGGTCTCGGATCCCCGCCAGGGCCATGTGAAGCGTCCGGGGAATCGGCGTGGCCGACAGGGAGAGCACGTCCACCGACGCTCGCAATTGCTTCAGCTTCTCCTTCTGCATCACGCCAAAGCGCTGCTCCTCGTCGAGGACGACCAGCCCGAGGTCCCGGAACTGAACGTCTTTCTGCAGGAGGCGGTGGGTGCCGATGACCACGTCGACCTCACCGGTCCGAAGCCGTCGGAGGACGTCGCTGGCCTCGGCATCGGTTCGAAACCGCGACAGCATGTCGACCTTCACGGGAAACGGACGGAAGCGCTCGCTGAAGGTGAGGAAATGCTGCTGGGCAAGCACCGTGGTCGGCACGAGCACGGCCACCTGCTTGGAGTCGGTGACCGCCTTGAAGGCCGCGCGCAGCGCGAGCTCGGTCTTGCCGAAGCCGACGTCCCCGGCCAGCAGCCGATCCATGGGCCGCGAGTCCTCCATGTCCGCCTTGATCTCCGCCATGACGCGGACCTGGTCGGGGGTCTCGTCGTACGGAAACGACTCCTCCAGCTCGTGCTGCCACGGCCCATCGGCCGAGTAGGCATGCCCTTCGACAAGCTGGCGCTTCGAGTACAGGTCGAGGAGATCCTTGGCGACCTCCTCCACCGACTCGCGGACTTTTTTCTTCGCCCGATCCCACTCGCCTGAGCCGAGCCGCTGCAATCGCGGCGCGGCATCCCCGCCGCCGATGTACTTCTGCACGCGCTCGAGATGCTCGACTGGCACGTAGAGCTTGTCGCCCTCGGCGTACTCGAGCTGCATGTACTCGCGCTCCTGGCCGGCCTCGCCCATCAGTCGCATGCCGACGAACCGACCTATCCCGTGATCGACGTGCACGATCAGGTCGCCAGGCTGGAACTCGAGCTTCCAGGTCGCCGAACGGGCTCGGATGACCCCACGACGCACGCGCTGACGCAAGCCGCCGAAGATGTCGCTATCGCCATAGACGTCCAGCTCCGCGGCCGGCAACCGGAACCCCTGGGCAACCGGCTGGCTGCCCAGGACGACCAGGCCGGGCATCAGCGGAGTGTGCGACCAGGTCAGCCGCCCCGCAGCCGGGTAGACGTCCCGATCCTCGAGGAGCTCTCGCAAGCGGGATTCCTGCTGGGTGACGATCAGGATCCGCTGTTTCGACCTCGCTCCCGTCCGCACGCGCTCGGCCAGGGCATCCATCCGGCCGGCATAGGCGTCGACGGGCTCAAAGCCAAGGTCGACCGATCCCTCGTCATCCCCCTGTGAGACCTCGCAGGTTCGCCACCCCGCGGTGCGCTGCTGCAAGGCGGCCACGGAAACCAGTCCGGTCCGCAGCCCGGCCGGCAGCTCACCGCGATCTACCTCGACCGAGACCAGGTCCTTCAGTTCCTGCTCGCGCTGGACTGCCTGGGCCGAATTACGCCGGGCATCGATCGAGAGGACCAGCGCATCGGACGGAAGGTGATCGAGCAGGGTTGGCTGGGCCGGCTCGAGGTACGCCTGGAATCCCTCGATGCCATCGAAATAGGCTCCGGATCGAACCCGCTCCACGTCAGCGAGCCAGTCGTCGCGAACCTCTGGGAGGCTGTGGCTGAAGTCGAGATCCTCGAGCGCGTGATCCGCGGCGGTGATGGCCTCCCGGCTGAGGATGACCTCCGCGGCCGGCAGGATTCGGGCCCGTGGCACGATCCCCACCGAGCCCTGCGTCTCGACGTCGAACTCACGGAGCGACTCGAGTTCGTCGCCGAAGAACTCGGCGCGAAGCGGTCTCGACCGGTCGGGAGGGTAGGCATCGAGGATGCCCCCGCGAAGGCTGAATTCACCTCGTGCCTGGACCAGCGGCTCGCGGCGGTACCCGAGGGTCGCCAGCTTGTGGAGCAGGTCGTCCAGCGCGTAACGCTCACCGGATTGCAGCGTGAACGCCCACCGGCGGAGGGCGTCGGCCGTCAGCGTCGGGCGCGTCATCGCGTTCCAGGAACTGAAACACACGACCGGCTCGCCCGAGCCGAGCGCATCGATCGCCTGAAGGCGGCGCCGGACCGTTTCCTCGTCGGGTGCCAGGCGGTCAAACGGGAGCGTTTCCACCGCGGGGAAGACCACCGCGCGAAGGCCCTCCCCAAACCAGGCCGAGACCTCGCCGAACAGCCCTTCCGGATCCGCCACCAGCACCAGGACAGCCCGCCCGGCGCGGCGCGCCAACCAGGGGGCAAAGACCGGGAGCGCGCTGGCCGGCAGGCCATGCCCGCGCAGTGGCGCCACCGGCGTGTTCCACCAGGCCTCGAGCCGGCGGCGCGCCGGGAGGCGATCGATCAGGTCGAGCAGCGTATCAGTCATCGATGGCCATGCAAAAATGCGCCCGCGGCAACGAGCCGGGGCGATTGTCGCTAGCTTATCAGTCTCCGTTCGAGGATCCGGCGTGCGACGTTTGACCAGCGCGGATCGCCGTGGCGCTCGCGCCACAGCCAGTATTCGACGCCCCATAGCAGGATGGCCTCGAGGCTCAGCGAGCTGAGCCGCTCATAGAGCTCGAGCACATCGTTCGGCTGAACACTGACCGGATCGCCGTGGGTCGCGCGCGAGGCCTCCCACGGCTCGGCCTGGGCTTCCGTGATCCACAGCCGCTTGTGCTGCCCGCGGGCGATCCGGTTCCAGCGGGCAACCGAATCCATCTGGTCTGGCACCGCGTGGGCGATCCCCTCGACGCCGTCGCGTCTCCATCCGATGGCTCGGTACACGTCGAGGCCGAGCACGTCATCAGCTTGGAGGACGGCCAGCGCCTCCCGCTCGCCTGGGATCTCGAGGCGGAGCCGCCGCCGCCAGGTCGATTGCCAGCGGCTGGACCACCGGTCGAGACCGGCATCGAAATGGCCGAAGGTGGTGATCACGATCGGACGCGTTGGGTCGAGCCCGCGCACGCACGCCGCCTCGGCGCGAACCAGCGACCGGGGAACCAGCCCGCCAAGGGGGCCCGAGCGATTGAACGGTTCATTTTCGATCTGCCAGGCCAGCAGCTGCCGGCATCCGCGGTAGCGTCGCACCGTCGCCGCCACGTGATCCAGGAGGCCACGACGAATCCCGACGTCGCCTGGTCGCCGCGCCTGAGGGAGATGAAACTCCGGCCACCCGAGCGCCTTCATGCCCACCGTTAGCAACACGCGCTGTTCGACGCGCTCCGCTTCGGCCATCAGCCAGTCGAGGTGCCTGTGACCGGCCTCATCGACCTCACGCCACGACGTGGACAGCCTGATGAGATCGAATCCCATGGCGCACACGCGGGTGAACGCGTCGCGGTACTCGAGCCCCAGATCCTCCGCTCGCCAGCGAACGAAACTCGTTCCGACCTGCGTCATCGGCGGACTGGACCCATTGGCTACGCTACTTCCGATGTTCCGCCGCAAGCCCGCGACGCCGCCCCCATCCGACCGTTGGCTCGTGATCGGCCTGGGCAACCCCGGTCGGGAGTATGAGCAGTCGCGCCACAACCTGGGCTTCCTGTGCATCGATGAGCTGGCGCGGCGTCACCGGGCCCGAGTCACCGACCGTGCCGCCAAGTCCTTGACCGCGCGTGTCCGGCTTGACACGCGCGAAATGATCCTGGCCAAGCCGCAAACGATGATGAATCTTTCAGGCCTCGCCGCAAAGGCGTTGCGCGCCAAGTACGACGTCCCGCTGGACCGCGTCCTCGCGATCCACGACGAGCTGGACCTCCCATTCGGGCGGCTGCGAATTCGAAAGGGGGGCAGCTCGGCGGGCAACCATGGCCTCGATTCCCTGATCGCCTCGTTCGGCACCAGGGAGTTTATCCGTCTCCGCGTCGGCGTGGGCCGCCCGGTCGGGAACGGCGTTGACTACGTCCTGGGCGGCTTCACCCCGGCGGAGCGCGAGCAGCTTCCACTGGTCATCGCGCGCGCCGCCGACGCCGTGACCTGCCTGACCGACGAGGGCCTCGAACGCGCCATGACCGACTTCAACAAAGGGTAGTCTCGCACCCACGGCTAGGACCTGGCGCCGGCCGGCACGACCCGTCGCGCGGTCAAGGTCAGGTAGAGAACGACGGCGACCGCGGCCAGCCCCGTCAGCACGCCACCCAGCCACATCGCGGCCGATGGGCCCCAAACGTGCGCGACCGCCCCGGCGAAGAAGTTTCCGATGGGGGTGACGCCAACCAGGAGGATCGAGTAGAGGCTGACCATCCGGCCCTGCATTCGGTCCGGGGACCGCACCTGCACGATGATGTTGGTACCGATGGTGTAAACGGCGAAGGCCCACCCAATGACGACGAGCAGAACCACCGCCTGAGTGAAGCTCGGTGTGATCAGAAACAGGACTTCGATCAGCCCGAAGAAGAGGCCCCCCAGGGCGATTCGCCGGGGCTCCAGCAAGAACGTCCCGGCGGCAGTCATCGTTAACGCGCCAATCAGTGAGCCCACACCCTGGGCGGCGAACAGGTAGCCGAGGGTGTCGGCGTTGGCGTGCAGGGCGACCCTCGTGAAGAGCGGCAGGACCAGGTTGAAGTTGGCGCCAAACGTGCCGGCGACCAGCAGGAGCGCAAACAAGCCGGCCAGGGTGGGCACGTCGCGGACGTGGCGCAGCCCCTCCCGGATCAGGATGATGGCTCGTTCGGGCTGACCCGCCGGCCGGGGTCGGCGCCGGATCGTATACAGGGCCGCCACCACCCCGAGGTAGCTGGCCGCGTTGAGCCAGAAACACGCCGCGACCCCGAACGTCGCGATGACCAGCCCGCCGATCGCCGGGCCGATGATTCGGGCCAGGTTGAAGGCGGTGGCGTTGAGGGCCACCGCGCTCGCCAGCTCGCCGCGCCCAACCATCTCCAGGACGGTTGCCTGGCGGGCCGGGAAATACAGGGCCTGGTTGACCCCGAGCACCCCGGCGATCAGCAGCAAGACAGGCAGCGTGATGAGATGGGTCATGGTGAGGATCGCGTACAGCGCGGCGCCGACGGCCGAGACGACCTGGGTGATGAGCAGGACATCTCGATGGACGAACCGATCCACCAGGGTGCCGGCATAGAGGCCGAACACCAGGATCGGGCCATAGCTGAAGGCGCCGAACAACGCGAGCGCGAGGGCCGAGTCGTGCGAGAGTTGCAGGACAAGCCAGGCGGCGGCGACCGACTGCATCCAGGTGCCGATAACCGAGACCGCCTGGCCGATGTAGTAGCGGCGAAACTCAGCGTATTGAAGGGCCGCCGTCTGCAGCAGGCCGCGATTGCGCGAACCCGGTGGGGAAAACAACGTGGAGCGAATGTCTCTAGTTTACGAGGCCCGACTCCGCCCGCCTCACATCGCTAACCCGAAATACTCCATGTCGCGCCAGATCAAGCCATCCACCAGATCGATCACGCTGACCGAGGGCTGGCGGACCACGCCCCCGTCGTGCATATAGGTCCACGTCCCAACGACCACCACGGTGTCGGCCTCGAAGCGGACTGCCACGACCTCTGCGGCGTCGCTCACGCGATGTGGAAGATGTGACGCGCGAACAAGAGCAGGCCCACCAGGGCGGTGCCGATCGCTGCCATCAGTACGGCCGCGGCCGCCACGTCCTTGGCTCGGCCGATCATCGGATGTCGCTCCGGCCAGGCGTAATCGATCAGGACCTCGAGCGCCGTGTTGAACAATTCGGCCGCGATGACGACCGCGAAGCACAGCACGAGGCCCACGAACTCGATCGCAGTGAAGCGAAACAGCAACGCCGCCAGCAGCACCAGCGCGGCCACCATCAGATGGAATCGCAGGTTGGCCTGGGATGAGACCGCCCAGGCGAGTCCCCGGCCCGCATGGCGGAAGCTGTACAGCGTCCGCCGCAGATCGAGCCGGCGGGCTCGATCGGTGCTCCCGATTCGCTCCGCTTCGAAGTCGGCATCGGAGCGAGGCATCATCGGCCCAGGTCGAGAATCCGCTCGGTCAATTCCCGCATCCGGGTCTCCTCCTCGACTTCGGCATGGTCGTAGCCCAGCAGGTGGAGGAAGCCGTGGACGGCCAGCAGGCGCACCTCATCGTCCATCGGGTGCCGGGCGGCCCGGGCCTGGACGCGGGCACGCGGAAGCGAGATGACGATGTCGCCGAGCCAGTGCTCGGTCCCCGGGGGCGCCTGGAACCGCTGGTCAGTCGGCTTTTCCTGCGCAGCGAACGCCAGCACGTCGGTGGGCTCGTCCAGGCCGCGAAAGCGGCGGTTGTACTCGCGCAGATGCTCATCGCCGGTCAGGGTGACGACCGTCACGGTCTCCTCGGGCACCTCGAGCAGGCGGGCGCCGGCCTCCAGCAGCGTTTTGAGTCGGTCCAGATCAACGCCGGAGGCCAGCGATGACGGACCCCATCGGCTCATCTGGATGAGCACGCCTGTATGCTACCCGCGAATCAGCGTTGCGTGCCGCTTTTCTTCTCGGCGACGCGGGTGCGCCCGGCCAGGTAGCGGATGCCGATCAATCCTGCCGCGAGCGCAATCCACACCAGGAGAATCCAGTCTTGCGGGACTTCGGAGCGCCGGCCAAGGTCGGCCGCGAGGGCGTCCGCGAGGATGAAGAACCCGATCAGCAGCAGGCCCACCCCTTCCATACGGGTTTGGGTCTGGCTGGCCGGGGATGACCCGCGAAGCAGACGCGGGACGCGCCCGATGGCGATCATAGAAAATGCGGGCAGGATGACCGCCGCCGCCACGACATAGGCGAGCACGATGACCGAGTTGGAGATCAACACATCTCTATATCGGGGCGCGATCAGGAACATTGCGAGCCGTGACCGCCTCGCGACAACCTCAGCTCGTGCTGGGTCGGGTCCGGGTCGCCGGCCGTGGAAGCGGGATGGTCTTCTCGTCGGCATCGAGTGTTCCATCGTGACCGCCGAGGGTTGTGTCGACCGCGCCCTCGGGCGTAGCTTCGGCCTGGGCTGGGGCCGGGTACTCGATCCGCGCGTGATAAATGCTGACGACCATATTGGCGAACGTCTCCTCGACCAGCTTCAGGTCATGAAAGGACAGCTCGCAGTCGTCCAACTGGCCGTCCCGAACGAACCCCTGGACCATTCGGTGGACATGCTCGCGGATGCTCTCCGTACTCCGGTCCTTCAGGGTCCGGGTCGAGGCTTCGACCGTGTCGGCCATCATGACGATCGCCGCCTCCTTGCTCTTGGGGCGGGGCCCCGGGTATCGGAAGTCATCCTCGCGGACGTCGAGCCCCTGCTCAAGCGCCTGGCGGTAGAAATACTTCTTGACCGTCGTCCCCTGGTGCTGCTGGACGATGTCCTTGATCGCCGTGGGGAAGTGGTACTGGTTGAGCAGCTCGACGCCTTCCGTGACGTGGGCGTTGAGGATGTCCGAGCTGGTGGTTGGGGACAGGTTCTCATGGATATTGCCGATGTCCGCCTGGTTCTCCACGAAAAAGTGCGGGCGGCGGATCTTCCCGATGTCGTGGAAGTAGCAACCGACGCGGGCCAGCACGGCATTCGCCCCGACCGCTTCCGCCGCGGACTCGGCCAGGTTGGCGGCCACGATGGAGTGGTTGTAGGTCCCGGGGGCACTGACCATGAGCCGTTTCAGCAACCGGTTGTTCGGCGTCATCAGCTCGAGCAGCTTCATGGGCGTGATCACGCGAGTGACCTCACCGAGGTAGGTCAGCGCCCCGGCGGCGATCAGGGCGGCCAGCAGGCCGTTCACCAGCGCGATCGCGCCGATCCCGAGAACTTCATCGACCGACTGGCGGCGCTCGATTGAGGCGAGGGCCACGATCGTGACGAACTGCGCCCCAGCGACCAGGATGCCGGCCGTGACCCACTGGCCGAGCCGCTCCAGCCGATGCACGTAGATCGCGCCGATGGCACCCCCGAGGAAGCCGATCAGGGTGAGATCGAGCAGGTTGTCGGCAATGATGCCGGTGAGGAGTCCAACGGCCAGCGCGACGATGATCCCCAGCCCGGTGTCCATCAGCGTGGCGACCAGCATCGGCACGGCGGCCATCGGCACGATGTACTGCGCGCGGGGATCGATCGGAACCACGACTTTGGCGATGAGCAGGATGGCGAGCATCAGGGCGCCGAGTGTGGCGAGCTGCCGTGGCTCACGGAGGATCGCCGGCTTGAACTGCATCAGATATCCGAGCGCGACGGCGAAGAGGATGGTGACGAGCATGAAGGTCGCCAGGATCCGCGACCAGTCGGCTTTCGGCGCGAGTAAACCGACGGCCTGCGCTTCCTCGAGTTGGAAGGGCGTCACCAGGTCCCCATACCGGATGATCGTCTGACCCTTCCCCACCGTGACGAACACCGGCGTCACGGCGTCACTCGCCTGTTGTTGTTTCAGAGCGGTCTCCGCCGGCAAGTAGTTGACCTTCAGGTAATCGCGGACCAGGCTCGCCACCAGCGAGGAGGCCGTGGCGTCCAGGTGCAGTGCGGTCGCGCGGGTGCGGGCGCTGTCCTGCGCGCTCTTCAGGGTGTCGGCTTTGATGCCATTGGTTTCGAGCGCCTGCAGGATGTCGCCGGCGTTCTTAAAGATCGCCGCCACCGTGCCCTCGTCGGCCTGCAGGAGGTACTGGCGCTGGGCGTCGGACAGTTGGGGCTCGAGCAGACTCAGCCGGGCTGCCCGGTCAGGGCCGGACGACGATGAGTGACGAAGATCCGAAACCTTGGTCGCCAGGGCGTCCAGGGACTGTCGCTGCTGGGTTGCGATCGAGCCGTCGAACTGATCGGGAACCTGCTTCGCCGCCGCCGCCCGCGCCTCGTCTCGCCGGGTCTGGCTCTCGTACCGAACGGAGCGAGGCGCGACGACGTCCTGGGAGGACACATCGCCGGCCTTGAGGGTGAGTCGGTTCGGCAAGAAGTTCTGCGCCACGACGAGGGAGATCAGCAGGGCGATCAGCAGCGAGATGGCGGCCGACCGCACGTAGGGAGGCCATCGCCGTTTGGCGCCCACGCGACCCAGGCGCAGGTCGCGCGCGAAGATCCGCCCGCGGCGGCGCAGGCGCTCGAGTGCCGCGGAACCACGCTCTTTCACCGTTTCAACCGGGTCGCGGGGCCTCACGGCACCACGGACCTATGCCGTCCGGGCCCGCCGTTTACGCGCCGCGGCGATCTTCTTCTTCTTCTTGACGCTCGGCTTCTCGTAGTGCTCGCGCCGGCGCACCTCGGAAAGGACGCCGTTCTGCTTGATCTTCTTATTGAAGCGGCGAAGGGCGCTTTCGAAGGTCTCGTTCTCGCGGACCTTGATTTCGGACACCTGGATTGCACCCCCTCTTCCGTGCGGAGTCCATGTTGGCCAGAAGTATAGTCGCGCCTCAGTTTAGGTGTCAACCAAAAGTCCGGCGCATTCGCTTGCCTTCGTAACTGGTGCCTAACGGTCCAATCGCGGTGCCCATCGTCCGGGGCACAAGCCAGTCACAGACGGCGTTCCGGCCAGATGACGGGGCGAAACCCCCACGTTTGTCTTTGCAGAGGATCACATCCTCAAGGAGGACTCATCGAATGTTCACGCTCTTGACCACGTGGATCAGCCAGCGGATCATCACCGTCACCGCGGTAAGCGTGCTGACCGTCGCCGCTGTCCCCACAACGCTCGTTATCGTCTCGCACGACGACCAGAACACCACCGTAGCCGTCATCCAGCCGGCCAACGCCCAGCAGAAAGTCGTGCTGGTCGCGGCCGTCAAGAAGGCGGGCGACGCCGCGATCGCTCAGCTGAATGGGGCGGAGTCCAGCTGCAATGGGACCGTCACCAGCACGGTCAGCGCCGCCAAAGTCGCGCCCGGCAAGATCCAGTCGCAGCTCGCCAAGGCGAAGACGCAGGTTCACGGGAGCGTCTCGCCGTTCATCGCCGCCATCCAGAAGGACGAGGACCGCTTTGCCCACCTCACCCTCGTCACCCCTCAGGACGAGGAAAACGAGCTTTCTGAGATCAACCTGATCCAGCTCACCGCCCTGGGCGACGGCCATTCGACCGGCACGGTGACGATCACCTGCCAGACGGTCGTCGTGACCATCCAGGAGACGATCCAGATCACCATCACGCCGGTGACCGTCTGCCCGCCGACGACCTCAAAGCGGGAAGGCGACGACTAACCGCGGAAACGCCAAGAGGCGGGAGATCGGTCTCCCGCCTCGTTTCATGTCAGGCGACCTACCACAGGTCCCCACCGCCGACCATGATGTAGAGGATCGGACCCACGCCCCAGAAGATACAGACCAGCGCCCAGATGACCTTCTGCAGGCCGGTGAGATCTTCGCGACCGGCCAGGTTGATGAGACACAGGATGTACGCAATCGGGTGCAGGACGATCGAGAGGAGAATCTCGAGGAGAAATTTCATGCGCCCATTGTGCCAATCGCCAGCACCCGCATGCTCTCGGCACTGAGCGGCTCGCCATTCCAGTCGCCATAGAGGCGGATGTCCTTGAACCCGGCCACCTGGAGCGCCTCGTTGACCTCCCCGCCGCTGTAGATGCGAATGGCATGCACATCGGTCTGCCGCGCATTCGGGGTGCTGACGGTCCGTTGCACGACCAACCGCCGTCCGGCCTGGATCAGCTGCCGCTCTTCCATCACCGCCGTCTTCCCCACCGCAAACCATTGCCGGGGCTCGAACTGCTCCCGCTCGCGCTGGCCATTCAAAACCTCGAGCAGCAGGCGGCCGCCCGGCCCCAACATCGACGCCACCGAGCGGAGGACCTTTCGATCGTCCGCCTCGTCGGCAAAGTAGCCGAAGCTGGTGAACAGGCTCAGGGCGACATCGAAGCCGGGTCCCGTCAGCGGCTGGCGCATATCCCCCTCCACCAGGTGGACCGTTACCTGAGCCGCGCGGGCACGAGCGGCGGCGACATCCAGGAGGTAGGCCGACAGGTCGATACCGGTGACGTCGTACCCGCGGCGCGCCAGCTCGATCACGTGGCGGCCCTGGCCACACGCCACGTCGACGATCCGGGCGGGAGGTTCGATGCCCAGGAGAACCACGAGCTGATCAACCTCAATCGGGGTTCGCTCAGCGAGGTACGCATCGTAGAGGCTGAGGTAGCCGGGGCCGAACCACGCGCGCCACCAGTCGGGGGCTGGGTCTTCCATACCTTTATATATAGGCTCGGGACCCATCATGACCAAACTTGATCAGGCAAAACGACTCTGGCGAAACCCGGAGCCCAAACCGTCCTATGACGTCGTCATCGTGGGCGGCGGCGGTCACGGCCTGGCAACCGCCTATTACCTGGCCAGGAACCACGGCATCCGCGACGTCGCCGTCCTCGAGCGCGGATGGCTCGGCGGTGGCAACATGGCCCGCAACACCACGGTAATCCGCTCGAATTACCTCTGGGACGAGAGCGCGGCGATTTACGAACACGCGCTCAAGCTCTGGGAAGGCCTGGCGCAGGAGCTCGACTACGAAATCCTGTTCAGCCAGCGGGGCGTCCTCAACCTCGCCCACAGCCTCGGCGATATGCGCGAGGGGCGCCGGCGCGTCAACGCCAACCGCCTGAACGGCATCGATGCCGAGTGGCTGACGCCCGACGAGGTCAAGGCGTTTTGCCCGATCGTAAATATCTCGCCCGACGTCCGTTACCCGATCATCGGCGGCACGCTGCAGCGGCGCGGCGGCATCGCGAAGCATGACTACGTCGCCTGGGCCTTCGCGAAAAAGGCGGACGAGCTCGGTGTCGACCTGATCCAGAACTGTGAGGTGACCGGGTTCGACCTCGAGGGGGATCGCGTGGTTGCCGTCCGGACCAACCGCGGCCGGATCGCGGCCGGCAAGGTCGCCCTGTGCGCGGCCGGCCATAGCACGGTCCTGGCGTCGATGGCCGGCCTCGAGCTTCCGATTCAAAGCCACCCGCTACAGGCGCTGGTGTCCGAGCTGCTCGATCCGGTGCTCAATTGCGTCGTGATGTCCAATGCGGTCCACGTCTACGTAAGCCAGGCGCATAAGGGCGAGCTGGTCATGGGTGCCGGCATCGACCCCTACAACTCGTACGGGCAGCGTGGCTCCCCGCATGTGATCGAGTACCAGCTGGCGGCCGCGGTCGAACTCTTTCCGATCTTCAGCCGGGCGCACGTGCTGCGCACCTGGGCGGGGATCGTCGACGTGGCGCCGGACGCGTCACCCATCCTCGGCCTGACGCCGATCGAGCAGCTCTACGTCAACTGCGGGTGGGGAACCGGCGGTTTCAAAGCAACGCCGGCTGCCGGCTGGGTCTACGCCTACACCCTCGCCCACGGCAAGCCGCACGAGCTCAATGCTCCCTTCACCCTCGAGCGCTTTACCACTGGCGCCTTGATCGACGAGCATGGCGCGGCCGCGGTCGCCCACTGAGATGCTGATTCCCTGCCCCTGGTGCGGCGACCGCGAGGACCTCGAGTTCAAGTACGGTGGCGCGGCCCAGGTGGCCTATCCACAGGACCTGGACAGCATCGACGACGCCGCCTGGGCTCGGTATGTCTTCATCCGCCCAAATCCCAAGGGCCCGATGGCGGAGCGCTGGGTGCACACGGCCGGCTGCCGGCGCTGGTTCAACGTCGTGCGCGACACCGTCACCCACGAGATCACTCGCGACGGGAGCGACGCCCGGTGAGCCGGCTGACGTCCGGCGGCCGGATCGACCGCTCGCAGCCACTGCGCTTCACGTTCAACGGCAAGCCATTCACTGGCTACGCCGGTGACACGCTCGCATCGGCCCTCCTGGCCAACGACGTCCGGATGGTGGCGGCCAGCGTGACGTACGGCCGGCCGCGCGGCATCTTCAGTGCCGGGGTCGAGGAGCCGAACGCCCTGGTCCAGATCGGCGCGGACCCCATGCTTCGCGCCACGCAGGTCGAGCTGGTTGAAGGGCTTGACGCGGTAGGTCTGAACGGCAAAGGCCGGCTGAGTGTGGAACCCGACTCCGGACGTTTTGACAAGCTCTACGCCCACAGCGACGTGCTTGTCGTCGGCGGCGGGCGCGCCGGTTTGACCGCAGCCCTCAACGTCGCTCGAACCGGAGAGCGCGTCATGGTTGTCGACGAACAGGCCGAACTCGGTGGGCGGCTGCTTGGCAGCGGCTGGGACGACTGGCTGGCAGACGTCCTCACGGAGCTGTCCTCGATGCCCGAGGTTCGCCTCCTGACCCGGGCGACGGCGTTCGGCCTCTACGAGCAGAACCTGGTCCTGATCGCGGAGCGGCGGCCAGACGGTGGCCGGCTGCACCAGGTTCGAGCCCCGCGGGTGGTGCTCGCCACGGGAGCGCACGAGCGCCCGCTGATCTTCCGCGACAACGATCGTCCCGGCGTCATGCTCGCCGGGGCCGTTCGGACCTACGTCAACCGGTACGGTGTGGCCCCGGGGCACCGCGCCGTGATCTTTACCAACAACGACAGCACGGATGGGCTGGCGGCGGACCTCCGCCGGGCCGGCATCACGCTCGAAGCCGTCGTCGACGTGCGCGCCGGCGAGGCCGTCGTTGACACCGTCGCCTCGTTAGCGGGGTCGCTCGAGGCCGCCGTGATTGCGCCGCTCACCGGCGGCGGCGCCCATCGCGAGGTGGAGTGCGACCTCCTCTGTGTCTCCGGCGGGTTCAATCCGGCGGCGCATCTCTTCAGCCAGGCGCAGGGGCGCCTGCGCTACGACGAGGGGCTCGCCTGCTTCGTTCCGGACGCGCCGCTGGCCGGCGTCGAGGTGGTCGGGGCCGCGAGCGGCAACCTGGGGGGGCGCGGCCAGGGGGCCATCATGCCCTACTGGATGGTCTCCGGCGACGGCCTCGACTGGTCGCGCCATTTCGTCGACCTCGAGCGAGACGTGACGGTCGCCGACGTGCGCGAAGCACTCGGGGCGGGCATGCGCGCGGTCGAGCATGTCAAGCGATTCACCACCATCGGCACCGGGAGTGACCAGGGAAAGACAGCCGGCATCAACGAGAGCGCCATCGTCGCCACCCAACTCGGCCAGCCGGTCGGCGCGGTCGGCGTGACCACCTTCCGTCCCCCCTATGTCCCGGTCTCCTTCAGCCTGCTCGCCGGGCGAAACCGGGGCGACCTGTTCGATCCGATCCGGGTGACGTCGATCCACCCGTCGCACGTCGCCCGCGGCGCCAGGTTCGAGAACGTCGGCCAGTGGAAGCGGCCCTGGTTCTTCCCCCGCGACGGGGAGACCATGGAGGCGGCCGTGCTGCGCGAGTGCCGGGCGGCCCGTGAGGGCGTCGCGGTGATGGATGTCTCGACGCTCGGAAAGATCGACATCCAGGGCCCGGACTCCCTCACATTCCTGAACCGGCTTTACACCAACGCGTTCGATACCCTGGCCGTCGGCATGTGCCGCTACGGCCTGCTCTGCCACGCCGATGGGATGGTCTTCGACGACGGCGTCGTGATGCACCTCGGCCCGGATCATTACCTCGCCACCACCACGACCGGAGGGGCGGCGGCTGTGCTGGACTGGTTCGAAGAGTGGCTCCAGACCGAATGGCCGGACCTCCGGGTGCGATGCACCTCGGTGACCGACCACTGGGCCGGCGTCGCCGTGGTCGGCCCCCAGTCCCGCCAGGTGGTGGCGGCCCTCTTCCCGGATCTCGCGGTCGATACGGCGAGCTTTCCCTTTCTCGCGGTTCGCGAGGGCACCCTCCAGGGCATGCAAGTCCGCCTCCACCGAATCACGTTCTCGGGTGAGCTGGCATACGAGCTATGGACCCCCAGCTGGTATGGCCTCGCCCTCTGGGAGTCGGTGATGGAGGTCGGCGCAACCGTCGGCATCACGCCGTATGGCACCGAGGCGATGCACGTGCTGCGGGCTGAGAAGGGCTACATCATCGTCGGCCAGGACACCGACGGAACGGTGACCCCGCATGACCTCGGCATGAGCTGGATTGTCTCCAAGAAGAAGGACTTCGTCGGCAAACGCTCCTTTAAGCGGGCCGACACGGCTCGACCCGATCGCAAGCAGCTGGTCGGGCTCCTCCCGGTGGATGCCGGCGACCTGCTTCCCGAAGGGGCCCAGCTCTCGCTCGAACCCAGGAATACCCCGCCGGTGCCAATGGTCGGCTACGTCACCTCCAGCTATCAGAGCGCGGCCCTCGGCCGCACGTTTGCGCTGGCCCTCGTCGACGGCGGCCGCAACCGCATCGGAAGCACGGTCTACGCACCCCTCCCCGACCGAATGATCGCCGCGACCGTCACCGAACCGGTTTTCTGGGACAAGGACAACATCCGCCGTGATAGCTGAGTCGGTCCGCCGAAGCGTGCTGGCCGGCCACCACGAACGGTTCGCCGCACAATCCACGTCGAGCCATGGCATTCTGATCATCCGCGAGCGCCCATTCCTCACCCAGGTCAACCTGCGGACGAATCCGTCTGAGGCCGACCGCATGGCGGCCGTGCAGCGCGAGCTCGGGTTCGCCCTCCCGGTCGAGCCCAATACCGTGGCGTCGCGTGATGACCGCTGGGGCCTCTGGCTTGGCCCGGATGAGTGGCTGATCGTGGCCCCGCCGGACCAGCAGCAGGCGGTCATGGCGGCACTCCGCTCGACACTCGGCGGACAGGACGGGTCCGTGGTCGATGTGTCCGCCAACCGGACCGTCATCGAGCTGAGCGGATCTGCCGCGACTGCGCTCCTCGCGCACGGTTGCGCCCTGGACCTCCACCCGCGGGCCTTCGGCCCTGCTCGGTGCGCGCAGACGATGCTGGCAAAAGCCCAGGTGATCGTGCAACAGACAGCGGCCACGCCGGACTTTTACCTCTATGTCCGGGCGTCGTATGCCGGGTACCTGGCTGATTGGCTCCTGGATGCGTCGGCCACCGACTGACCACGCGTTCCCGCGGCGGGGCAGAAATGCAGTATGGACATGGCGCCCCGGCAGTGCTATACAAAGCCGGTAACGGTCGAGGCTGATCCTTCTCCCAGCACGTCCCCTCCACACAGCCCTCGCCATGGCCCCGTAAGGGAGGTGCCCATGAGGCAGAAGGTCGCGATCACCGTCAATGGGACCCGCTTTGAGCACGAGGTCGAACCGCGGCTCCTGCTCGTCTACTACCTGCGCGAGTACGCCGGACTCACCGGCACCCACGTCGGCTGTGACACGAGCAACTGCGGGGCCTGCACAGTGGATCTCGACGGCCACAGCGTCAAGGCCTGCACCCTGCTGGCGGTCCAGGCAGATGGCGCCCAGGTAACCACGATCGAGGGGCTTGCGAAGGGCACGGAGCTGCATCCGCTTCAGCAGGCCTTCTGGGATGAGCACGGCTTGCAGTGCGGGTACTGCACCCCCGGGATGATCATGGCCGCCCGCCAGCTCCTGCAGCGCAACGCCAATCCGACTGAGGCCGAGATCCGCAGCGGGCTGGAAGGCAACCTCTGTCGCTGTACGGGCTATCACAACATCGTCAAGGCGGTGCAGGCCGCAGCGAAGACGATGGGCGCGGCTGCCGATCGTGAATCGCCCGCGGCCGTGCGGGCGGGAGGGCACTAAGGTGGCTATCTCCCAGCTGATCGGCGCTTCGATCAAGCGACGCGAGGACCCCGAGCTCGTCACGGGCTCGGGCAGCTTCGTCGACGACCTCGCCCAAACTGCCGTGGTGCACATGTACGTCGTACGGAGCACCCAGGCACATGCTCGCATTGCCGGAATCGATACGACCCGGGCGCGCGAGGCCGACGGGGTGCTCGCGATCTTCACCGGAAAGGACCTGGCCGCTGACTTTCAAGCGCCTCTGCCGGTCACGGTGTGCTTTGTTCCCGAGAAGAAATACCCACCCCAGTACCCGCTCGCGACCGACAAGGTCCGCTACGTGGGGGAACCGGTCGCGATCGTCCTGGCGAGCAGCCGCACCGCGGCGGAGGACGCGGCCGAGCGCCTGGACGTCCGCTACGAGCGCCTATCACCTGTGGTCGACATCGAGGGGGCGATTGGCAAGGACGCCGCCATTCTGCATGACGACGTCGGGAGCAACCTTTCGTTCGATGTCAAGCGCGCGGCTGGGGACATCGAGGCGGCCTTCGCGGAGGCCGAGGTGCGGATTTCGCAGCGCCTGCAGCAGCAGCGGTTGATCCCGGTCGCGATCGAAGGCCGGGCAGTGGTTGCCGACTTCAAGACCTTCGCCAACACGCTGACGGTCTGGTCATCGACACAGATCCCGCACTTCGTCAAGGTGTGGCTGGCGGTCATTCTGGGCATTCCCGAAACCCAGGTTCGGGTGGTGGCACCGGACGTTGGCGGGGGATTCGGATCCAAGATCCATGTCTATCCCGAGGAAATACTGGCGGCGGTCGCCTCGAGGCGTCTGGGGCGGCCAGTGAAGTGGATTGAGGAGCGCGCCGAGAACATGCGCGCCACCACGCATGGACGGTCGCAGATCTGGGACGTCGAGATCGCGGCGAAGCGAGACGGAACTCTCCTGGGCCTCCGTGTGACCCAATGGCTGGACCTGGGCGCGTATTGCAGCCAGTTCGGCACGTTCCAGGTTCTCGGCCTTCTCGTGGCCCAGGGCCCCTACCACCTAAAGGCGTTCGAGGGCCGGGCTATCGGCGTGTTCACCAACCGGACGCCGACCGACGCTTATCGTGGCGCCGGCCGCCCCGAGGCCACCTACCTGATCGAGCGCGTCATCGATCTCGTCGCGCAGGAAACTGGCGTGGATCCGGTGGCCGTGCGGCGACTGAACTTTGTTCGCAAGGAGGAGCAGCCCTTCACGAGCCTCCTCGGCCTAACGTACGACTCGGGCGATTACACCATTACCCTGGACAAGGCATTGCAGATGGTTGACTACGATGGCCTGCGCCGGGAGCAAGCTGAGAAGCGCAAGCAGGGAATCTACCTTGGGATCGGGCTCTGCACCTACCTCGAGATCTGCGGACTCGGTCCCGCGGCGCCCACCCAGGCCGCCACCGGCGTGTCGCTCTGGGGAATGTCGGTCGTCCGACTGCATTTCACGGGAAAGGCCACCGCCATCATCGGTAGCTCTCCGCACGGCCAGGGTCACGAGACGACATTTGCCCAGGTCGTCGCCAACGTGCTGGGCATTCCCGTCGGCGATGTGGACATCGTGCACGGTGACACCGCGATCGGTCCCATGGGGATGGACACGTACGGGAGCCGGAGCACCGCCCTCGACGCGAATGCGGCCCACATTTCCGCAACTCGGGTCCGGGACAAAGCCAAAAAAATTGCTGCGCACCTGCTGGAGGCGGCCGAGGACGACGTCGTTTACGAAAATGGCAAAGCGTTCGTCAAGGGCGCGCCATCGAAGGCCTTCACCATCCAGGAGATTGCGATGGCGGCCTTTCAGACCAACCGGCTCCCCAAGGGGATGGAGGGCGGCCTGGAGGCGACGACGTTTTTCGATCCGGAAAACTTCGTCTGGCCATTCGGCGCCCACGTGTGCGTTGTCGAGGTAGACGGCGACACGGGAGCGGTCCGGATCCGTCGCTACGTCGCCGTGGATGACTGCGGCACCCGGATCAACCCCATGGTGGTCGACGGGCAGCTCCATGGCGGCATCGCTCAGGGGATCGGCCAGGCCCTCTACGAGGAGGCGGTCTACGACGACGAGGGCCAATTGAAGACCGGCACCCTCGTCGACTACATGATTGCCAGCGCGCCGGACCTTCCGTCCTTCGAGCTCGAGGCGACGATCACGCCCAGTCCGGTGAACCCGCTGGGTGTCAAGGGGATCGGCGAAGCGGGCACCATCGCTTCCACCCCGGCCGTCATCAACGCCATCGTCGACGCGCTGCACCCATTTGGGGTCAAGGATGTGGATATGCCGGCCTCGCCGGAAAAAGTGTGGCGGTTGATGCACAAGAACGGAGGGAGCAGGCCATGATTCCAGCCGCCTTCGACTATGTCGCACCCCGGTCCCTCGCGGAAGCGACGGCGGAGCTCGTCAAACACGGCCAGGAGGGCAAAGTGCTCGCCGGCGGCCACAGCCTGATCCCGCTGATGCGGCTGCGGCTGTCCACGCCATCCTTCCTCGTCGACATCGGGCGAATCAAGGACCTCGATTACATCAAGGAGGTCGATGGGTACGTCGCGTTCGGGCCGCTGACAACGCATCACCACATCGAGTTCTCGGATGTGGTCAAACAACGGCTACCGATGCTGGCTAGCGCCGCCCGCCAGATTGGCGATCCGCAGGTTCGCAATCGTGGCACCATCGGAGGTGCCGCCGTCCACGCTGATCCGAACGGAGACTATCCCAGCTGCCTGCTGGCGCTCGACGCGACCTTTATCGCCGTCGGGCCCCGCGGCGACCGCAGCATTGCCGCGAAGGATTTCTTCGTGGATACCTTCACCTCGGCTCTCGAGCCCGATGAGATCCTCCGGGAGGTACGCGTTCCGGTGGTCGAGGGCAGCACCGGGACCTACCTGAAATTCAGCCGGCGCTCCCAGGATTGGGCGATCGTCGCCGTCGGCGTTCAGGTCCACCTCAAGGGCCACACCGTCGATCGCGTGTCAGTCGCGCTGACCGCGATGGGCAACACGCCGCTCCGGGCCGCCGCGGTTGAGCAGGCGCTGATCGGCAAGCCCGCGCATGCGGAGGAAATTCGGGCCGCGTCATTGAAGGCGGGAGACGGCACGAGCCCACCGCAGGATCTGAACGGCTCGCCCGACTACCGGCGCCACCTGGCCGCCGTTCTGACCCGGCGGGCGCTGGAGCAAGTCACCGGCCACCACTAAGGCGTCAAATCGGCTGGATTTGGGCCGGGAGCCGAGGCCCCGGCCCTTGTTTTAGGCGCTTGGCATCGCCGGATGGCCGGCGGTCATAAAGGCCTCCCGGCAATGGGCGCTGCAAAAGTAGACGGTGGCATCGCCCTGGCGGAGCTGGTGCACCGCGTCCGCCGTATCGACCGTCATGCCGCAGATCGGATCGACTGCAGTCCCCGGCGGGATGGCCGGCAATGAAGTCAGCGCCTGCCGCTGCCGGCGTTCGGTGACGACCTCATTCAGCGCGGCCAGGGCAATCTCTTGCTGCGACCAGCGCACGGCGTCATCCCCGGGGCGGCGAATTCGATCCAGGCCGGCGACACCGCGGGCGGTCAGCATGGTGCGGACCGCGCTCGCGCGGCGGCGGCTCGCGATCAGGCCGATGTAGGGCAAATCCAGGGTCAGGAGTCCCTCCAGCGCCTCCTCGTCGTAGTGACCCATCGTGGCCACGATCGCCCACGTGTCCGCGGAAAACCCCGCATCCGCAAAGTCGAGCGTCGAGAGGGTTACGTCGGCCTCGGGGAAATCCGTGGGTGTCGCACCGGGATGGACGGCACAGGTCCGGAAGCCAACCGCGTCGCCCAGCCTGACCAGCGTGCGCGCCACCGGGGTCGAACCCACCACCACCAGCAGGGGCGGGGGAATCTGTGGATCGATAAACACGTCGAGCGAGCCGCCACTCGGACAGGTGTTCACGTGCGAGACGACGCCCGGCACATGATCCGGGGCCTGATCCGGGGAAATCTGGACCAGCCGGGGCTGCCCGTCCCCGATGGCGCGCAGCGCCTCCTGCCTGACCAGCCCTTCCGAGCAACTTCCGCCGATCCAGCCCCAGAGCCTGCCATCCGATGTGATCAACGCCTTGTCGCCGGGGCGCGACGAGGTCGGGGACTGCGTTCGCACCACCGTCGCAACCGCGAATGTCGTCCCGCGAGCACGGAGCTCGGCCGCCCGGGCCAGGACCTCATCGGCCAGGCCGGGGTTCGCCGTGGAGGGACCCGCACTCGCCGTCTCTCCCATCGTTACTCGGCCGCCCCTTTCTCGTTGAGCGCCGCCCAGACCTTGTCGGACGTCAGCGGCATATCGATGTTGGTAATGCCGAGGTGCGCAACGGCATCCATCACCGCGTTGACGAACGCGGCCGGGGACCCTACCGTGGCGGATTCGCCGACGCCTTTCGCGCCGATCGGATGATGCGGCGAGGGCGTGACGGTCTGGAAGGTCTCGAAGTTGGGCGTCTCCCAACTGCTGGGAAGGAGGTAGTCCGAAAAGTTAGAGCCGATGCAGTTGCCCTGCTCGTCGAAGGTGATGAGTTCCATGAAGGCGATGCCGTAGCCTTCGGTCAGCCCTCCGTGGATCTGTCCCTCGACGATCATCGGGTTGATCCGAACCCCGCAGTCATCGACGGCCACCACACGGCGCACTTTCACTTGACCGGTGCCGCGATCGATGTCGACGACCACGATGTAGGTCCCGAAGGGATAGGTGAAGTTGGGTGGGTCATAGTAGGTCACGCCTTCCAGGCCCGCCTCCATCCCATCGGGGATGTTCGTGTAGGCGGCAAACGCCACGTCCTGGATGGTCTTCGATTTGGACGGCGCCCCGCGCACGAAGAATTTTCCTTTTTCATACTCGATATCGCCCTCAGACGCTTCCAGCAGGTGCGCCGCGATCTTCTTCCCCTTATCGCGCAACTTTCGCGCGACGACCGCGGTGGCCGCGCCGCCGACCGGGGTACTACGGCTGGCATAGGTGCCCAGCCCAAACGGGGTGTTGTCGGTGTCGCCCTCCTGCACGTCGATATCGGCGGCCGGGATCCCGAGCTCCTGAGTCACGATCTGGGCGAAGGTCGTCTCGTGCCCCTGGCCCTGACTCTTGACCCCGAGCTTGAGGATCGCTTTGCCGGTGGGGTGGATCCGCAGCTCTGCAGAGTCGAACATGCGCAGACCGGCGATGTCGTAATGCTTGCCCGGCCCGGCGCCTACGACCTCGGTGAAGCTGGCAATCCCGATGCCCATCAATTCACCCTTGCGGCGCTTCTCCGCTTGCTCCTTGCGCAACTCGTCGTAGCCCACTTTTTCCAGGGCGAGCTTCAACGCGCGCGGGTAATCCCCGCTGTCGTATTCGAAACCGGTGGCTGACGTATACGGGAAGGCCTCAGGCTGGATGAAGTTCTTCAGCCGCAGGGCGACCGGGTCCATGCCGAGCTCGACCGCCGCGTTCTCCACGAGCCGCTCCATCAAGTACGAGGCCTCGGTTACGCGAAAGGAACAGCGGAACGCGACGCCGCCCGGCGCCTTGTTCGTATACGCGCCTTCGGCTTCGACGTGCGCGGTCGGAATGTCATACGAGCCGGTCACGATGTGGAACAGCCCGGCGCGGAGCTTTGACGGCTGCGCATCCGCGTAAAACGCACCGTTGTCACTCAGCAGCTTTACCCGCAAGCCGACCATCGTCCCATCGTTCTTCAGGGCGAGCTCCCCGCGCATGTGGTAGTCGCGCGCGAAGCCGGTCGAGATCAGGTTCTCGCTGCGGTCCTCCACCCATTTCACCGGCTTCCCGATGAGCAATGAGGCCGCGGTGGCGACAACATAGCCGGGGTAAATCGGCACCTTGTTGCCGAATCCGCCCCCGATGTCGGGCGAGATGATTCGGATGTTTTGCTCCGGCAGGCCCGCCACGATCGCGAACAAGGTGCGGTGCGCGTGCGGCGCCTGCGAGGTCATGTAGAGCGTCGCCTTGGCGGTTGCCGGATTGACGTCGGCCACGATCCCGCAGGTCTCCATCGGCGACGGGTGACAGCGCGGATAAAACGTCTCCAGCGACACCACGCGGTCGGCCGTCTTGAAGGCTTCCTCGGTGCTCGCCTTGTCGCCGGCCTCCCACAGGTAAATGTGGTTCGATTTCTGGTCGGGCTTATCGTCACGAATTACTGGGGCATCCGGCTGGAGGGCCTTGTACGGATCAACCACCGCCGGCAGCGGTTCATAGTCCACCTCGATCAGGGGCAGCGCGTCGCGCGCGATGTACGGATCAGTCGCGATGACCGCCGCCACCTCCTGGCCCTGGAAGCGCACCTTGTCGGTCGCAAGCACCGCCTGGGTATCGCCACTCAGAGTTGGCATCCAGGCGAGCTTGTGTTCCGCCATGAGGGCGCCGGTGACCACCGCGACCACGCCTTTCACCGCCTGCGCCTTATCCGTCTTGATGCTCCGAATCCGCGCATGCGCATAAGGGCTTCGCAGGATCGCCATATGCAGCATCCCGGGGAGGGAAACGTCGTCCACATAGGTGCCCTTCCCGCGCAAGAACCGCTCGTCTTCCTTGCGCTTGATGCTGTCGCCGATCATGCCTCGGATCGGAGCTTCTGTTGCCATGCTCAACTCCCTGCCGCGCCGGCGCCGGCCGGGATGGCGGCGGAGGCGCGCATCCGGTCGGCGGCGTACTTGACGGCCTTCACGATGTTGACGTAGCCGGTGCAGCGGCAGATGTTGCCGGAGAGCGCCCAGCGGATCTCCTCCTCCTGGGGATCAGGGTTGTCCGCGAGCAGCGCGAAGGTCGACATCATCATCCCCGGGGTGCAGAAGCCGCACTGCAGGCCGTGCTCCTCCCTGAACCCTTCCTGGATCGGGTGCAATTTACCTCCCGCCGCGAGCGCCTCCACGGTGGTCAGGTTGCGCCCGTCGGCCTGGACGGCCAGCATGGTGCAGGACTTGATGGGCACGCCATCCAGCAGCACGGTGCAGGCGCCGCAATGCGTCGTGTCGCAACCAATGTGCGTGCCGGTGAGACGCAGGGATTCGCGGATGTAATGGACGAGCAGGAGCCGTGGCTCGACCTCAGCCGTCTGGACTTCCCCGTTCACCGTGACGGAGATTGACTTGCTCATCTGGTCAGTTCCCTCCCTGTGCGCGTTCACGCGCCCGCTTCAATCCCCGCTCGGTGAACACCCGCACCACGTTGCGCTTGTAATCGGCCGTGCCACGATGGTCGCCCTGGGGTTCCGCGGCCTCAGCCGCCTTGTGGGCGGCCTCGGTGATCACCGCATCGTCAAGCACGGCGCCCTTGAGCACCTCTTCGGCGGCCGTCGCCTTGATGTTCTGCGGGCCGACCGCCGTGAGCCCGATCCCGGCGGTGCGCACGTGGCCGTCATCCATCTCGAGATGCACCGCGACCCCGGCGGTGGCGAAATCCGCGACCTTGCGCTCGAGCTTCATGTACGCCGCGCCAACCTTGCCGCGAGGCGCCGGGACTCGGATCTCGACCAACATCTCGTTAGGCTCGATGGCGGTCGTGAACGGGCCGCGAAAGAAGTCGCGCGCGTGGACAGTTTTCGTGCCGCGCTTGGAGGCGATCAGGAATTCGGCGTCGAGGGCGAGCATCACGGTTCCCCAGTCGCCGGCCGGGTCGGCGTGGGCAATGGATCCGGCCAGAGTCCCGCGGTTGCGGATGATCGGGTCGGCGATCTGGGGGGCCGCCTCGGCGATCAGCGGAAATCGCGAGGCCAGCAGGCTCGACCGCTCCGCCGACTTGTGGCGGAAGAGGGGGCCGATCCGGAGGCGGCCTTCCCGCTCGTCGCAGAAGTCGAGCCCCTGGATGCGGTTGATATCGATCAGGAATGCCGGACTGGCAAACCGGAGCTTCAGCAATGGGATCAGGCTCTGGCCACCGGCCAGGATCTTCCCGTCCTCGGCGTGCTCATCAAGAAGGGCGAGGGCTTCGTCGGTGGTCTCGGCAGCGGCAAAGTCGAACGCAGCCGGCAGCATGGGCAAACTCCTTCCTTGATGACCATTCAGGCGGCGCGGACAGG
>DAINCX010000005.1:0-58254 GCA_036732165.1 Candidatus Dormiibacterota bacterium | reverse complement strand
GCCGGCAGCATGGGCAAACTCCTTCCTTGATGACCATTCAGGCGGCGCGGACAGGAAAGAAGCCAAGCCTATCCCGAGATGCAGAGGTTGTCAACGGCAGGCTCGGTTCCGCGGACCTCGACCCTAGAATGGTGGCGATGGATGACCTCCCGTTCGCGTCGATCGAAGCGCTCGAGTCCGCCCTCAAGGACCATCACTACGTCGCCGGCCGCAACCTGGCCACGACCATCTTCCTCGGGTTGAAGCTCGATAAGCCGCTGCTGCTCGAGGGCGAAGCCGGCGTCGGGAAGACGGAGGTCGGCAAGGTGCTCGCCGAGCTGCTCCAAGCGCCCTTGATCCGGCTGCAGTGCTACGAGGGGATCGACGTCAACAATGCGGTCTACGAATGGGCCTATGCGCGGCAGCTGCTTCACATCCGAATGCTCGAGACCGCGGGCGAGGACCGGGACCAGATGGAGCGAGAGATCTTCAGCCCGAGATTCCTGGTCAAGCGCCCGTTGCTGCAGGCTCTGGAGAGCGATGGACAGCATGCCCCGCTGCTGCTGATCGACGAGATCGACAGGTCCGACGATGAGTTCGAAGCCTTCTTGCTCGAGATGCTGTCGGACTACCAGATCTCGATCCCGGAGATCGGCACGATCAAGGCCACCCGGCCGCCCGTGGTCATCATCACGTCGAATCGAACGCGCGAGATCCACGACGCGCTGAAGCGCCGCTGCCTCTACTACTGGATCGATTACCCGAGTATTGAGACCGAGTACGCGATCGTCCTGGCCCGCATCCCCGAGGTGCCCCAAAAGCTGGCCGAGCAAGTCACCCGCTTCATGGGCGCCGTGCGGCGCCTCGACCTCTACAAGCTCCCCGGGATCGCCGAAACACTGGATTGGGCCCGGGCGTTGATGGTGCTCGGCCAAGACGAGCTGACCGATGCCGCCGTCGGCGTGACCCTCGGCTCGATCGTCAAGTATCAGGAGGACCTCGAACGCCTCCGCGGCGAGCGCGCGCGGGAATTGCTGGCCGCGGCGACGCGTGCCTGACCCCGGCGCCGTCCTGACGCGGAACTGGCTCCGGTTCGGGGCCATTCTCCAGGGCCTCGGGTTCGATGCCGGGCCAGCGCGCATGCTGCCGTTTCTGACGGCCCTCACCCTGATCGACATGAGCCGGGGCGACGACCTGCGAGCGGCGCTGCATGCCCACTTTGCCAGGCGGCGGGATGACCTCGGCCTCCTCGACCAGGCCCTCCTGATGTTCATGACGTCCCAAACGCGGACGCCATCGCGTGGCGCGGCCGGTGATTCGGGCGCGGCAGACCGCAAGGCGGGCGCGATCCGCCAGCTCCGGGTGCTGGACGAGGCCGAGGACCCGGATGACGGTGTCCCACTCGAGGTCGCCACCTACTCCCGCGCGGAGGTGCTGCGTCACAAGGACTTCGAGGCGCTGACCGAGGAGGAGATGCGCGAGGTTCGGCGACTGATCGCCGCCATGCGGATCCCGGCCGCCCGGCGCCGTTCCCGACGCTACCGACGTGGCGGCTCGGCTCGGATCGATCTCCGGCGTCTGCTCCGGACCAGCCTGCGGTTCGATGGGGAGCCCATGCTGCTCTCCTGGCGCTCGCCCCGCATCAAACCGCGCCCGCTGGTCCTGCTCTGCGACATCAGCGGCTCCATGGAACGCTACACGCGCGTGGTGCTCAACTTTGCCTATGCGGCGCAGCGCGGGGCCGAACGCGTAGAGGCATTTGTCTTTGCCACCCGCCTCACCCGCATCACCCGCCACCTGCGCGGCCAGGACCCGAATGTCGCCCTGGACCGCGTCCTTCGCAGCGTCGACGATTGGTCGGGGGGTACTCGGATCGGCGAGTCGATCGAGACCTTCAACCGGCAGTTCGCGCGCCGGGTTCTCGGCCACGGCGCGACCGTGCTGATCATCAGCGACGGGTGGGACCGCGGTGACCCGGCGGACCTCCGGACGGCCGTGGCCCGGCTTCAACGGGTTTGCCATCGCCTCATCTGGATGAGCCCGCTGCTCGGGACGCCGGATTATGAGCCGCTGACGATCGGACTCAAGGCGGCGCTCCCCTACGTGGACGACTTCGTCCCAGCCCACAACCTCGCTAGCCTGGAGGCGCTCTCACGCCTGCTCCTCGAGGTCACCGAGCGGCGACCGGTTCGCCGTCAGGCCACGACTGTCGCTTCCGCCTAGAACCCTGTTTTCGGCCGCACTACACTCATGACGTGCGCGATGTTCTGACCGACGTCAACGCCTGGCTGCGCGACCACGAGACGGTCGCCCTCGCGACCGTCGTGAGCACCTGGGGCAGCGCCCCGCGCCCGGCAGGATCGCGAATGGCGGTCAGCCGGTCTGGCCGGCTGTCCGGTTCCGTCAGCGGCGGGTGCCTCGAGGGAGACGTGTTCGAGCATGCGCAGGCGGTCCTCAAAGGAGGCCCGGCCCGGCTCCACCACTATGGCGTGAGCGATGACCTCGCCTGGACGGTCGGGTTGAGCTGTGGTGGCGAGGTGGACATCCTGGTCGAGCCCCTCACGGACGTGCACCGATCGCTGATGGAGGCGCTGACGGCCGAGCGCCCCGTGGTCCTGGCCAGCGCCCTGACCGAGCCTGCCGGCGCCCGCCGCCTGGTCGCGGCCGATGAGCCGGAGGCCCTCTCGCTGCTCGATCGGGAGACCCCAGAGCGCCGGGATGGATGGTTTTTCGAGCCCTTTCCGCGACCGGCAGAGCTGGTGATCTTTGGGGGCGCGCACGTGGCCATCCCCTTGAGCCGGTTTGCCCAGGACCTGGGATTCCGGGTCACAGTCGTCGACGCGCGCTCGAAGTTCGCCGACAAAGAGCGATTTCCCGCGGCCGCGCAGGTCATCCACGCCTGGCCCGATGACGCGCTGGAACACATGGCGATCGATCGGTCCTCGTACCTCGTCGTTCTCACCCATGACCCGAAATTCGACGACCCAACAATCCGGGCGGCGCTCAAGAAAAACGCTCGGTACATCGGCGCGATCGGCAGCCGCAAGACCCATGCGGAGCGTGTCGCGCGGCTGGTGGCGAGCGGGGTGCCGAAGACGGACCTGGAGCGCGTGCACGCCCCGATCGGCCTCGACCTCGGCGCCAAGACCGCGGAGGAGACAGCCCTGGCCATCCTGGCGGAAATGGTGGCCGTGCGCCACAACCGGCGCGGGGGCGCCATGGCGGGGGCATCGCCGGCCGGGTGACGCCGGAGGCCCTCAGGGGCGGCCACCTCAGCGCCGACAGCATCGACGGGGCCGTCCTGTTGGAGACCTTGGTGAATCCAGACGACCACCACCGTGTCCTCCTTGCCAAGGGGCGAATCCTGCGTCGCGATGACTTTCCACTTGTCACCGCGGCAAAGATCTCCGAGCTGCACGTGGCGCGGATGGAACCCGGTGATGTTCACGAGGATGACGCGGCACGGCGGCTGGCTCGAAGCGTGGCCGGCCCCGGGATCGAGCCGCACGGGCCGGTCGAAAGCCAGGTCCGGCTCGCCGCGGCCGTCAACGGGATCTTCGCGGTGGACGTGTCACGGCTGCTGGCCTTGAACAGCGTCGCGGACATCTCGGTCTTCACGCTCTTCGATGGGCAACTGGTCTCCAGGGGCAAGACGGTGGCCGGGGTCAAGGTCACCCCCTTCGTGGTCGCCGGAGCGCGGCTGCGCGAGGCTGAGGCGATCACGGCTGGTGGACCGATCCTGCGCGTCCTGGCTTTCCGCCCGATGCGCGTCGGTGTCCTGGTGCGGGAGCGTCTGGATCTCCCCGCCCGGGAGAAGTTCCAGGCGTCGATCGAGATGAAAGTCGCCTGGTTCGGCTCGCAGGTGGTGGCCATCCAGTATGTGGCCGACGACGTAGGCGAGGTGGCGGCGGCGCTCACGGGCCTGGCCAACACGGCCGACCTGATCCTGACCGCCGGCGCCAACGCTACCGACCCGCTGGATGCGACCCTTCAGGCCCTTAAGGGCCTGGGTGCACGCATCGAGAAGCAGGGCGCGCCGGCCCACCCCGGCAGCGCGGTGTGGCTCGCGTACCTTGGAGACCGGCCGGTGTTCGGCGTCGCGGCCTGTGGCATGTTCTCCAGGGCCACGGTGCTGGACCTGATCCTTCCCCGGCTCTTCACCGGTGCGCGGGTGCAAGCCGCGGACTTCAACGGCCTGGGTCACGGGGGGCTGCTCTCCCGGGACATGAGTTTCCGCTTTCCTTCTTACGGCGCATTCGATACGCTGGAGCCATGATCCTCAAGAACCGGTTTGCCGTCGACGCCCCCCTGGACGCGGTCTGGCGCCACCTGCTGGACGTGCCCAAGGTCGCCAGCTGCGTCCCCGGCGCCACGCTCACCAAAGTGATCGATGACCGGACCTATGAAGGCAAGATCGGGATCAAGCTCGGGCCCATCGATGTGGGGTACGGAGGCCGAGTCTTCCTGGAAGAGATCGACGAGGCGGCGCATCGCGTGCGCCTGAATGCCCAGGGGTCCGAATCGCGAGGACGCGGCGGCGCCTCCGCCACAGTGACCGGGCAGCTGCACACTGAGCAGGGGCAAACGATCGTCGACATGGAGTCTGACGTGGCCGTCACCGGCCTGGTCGCGCAGTTCGGACGCTCGGCGCTGATGCAGGAGGTGTCATCCCGGATGGCCGACCGCTTTGCCAAGTGCCTTGAGCAGGCCCTGAAGGCTGAAACCCCCGCGAGCTGACGACGGGGTCAGGTCAAGCCGGTGATCGTTCCGGTCGAATCGATATCGATCCGCGTGTAAGCGGGCTCCTTCCCCAGGCCAGGCATCAACTGGATGTCGCCGGCCAGCGCCACGATGAAGCCGGCCCCGGCTGAGGGATACACGTTACGGACCGGCAGAGTGAAGCCACGCGGGCGGCCCTTGAGGGCAGGGTCGTGCGACAGCGAAAGGTGGGTCTTCGACATACACACCGGGAGCGCGCCCATTCCTCGCTCCGTCAGCCAATCGATCCGCTTCTGGCACTCCGGCAGGAATTCCACACCATCGGCACCGTACAGCCGGCGGGCCACCGTGTCGATCTGGTCGCGAATCGGGGTATCCGGCGGGTAGAGCGGCGCGAAGCTGCTTCCACTCGTCGCCACCGCGCGGACCGCCTCGGCGAGCTCGACGCTTCCTTCCCCTCCTCGGGTGAAGCCGTCGTTGACGACCGCCGCGTCGGCGCCAAACTCCAGGGCCATCGATTGAACCAGATCCAGCTCACGCTGCGTGTCGGTGGGAAAGCGATTGATGCCGACGACGCTGCGCATCCCGAACGCCTTGACAATGTCCACGTGCGCCGCCAGGTTCTCCATCCCGCGTCGTAGCGCCTCGACATTCTCTAGCCCGAGGCTCGCGAGGGGAACGCCCCCGTGCGACTTGAGCGCCCGGACGGTCGCGACCACCAACGCCGCGGCGGGGCGGAGGTGGCCGTAGCGGGCCACGATGTGGGCGAACTTCTCAAGGCCGAGATCCGCGCCGAAGCCCGCCTCGGTGACGACGAAGTCCGCCAGTTTGAGCGCGATCTGGTTGGCGAGCAGCGAGTTGTTGCCGTGGGCGATGTTGCCAAACGGGCCAGCATGCACGAGTGCTGGCTGACCTTCCATCGTCTGGACCAGGTTCGGCAACAGCGCGTCTTTCATCAGCACGGTCATCGCGCCCGCGACGCGCAAATCTTCGGCGGTGACGAAACTTCCGTCCTTGCGCTGGGTCACGATGATCCGCGCAATCCGGGCGCGAAGATCGGGGAGGTCCTTGGCCAGCGCGAGGATCGCCATCAGCTCGGACGCGGCCGCGATGATGAAGCTCGACTCTCGCGGGACCCCGTGCTCGACGCCACCCAGCCCGGTCACGATATGACGCAGGGCACGGTCGTTGACATCCAGGGTGCGTGGCCAGGTGATGAAGCTGGGGCCGGCCTGGAGTTGCCCGTGAAAAATCGCCGAGTCGATCACCGCCGCCAGCAGGTTATGGGCGGCTTCGACGGCATGAATATCGCCGTTGAAGTGGAGGTTGATCTCCTCCATCGGGACGAGCTGCGCCATCCCACCGCCCGTGCCACCACCCTTGATCCCGAACAGCGGACCAGTCGACGGCTGACGGAGGCAGAGCGCAACGCTCGCGCCGATCCGGCCGAGGCCCTGGGTCAGACTGATGGCAGTGGTGGTTTTTCCCTCCCCGGCTCGGGTCGGCGTGATCGCCGTCACCACCACGAGCTTGCCGTCGGGTCGATCGCGCAACCGCCCGAGGGCATCCAAGCTGATCTTCGCTTTGTAGGGGCCGTACGAAATAATCTCCGAGTCGAGCAGTCCAAGCTCCTTGCCAACCTGCAGAATCGGGCGCAATGTCATGGATTCATCAGCGCGCCGCGGGGATTGGCCGAATCGAGTTCCTCGACCAGGGCGCCGGCCACCTCGGCCGCGCTGCCCGGGCGTTCTTGTTCATCGCCCCAGTGCCAGGCTTCCAGGTAGGGCTCCATCTCGGTCGACCCGTCCTTCATGGCATAAGCGTCGATCGCCGCCTGGAAGCGACCGGGCAACTGACGCTTCACCTCGCCGTCGCCATCCCAGGCCTTGACATGCGACGGTATGTGTTTCCAGTACATCACCTGGTAGCGGGCCATCAGGACGCCGCCTCGACCAGGGCTGCCAGCCGGGTCTCGAGCTGGCCCAGCCCGACATGCCGGACCTCCAGCGGCAGGTCGAGGAACTGGCCGATCTCGCCGGCCTTGTCGAGCAGGCGGTCGTCGGCAAACTGGACCAGGTAGAGCAGGTCGGTGTAGTGCTGAAAGTAGACGGGCTTCAGCTCCGGGTATCGGTCGATCCCCAGGCCCCGCACGACGGCCCGCTCGAAGTTGCGCACCAGCCAGTCGGTCAGGAAAAAGGTGCCCGGCCGTTCTTCGACGATCCGGCCGAAGTCCTCCCCAGCGAACATCTCGTAACAATGCGGCCCTTGCAGCCGGACCGCGCCATGGCGGGCCAGCACCGGCTCCAGCGTGCCGGCTGTGCCGCAATCGCCGTACACAACCACCACCTGGCGGTAGCGCTCGGCGATGACGGCCAGCCTGGCATCGACCGCGTCGACGATCTTCTTGGGATAGAAGTGATGCATGGCGGGGACGCCGTAGACATCGACGTCCCATCCGTGGCCATCGACGATCGCCTTCACCTCTTTCCCCAGGGCCCCGCAGATCACCAGTGCCAGGTCACTCATCGCAAGGTCTCCAGCTCGGCGAACTGCAGGACGGAGACGAAGGAGTCATTGAAGTCCGACCGGCCCGATAGTTCCACGTACTCGATCTTGTCGGGCAGCTCGAAGGCGACCTGCCGCTCGCGGAACGACAGCAGGCACATCTTGGCCCCCTCGCCGGCCGTGTTCCCCACCGAGAGGATGCGATCGACCTCCACCGGGGGCACGAGACCGATGATCCTGGTGCTCTCCGGGTTCAGGTAGGAGCCGAAGGAGCCGCCGAGCAGGACCTCATCGAGATCGACGGTCGTGACGCCGAGGACATCCATCAGGACCTTGATCCCGGTCGCGATCGAGCCCTTGCCGAATTGCAGCTCGCGCACGTCCTTCTGGCTGAGGTAGACGCCATCGGCGAGCAGAAAAGCCCGCACGCCGTCGACCGTGATCAGCCGGTCGGACAGCGGGTGCTCGGGCGCCTCCTCCCTGCTCCGCATGCGTCCCGACGGATCGAGCAAGCCCACCACCCGCAGCTGGGCCACCGCATCGACCAGGCCCGAGCCGCAGATGCCCCTGGGCGCCACATCCCCCCCGATGACCTGCAACTCGACGCGGTCACCAAGGGTCACGCCCTCGATCGCCCCGTCCGTGGCACGCATGCCGCAGCGGATCTGGCTGCCCTCGAAGGCCGGGCCCGCGGGCGCCGCGGTGCACAGGACCCGTTTCGATGAGCCCAGCACGATCTCCCCGTTGGTTCCCACGTCCACGAAAACCCGGAGCTTGTCCTCGCGCGCCAGCCCGGTGGCAACCACACCCGCCACGATGTCCGCCCCGACGTAGCCACCGATCACCGGCAGGGTTTGCACGAATCCCCCGGGGTGAATGTCGAGTCCGACCTCCCTGGAAGGCAGATACAGTGGCTCGCGGAAGGCCGCCGCAAAGGGCATCATCGAGATGGCGGTCGCGTCGATGCCGAGCAACAAGTGCAGCATGGTCGCGTTGCCGACCACCACCGTCTCGTAGACGCGCTCGCGCGGCACCGCCGCCATCTCGTACAGCTCCGCCAGCAATTGATTCATAGTTCCCAGGATCGCCGCCCGGAGCTCCTCGCGCTCCGCGTCGCCCTGCATGCCATGGCTGATTCGCGAGATCACGTCCGCGCCGAACGGTGCCTGCCCATTGAGCGTGGAGCGCACCGCCTCGGCCATCCCGGTGCGCAGGTTCATGAGCGTGGCCACGACCGTGGTCGTCCCCAGGTCGAAGGCGACGCCGAAGCTCTCGTCCCGCGTGTCGCCGGCCTCCACGGCGATCAGCCGATCGCCACCGAGCACCGCGGTGATCCGGAACTCTGCCTGGCGCAGAGCGGTCGGGAGCAAACGCAGGACGGCGAGGTCCGCCTTCATGTCATGCCCCTCGGCGGTCAGGGCGTCGCGCAGCCGCTCGATGTCGCTGCGCTGGTCCTCCAGGGTGGGCTCCGCCAGCTCGACGTACACCTTTCGGATATTGGGGTCGAGGATCACGAGCCGGTTGACCCCCATGGTGGCGGCTTTGGGTGTCCGAAGCAGCTGGGGCACCGTCACGACGGTGTCTTCGTAGACCCTCGCCTGGCAGGAGAGCCGCCACCCCTCGTCGAGCTCGCGCACCTCGAGTTGCTTGTGATCGGCGGCTGTGATCGGCGCCGCACCTTCGATGACCTGCACCTTGCACTTGCCACAGGTGCCACGACCGCCGCAGGTCGAGTCGATCGGCAAGCCGATCCAATGAGCCGCGCTGAAAAGCGTCGTCCCCGGTGGGACCCGGGTCGACTTGCCGAAGGGCTGGTAGGTGATCTCGAGCTTCTTTTGAATCATCGTGCGGCGCTGACCGCCTTCTGTTCCGCACGGAAGGCCGAGATCCACCGCATCGCATACTCGTCATGACCCAGCAGCAGGTCGGAGGCCTGCACTGCTTTGCGCACTTCCGGCACCAACGGATTGGTAATGGCGCAGGTGAGTCCGGCGTGCATCGCGACCGAAAAGAAGGCCGCATTGAGGATGTGCCGGTCGGGAAGGCCGCAGGAGACGTTGGACGCCCCGCAGGTCATGTTGTTGCCAAGCTGCTCCTTGATCAACCGCATTGTCTCGAGCGTGATCAGTCCCGCCTGTGGGTCGGCGGCCACGGTCATCGCAATCGGGTCGATGATCACGTCCTCGGCTGGAATCCCGTAATAGGCGGCACGTTCGATGATGCGGCGGGCAATCTCAACCCGCTCCTGCGGCACCATGGTGATGCCGGTTTCGTCGTTGCTCATGCCGATGACGGCGGCCCCGTACTTCTTGACCACCGGCAGGATCCGATCCATGCGCTCGTCCTCGGCCGTCACCGAGTTGACCAGCGCCTTGCCTTCGTGGGCGGCGAGCGCGGCTTCCAAGGCCTCGATCACGGAGGAGTCGATGCAGATCGGCACGTCCGCGACCTCGCTGACCGCCTTGATGGTCGCCACCAGCAACGCCGGCTCGTCCACCATGGGCACGCCGGCGTTGACGTCGAGCATCTGGGCGCCGGCTTCCACCTGGGCGATGGCATCCGCCCTGACCCGATCCATCACGCCCGCCCTCATCTCGGCGGCGAGCAGCTTGCGGCCAGTGGGGTTGATCCGCTCGCCGATCATGACAAACGGCCTGTCCCGCGAGATGACGACCTCCCGCGAGCGGGATCGAAGGACGGTCTCCATCAGCCGCGGCCTCCGACGGTCGCCAGCGGACTCAGGGTTGGCCGGGGCAACAGGCCGGCCGCCTCCGCCACCTGGACGACGCCCTCCTCCCACCTGATCCCGATCAGGTGGACGCCTGCCACGCCGGGGATCTCGCGCACGGCCTTGACGAGCTCGACGGCGACGCGGATGCCCTCCTCGGCCTGCCGCGCCGACGGTGTCTTCTCGAGCCGAGTGACCAGCGCGTCCGGCACGTGCAGACCGGGCACCTTCTCGCGCATGAAATGCGCACCGCGGGCTGAGCGAGGGATCCCGATCGAGGGAATGATGAAGACCTTGCCGATCAGGCCGAGGTCCGTGACCATCGCCATGAAGCTGGCGAAGAGCGGCACGTCAAAGACCAGTTGGGTCTGAACGAAGTCGGCGCCCGCTCGGACTTTCTTCTGCAGCCGCAGAGGCCGGAATTCCAGGGGCGGTACGAAGGGGTTCTCGACGGCGCCGATGAAGAAGGACGGCGACTGCGCGAGCTTTCGGCCGCTCAGGTAGGTCCCGCAATCGCGCATCCGGGCGGCGACCTCGACCAGTTGGATCGAGTCGATGTCGTAGATCCGGCGGGCGTCCGGATGATCGCCGGCAGTCACATCATCCCCGCTCATCAGCACGAGATTGCGGATGCCGAGCGCGGCGGCCCCGAGCAGGTCCGCCTGGAGCGCCAGTCGGTTCCGATCGCGCACCGTCAGCTGCATGATCGGCTCGATGCCCCTCTCCACCAGGAGGTGGGCCGCCGCCAGCGAAGAGATGTGCACGTGCGCCCCCGTGTTATCGGTGCAATTCACGGCATCGACCGATCCGCGCAGCACCTCGGCCCGTCGCCAGGTGGCTTCGGGATCGGCACTGTCGCTGGAGGAAAGCTCTGCGGTGACCGCGAACTGGCCCTCGCGCAACAAGCTCGCCAGGCGGCTGGGGCTACTCATGGACCCAACCCTTCGGCGCCACCCGGTCTCGTCCGCTGGCGAGGTTGATCCACGAGGAGGTTCCCTGCAGCTGCCAATCAACCGATTTCTGTAGATGCTGGATGTGGTCCTTGAAGACCGGGAACCGCCGCGAGCCTTCCCAGGCGTCGACCCAGACGCATCGCTTGTCCGCGTACACCTCGCAGTTGCCGTTCGCACGCACGCCGCCGCACGGCCCGTTGCGAAGATTCTTGGGGCAGCGCATCGGGCAACTCAGGCCGGTCGAGTGCAGGATGCACTGGCCGCACATGCGGCAGTCCCAAACTGCCTCCTTCAGCGGCTTCTCGACGGCGAGCACCAGCCGCTCGACAACGCGCACCGCCCTACCCCTTTTTCAGAGTCTTGTCGATCAGCTCGACCGCCTGGGTCAGCGCCGCATTCTCCGCCGCCTGCGCTGCCCCGACGATCTGCTTGGCCATGCGCGTGGCGATCGACGCATCGGGTGAGTAATGATCCGCACCGGCGAGCTTCGCGTATTCCTCGGTGACCGGCGCGCCGCCTACCATGACCGCGACCTTGTTGCGCAGGCCGGCCTTCTCCAGCGCCTGGATGTTGACCTTGAACATCGGCATCGTCGTGGTGAGGAAGGCCGAGAAGCCGACGATGTGCGGCTCGTTCACCCGCACGGCCTCGACGAATTTCTCTGGTGGGCAGTTGACGCCAAGGTCGACCACCTCGAAGCCGGCGCCCTCCATCATGATGATGACCAGGTTCTTGCCGATGTCGTGGATGTCGCCCTTCACGGTGCCGATCACGACCTTCCCGATCGGCTTGGCGCCGGTCTCCGCGATCAGCGGGCGGAGGATGACGAGCGCCCCCTGCATCGCGCGAGCCGCGATGAGCATCTCGGGAACGAAGAAGTCGCCTTTCTCGAACCGGCGCCCAACCTCCTCGAGCGATGGGATCAGCGCTTTGAAGAGGATGTCCATCGGGTCCATCCCGAGCTTCAGCCCCTCCTCGGTCAGCGCCTTCACCTCGGGTGCGTGCCCGTTGAGCGTGTGATCAAACAGTTCGGTCCGAATCTCGTCTTCCCGGCTCATGCCCGCTCTCCTCCCATCTTTAGATAGCCCATCCGACGGGAGATTGCCTCGCCCGCCTCTTTCGTCATCGTCCCCAGCTCCTGTAGGCGCTGCGGGGTCACCCGGTACGACGGACCAGCGACGCTAACCGCCGCCCGGACCCGGCCATCGGTCGCCCGGACGGGAGCGGCGACGGCATTCAGGCCGAGCTCCAGTTCTTCCAGGGTGAAGGCGTAGCCCTCATCGACGACGCGCCGGAGCTGTTTTTCCAGGGTCTTCACGTCCGTGATGGTTCGGGGCGTGAACCGGTGCAACGGCTCACGGAGGAGTGGCGCCCGTTCCACGTCGGGCAGGTAGGCCAGCAGCACTTTGCCATTCGAGGTGCAGTGGAGCGGCGTTTGCTTGCCGACCCAATTGACGGTGACCACCAGGTTCGGCGCCGCGATCTGATCGATATTGACCACCTGGTTCCCCTGCAGGATCGCGAGGTTAACCGTCTCGACGGTCCGCACCGCCAGTTGCTCGAGCACCGGGCGGGAGGCGCGGGCAAGGTCGAGCTCCGCAACCACCGAGCCGGCCAGTCGCACCAGCCCGTAGCCAAGGCGGTACTTGTCGGTGCTGGGGTTCTGCTCGACGAGCCCATGCTCCTGCAGGGTCGAGAGGAGACGGAACGCGGTCGACTTGTGGACCTCGAGCCGCCGGGCTAAATCAGTGACCCGCATCTCCGGCTCCGTCCCGAGGAGCTTCAGGATCTCAAGGGCCCTGTCCAGCGATTGGACCCTGTTGCGCAGAGCGAAACTGGTGCTCATTGCACAACTATCCTACTGACGCTAGCCAGCCTTGGCAAGTCCACGGATGTCCACAGCGCATTCACAGCTTGCTCACAGGCAGGCACGAGGATCAAGTCATCAACCAACATTCAAGGAGAACCGTATGAGAGACAACACCCCGACACAGCGGAAACGCAAGCTCGCCATCCTGGCCGCCCTGGGACTGGGCGTGGCGATGGCTTCCCGCCGGCGACGCTGGCAGCGTTACGCCTTCAGCCAGATGCACCAGGGCGGCGCACCGGAAGGATTCGCTGGCGCTCGAGGATTTGGCGGGCACGGCCCATGGCGGCGCGGTTGGCCGCCTCAAGACGCCGCCCTGCCTCCAATGATCGAGGCGAAGTTGCGCGCCTGGCACGACCAGGCGCACCGCCAGGCGGCCTCCGGCGGCGGAGCCGAACAACCGGGTGGCCCAACGCAGGTCTGAGGACTCGAGCACGAGGGAGGGGCGGCGCGACGGGCCGTCCCTCCTCCAACCCCACTTGATTTCCCCGTGGGGCGGTGAGTCCCGGTAGATTGTGCGGATGGACGGAGCCATCCGCGGCGCGCTTACACGCGGCCACGTCATCGACATCACCACCACCGGACGCAAGAGTGGTGAGCCACGCCGCATCGAGATCGTCTTCCACAGCCTGGGCGGGCGCCTGTACATCAGCGGGCAGCCGCGACCCGAGGAGCGTGCCTGGCTGGCCAACCTGAAGGCCAACCCGCACTTCACATTTCACCTGAAGGGCCCGGTCAGCGCTGACCTGCCAGCCACAGCCCGCGTGATCGACGATCAGGAGGAGCGCCGCGAGGTGCTCGCGCAGATCGCCCGGATCTGGAAGCGCGACGACGTCGACCGGATGGTCCGGGAAAGCCCGTTGATCGAGGTCACCTTCGACGACAAGGCGGCCTGAGCCCTTGGGCCGGCCCCCGGGGACCAGGGGCTAGCGGTTGGTTTCCTGACGCACGAACATCGCGGCTTGAACATCGAAGGGGACGCCGTCGACGGCGTTTTTCTCCGCCTTGCGGTACCGCTGCCCAGGTCCCGGACCTCGATAACGGTGCTCATCGGGCCTACGATAATCGGTACCCATGAGCCCGATGCCGGCCATGCCGAAATCAACCGTTGAGGCCACGACCGCCTTCCTGGCCCTCGTCCCGAAAGACCCGGCCCTGACGACCCGACCCATGTTCGGAAACATGGCCGCCTTCATCAACGGCAACATGTTCGCCGGGCTCTTTGGCGATGACCTTTTTGTCCGGCTCCCCGACGTCGAGCGGGCGAAGGTCAAGCAACAGGGCGGAAAGGATTTCGAGCCCATGCCGGGCCGGGCGATGACGGGGTACGTCTGCGTCGCCGCGACCTGGCGAGCGGGGCCGGCCCCGGCCCGCGCCGCGATCGCGCAGGCGCTCACCTGGACTCGCCAGATGCCAGCCAAAAAGCCAACGGCGGGGAAGGCCGAGGCGAAAACGCACCCCCCGCCGAGGCCTTCGGTTTCGACCGGGAAACCCCGCAAGAATTCCTGATTGACGGTCCCGGAGGGCCGTGCTAGCGTTCGCTCAGGCCGATATATCGTTCATGTACGGCCGATATACGGGAGGGGAAACTTGGCGAGCGAGGCACCAGCCTCTCGCCAGCTCCGACGACGCGACCCGGTCGCGCCGGAGCTGGACACCATCGTGTTGCCCAGCACATCGGCGCGATCCCAGGGTGAGCGGGCCTACCTCCTGATCAGGGACCGGATCGTCAGCCTGCAACTGGCCCCGGGATCCGTCATCGAGGAGGCCCGGCTCCGCGCTGACCTCGAGCTCGGCCGAACCCCAATCCGAGAAGCCCTGCAGCGGCTGGCGCATGAGAACCTGGTGACCTCGTTCCCCATCGCGGCACCTTCGTCACCGACATCAATCTCACTGATCTGCATCGGCTGACCGAGATTCGCGTCGAGATGGAGCGCTACGCGGCTCGGTTGGCCACCGAGCGCGCCAGCCGGGCCGATCGCGCCGCGATGACCAGCCTCGTGCAGGAGCTGGACCGAATCGAGGAGCATGACACCAATCGGCTGATGCGTCTCGACCAGCGCATTCACCGCCAGGTTTATCTGGCGACGCGCAACCCGTTCCTGCAGGCCATGCTCGAGGAAACGTTCAATCTCAGCCTCCGGATCTGGTTCCTGGGGTTGGAGCGGGGCGTTCGGCTGAAGGAGGCCGTCGAAGAGCACCGCCGGCTCCTCGGAGCCATCCTCTCAGGCGACTCCAGCCTGGCCGAGTCGATCATCGGCGACCACATCGTCGGCTTCGAGCAGGCCATTCGCAAAGTTCTTTAGGAGGATCAAGGTGAGAGTTTTCTATGCGACCGACCTGCACGGATCCGAAGTGTGTTGGCGAAAGTTTCTCAATGCGGCGAAGTTCTATGACGCCGACGTCCTGATCTGCGGCGGCGATATGACCGGCAAGGCGATGATCCCGATCGTCGAAGACGGCGACGGCTACGAGCTGACCCTGTCCGGCGTTTCCCAGCGGGTCGGCCGCGACGAGGTCGCCGAGGTCGAGAGCCAGGTGCAACGCAAGGGCTATTACCCGGTGCGGATGACCTCCGCCCAGGTCGCCGAGCTCGAGAAGGACCCACAGAAAGTCCAGACGCTCTTCACCGAGCAGATGTGCAAGACGGTCGAGCGCTGGATGCGGATGGCCGAGGACAAGCTCAAGGACAGCAAGGTCCGCGTCTTCGTCGCGCCGGGCAACGACGATGAGATGGAGATCGACGAGGTGATCGCGAACGCCCCGCGGGTCGAGTTGGCCGAAGGCAGGGTGATCGACATCGGCGGCTACGAGATGATCTCGTCGGGCTGGGCCAACCCCACGCCGTGGCACACCTATCGTGAGGCGCCCGAAGAGGAGCTCGCGAAGCGAATGGAGCCGATGCTCCGCGACATCAAGGACATGAGCCGCGCCATCTTCAATTTCCATCCGCCGCCCTATGGCACATCGCTGGACGAGGCGCCCGCCCTGGACGAAAATTTGAAGCCGCTGCACGGCGGCCGAGCGCTTCGGCACCAGGGCGGCGGCCGGCACCGGCATCGGTCCGGCGGTCCTCGACCATCTCCCGGAGCTGGACGTCATGATTCTCGAGTTCATTCCCGGCGAGACGATGTCGGCACCGCGCCTGCAATCGGCGTCGATGGCCCTCCGGATGGCCCACTCGTTCAAACGCTTGCACGCCGCGCCGCGCTTCCTGAGGGATTTCGACATGTTCCGCCTGATCGAGGCGTACCTGAGGATCGTCGAGGAGCACGAGGTCCAAATCCCGTCCGATTATCGGGAGTGGCTGCCGCTGGTGGCGGACATCGAGCGGGCGGTTCGGATTGGGGCGCTCCCCAGTGTCTCCTGTCACAACGACCTGCTCTGCGAGAACTACATCGACGATGGGCCCAGCTTGCGGATCGTCGATTACGAACTGAGTGGGAACAACGATCCCTGCTTCGACCTCGGCAACACGGCGCAGGAGGCGAACTTCGATGACGCGTTGCGGGCCGTCCTCTGCGAGGCGTACTTTGGCCAACTGGACCAGCAGCAACTGGCCCGGATGAACCTGTTCGCCCTCATGTCAGACGTCGGCTGGACGCTCTGGGGCGCCATCCAGGCCAAGATCTCGACGCTAGACTTCGATTTCACCGACTACTACCTGACGCGATGGAATCGGGCGCTTGAGGTCATGGACTCGGACCGCCTGGAGGGCTGGTTGAGGGAGGCGCGCCGTGACGGCCCTTGACAGAGGTCGTACGTCAGAAGAGACTTTCGGCGTACACCAAACGCCGCCGCTCAACTGTGGAAGGAGGATGAGATTCGTTGACCGTGCTTGACCGTGTCCTGAAGGCGTATCAGTCGCCGACCCGAATGGTGCATGCGATTGGCGCACTGGCCTCACTGGGGAAGGAGGCCTCCGACCTGGGCATCAAGCGGCCGCTGGTTGTCACCGACCAGGGGATCGTGAAAGCCGGGCTGTTAGCGGAAGCGTTAAAGCCCCTTCGCGCCGCCGGGCTCGACCCCGTCCCGTACGACCAGGTTCGGGCGAATCCTGGCATTGCGCTGGTCGACGCTGGCGCCCGCTTTTACCAGTCAGAACGCTGCGATGGGCTCGTGGCCATTGGCGGCGGCAGCTCGATCGATGCCGCCAAGGGCATCGGCGTCGTCGTGGTGCACGGCGGCAGTATCGCCCAGTACGAGTGGGGCAAGGACCCCATCCACTCACGGATTCCTCCGCTGGTGGCCGTGCCGACGACCGCCGGCACGGGCAGCGAGGTGACCCTCTGGGCGGTGATCACCGACCCCGATCGGAAGGTGAAATTCAACGTCGGCGGGACGCCGAACATCGCCTCATGGGTCGCGCTTGTCGACCCGACACTGAGCGTCAACCTGCCCTCCGGCGTCACCGCCGGGACCGGCATGGATGCGCTGACCCACGCCATCGAGTGCTACACGATGGCCTATCACCAGCCGTTCACCGACGCCGTCGCGCTGCTGGCGATGGAATACTGCGGTCGCTACCTGCGGGTCGCCTACGCGCAGGGCCACAACCTGGAAGCGCGCTACCACATGAGTATGGGTGCGATGCTGGCCGGTCTCGCCTACGGCACCGACTCGGCGGGAGCGGCGCATGCCATGAGCCAGACGGCGGGCGGCGTCCATGACGCGCCTCACGGCGCGCTCACCGGCCGGCTGCTCGCGCCGGTGATGGAATACAACTACGCCGGGGAACCGGACCGCTTCGCCCGCATCTCGCAGGCCCTCGGCCTCGAGATCGGGGGCAAGTCGGTTTGGAAGGCCGCCGAGGCGTCCGTCGAGTATGTCTTCCAGCTCACCGAGGACCTGGACATTCCCTCCCTCAACGAGCTCGGCTTTTCCGAGGACGAGATCCCGCTGTTGGCGGAGAAGGCAGCCGCGGATTCGCAAAGCATCGGCAACCCGCGGGACGTCGACGCCGCGAACTACCAGAAGATCTATGCCCGCGCCTTTGAAGCGGGCCGCCACCGGAAGGCGGCCAGAACCCTGGCGCACGCGAGCCGCTAAGGCATGTGGCGTAACCCGTTCAAGCCATACGACATCTTGTCAGACGAACAGGTTCACAAGATCCATGAGCAAGCCATGCTCATCCTGCAGGAGATTGGCGTTGATTTCTTGCATCCCCGTGCCCTCGACGCCTTCCGTTCTGCCGGCCTAAAAGTCGAGGACCAGCGAGTCCGCTTCGAGGCGGCTTTCATCGCCGAGCAGGTCAAGAAAGTGCCCGCCAGGTTTGATGTTCGAGCGCGCAACCCGAAGAACAGCGTCACCATCGGCGGCGACTTCATGGTTACGGCGCCGGTGTATGGCCCACCATTCATCACCGACCTCGAACGAGGTCGTCGCAATCCTACGATCGAGGACTTTACGAACTTCGACAAGATGGCTCAGGCAACCCCGCAGATCCACTGCGCCGGAGGGACGATCGTCGAGCCGGAGAACCTCCCGCTGGAGACGCGCCATCTCGACATGGTCTATTCGCACATTCGTTGGACCGACAAGCCCTTCATGGGCAGCGTCATCTCGGAGGAGAACGCCAGGGACTCGATTGAGATGGCCTCGATCGTCTTCGGGGGCCGGGAGGCCATCGAGAAGACGCCCGCGCTCCTGGCGCTGGTCAACGTCAACAGCCCGCTCCGCTACGACGACCGGATGCTGGGAGCCCTGATCGAGTATGCGTCGGCGAATCAACCGGTGATCGCGACACCGTTTCTGATGGCGGGTGCCATGTCGCCCATGGGGCTGGCCGGGACGATCGCCCAGCAAACGGCGGAGGCGCTAGCCGGGATCGCCCTGATCCAGCTGATCAGACCCGGCGCCCCATGCATCTACGGATCGTTTCTGACTAACGTGGACATGCAGTCCGGCAGCCCGGCGTTCGGCACACCGGAATCCGCCATGGGCATCCTCGCCAGCGCCCAGATGGCGCGACACTACAAGATCCCCTTCCGAGGCGGAGGCGCGCTCACCTCGTCGAAGAGCCCGGATGCGCAGGCGGCCTATGAGTCGATGATGTGTCTCTGGCCGACGATGCTGGGCGGCGTGCACTTCGTCCTCCACGCGGCCGGCTGGCTGGAGAGCGCCCTGCTCGCCTCCTACGAAAAATTCATCATCGACGTCGAGTGCCTGCGGATGCTCGAATGGATGATGCAGAAAGGCATTCCGTTCGACGAGGAGGGGCTGGCCATGGACGGGATCCGCGAGGTCGGGCCGGGGGGACACCACCTCGGGTCGGAACACACCATGCGCAACTACCGAACCGGGTTTTACCGGCCGTGGATCTCCTCGACGGAGAACTACGACCGCTGGCAGCGGATGGGGTCGCGGACGGCCGACCGCGTGGCGACCGAGAAATGGAAACAGCTGCTCACCGATTACCAGGACCCGGGCATCGATTCCGGCGTGGATGACCAGCTCCAGGCGTTCATGGAAGTCCGCAGGGATGCGATCATGCATGCCGCCGTCTGAGACCCTCCCGAATCGTGCTCGGGTGGTCGTCATCGGCGCCGGCATCGTCGGCTGCAGCGCCGCCGATGAGCTGACCCGCCGCGGCTGGACCGATGTCGTCGTGGTGGACCAGGGCCCGCTCTTTCCCCCCGGGGGTTCGACCTCGCACGCGCCCGGTCTGGTCTTCGAGAACAACGTCGCCCGGACCACCTGCCATTTTGCGATGACGTCGGTCGAGGTCTACCGCGACCTCCAGGTGGACGGCGAGCCTGTCTACTGCGAGGTCGGCAGCCTCGAAGTCGCCAGCACGCCGGAACGCTGGGAGGAACTGAAGCGGAAGCACGGCCACGCCACCTCCTGGGGGCTCGAGACGCACCTGGTCAGCGCGGACGAGGTCAAGCGGCTGGTGCCGATCATGCGGACCGACCATCTGTACGGCGCGCTGCACGTAGCGGCGGACGGCACCGTCAAGGCCGTCAAGGCCTGCCAGGCCCTCGCCCAGCGGGCAATGCAGCGGGGGGCCCGCTTTTTCGAACGAACCCACGTTACGGGGATCGAGGTCAACGACGGGCAGGTCGCCGCCGTCGTCACGGACCGGGGACGGATCGGCACCGAGCAGGTGCTGTGCGCTGCTGGGATCTGGGGACCCGTGATCGGACGGATGGCCGGTGTCGCGATCCCGCTGCAACCCTTGCAACACCTGGTCGCCATCACCGCGCCGCTCCGCGAGCTCGAGACGGAATCGGCCTGGCAATCGATGCCGATCGTCCGGCATCAGGACCGGGCCATGTACTTTCGCCAGGAGTATCAGTCGTATCTCATCGGGAGCTACCGGCACGAGCCGGTCTTGACCGATCCCGACACCCTGCGGAGCGCGTGGCGCGGGCCCTTGATGCCGTCCTGCGAGCCGTTTCGCGATGACCTCTTCGCGCCGTCGATGGCCGATGCCGCCGAGCTCTACCCGGCACTCCAGGGCGTGCCAATCGTCGACCGGGTCAACGGCATGTTCTCGTTTACGCCAGATGGCCATTCGCTGATCGGCGAGTCCCTCGAGGTGCGCGGCTTCTGGACCTGTGAGGCGATCTGGATCACGCACGGACCCGGCGCGGCGCGTGCCGTCGCCGAATGGATGGTCGACGGCGTTCCCGACCTGGATCTCCACGAAGAGGATCTCAACCGCTTCTACCCCCATGCATTCTCCCCCACCTATCTGCGGTCGCGCGGCGCGCAGAACTACCGCGAGGTCTATGACATCATCCATCCCCTCCAGCCGATGGAAACGCCGCGCCAGCTCCGGCTGACCCCGTTCTATGAGCGGCACCGCGAACTCGGTGGCGTCTTCCTGGAGGCTGCCGGCTGGGAGCGGCCACAATGGTTCGACGCCAACAGCAGGCTGCTCGACGCGGCCGAGCCTCCGGCCCGAACCGGATGGGCCGCCCGCTTCTGGTCCCCGATTCAAGCGGCGGAGCACCGCGCCGCGCGCGAGCGCGTCGTCCTCTTCGATGCCACGCCCTTCGTCAAGATCGAGGTGTCCGGGCCTGGCGCAGTGGCATACCTGCAGCGACTCGCCGCGAACCAGATGGACCGGCCGGTTGGCGCCGTGACCTACACGGCCATGCTCGATGCCCGCGGCGGCATCATGACCGATCTCACCGTGACCCGGGTGGACGAGAGCCGTTTCTGGGTGGTCACCGGGGGCGGCGTCGGGATGCATGATCTTGCCTGGATGCGGCACCAATTGCCGGGCGATGCCACCGTCGAACTGAAAGACCTCACCTCCGGGTGGTGCTGCGTGGGAGTCTGGGGACCGCGAGCCCGCGAGGTCGTCCAGCCCCTGGCCCAGGAGGATCTGGCCAATGTCGCCTTTCCCTACCTCACCGCCAGGCCGATCACGGTTGGGACCATTCCGGCCTACGCCATCCGGATCTCTTATGTCGGCGAGCTCGGCTGGGAGCTGTACGCGCCGACCGAGTATGGCCTACGGCTCTGGGATGCTCTCTGGCAAGCGGGACAGCCGGCCGGCATCACGCCGCTCGGCGGGGGCGCGTTCGACTCCCTTCGCCTGGAAAAAGGCTATCGGCTCTGGGGCTCGGACATCCACAGTGAGTACAACCCCTATGAGGCCGGCCTCGGCTTCGCGGTGCGGATCGCCAAGGGGGATTTCATCGGGCGGGAAGCCTTGCTGCGAGCGAAGGAGCAAGGGATCAAACGAAAGCTCTGCTGCCTGACGTTCGACGATCCATCGGTCAGCGTGCTGGGGAAGGAACCGATCTATCACGACCGGACCGTCCTGGGTTACGTGACCAGCGCCAACTACGGCTACACGGTTCGCCAGAGCATCTGTTATGGCTATCTTCCGGTGGACTGCGCGATCCCCGGTACGAAGGTCGAGGTGCAGTATTTCGGTCAGCGCCACGCCGCCACCGTGGTCAAGGAGCCGTTGTACGACCCCGACATGGCAAGGTTGAAGGAGCTGCCGGCGATGGCAGCGACAGGAGGGACCGGATGAAGGTCGTTGAAAAGACGGAAACATTGCGGATGTTCATCGGCGGCCAATGGCGCGATTCGGAGAGCGGCGAGACGTTTGACGCAACCAGCCCTGCCACCGGAGAGGTGATCGCGAGCCTGCCCAAAGGCACGAGGGCGGATGCAAGTCGGGCCGTCGAGGCCGCTCACCGGGCGCGGCCGGCGATGGCGGCGTTGGGCGCCTTCGATCGGGCCGCCCTCCTGCATCGAATCGCCGATGCGATGGAGGAGCGGAAAGACGAGCTGGCCTGCTGGCTGAGCCTGGACCAGGGTAAGCCCCACAAGGCCGAAGCCCAGGGTGAGGTCGGCGAGGCGATCGAATATTTCCGCATCGCGGCCGAGGACATCAAGCGCCTCGAGACCAACGTCATTCCCTCGGCCAGTAAGAACAAGCTGGTCTTCACGCTCCGGGTCCCTCGCGGTGTCTACGGCGTCATTACGCCCTGGAACTGGCCGCTGACGATGGCAACCGAAGTGATCGCTCCGGCGCTCGCTGGCGGGAACACGATCGTCTGGGCCCCCGCCACCTCCACGTCCGCAATCTCGGTCAAGTTGATGGAATGCCTGGCCGCCGCCGACCTGCCCGAAGGTGCCGTCAACCTCGTTACGGGCCCCGGCGCGGTCGTGGGGGACGAGATCGCCGGTCACCCGTTGATCGCCGGGGTCGGATTCGTCGGGTCCACCGAAACCGGCCGGTCAGTGGCGCGACGGGCGGCCGGCAAACACGTCATGCTCGAGCTGGGAGGCAATGGGCCGATCGTCATCTTTGACGACGCAGACATCGCCAGGGCCGTGGAGGGGACCGTCACCGGCTGTTTCCTGTGTGCCGGCCAGAGCTGCACCGCCGGGGAACGCATCCTGGTCCACCGGGCGGTCGAGGATCAGTTCGCGAGCAGCCTCACGGCCGCGGTGAAGGCGCTCAGGCTCGGCGATCCGTTCGACGACGAGACGACGATGGGCCCGCTCAACAACGAGGGCGTGGCTGCCAAGATGGATGACCACATCAAGGACGCCGTTGACCGGGGGGCCCGGGTCTTGACCGGCGGCGCCCGGGCGACGCGCTTTCCCACTCGGCTCTTCTACGAGGCCACGGTGCTCACGGCCGTCACCCCGGAGATGCGCGTCAGCCGCGAGGAGACGTTCGGGCCGATCGCGCCGCTGATCCGCTTTGCGGATGAGGCGGAGGCGCTGGCGATCGCCAATGATTCGCCCTACGGACTGCTGGGGTCCGTCTATACCCGGGACATCGATCGGGCGCTTCGCTTTGCGCAGCGGATGGAGACGGGCTGGGTCAACGTGAACGAGTCATCGAATTACTGGGAGGCGCACATCCCCTTCGGTGGGCGCGCGGGCAAGGAGAGCGGCATCGGCCGCGTGGGCGGGCATCGGGCCATCGAGCAGATGACGGATCTCAGAACCATCATCGTGGACGTTCGGGAGTCTTAGGCCGTTGGCCGCCGCGCCCAGCTCGGTGCCGTTGGCGGACGTGATCGCGGAGGCAGAGCGCATCGCCGAGGCCGCCCGCGAAGGGAACGTCTCGGCCAAGCTGGTCGGTGGCGCCGCGGTCAACCTACATTCCCCGAGCGCGACGCGCCCACCGCTCAAGCGCAAGTACGGCGACCTGGATTTCGTCGCGCCCTCGAAGCAACGCGGCGCCGTCCAGAAGCTCTTCGAGTCGCTGGGCTATCAGGGGGACCTGCGCTTCAACACCTTGAACGGCCATCAGCGCCTGCTCTACCTGGACGGCTCGAACAATCGGCAGATCGACATCTTCATCGACCGGATGCGCATGTGCCATGTCATCGAACTCGCCGACCGCCTGGGCCTACCGGGGCCCTGCCTCACGCCTGCCGACCTGCTGCTCAGCAAGCTGCAGGTCTACGAGGTCAACATGAAGGACCTCGTGGACACGGTGGCGCTACTCCTCGATCATCCGGTCGGCGACCACGATGACGATGCGATCAACGCCCCGTACCTGGCGCGATTGCTGTCCCAGGATTGGGGCCTCCACCGGACGATCCAGATGAACACCGACCGCGTGCGCGAGGCGGCCCGGGAGCTGGGCGTGGCGGCCGACGTCGTGGATCAGCGGCTCGATCAGCTCTGGCAGGTGATCGACGCGCAGCCGAAGTCGCTCAAGTGGAAATTGCGCAGCCGCGTAGGCGACCGCGTCAGCTGGTACGAGCTTCCAGAAGAGGTTCGCCAGCCGTACGAGACGGGCTAGCCGCCAGGCGGCTCCGCTCGATCTCAAGCGGCGCGCTGTCGCTTGTCGACGTACATGGAGTGATCGGCAGCGGCCAGGAGCAGGCCAGCCGTCAACCCATCGGCCGGGAAGGACGCGCTCCCCATCGACACAGGGATGGCCGCTGATCCATCCGCCGACCGCAGGGTCCCGCCGATCCGGCGCGCGAGTGAGATCGCCCCGAGGTGATCGAGCCCGGGTAGCAGGAGGACGAACTCGTCGCCGCCCCAGCGTGTAACCAGGTCCTCCTGGCGCACGTGCGATCGGAGCACCGCCGCGACCTCCTTGAGCACCGCGTCCCCGGCCGCATGGCCGTGCGCGTCATTGACCTGCTTCAGGCCGTCGACATCGAGCATGATCACCGAAAACGGCTCGGCCGACTGAACGGCCAGCCGATCATCCAGTCGTTGCTCGAAGGCGCGCCGGTTCGCGAGCCCGGTGAGCGGATCGGTCGTGGCGCTGAGCGCAAGGCGCTCGATCAGTCGGGCGTTGACGATCGACACGGCAGCCTGGTTGGCAAGGATCGTCAGCAGTCGCAAATGGTCCCCGTTGTACTGGTGCAGGCCAATCTTCACGTTGACGATGACGCCGATCAGCTTGTCTTCGAAGATCACCGGCACCGCCAGCATCGACTCGTCGCTCTCCTCGGTCCCCGGGATGTGCGCGGCCCTGGGGTGGTGCTCGGTGTCCCCCACGACCACGCCATGTTTCGTCTCAGCCACCCACCCGGTGATGCCCTGGCCGAGCTGGAGCGCCAGGCCTTCGGCCGTCACGTCCCGGTAGGCCGTCTGCTGCGTATCGCTGAAGTAGACCGGCGTGAGCGTGAGGCCATCGTCCTCCAGCAGGTACAGGCGGCACTGGTCGTACGGCAGCAAGGTCGTGATGAGCTGACCGATCGTCTGGCAAATTTCCTGGACACCGACGACGCAGGCCAGGCGTGCGCCCAGTTGCTGGATCGCGTCCAGGTGACGGGTCCAGGCATGCGCCGGTGGCAGCGGCTTGTCCTGGTGTTCGGCTTCCGTATCAGTGCCCTTGATTGCCACCTGGCCGGACTGGATCACATCGAGGAGGGCCACTACCACGCGGGGGTCGAACTGGCCCCCCGAATTGGTCCGCAGCTCCTCCAGAATGCGATCGGGAGGGAGCGCGGAGCGGTAGGCCCGGTCGCTGGCCATCGCCTGGAAGGCGTCGCACGCATGAATGATGCGCGCCTCGATCGGAATATCGTCCGCCTTGAGCCCGTCGGGATACCCGCCACCATCCCACCGCTCGTGCTCGGCGCGGACAATGGGCCGGACTCGAGCGAGAAAGGGCACCGAGGCGACGATTCGCTCGCCGATCACGGGATGCTCCCGCATGATGGCGACCTCTTCCACATCGAGCGGACCGGGCTTGTTGAGGATGTACCCGGGGATGCCGATCTTGCCGATGTCGTGCAGGAGCGCCCCAAACTCGAGAAAGCGCAGGGTGTCGTCCTTGAGGCCGAGACGCTGGCCGACCGCACGCGCCAGGGCCGCGGTCTCGCGGGAGTGGGCCTCCGTGTGCCGGTCCTTGGCGTCGAGCGCCGCCGCCAGCGCCTCAATAGTGGTCAGGTAACTCTGTTCCAATTCCAATTCGCGCGCGGCGGCCAGCTGGTTTTCCTGGCGCAGGGCCTTGCGCACAAGCGCCGGCACATAGGTACAGATCACCATCGAGGCCGCGAGGATGACGAGGAAGCGGGCATAACGACCATCCCAGGCGATCATCAGCGGCACGCTGACCACGGTGAGCGCGACGATCAGGGCGAGCGCCGCGGTCCAGAACTCGAACAACGAGGCCGTGAACACGACGACCACCATGAACAGCGGCAGCAGGTGCGATTGGGCGCCACCCGTCGCGGCGAGGCTGACGGCGAGCATGGCGAGCCCGCCAAACACGACCGGCACGAGGCGACCCGCGGGCAACCTTTCCCACGGCAGCAACCAGCACATCGCCCCTCCGACGAAGGCCAGCGCCGTGATGCCCCACTCGACCCGGTAATTGACGACCGCCCCGCTTCCGAGGTAGTTCGACGCCATCACGATGGCGCCCAGCCCCCAGAAGGAAATGGCGGCCACCCGGAACGTCGCGTGATGCAGAGAGGCCGAGCGTTCTGTACGGGCCATGCCGCGAATACAACGGTGAGATCGGAACCTTCCCATCGGTAGCATGACGCGACATGTTCTGGACCTTCGTCCCAGCAACGCCGCTTGGGGGTCGGGAATTGGTCATCGATGGCAAGAAAGGACACCACCTCGGCCGGGTCTTGAGAGTCCGGCCTGGCGAACGCGGCGTGGCCGTCATGAACGGGCGCCGCTACGACCTCGAGGTTGTGCAGGTCCAGGGGGATCGGGTCGTCGCGCGGGTGCTGGACGACCAGCCCATCACGGATGAATCGTCCGTCGCCCCGACCCTCCTGCAAGCTGTGCTTCCCAACCCCGACTTCGATGCCGTCGTCGAGGGCGTCACCGCGATCGGCATCAAGCGTCTCGTCGCGATCCAGGCTGCCCGGTCGGTCCGGCACCCGGGCGCCGACCGGCGCGCCCGCTGGCTCGCCATCGCCGAGTCCGCCGCCGAACAGAGTCATGCAGACCGGGTGCCCGAGGTCGAAGGGCCCCTGGCACTTGACGCCGCACTGGAAAGCCCGGATTCTCGCGTGCTCGTCCTCGACCCGGCGGCGACGCGCCGACTCAACGACGCGGTCGAACGTGGACGCCCACACACCCTGGCCATCGGCCCAGAGGGCGGCTGGACCGCGGAGGAGCTGGCGCGCTTCGTTCGCGCCGGCGCGACCGCGGTCAGCCTGGGCCCTCGCATCCTCCGCGCCAGGCTCGCCGCCGTCGTCGCCACTGCTATCCTCGTTCATCAGTCGTGAGGATCTCCATCCAAACGCTGGGATGCAAGGTGAATTTCGCCGAGATGGCGGAGCTCGGTGACCGGCTGGCTCGCGCCGGGTTCGCCGTCTCCGACGAAGGCGATGCGCCGGATATCTGCGTCATCAACAGCTGCACCGTCACCGCGCAGGCAGACAGAAAAGTCCGGACGCTTGTGCATGGGCTTCGGCGTCGTCATCCACGGGCGCACCTGATCCTCACCGGCTGTCACGTCGACAATCCGAATCCTCGCGTCTCGGCGACCCCGGCGGTTGACGTGGCGTTCCCGAACGCTCGCAAGCGGGAGATTTTCGATTACGTCGTCGCCAATTTCGACGCGGGGACAGGCGGGTCGAACGCCGTGAGCCGCTCTCGGTTCTTCCTGAAAGTTCAGGATGGATGTGCGCACCGCTGCACCTATTGCATTGTGTGGCGAACCCGAGGCGCCTCCGAAAGCGAGGACGAGGCGCGCCTCCTCGACCGCGCCGTCCAGGCGGTCGACCAGGGGTACCGGGAGATCGTGCTCACCGGGGTGGACCTTGGCTCGTTCGGACGCGATCACGGTGGCTCCTTTGCCCCGTTCCTCCGCCGGCTACTCGACGCAACGGCGCCGGCGCGCATCCGACTGAGCTCGATCAATGCCAACGACTTCACACCGGACCTGATCGAGCTGGCTGGCGCGCCTCGGTTCTGCCGGCACCTCCACATACCCCTGCAATCAGGCAGCGACCCGGTGCTGAAGCGAATGGGCCGGCTCTACCGCCGGGCGAATTATGCTGACCTCGTCACCTCGCTCCGGGCACAGTCTCCGGATCTGGCGCTGACCACCGATGTCATCGTCGGGTTTCCTGGCGAGACCGGTGCCGACTTCGCGGAGACCGAGGCCCTGGCCCGGGATGTCGGCTTCAGCGGCATGCATGTTTTTCGCTACTCGCCACGCGCGGGCACGGCGGCACCACGCCTGGGCCTTCCGGTGGACGACCCGATCAGCCGCGAGCGCAGTCGCCGCCTCCAGGACCAGGCTGAAGACCAGCGCCGGGCCTACGAGCAGCGCTTCGTCGGACAGGACCTCGACGTCATCTGGGACCGGCGATTTCCGAACCGCGTCCGCGGCTTGAGCGACAACTACATCACGGTCTATGCCCCGGACCGGGGCCAACGGCTGGGCACCGAGGCACCAGTCCGGCCCCTCGCCGCCTGCAGCGACGGGCTGCTGGCCGGATAAATCCGGCGGTCAGGCTAAACTCCCACCATGGCCGAGGAGTGCCTCTTCTGCAAGATTTTCGCCAGGCAGATCCCGGCCAGCGAGGTCTTCCGCGATGCGGACACGGTGGCCTTCGAGGACATTCGCCCGGTCGCGCCCACGCACGTCCTGGTCATCCCGAAAGAGCACATCCCCACGTTGCATGAGCTGACCCCGGAGCATCAGCCCGTCGTGTCCCGTCTGATTGGCGTCGCCAATCGGATCGCCGATGACCGCAAGATCGCCCGCGATGGCTACCGACTGGTCTTCAATAACGGCCCCCAGGCCGGGCAGAGTGTCTACCACCTGCATCTCCACCTCCTTGGGGGTCGGGCAATGGGGTGGCCGCCGGGCTGAACCTGGCGGAGTCGAAGGCCGTCACACCCTTGTAACAGGTTTCGGCGAAACCGCGTGCCGTGAAACAAAGCTCGTAATCGGAGGGCGCTAGGGTTGATCTCGGATGCGCTTCCTCGATCTGCGTGCTCAGAGACCTGAAGAACGCCGCCGGCGCCGGCGCGGTGGCTTGCTGCTGTTCTTCGCCGCCTTCATCGCCCTCTTCTTCCTGGTTCGCGCGATTCCCGCGGACTGGGTGGTCGGCCCATTCAGGATCGACGCCAGCGGAAGCGCGGCCGATCCACAGGCCAGCCTGTACTTCGCCGATGATCCGCATGCTCCGTTCTGGCTGCTGGTCCCGACGTTCAACCTGCCGCCACGGTTCTTTGCGGCGCGCCCGCATACGACGAGTCGGCCGGTGGCGCTGGGCCCGCTGACGCCAACCGCGACCAGCCGCCCATCCACGAGCGGCAGCCCCTCGCCGTCGACCAGCGGCAGCCCGTCACCGTCGAGCAGCGCCAGTGCCTCGGCCTCGCCAACCGCGTCGGCGTCCACCTCGGCCCCGGCGCCGTCCGCGAGCGCCACGCCCACGTCCACCCCAACCCCAACAGCGGCGCCCACGCCGACCCCGACGGCCGGCCCGACGCCCACCCCGACCCCAACTCCGACGCCCACGCCTACCCCTGCACCCACGCCAACGCCTACCCCCACGCCTACGCCAACCCCCACGCCTACGCCGACCCCCACGCCTACGCCGACGCCCACCCCGTCAACCTTCGCCATCGCCCGAGCCGTTGAATCGGTGACATGGAAGGTCAATAACTCCAACAAATGCAAGCTCGATACGATCACCGCGACTGGCACCTTCTGGATGGCGCCAAACGGTCGCGCCGGAACCGTCAGCTATGTCTGGATTCGGGACAATGGTGCCTACGTCAGCCCGGTCTACACGATCAACGTGGCGGCGGGCGACACCTCGGCCCACAGTGTGGTCGCCGATAACTGGATTCCGTCCAGTAACGGAAACGAGCAGCTGGTTTTCCGGACTCCGGGCTTCGCCGTTCCCCTGCAGGGCTTCACCTGCCGGTAGGTCAGGCCGCGACCGGCGGCTCGTAGCGGGCGATCCGGCCGCCCCCGGCACGCTTCCCCTGGTACAGGGCTTGATCCGCATGAGCCAGCAGTGCGTCCGGGGTCGTGCCGTCATCCGGGTACACCGCCAGCCCGATGGTGAGGGTGATGCTCACATCGGTGCCGCGAAGAGTCTGTCCCATCGACGCATACATCTCCTGGATTCGGGAGGCCACCACCGTTGCACCCGGCGCGTCCGCGTCGGAGAGCAGCAGCACGAACTCGTCTCCCCCGAAGCGGAACGGCTCGTCACCAACCCGCACCGCGAACCGCAGCAGGCTGGCCACCTCCTTGAGGAGTTCGTTGCCGGACGCATGGCCGAGCCGATCGTTGACCGACTTGAACCCGTCGACGTCGACCATCAGGATGGCCATCGGGCGCCGAGTTCGGACCGCCGGACCTAACCAGACAGGTAACTGCTCGCGCAGCGCCCGCAAGTTGTGCAGACCGGTGAGCTCGTCGATCCGGCTCATCTTCATCAGACGCCGCCGCTCGTGTTCCCAGTTACTGGTCAGGAGGGCGGCATAGCCGTAGATCATGAAGTGCGTTAGCACGTTCAGAGCGAGCACCACGCCAGCATCCCCACTGATGCCGCTGCTCACCACGGCGGCTCCGGCGGCGACCGCAAGCGCCACCGCCCGCGGCAACAAAACCGCCCCAGTGAGGACGATCAGGAAGTACACGAGCTGGACGTCCACGCTCCCGGCCATCGCCTTCTCCAGATAGGCCACCGCCGCCACGGCGGCGAGCAGCACGGCGAGCGCCAGGACCCGTCTCGTCCCGACTGGAGGCGGTTGCATGTGGGGTTAGAACGAGGCGACCACGTCTTGGTTGCAGATCAGGCGGCCGAGGGCGGCCGGCGGGTGCCCAGGATCGTTACCAGCCAGAGCACGACGAGGAGCGCGACCCCGGCAGTGAGGGACCCGACCGGGTGCGCGCAACCCACGATCAACCAGGGGGTGGCAAACGCCAGGCCGCTCAGGGCCTCACGGATGGGGACGCCGCGTCCGATCGGCGTGTCACAGGCGCCACAGCGGCCTCGCTGGGCGAGGTAGCTGACGACCGGGATCAGCTCGTCTACCGTCAGGCGGTGCTGGCAGGTCCGGCAGTGCGATGGAGGCCAGAGCAGCGACTCGCCCCGGGGAAGGCGATCGGCGGCGAGTTCAAGAAAGCTGCCGAGCGCCATCCCGAGCGGAAGCAAGAAGGCCGCCCCCAGCAGGTTGCACAGGATGTCAAGCAATCAGTCTCGACCCCGACGCTGCCAGCCCCCGAAACGCCCCGGGTGATCGATAGCTACCTCCAGGTCCTGCTCGACCAGGCGGCGTCGGACCTCATCCTGACCGCCGGGGCACCTCCCATGATGCGTCGGGACGGCGAGTTGGAGCCGATCTCCCAGGAGGCGTTGCGTCCCGAGCATATCGAGAAGATCGCCCACGAGGTTCTGTCGTCGGACCGATGGGCGAATTTCATGCAGCAGGGCGACCTCGATTTCTCCTTCAACTGGATGGGGAAGGCGCGCTTTCGAATCAATGCGTTTCGTCAACGGGGCTCCGTGGGACTGGCCCTCCGGCTGATTCCGTATCAGATTCCAAGCTTCGATCAGCTTGGCGTTCCGGCGGTCGTCCGCGGACTGACCCGCTTGAACCAGGGATTGATCCTGGTCACGGGACCGACGGGATCGGGCAAATCGTCGACGCTGGCCGCCATGGTCAACGACATCGTGGCCACGCGTCCCTGCCATGTCATCACGATTGAGGACCCCATCGAGTACGTCTACCGGCATCAGCGAGGTATTGTCGAGCAACGCGAGGTCGGGGCGGATGTCCGATCCTTCGCGGACGCCCTGCGCGCGTCCTTGCGACAGACGCCAGACGTCCTGCTCGTGGGCGAAATGCGCGACCTGGAAACCATCTCGGCCGCCATCACGATCGCGGAAACCGGTCACCTGGTGCTGGCCACACTTCATACGAACGATACGTCCCAGGCCGTCGACCGGATGGTCGATGTCTTTCCCGCCGGCCAACAGCAGCAGGTTCGGGTCCAGCTCTCGAATACGCTCGCGGCCGTCATCTACCAGCAACTCCTGCCTCGCCGGGACGGTCCCGGGCGGGTCGCCGCCTTCGAAGTCCTCTTGAATACGCTGGCCGTGCAAAACCTCATCAAGGAAGGCAAGACGCGCCAGTTGCGCAACGTCCTGGAGACCGGCTCGAAGGACGGCATGAACACCATGGAGCGTAGCCTCGGCGAGCTGGTCAAGGCCGGATTGGTCGATTTCAACCTGGCCGCCGCCCGGGCTCAGTACCCGGACGAACTCCGCCGTCTCGCCGCCTGAACCAGGTTCGGCGTCCACGGAGCGCATGCTTGGGACGCTTGACGCGTTTGCACCATTTGTAGTCATGAAGCCCGCGCTCTCCACCAGCGAAGCGGCGCGGTGGCTCGGCATCAGCAAATCGACGCTGATCAGGGCCGTCAACCGAGGCGATATCCAGCCGGCATTCCGGACGCCCGGCCGACACCTGCGGTTTACCTTCGATGAGCTCGAGGCCATCAAGCGGCGACTCCAGTCACCACTGGCGGGAATCCTGTGACCGCGGTCGAACGTGAGCTCCCGACCCGTGGTATCGCCCCCCGCCAGGAAAAGCGGCTCGGCGAGCTCCTGCTGGAAAACGGGCTCCTGACCCAGGAGCAATTGGATGACGCGCTTCGCGAGCAGAAGCTTAAGCGGCTTCCCCTTGGCCAGATCCTGCTGGCCCAGGCGGTCGTGGACGAGAAGGCGCTTGCCGGTGTCCTCAGCGTTCACTTTGGGGTTCCACTGATCGATTTCAGCCGGGCGCGCGTCGAGAAGGACGCCCTGGCCCTGATTCCCGAGTCCTACGCCCGCGAGCACACCATCCTCCCGGTGCGTCTCGAAAAAGACGAGCTCGAGGTGGTGACCATCGACCCCGGCGACCTCGCCCTGTTCGCCGAACTCAAAGTCTTGACCCGAAAGCGGATCAAGCCCCTGCTCGGCGTCCGGTCCGAGATCGATCGCGCAATCGGCCAGTACTACAAACTCCAGGCCGGGGTCGATCGTCACGTACGGTCGTTCGAGGAAACTCGTAAGCCCGGAACGCCACGCAAACTGGCCGAGGTCAAGCAGGATGCGCCGGTGGTCCAGATCGTCGACCTGATCATTGCCCAGGGCGCCGAGGAGCGCGCCTCGGACATCCATATCGAGCCCCAGAGCGACCGCCTTCGGATCCGGTTTCGCATCGATGGTGTCCTCCACGATGCAACGAGTCTGCCCGCCACCCTCGCAGCCCCGATTGCCTCGCGGGTCAAGCTGCTCGCCAACCTGGACATCGTCGATCGACGCCATAGCCAGGATGGCCAGATCCAGACCACCGTGGACGGCCGGCCGCTCGACATCCGGGTCGGCACGATCGAGACCATCTGGGGCGAGAAAGTCGTGCTCCGCCTGTTGGAGCGATCGCGGTCGGTCCTTCGGGTCGATAGCCTTGGCTTTTCGCCCGGATCACTCAAGACGTTCACGGAGCTCATTCGGTCGCCCTACGGGATGATCCTCATCACCGGCCCCACCGGCAGCGGGAAGACGACCACGCTGTATGCGGCGCTCAATGAGGTCGATCGTAACGAGCAGAACGTCATGACGATCGAGGATCCGGTCGAGTACACCTTCGAAAACGTCAACCAGATCCAGATCAACCGCCTGGCCGGGATCACCTTCGCGAACGGGCTGCGGGCCATCCTCCGCCAGGATCCAGACACCATCCTGGTCGGGGAGATTCGCGACAAGGAGACGGCGGAAATCTCGGTGCAGTCGGCCATGACCGGGCATCTCGTGCTGTCATCGCTCCATGCCACAGACGCGATTGGCGCCATCTACCGGTTCGTGGAGATGGGAATCGAGCCATTCATGGTGACGTCGGCGGTGATCGGGGTCCAGGCACAGCGACTGGTACGCCGAATCTGCGACCAGTGCCGCACGCCCTTCAGGCCGCCCGTCGAGGACTTCGAGTTCTACAGCGCGATGGGCGGTAAGGGCACCGCGTTCTTTCACGGTACGGGCTGCGCGCGCTGCTCACATACCGGGTTCCACGGGCGGATCGGCGTCTTCGAAGTGCTCAAGGTCACCGATGCCGTGAAGCGACTCCTGGTGCGCGACGCGGCGCCCGAGGCGCTCCGCGCGCAGGCTATCGCCGATGGGATGATCACCTTGCGAGAGTCCGGCCTGGCGAAGATCGATGAGGGCCTGACCACGATCAGCGAGGTCATGCGCTCCGTTCATCTGAGTGAGCAGTTCAATGCCTAATTACGCCTATCGCGCCTACACGGAGCGTGGCCAGCGGCGAGAGGGTCAGATCGAAGCCGGCGGCACCTCGGACGCCGAGCAGGCGCTCTGGTTGCAGGGCCTCAAGATTGTCCGGCTGCATCCGGCCGCACTACCAAAGACGATGGCCGACCACTTTCCATCGCTCTACCAGATTTCCGCTGCCGACATCATCCTGTTCACCCGCCAGCTGGCCACCTTTGTCAACGCCGGCGTACCCATGAGCCGCGCGCTGGGAACGATCGCGGAGGAGACCGGATCGCCCCTCTTCAAGCGGGTCATCGTCGCGGTGCTCGACGATTTGGAGCGGGGCCAGAACCTCTCGGAGGCCCTCGCCAAGCATCCCAAGGTATTTCCCGCGCTCTATATCGACCTGGTTCGCATCGCCGAGCTCACCGGCAATCTCGAGGGCACCCTCAAGGAGCTCGCCGGGTACCTCCGCCGCGACCTGAACACGCTTCGTCGCGTGCGCACGGCCATGATTTACCCCGTCGTCATCATGGTCGTCGCCACCGTCGTCGTGATCATCCTGGTCTTCTTCGCCCTCCCGGCCTTCGTCAAGATCTTCGCCGAGTTCAAGGTGCCACTCCCGCTTCCGACCCGAATCCTGATCGGGATCGTGGATTTCGTCCATGTGTGGGCGCTGGCGATCGGTGGTACCCTCGCCGCGCTCGCCACGGGCATTGTGCTGGCGTTGCGCACGCGTCGGGGGATCTACCTCAAGGACTTGATCTTCTTGAAGACACCGATCTTCGGACCGATTGTGCTCTCTGCCATCCTCAACCGATTCGCCCGCACCCTGTCGATGGTGCTCAAGGCAGGGGTGCCCCTCGGACAGACGTTCGATGCGGTCATCGCGGCAACCGGGAACAAGGTCTTTCAGCGCGGCCTGGCGACAGTCAAGGAGCAGATGACGAGCGGGGAGGGATTTGCCGGCCCGCTGCTGCGCACCCACCTGTTCCCCCCGATGATGACCCAGATGGTCCGGGTCGGCGAGGAGACCGGCACCCTGGACACATACCTGGAACAGGCTGCCGAGTTCTACGAGGAGGAGCTCGAGTACCGCATCCGCGGCATGACCGCCCTGATCGAGCCGGTCATGACCGTGGTGGTCGGCATCGTGGTTGGCTTCATCGCCGTCTCGCTGATCTCCGCCATGTACGGGCTCGTGGGGGCGCTCAAATGAGAACGTCACGAGGCTTGAGCCTGATCGAGACCACGGTGGCGCTCGCACTTCTCGGCATCATCATCGTCACGATGATGGCCTCGTTCTCGTCCATCAGCCTCGCCGCAACGCGACACCAGCAGGAGACGACCCTCGACCGGCTCGCCCGGTCCGACGCGGAGTTCATCAAAAGCCAGGCGTACTCGGCGTTGCCGAAGGCCACCCCTTACGCCAACCTGACTTCGCCCGGCTACACCTTCGCGTACCAGGCGCTCTATTACGCGGCTGGGCCGCCCGTGTCATTTACGGCAGCCAATCCCGACCTCGGCCTCCAGGAACTGATTCTCACCGTCAGCGGGCCGAATGGCGCGAGCGAAACGATCGAGTTTCTGAAGGTGCAGCCATGAACCGCCGATTGCCGGCCAAGCGTGGATTCACCCTGGTGGAGGTGGTGATCGGCATGGCGATCCTGACCGGCATTACCCTCGCGATGGCGTCCACGTTCCTCGTCGCATCCAAGAGTCTGAGCAATGAGGCGCGCATCATCGCCGCCGACACCGCCATCAGCCACGCCAGCTTCAGCCTGACGCGCGACCTTGCCAGCGCCACCACGCCGCCAACCGGGACGGTCGCGGCCGCGAGCACGCTGACCCTCAGTTACGGGTCGCCGGCCGTGACCGTCGTCTACAGCATCGATGCCAGTCAGGCCCTCGTGCGAACCGTGAACGGGTCGGCGGAGGTGGCGGCCCGCGGGATCACCAGTGTGGTCATCACGGCGGCCGGGTGCTACACCACCGCGATCATTCAGCCGTCAGCAACGGGCGCGTCAGCCGTGACCCTGAACGTCGGCAACCGGCCTGGAGGGTGCTTGTGAGGACGGTTCGCACGCCGCGTGGCAAGCGAGGGCAGGCTCTGCTGATCATCCTGGTCTTTGTCGCCGCGTTCCTGCTGGTTCTCTGGGCCGGTCTCAGCCTGGCCAGCAGCGCGTTTCTCGGCCTGGGCAGCACTCGAGCGGATACCCGAACCACGTATGCGCTCGACGGGGGCCTTGCCTATGCGATCCAGGTCATCGATGACAGGAACGGGAACGGGTGTAATGCCCCGAAGACCAGTGTCCTGACGCTCAATTACCCGAGTGGGCCGATTACCATCAACGTCGGAATTGCCAAGGGCAACCCCTGTCACGGCAATGGTGCCACCTGGAACGTAACCGTGACGGCTACGGGAACGGGCCGAAAGCTGACCGCCCTGGTCACGCAAGGTGCGACCGCATCGTCGGTCACCTGGGAGGCCATCCAGTGACCGCGAGATTGGCGATCGACATCGGCGTCCGCGAGTTGAAGATCGTGCAGGCCGATGGCCGGCACCTTACCGGGCACGCCGAGATCCTCCTTCCCGACGGAGCGGTTCAGGATGGCGTTCCTACGCCCCTTCTCACCGCCGCCATTCGCTCATCGATGGAGGCCGCAGGCATCGGCGCGCGGCTGGCGCGGATCGCCATCGCCGACACTGGGATCGCCGTCCGGGACTTTACGCTGCCGCGACTGCCAGCACAGGAGCTGGCCGACGCGGTGATCTTTGAAGGACGACGCCTGCTCCCGCTGGACGCGAATTCCGTCTACTATGCGTGGCACGCACAGCCGACCCGAACGGGGCATGCGATCTACCTGGTCGCGGCTCGCCGGGACATGATCGACGCCATCGTGGCGGCGGTCTCGGAGGCGGGTCTTCGGATTGAACGCATCGACGTGAAGCCGCTCGCCCTCGCCCGGGGCGCCGGCGTCTCAGACGGGCTCGTCCTCGAGTGGGGCGCATCGGAGGCCACCCTTGTCCTGATGGTTTCTGGCAGGGCCCGGTTCTTTCGGACGTTCCTCCTGGACGCGCCGTCGGAGAACGTCGACGCCCAACTCGACGAGCTGGCGTTCTCACTCAAAGCCCTGGTGCGATTCATGCGGACCGCGGCGCCGGATGCGCCCGTCGGTCCCACCACCAGCCTGTACCTGGTGGGCCGACTGGCATTCATCGAGGAGGGCCTCCAACGGGCCCAGCAACGCTTCGATTTCGTCGTGCGGCCGTCGGCGCCTTCGGGGTTCAAGCCCTCGGCGGACTTTCCCTGGCAGGCGCACCTCGCCGGACTCGGGCTGCTCCAGCCGGTCAGCTGGCGGCGGCGGCTCGACCCATCACAACGAGGTGACGTTCGTGTCGCGGCCTGATCGCATTCCGCGGGTCGCCGTTGACTTCGCCCCGCAAGTCCGCGTGCGCCGCCGACGCCCCGTGGTCGCCCTCGCCCTGGTCGTTCTCATGGTCATTTTCCTTCTTGTCGCCGTCACCCAGCTGCTACTGCGCTGAGGAGACATTCACAGATTCCGCAAGGTTACGGTCCTAAAGTCGACGTGACTAAGGAGGTATCGAAACAAAAATATGATCATGCAATTACTCGCCGATGCGCGGAAACGTTCCGGTCGTAACCAGGCCGGATTCACGCTCGTGGAACTTCTCGTCGTCATTGCCATCCTGGGCATCCTCGCCGCCATCGTCCTCTTCAACATCTCGGGCGTCAACGCCAGCACGGCGTGCAACGCGATGAAGACGGACGGCGCGACGATCCAGTCGGCCGCCGACCTCTACTACAACAGCAAGGGCGTCTACCCGGATGCTGCTGCGGGCGGCGACACGGCCACTCCGGCCAACACCGACGGCGTTGCCGTCACCAAGTTGCTGACGAGCAGCCTTTTGCACCAGGCCCCGCCGGCGACCGAAGTCTTCACCTACGAAGGCAACCCGGCGACCACCACGTTCGGCAACGGGACCGTTCATGGCGTCATCACCGGCGTCCCCGTCGCGTCCTGCGTCTACAACTAACCCGCGATCTTTCAAGAACGGCCGGCCTTCGGGCCGGCCGTTTTGTTTTTCCGGAGGCGAGCACCCTCTAACCATGGTCGGGCCGCTGCCCGCGTCAGGTCACCCCGCGAATGGGGCCAGGCTAGGCGATCTTGGCTTTGTCTTCGTCCACGCCCGCGATGCGCTGGGGGAGCGAGGAGCTGGCAAAGGCGGCCGTCAGACGAGGGTCCCACTGCGAGCCGGAGCCCGCCGCCAGGATCTCCAGCGCGCGGGTTACCGTGTGGGCGGCCCGGTAGGGCCGGTCGGTGATCATGGCGTGGAAGGCGTCGGCAACCGATACGATCCGGGCCATCATCGGGATGGCCGGCCCCTGGAGCTTGTCCGGGTAGCCGGTGCCGTCCCAGCGCTCGTGGTGATGCCGAATCGCTGGGGCGAGGACGGTGGCGGGGCGGAACGGACCGGCAATCTCCGCCCCCAGGACGGTATGCTGCTGGATCCTGGCGAACTCCTCGGCCGACAGGGCTCCCTGGCGGTTGAGCAACTCCTCCGGCAAACCGATCTGGCCGATGTCGTGCAGCAGGCCGGCATGGTACGCGACCTCCTGGTCCTCGGCATCCAGGCCGATCAGGCGGGCCAGCGCCTGGGCTGTCAGCGCGACCCGGTCGTCGAAGGGGGCCTTCGATTCGGTCGGGTCCTCTTTCTTGACCAGTTCGCGCAGGCTTTCCTGGGTGCTCCGCAGGTCACGGCGCAATTCCTTCAGCCGAAGCAAGGCTCGAACGCGGACCTGGAGGTCGCGCATGGCGACCGGCTTGACGATCAGGTCGTCGCCACCGGACTCCACCATCTTGGTGCGTTCGGGGCGGGGATCGAAGCCGGTCATCATCAGGATTGGGATCTCGGCGGTCTTGGGATCGCCCTTGAGCCGCTTGCACGCGTCATGGCCGTTCATGATGGGCATTTCGATGTCCATCAAGATCAAATCCGGCATCAGGCGCCTGGCGGCGCTGTAGGCCTCGTCCCCGTTGGTGGCCGCCTCCGTCCAGAAACCGAGGGTGGACAACTGGCCCGACAGGAGGTCTCGATTGGCGCTGCTGTCATCGGCCACGAGGATCGTGCGACGCTCCGGCATTGGCCCGGAGGGCAGAGGTTCCACGGGAGGTACGACGTAGGAATGCCGACCTTCCTTCGTTGCATCGACCAGTGAGCCGTCGTGTGACACAACAACCTGTTCCTCCGGCCTCCGGGCCGCGGGGCCTCCTGTCGGTCGAGGATGTGGCCGCGGGCATTGGGCGGCACCCCGAGGTGGTCCGGCGACAGGCCCGCGCCGGACGCCTGCCGGCCGAGAAGATCGGGCGGGTTTGGTTCTTTCGGCCCGAAGCCCTCGCCAAGGCCGGGTATGCGCAGTTTCGGTCCAGTGCCCCGAGCAATCCGGGCCCTGCCGATCCGCTGCTCCTGGCGCTCAGCAAGGCTGGCCTGGCGGCGCTCCAGCTGCGCGACCACGACCGGATCTTCCAGGCGGTGGGCGAACGGCTGGCGGAGGCGGGTCTCGCCTCGTACTTCTTTCTCGCCCGCGACGACTTCGCCGGCCTCACCATTGCGCACGCGCATGTCGGGGACTCCTCGGCAGCGGTGCGCGAGCTGACCGGTCATCCGGCGGGTCCCACCTTCCTCCCCTTTGATCGGATTCCCACCTTGCACCGCGCCTGTCGCACTCGCCAGGCGCAGTACATTGGCGATCCCGAAGAACTGGTCACGCGGATTGCCGGGAACATGTCGGCGGACCGATCCGCCAACGCCCGGAAAATCGTCGATACGCTCAACCTGCGCACCGCGGTTTCGGCTCCCCTGGTAACCCAGGACCGGGTGGTAGGCGCCATCACCGTGGTGGGGCCGGCCCTCAAGGAAACGGACCTACCCGCGATCATGGCCTTTGCCAACCAGACCGCCGCCGCGATCGAGACGGCCCGGCTCCTTACCCAGTCCAGACAGATGCAGGAAGCCTTTGTGCTGACGCTGGCCGGGGCCATCGAGTTGCGGGAGCAGCTCCACAATCGCGCCTCGGAGCACGCCGACCTGGTCGACCGACTGGCTGAGCATCTCGGCCTCGATTCCGGGCGTCGGCGGCGAGTCCGGTACGCGGCGCTGCTGCAGGATCTGGGCAAGCTGGGGCTGCCCGACACCATCCTGAATCAGCCGAACCGGCTCAACCCCGAGGAACGGGCGATCATGATGACGCATCCGATCGTCGGCGCCGACCTCCTCGGGCGCTTCGACTCGCTGGCCGACCTGAGTCCGCTTGTCCGAGCCCACCATGAGCGGTTCAACGGCGACGGCTATCCCGATGGCCTGGCCGGGGAGGCCATTCCCCTGGAAATGCGCATCGTCGCGGTGATCAACGCGTTCTTCAACGCCACCGTCGAACTCCCGGCCACGACCGAGGCGACGCTCGCCGGCGGGCTGCGGTCGCTGCGTGAGGAGGGCGATGCCGGCCTGGATCCGAGCGTCCGGGACGCCTTCCTGAGCATGTGTGCAGCGGCCGAGGCAACCCGGGCGCCCTGGTACGAGACGCTCGAGGAGGCGATCCGTCTGCGGCGACGGCCAGTCGAGCTGGGCGGGCCCCGGGATGTGCTCACCGCCGCCGACTCGCGTGAGCTCCGGATCATTTACCGCGTCGCGCAGGAGACGAGTGCGGTGCTCGATCTCGATGTCCTGCTGCAACGGATCGTCGACATCATCCGCGAGGTCATGGGGTACTACATGGTGGCCGTCTTGCTTCCGTCGGAAGGGATGGTTGGCCTCAGCGTGGGCGCGCAAAGCGGTTACACGGTCGACATCACGGGACAGACCATCCGCGTGGGTGAGGGGGTCACAGGCTGGGTCTTCGAGCATGGCACGCCGCTCATGGTGGGCGACGTGCGCACCGATCCACGCTACATCGGCCTCGACCACAAGGTCCAGTCCGAGCTGGCTTTTCCCCTGATCAGCCGCGGTCGCACCATCGGCGTCCTGAACGCGGAAAGCGAGCACCCGAATGCGTTCTCCACGGCCGACCTTGCCCTGATGGCTGCCGTCGGATCGCAGTTGGCCGCCTGCGTGGAGGTCGCCCAGTTGCACGACACGTTGAAGCGGGAGGCGACGCACGACCCGCTGACCAGGCTCAACAACCGACGGCTCTTCCTCGACCGGATCCAAACGGAGATCGCCGCGGCGGACGCGGCCACCGGCGCCTTCTCGGTCGTGTTCCTGGACGTCGATGATTTGAAGGTCGTCAACGACAGCTACGGGCACCTCGCCGGGGACGCCCTGCTGCGTGAGGTCGCCAACGCCCTCACCGACGCGGTCCGCGGCGAGGACGTGGTGGCACGCTATGGCGGCGACGAATTCGTGGTGCTGCTCCCCGGAACACCACGGGCGGCCGCGACCGTGGTGGCCCAGCGCATCACCGATGGCATCGCCCGGCACCGGTTCATGGCCGGGCGGCAGCTGATGCAGATCCCGGGCGTCAGCCTGGGCCTGGCCACCTACCCCGAGGACGGGGGCACCGCCGATGAGCTGCTGGCGGCCGCCGACGTGACCCTCTACGAGCAGAAGCGCCGCAGCGCGTAGACGGGGGGTGGCCTCCTAGCCGAAGACCTGCTGCAGCCGGAAGAGGGACTCGGGCACCCGCCGGGTCTCGCGGATGACCTCGCGAAGCGGCACGATCTTGACGTCGCCGTCCTGGCGAACCGGAATCAGTCCCCCCCTGTGCTCGGCGAGCAGGTCGGTGGCGGCGACCCCCAGCCTGGTTGCCCAGATCCGATCAACCGGCGAGGGCGAGCCGCCCCGTTGTAGGTGCCCGAGGACGGTGACCCGGGTCTCGAATCCCGTCGCCTCCTCGATCCTCGTGCTGAGCGCGTCCCCCACGCCTTGTTTGGCCAGCTGGATGTGGCCGAACGCGTCGCGCTTTTCTCCCCCCGTCGCGCCGGCACCGGCCGGTTCGAGGGCTTTCATGGTGATGCCCTCCGCAACCACGATGATGCTGAAGTCTTTCCCGTCGCCGCGGCGCCGATGCAGGTGCTGGACCACGTCATCGAGCGCAAACGGAAACTCGGGGATCAGGATCATGTCGGCGCCGCCGGCCAGGCCTCCCAGCATGGCGACCCACCCGGTATCGCGGCCCATCACCTCGACGACCATCACGCGATGGTGCGCGGATGCCGTGGTATGCAACCGGTCGAGCGCCTCCACGACGACGCCGACCGCGGTATCGAACCCGATACAGAATTCGGTCGCGGACAGGTCGTTGTCGATCGTCTTCGGCACGCCGACGACCGGATAGCCGGCTTCGCTCATCGCCGCTGCAACCGACAGCGTGTCATCGCCCCCAATCGCCACGAGCCCGTCGATTCCATTGTTCTGCAGGAGCTGGATCGATTCCGCGACGCCCCCCTGTTCTTTGAGCGGATTCGTCCTGGAGGTTCCCAGGATGGTTCCTCCAAGGGGGAGAATGCCGCGGACCGAGGCAGCGGTGAGCTCCTCGAAGTCGCCGCCCCGAAGCGCGCCGGCCCACCCGTTCTTGACGCCGGTCACCTGGAGCCCGCGCTCAAACGCCCGCCGGGCGACGCCGCGGATCGCCGCGTTCAGGCCGGGTGCGTCACCCCCGCCGGTCAGGACACCTATGCGCACGACGTCAATTATCGGGAATGGCGCTCCCGGCCGTCAGAGCGACTGGCTCCTCCCCCGCTGCCGGGTCCCTGACGCCTTACGTCGCACCGACGACGTCGGGCAAAAGTCGTTCATGACGCAGACCGGACATCGCGGGGCGCGCGCCACGCACACGCGCCGGCCGTGCAAGATCAGCCTCAGGCTGAGACCGGTCCATTCTTCCGGCGGCACCATCCGCGTCACATCCTGCTCGATCTTGACGGGGTCAGTACTTTTCGTCAGCCGCAGCCGCGCGCTCAAGCGCGCCACGTGGGTGTCAACGGCAAAGCCCGGAATCCCAAAGGCGACGCCGAGGACGACGTTGGCGGTCTTCCGGCCAACGCCTGGCAGCGTGATGAGGTCCTTCATGCGGGGAGGGACCTGGCCATCGAAACGCTCGACCAGCGCCGCGCTGCAGGCGATGATGGTCCTCGCCTTGACATGGAAGAAGCCGGTTGGCTTGATGATGGTTTCGACAGCCGACGGATCGGCGTGCGCCAAGGCGGCCGGGTCCGGATAGGCGGCAAAGAGGGCGGGCGTCACCCAATTGACCGATCGGTCCGTGGTCTGGGCGGAGAGGATGGTGGCAATGAGCATCTGGAAGGGATTGTCGTGCGCCAACTCCGACGCCGCCGAATACGTCCCCCGAAGGCGCTCCACCGCCAGCAAGGCGCGATCACGGGCCCGCAAGCCTGCCACGGGTAGAAGAGTAACGAGCCGGTAACGGGACAAGCGAGACTCCAGAGCAAAGTTGAGCGCGGCGGGACGTTACTGCCCTGTGGGGTCGCGTTCACACGCTCCGGGGCAGGCCCCGTCGGCACACAGCCTGCGCTGGTACATGAGCGTCGGGTTTCTGATGGTGGCGGTCGGACCGCTGGTGTTCTTCGGCGCGCAGCGGATCTCGTCCCTGTTTACCACCCAGAACGAGACCATCCAGCAGAAACACGAGCCGATGGCCGAGACGCTGGCGCAGGCGATCTACGGCTACATCCTGGCCCAGAGTGCCGCCCTGCAGAGCACCGCGTCGCAGATCGAGTCCAACGACAGCGCCACGGTCCAGCGGATCAACGCCGCCGGCTTCGACCCAGCTCGTCTCAATTCCGAGCTGGCGGCGGCCCACACCGCCGAGCCGGCACTGCTCCAGCTATATGTCGGTAACCTCGCCGGACGGGCGGTCGCCTCGGACCCGCCCGCCGGTGCCGGCGTCGACTACAGCCAGTGGACGTACGTCAAGGAGGTCCTGAATCCTCGGCGGATCGGCCCCAAATACTCCGATGTCGTGCGCTCCAGCGGGGATACCAGCGTCGCGGCCGTCGTGATCGCGGTGCCGATCCTGGATAGCCAGCGAAACCTGCTTGGATACCTGGCCGGGACCGTCGGCTTGTCGGAGGTGCAGCGCCTGTCCGTCTACAGCAAGATCGGCTTGAGCGGCCAGGCGGTCGTCGTCGACCGGCGCGGGCGCGTGATCGCCCACCCGCGAGACGACTGGCGGCTCCAGGCCAAGGATCTCTCCTCGGAGGCAATCTTCCAGCAGTCGCTCGGCACCGAGCGCGGCGTCAGCTGGTACACCGACCTCGACGGCAATGTCGCGCGCGCGGCCGGCTTCGCCACCGTCCCGGTCGTCGGCTGGAAGGTCTGGGTGTCGCAGTCGGTGGCCGAGCTTCGCGCTGAGCTCACGCCGCTCATCCTGAGCACCCTCGAGTGGCTGCTGGTGGCGGTCGTCCTCGCCCTCGTCCTGGGCTTCGTGGCGGCCATGTGGTTGTCCCGGCCTGTGGGCGAGCTGAACCGCGCGGCAGCGCGCATCGCCCAGGGCGACTTCGTCACCCCGGTCCGAGTTCGAGAAGGATTCGCCGCCCGGGAATTGCTGGCACTGGCCCAAACCTTCAACCAGATGGCCCACCAGATGAGCGGGGCGTATCAGACGCTCGAAGAGAAAGTGTCGCAACGAACCCAGGAACTGCAGAACGCAAACCAGGAACTGGCGCGAGCGAACAAGCTCAAGTCGGAATTTCTGGCCAATGTATCCCACGAGCTCCGGACCCCCTTGTCCGCCATCATCGGTTTCTCGCAGATCCTTCTTGACCAGATCGACGGCCCCCTGAACGAGGAACAGCACCAGGACATTCAGCAGGTCAACCGCAGTGGCCAGTCGCTCCTCAACCTGATCAACCAGATCCTCGATCTCAGCAAGATCGAGGCGGGAAAGATGGAGCTCTCGGCCGAGCGCCTTGAACTGCCCGGGCTGGTCAATTCCGTTCTCGACAGCATCCGCCCGCTGGCCGAACAGAAAGGGCTGCGGATCGAAACCCGGTTCCCCCTGAGCCTGCCCGCGGTCGAGGCTGACCCGGTTCGCCTCAAGCAAATCCTGATCAACCTGCTCTCGAACGCGGTGAAGTTTACGGACCGCGGCCACATCGAGGTCTTCGCGCAACCCTCGGGGCGCATGGTCCGGATCGCCGTGAAGGACACCGGCATTGGCATCTCCGGCGACTCCCAGAAGGTCATCTTCGAGGAGTTCGTCCAGGGCGATGGCAGCAGCACTCGGCGTCACGGCGGCACGGGCCTCGGGCTCAGCATCGTGCGAAAGCTGGTGGAGATGCATGGGGGCGCCATTACCGTGGTGAGCGAACCGGGGCAGGGCAGCACCTTCATGTTCACCCTCCCCGCGTGGGCGTCCGGAACGGTCGCCGCCTTGCCCCCGGCTCGTCCGCGTCGTGCGCACCGGCCCAGCCAGGGACTCCCAGGCAACGTCATCCTGGTGGTCGACGACGATGCCAGCGTCCGGCAGCTGATCGCGCGGCACCTCGAACAGGAGGGATGGAAGACGGTGCAGGCCTCCAATGCCGCGGACGCGGTGCAGCTGGCTCACGAGTGCCGTCCGGTGCTGATGACGCTCGACGTGATGATGCCGGACGCGTCTGGGTGGTGGGTCCTGGAGAAGCTCCGCGAAGACCCCGAGACCGCCGGGCTTCCGGTTCTGGTGGTCACCATCATCGAAGACCAGCGCCTCATGCTTGCCCTGGGGGCGTCCGATTACCTGGCCAAACCTTACGATCGTGCCGCCCTTGTCGAAAAAGTTCACCACCTGTTGCCGCAGCTAAACGGGAAACGTGTACTGGTCGTGGATGATGATCCCGAGGCCCGCATCTTGCTGGCCAAGATTCTTGGCGAGGAGGGAGCGCGGGTGGAGTTGGCCTCGGATGGAAACCAGGCGATGCTCAGCGTCACGCAGACGCCGCCGGACCTCGTCCTGCTGGACCTGATGATGCCCGGCATGAGCGGATTCGAGATCGTGGCCCGGATGCGCGCCCTGCCCGTCACGGCCCAGGTCCCCGTCATCATCGTGAGCGCCAAGGAATTGAGCGCCGAGGATATCCTCACCCTCGACGGCCATATTCAACGATTCATCGCCAAGGGCACCATCGATCCCGAAGGCCTCACCGCCGCCGTCCGCCAGGTCCTTGGCCAGGTCAAGGCCCATGGGGAGGCGGCATGAGCCAGCTGATCCTGGTGGCCGAAGACGATGCCATGATGCAGCGGATGGCGCTCAAGATCCTGCGCTCACGCGGATTCGCGTGCGAGCTGGCGGCCAATGGTCGCGAGGCGGTTGCCATCGCGGGCCAGCTCCATCCGGGGTTGATCCTGATGGACCTGTCGCTGCCGGAGATGAACGGCTGGGAGGCGACTCGCGCGCTCAAGGCCGATCCGACCTTGAGCGGCATCCCCGTGGTGGCCATCACCGCCCACGCCATGGTCGGCGACCGGGAGTCGGCACTCGCGGCCGGCTGCGCCGAGTGCCTGACCAAGCCGTACGAGATTGCGGACCTGATCGCGCTGGTCGAGCGCTATATCGGCCCGGCCGAGCCGCAGTTGAAGACCGCCTAAGACCCCAACGTCGCCCGCGTTTGATGTCTGCCACCGAGCCGTTACATGCGGTGACGATGACGTAAATGGCGCAAACCTGGCCGCCGCCCGGCCGTTTCCCGAGCGATGGCAAATCTTCTTCGGCGGTGGCGCACACCGCTCCTGACTGGCGTTGGCCTCTGGATTCTCAGCTTCCCGCTGCTGACCTCGCACGCCACCCCGCTGGCCCGTCCAGTGGCCGCAGCCGACGTCTCCTTCAAGACCCTGGCTGCCGAGCAGCGCCTGGTTCGCGATCTCGCCGTGGCCGGCCGGCCGGCCCCGGCGGTCGAGGCGGTCCCGGTCTCGGCCACGGTCACGGCGCCGTCAATGGCGCTGGCGACCATCGCGCGGGTAGCGGCCGTTGTCAGGCCTGCCGCCCCCGTCGCTCCCGCCCGGCCCGCGGCCCCAACGGTACGGGCGAACTGGATCGTGATCCCCCGGCTCGGCGTGAGTCTTCCGGTCGGATGGTACGGCGATTGCAGCGGACGGGCGGTGGTTCCACACTGGGGTGCCTGGCGCTGGAGTTGCGCCGGCAGCAACAACACCTACATCATGGCCCATAACCCCGGCACCTTCACACCGATTCTTGGCCTTCGTGCCGGTGACCTGGTGCAGTACGGCGATCCATCGGGCCGCGTGCACACCTACCGCGTGACCTCAACCACGATCGTCAGCAACACGCAGATGTGGCCGCTCGGAGCCACGGCGGTCTCCTCCCTGACGCTCCAGACCTGCTGGACCTGGGACGGCACCCGCGACTTCATCGTTCGCGCCGTCGAGATCTAGAACGTCAGGCGGCTCGGCGCGACGCCTGGATCAGTTCGCCGCATCGGTCCAGCCAGCGCGTCAACAGACGCTCCTCTTCGCGCAGTTCAGCCATCTTGCCCAGGTACTGGTCGACGTGGTCGTGAAGAAGATTGAACCGCTCTCGGGTCAGGGGATCCGCCCCGTAGATGGCCTTGAGCGCGACCGCCCGCTTGTTCTGGCGGGCCAGCTCGGCCATCTGCTCCTGGATCCGGTCCAGCTCACCGCGCATGTCCGCCGCGACGTCTCGAAGGACTTCAAGGTCGAGTTGCTCGGGTTGGCGTTCCAGGTTCATCGGCGTACCCCCACGGTGAAATCCGGTGCTTTGCGGTCGGGATAGAGCGCGGTCAGGGCCGGTCCGATGGCCACCTTTTTCGAGTAGATCTTCGCCATGGCCTGTGGGCGGATTCCGGTCGGAGCCAGCCTGCCCAGCACCTTGCCATTGCCATCCATGCCCGTGTCCTCGAACAGGAAGACGTCCTGCAGCGTGATGGTGTCGCCCTCGCGGCCGATCACCTCGGTAATGTTCGTGATCCGCCGCGAGCCGTCACGAATCCGTGACTGCTGGACGATGATGTGGATCGCGGAGGCGATCTGCTCGCGAATGGCTCGCTGCGGCAGATCGACCCCGGACATGAGGACGAGGGTCTCGAGCCGGGACAGCGTATCCCGGGGGGTATTGGCGTGGATGGTGGTGAGCGAACCGTCATGGCCGGTGTTCATGGCCTGAAGCATGTCTAGCGCCTCACCGCTGCGACACTCACCGATCACGATCCGGTCCGGCCGCATCCGTAGTGCGTTCACGACCAGGTCGCGGATGCTGATTCGGCCCGTCCCATCGATGCGGGCCGGCCTCGACTCCAGCCGGACCTTGTGCGGCTGGCGCAGTTGCAATTCGGCGGCATCCTCGATCGTGACGACCCGTTCCGTATCCGGGATGAAGGAAGAGAGCACGTTCAGGGTGGTCGTCTTTCCCGAGCCGGTCCCACCCGAGACGAGGATGTTGAAATGGGCCTTGACACAGGCCTCCAAAAAGGCCGCCGCCTCAGCCGTCAGCGTGCCGAATCCCACGAGGTCTTCGACGGTATAGGGGTCCCTGGCGAACTTGCGGATGGTCAGGGAGGACCCGTCCAGGGCCAGCGGGGGGATGATGGCGTTCACGCGCGAGCCATCGGGGAGGCGGCAGTCCACCATCGGCGAATCGTCGTCGATGCGGCGGCCGACAAAGGCGGCGATGTCACGGATCAATTGGATCAACTCCGCCTCGCTGGCGAAGGTCACCTCGGAGAGGGTCAGCTGGCCCTTGCGCTCGATGTAGACCTGGTCCGGACCGTTGACCATGATCTCGGAGATGGAGTCATCGTAGAGGAGGTCGGTCAGGGGACCGTAGTGATGCCCGTCCAGCCCGTGCGGCTCCCGGTCGAGCCCGGATTCCAGGCTGGCGAGGTGGAGGGCGGCGGTTGGTCCCACGCAGGCGACGATACGAGGGCAAGGCTACGGCAGACGTAACACCGTTAGGCTTTTCGCATCCTTGACCGGGCCGTCGGCAAGCGGTGACCCATCGCGATGAAAGGGACCGCGCTCGCTAAAGATTCGTGAAGCCCAGGAGCGTGCCAGAGCGCTCTCAGCGTCCTCTCAGGTCTGCCGGCGGATGCCCTCAGCCGCCAGCCTCAGCATGAGCTCCATCGCAATCGGATCAAACAGGAGGTCGGTAACAATGTTCGGCAAATTGTTCGCAGGTATCGCGGCGGCAGGCGTGCTGGCGGCGGTCCTTACCACGGGGGCCATGGCCGCCCCGGCGGGGACCCCGGCGGCGAGCCCGACAGCCAAGCTTCGGCAGGCGCCGAAGGACGTTTTCGGCGGCACGGTGACGGTGATCAGCGCGAACCAGCTGACCATCAAGAACGCAAAGGGCGACAGCAAGACGTTCCTTCGGACCGACACGACCATCGTCGTCACGGGCCGCGGGGACAAGGCGACATGGTCTGAGATCGAAGTCAGCAGCCACGTTCGTGTTCGATACGAGACTCGCGACGGCAAGCTCTACGCGAGGCGCGTTCACATCGGCCGTGCGCATCTGGCGGGCAAGGTCGAGAGCGTAAGCGGCAGCACCGTCACCATCCGCACGCGTGACGGCAAAGACGTCAAGATCACGGTCACCAGCGCGACGAGGTATTTCCAGGTCACTGGAAAGAAGCAGCGCCAGGCTGGTTCCCTGAACGACATCCACACCGGCATGCGCGTCGCGGCGGCCGGGAATTACGACGCCAGTCATAACTTCGACGCCGCGATCGTCGCCTACAAGAGTAAGTAGCGCGCCTCCGTAGGGAGCCTCGGTGCCGGGCACCGGGGCTCTTCCCTTATGGGCTCAGGCGTTCGATCACCCAGCCCGCGAGTCCCTTCCGCATGTACCGAAGACGGTCGTGCAAGCGGCTGTCGCGGTGGAGCCAGAACTCGATCGTGCTTGGCAGGACCCGATAGCCGCCCCAGTTCGGGGGAAGAGGGACCTCCTGACCCGCATACCGCCGCCCCAGGGCCGCCATCCCTTCTTCCAGCACGGCGCGGCTGGCGACCACCTCGCTCTGGTGGGAGACCCAGGCGCTCAGCTGGCTGGCCGCGGGACGGCTGTGAAAATAGGCTGACGATTCGTCGGCGGCTTGCTTGACCACCTCACCCGTGATCCGTACCTGCCGCCCGAGCTTGGACCAGTACAGGACCAGGGCCGCCAGCGGGTTCTCGGCCAGTTCCCTCCCCTTCTGGCTGGCGTAGTTCGTATAAAAGCCGAAGCCACGCTGGTCGAACCCCCGCAGGAGCACCATCCTGGCCGATGGCCGCCCATCGGTCGTGGAGGTGGCGAGCGTCATCGCTTCGGGCAGCACCTCGCCCGCCGCCCGGGCTTCGTCAAACCAGGCGGCGAACTGCTTGAACGGATCGGGGTCGACCGTCCCCTCCGAAAGGACGTCCGGCTCCGCTATGGGAAGAGCCCCCGCGACCAGCGCACGGTGCCCGCGTTGTCGCGGGCCGCGTGCTGCCTGGCGATGACCCACACGCCGGCGCGTTCAAACTCCACCTCCGCCCGGACCTCGTCCAGGCTGGTGGTCGCGACCAGCGTCCAACGACGGGGCGATATCGTCCAGCCGAGTGACTCCATCTTGCTTAACAGGAGGGAGAGTTTCCGCAGGCGGTGACCCAGCGATTCGCCCAGCGCCAGCACCGAAGCGCTGGCGGGGGCCGATTCCGCCGTGGTGCCGTAGCTCTGGTACAGGCGCTCGATCCATTCGGGCACGTCGCCGTCGACCGTATTCGCGAGCTCATCGCGCGGGGTGCCGAACAGGCCCAGGGTCAGGGTCACCACCGTTCTATTATCCGGAGGCGCATGCCTGCCATTCCACCCTCGGGTCAGCAGTACGTCCTCAGGTCGGGTCGTCAGGAGGTGACGGTGACCGAGGTCGGGGCGGGGTTGCGGACCTTTACCGTGGCCGGACAGGATATCGTGGACGGCTACGGCGCGGAGGAGATCTGCGATGTCGGCCGCGGGGCGCTGCTGCTTCCCTGGCCGAATCGGATCGCTGATGGCAGCTACCAGTTCGACGGTCAGCTGCTGCAGACCGCCATCACCGAACCCGCCCGCCACAACGCCATCCACGGATTGACGCGCTGGCGGAACTGGATGGCACGTGAGCGGGAGGACGATCGGGTGACCATGACGCTGCTGCTCCATCCGGAAGAGGGGTACCCGTTTACGCTCGCGCTAGAGGTCGAGTACCGCCTCGGGCCCGATGGGCTCACGGTGCGGACCACCGGGACCAACGTCGGAAGAGCACGCCTCCCGTATGGGACCGGTCACCACCCGTACGTCACGGTGGGCACGCCACGAATTGATACAGCCCACTTGCGGATTCCGGCGCTGATCCGGCTGGAGGCTGACGAGCGGCTGATCCCAACCGGCCGCCTCATTCCGACCACGGAGACGGTCTATGACTTCCTCGAGCTGCGCCCGATTGGCGACCTTCGCATGGATACGGCCTTCGCCAGCCTTGTCCCTGATGCCGACGGTCGGATTCGGGTCGTTTTCCAGGCTCCCGGCGGCGACCGCCAGGTCATCCTCTGGATGGAGCCGCCCTACGCCTTCCTCATGGTGTTCACCGCCGACGGCATCCCGGATGCCAGGCGGCGGCGACGGAGCATCGCCATCGAGCCGATGACCTGCGCGCCCAACGCCTTTCGCACGGGCGACGGCCTACGGGTTCTCGAACCGGGGCAATCAGTGACAACGACGTGGGGAATTTCGTCCCGCGGTCTCTAGCTTTTCGGAGCACCGGGTGATGGCCTACACGCTGATTGCCGTCGCCGCCGTGGTTTGGTACCTGCGCGGTCTTCCCGGGGTCATCTGGGGCACCGCCCGCCGCGGCGAGCAGCGCCTGCTGATGGTCATGGCCGTCCTGACGATGGCCATGATCGTCACGATGGCCTACATTCGGGAGAACGGCCGCGTTCCCGACCTGATCGCCGGCCAGATGGAGATCCAGGGCCAGCAGGACATCTCGCAACCCCACCCCTCCCCAGCCCCCGCAAGCACGCCCTAGCGGCAGGCCGGCGTCCTGCCGCTATTGCTCGCCCTGGGTGTGGGGGACGTCCCCTTCGATCTCGCCCTCCTCCTTGACCTCCCCGATCTCCTCGCCCAGCCGCGGCAACGCGACCGGCTTGACGACGCCGTCCTCGCTGGTGGTGAGCGCTTCCTGGCCCCGACCGGCTCGATAGATCGCGCCGAGGAAGACGTTCGCGATGGCCGCCACGGGGACCGCAAACAGCGCGCCGAGGACGCCACCGAGCTCGGCGCCGATCAGCAGGGCTCCCATCGCCGCCAGGGGGTGCAACCGGGTGGCGTGACCGCTGACGCGCGGTCCCACGATGTAGGCCTCGAGGGCGTGCCCGCCCACCCCCACCACGGCAGCGAGCAACGCGATCAGCGGACTCTGGAAGAGCGCAACCACGACGGCGATCGCCATTCCCAGGGGGGCGCCGACCAGCGGGATGAACTCCAGAAAGAACGTCAGGATGCCGAGGACGATGGCGTAATGCACGCCGACCAGGCTCATGCCGATCCCCGTATAGAGGCCCATCCCGACCGACATGATCAGCTGGCCCCGGGCATACCCGGCCATCGTGCTTCCAATGGCGAGCATGATGAAATCGAAGACCTCGTGATGGCCGGGAAAGAGCTTCCTGGCGGCGGCGATCAATTCCCGGCCCTGCGCCAGGAAGTAGATCGAGATCACCGTGACCAGGAGAATGTCGATCACGGTGGTGAGCGTCCCACCCAGGATGCCAAGGGCCGAACCGATGACCGCGCCGTTGGAGGTCGTGCCAGTGGGGAGCTGGACCTGGAAGGGGATGCCGTGGCTGTCGAGCTGGCTCTGGAGATCGGCAAGCAGGGCCTGGCCCTTCGCCACGAGCGCGGGCAACGCGCGAGCCTGCGTCACCAGCGATGGCGTGACCAGCGCCACGATGGCGGCGATCACCGCCAGTACGACCACCAGCAGCGCGATCGCGGCCAGTCCGCGCCGTTTCCGAAAGATGGCAATGGTTTCCATCCCGTCGACGACCGGGGTCAGCAGGAGGGCGATGATGCCCCCAAACACGAAGAGCATCAGGACGCTGAACAGATGGGTGACCAGGTACGAGGCTCGGGTATAAAGCTCGACCACCGCGACCGCGATCAGCAGATAGAGCAGGACCTCGGCCGGACGCAGCAGTTCGCCCCAGTGGGGCTGCTGCCCCCGATCTCCACGATCCCGAACATTGTCGATGGGCACTTTCACCTCAGGGAAGATGTTAGCTTTGCGCCCTCTCAGCCTGACCGTTCTCTGGCGAGATCGCCCTTATCCGAGCGCGCAGGGGCCAACATCGACCGCCTGGGTGCGGCCCTGGGCGGCCGTGATGTCGGGCTGGACTTCGGCGTCCGTCAGCGCGTAAGCCTGCCCGGACTGGCGGGTGGACTTCGCGAAGATGACGCCGAGCACGTTCCCGGCCTGGTCGACCAGCGGCCCTCCGGAGTTGCCCGGCTCCACCTGCGCCTCCGTGATCCAGATGTGCCGGACGACCAGGTTCTGGCCGTAGATGTCGCGCCCTTCCGCCTGGACCTCGCCGTCCACCACCGCCGGCACCGCGATCTCGTGGCCTCCGCCCGGGTAACCAATGGCGGCGCCGCTGGTCCCGCGTTCGGCTGCCGCAGTGCCGAGTGGGGCAATGCCCAGCCGCGGCACCGACAGGATGGCGACGTCACGATTGGGATCGAATAGGACCACCCGGGCGTTGAGGCTGCGGCCCTGCGGTGTCCGGATTGTCGTGCCCTGGGTGCCGGCGACCACGTGGGCATTGGTCAGCACGAGCCCCGGGCCCACGGGGAACCCGCTGCCGAACACGATGCCCCCGCAGCCATAGCCCACGATCTTGAGCGTCGCCAATTCGGCCATGGCAATGCCGGGCGTGTCGGCCCTTGGAGGAACCGGTTGCGCCGACGGCACGAGCGGCTCGAAGCCGGAAAACGCGCTGGGGAAGCGCACGCCGGAGAGGACGGCCTCCACCCGACCCAGGACGCCTGGCGGCCGTGGCGCTACCGAGTCCAGGGATCGCAGGAGGACGGACCGCTGTAGCGCCTGGGCCAGCTCCGGACTTGGTCCGCGAGCCAGGCTGAGCCCGAGGAACCAGGACACGGACAGCACCGCCAGGGCGGAAAAGGCGGCCCCCAGCATGCTGTCCCATCGAGCGCGGTCCGGCCGAGCCAGCAGCCGGAGCCGGATCGGCTCGCCGACGGCATAGCCGACGCTGCTCCCGACGGCGCCTACGACGACGAGCACCAGGAGGCCGCCGACCGAGCGAGTTGTCGGGCCCGTGACATGGAGACCGTCCATGACGATCGGGACCAGCGCCGCGCCGACGACCACGCCGAGGACGAGCCCCGCATACTGCGCCAGCGAGAGCCAGAAACCCCGACGGTAGCCGCTACCGATCGCGAAGACGACCGCGGCCAGGATGATGAGGTCGATGACCGTGAACCGCACTTAGTAGCTCAGGCGTGTACGTCCAGGTCGCTGCGCGGCTTGCCCACGCAGATCAGCGCGTACCCCTGCGCCAGCTCCTCGGTGCTGATCAACCAGGCATCCGCCTGGTCGATGATGCCGTCCACTTTCACCATGCAGGTCTTGCAGCGACCCTTGCGACAGTCGTACGCGAGATGCACCCCCGCCTGCAGGCCGGCCACGAGCACGCCCTCGTCCTCGCCCACCTGCACCGTGGTCCCGCTGTAAAGGAACGTGACCCGGAAGCGCCGGCTCACCCGTGGGCTCGCAAGGCGTTGACCACGCGGTAGACGTAGGAGGCGGTAGCCATCAGCACCACGATGATTCCGAAGGCAACCAGCCGCGGTCGAACCCAGCTGCGGTAGAAACTCCCGCGCCAGGCCGGCCCGAGGATCGCGACCAGGAGGGTGGCCGCGACGCCGAGACCGAGGAGCAGCCGAAACACGGTCGACACGCGGTTAGTCTAAAGCCGATCCCGGCGAACCCCGGGCCTCCGAGCGGCGGGGTTACTCCAGGCCGATGGCGTGCTTGAACTTGTCGAAGAAGCCTTTCTCGATGTGCTGTGGCTTGCCGCTGATCCCGCCTAACTCGCGCAGGGCGGACTTCTGGTCCTCCGACAGGTTGGTCGGGATCACGACCCGGACGAAGATGATCTGATCGCCACGCCGGCCAGAGCGCAGGTGGGGCACGCCGCGGCCGTGGACGCGGAAGGTCTTGCCATACTGCGTGCCGGGGGGGATCTCCAGGGTCTCGGGGCCGTCGACGGTGGGAATCTCCACCGTATCGCCAAGCGCCGCCTGGGCCACGCTGAGCGGAAGCTCGTAGACCACGTCGGTCCCGTTGCGGCGCAGGACCGCGTGTGGTTTGACCTGGATGACGACGTACAGATCCCCGGCCTCCCCGTTTCGTGGCCCGGCTTCCCCCTCACCGGAAAGACGGATCTGGGACCCGGAATCCACGCCCGCCGGGATGTTGACCCGAATCTTCTTCTCGCCTGGCCGGTGCCCGCTGCCGGCACAAGTTCGACAGGGCTTCTCGATGACCCGCCCTTCCCCGTTACACCGCGGACAGGTGGCCACGTTGACGATCTGACCGAAGATCGACTGACTCGCCCGGCGCACCTGCCCGCTGCCGCGGCATTGGGGGCAGGTCTGGGCCGAGGTCCCCGGTTCCGCGCCGCTGCCCTGGCAGGTGGCACAGGCCTCCGCTCGCGGAATCGTCAGCTCACGCTCGATCCCGAAGACGGCGTCCTCGAAGTTGATCTTGAGATCGAGGCGGAGATCGGCCCCGCGGCGGGGCCCGGTCCGCGCGCGCTGACCGGCCGCGGCGCCAAAGAACATGTCAAAGATGTCGTTGACGCTCCCCCCGAAGCCGGCTCCACCGAAGTCGAACCCGGGTTGCCCCTGGGTTCCGGCATGGCCGAAGGTGTCATACCGTTGCCGCTTCGACTGATCGCTGAGGACCTCGTAGGCCTCATTGATCTCTTTGAAGCGCCCCTCCGCCTGGGGGTCATCGGGATTGCGGTCTGGGTGATACTGGAGTGCCAGCTTGCGATAGGCGCGCTTCAACTCCTCGGGACCGGCCGTGCGGCCGACCCCGAGCACCTCGTAATAGTCCCGCTTGATCGCCACGCTAGGAATTTAACGCGGGCGGCTGGGCAACCTTGACCAGGGTCGGGCGTAAGACTCGATCGTGGAGGCGGTAGCCGGGCTGCATCTCTTCGACGATCGTTCCCTCTTCTTGCTCGTCGGTTTCCTGGCGGGCGATGGCCTCGTGCTGGGACGGATCGAACTTCTCGCCCAGGGCCGGAATCGTGGTCAGGCCTTGCGCCGCAAGGGTCGCTTCGAACTGGCGGGCGACCAGCCTGATGCCTTCGAGCCAGCCGGGGTCGATCCCGGACGGGGTGTGATCCAGGGCACGCTTGAAGTTATCCAGGATCGGAAGCAGCTTGCGCAGCAGCTCCTCGTTCGCATACTGGGTTCGGTCGGCCAGCTCCTGGCGGGTGCGGCGCTTGTAGTTCTCGAAGTCGGCCGCGAGACGCTGGTAGCGGGCAAATGCCGCGTCGGCCTGCTCGCGGCCAGCCTGCCCGCCCGATTCTGCGGGGGCGGCCGCTCCGGCCTCCGGTGCGGAGGCGGCGCGCTGGTCAAGTGGCTCACGCGCCTGTTCGTCGAACATCGTCCCCCTCTCGTCCGGGGGCTGCTCCGTGCCTGGCATGTGTTGTTTCTTACCCCTCATCTCGCCGCGTAAATCAGTTCCCGAGATTCGCCAGGGCCTCGGAGGTCATCTGGCTGACCAGCCTCACCCGAGCGACGATCTGGCCGTACCGCATCCGGGTCGGACCGACGACCCCGACCGTTCCCCGCACCCGATCCGCCATCGTGTACGTGGTCAAGACGAGGCTGCATTCCCGCAGGCCGCTGCTGGTGTTCTCGCGTCCAATGATGATTTCGACATCCTTCTCGAAGGCGACCTGCTGCAGGATCCCTGCCAGTTGCGCGCCCTGTTCGATCAGCTCGAGTAACTCCTCCAACCGGCTGACCTCGACGAACTCGGGGTGCCTGAGTAAGTTGCGCACGCCATCATGCAGGACAACTGTCTGGCGCTGGGCCTGGTGATTCTTGATCGAATCCACGAGACGTTCGAGGATCCGGCGCTGCTCGCCGCGATCGGTGCCCAGCTGGGCCAGGCGGGTGGACAGATCTTCCGCGCTATGACCGGGCACCTTCCGGTTGAGCATGGCGGCCATCCGGCTCAAATCATCCTGGGAGATGGGTCGTTCGAGGTTGACGACCTGCTGCTTGATGAGGTTCCCCTCGAGGACAAGGATGATCAGGGCTGATTGCGCTTCCAGCGACACCAGGTCGATGTGCTTGATGCGAGCCTCACTCACCTGGGGGGCCGTGACGAGCGAGACATTTTCGGTGATCTGCGCCAGGACCATGGCCGCCTTCTCCAGGATGCCCTCGAGCTGGTGTGGGGCGGTCTCGAACTCCTGCTTGACCGCCCGGCGGATGGCGGGGGGCGCCGCCTCCGGCACCATCAGGAAGTCGACGAAATACCGGTAGCCACGGTCCGTCGGGATGCGGCCCGCCGAGGTGTGCGGCTGCTGGAGGTAGCCCGTTCCGACCAGGTCGGCAAGCTCGTTGCGGATGGTGGCCGACGACAGGGCGAGGAAGTACTTGGCGGCCAGGACCTGCGAGCCGACCGGGATGCCGGTCAGCGTGTAGTCCGAAACCACCGCCTTGAGGATCCGTTGTTTGCGTTCGTCGAGCTGGCTTGGTTCTAGCATGTTGGCAGTCTCGATCGGGGAGTGCTAACCCCCATTGTAAGGGCTATCCTGCGAGTATGGGCACGCCGGTCCGAATCTACTCCGACTACGTCTGACCCTTCTGCTTTGTCGACCTGGTTCGGGTCGAGCAGCTGGAACGGGAGTACGATGTCGCGGTCGACTGGGTGCCCTATGAACTGCACCCCGAGATCCCGCCGGAGGGGCGGGCCCGGGAGGAGGTGCTGCCGGCGGGCTACCGGGCCCAGATCGAGTCGGGCCTGACGCGGCTCTCGGCCCAGGTCGGTCTCGAACTGAAGAACCACGACCGGCTGATCAATTCCCGTCCCGCCCTGCAGGCGGCCGAGTTCGCCCGTGCGGCCGGGCTGTTCGAGCCGATGCACCGCGCCCTGTTTGACGCCTACTGGCTGGAGGGGCGCGACGTCTCCGACCTGGGTGTCCTGCGCGAGATTGGCGCCCGCGTCGGGCTCGACGTCGACGCCATGGAGGCCGCCGTTCGGGCCAACAGCTACGGCGAGTACCTGGACGCGCGACGCGCCGAAGCCCTCGACCTGATGATC
>DAINCX010000004.1:0-106227 GCA_036732165.1 Candidatus Dormiibacterota bacterium | reverse complement strand
AGGCGGCGAAAGCCATCGAAGAGCTCCTGAAATACTTCCAGGCGCCCCCGCCCGAGGACCACTAGCCCCGCAGGGCGACTAGCTGGTCGGTGCCGCCGTGACGACCACCCGCTGCGTGTCGACCCAGTTGGGCCAGCAGGTGAACAAGGTCAGCCGCACGTCGTTGGTGGGGTTCAGGATCTGGACCGCGTTCGGCTGGACGAACTTGTGCGGGCCGGTCACGTGGTAGACGACGAGGGAGGCACCGGCCGGGGTTATATCGATCTCGTCGCCGCTGGCGAGGTCCTTCAGCCGGCCAAAGACGCTCCCCTCGATGTCGTCGTGCCCGTAGAGGACCGCATTGCCGCTGCCGATGGGGGAGGAGGAGTCGAAGTGGGTGACCGAATAGCCTTTGGCGATCAGCATGTTGCCACCGCTGTCAAGCCCGCGGTCGAAGATCGGCGCGTTCTTGATCTGGATCCTGGGGATGGAGATGTACGCGATCGGCTGGCTCGGTCCCGCCCCGCCGCTGTGGAGGCCGGGAAGGACCTTGGGGTGCTGGTGGGGAGGGGAGAGGGGATCGCCAATGGCGGGGATGGCCGTGATCGGAAGCGCTGCCGAATCGGCACGGAAGAGCCCGAGCCCTGGCAGCGCCGTGGCCATCAAGATGACGCCGATTGCAATGAGCAATCCCGCTATCAGGTTTCGCCGCATCCCTACCATCATACTCAGGGGAATTCGGCACGGTGTCAAGCGACGAGTAGCGGTCGGTGGGAGCGCCGGTCACACGGCCGGCGCTCCCGGCTCTTTGGCTAGGCGGCCTTGCGGAGCGAGGTCCGGGTGTAGGCCTCGCGAACCGACTTGGGGAACGACCAGCGGGGCTTGCGCGATGCCGCGCGCGCCTTGACGATCATCGGCTCGCCGGTGAAGGGGTTGGTGCCCTTTCCAGCCTTGCGGGCCTTGACCTCGCGCCACGCCAGCGCGCCGATCTGCGGGAACCGAACCCGCTGACCCCGAGTGCCGGCCGTGACGGCCTGCTCGAAGACGTCCTGGACGGCCGCATTGAGCTCCGACTTCTTGATCTTCACGGTGCCGTTCTTGGTCAGGGTTTCGTGCAGCACGGTGACGAACGTCGACGCGGTCCACTTCTGTGTTTTCGCCATTCTTTCCTCCGTCGAGAGATTGTCGCTTCAGCGGCGGCGGCCGCTAGGTTCTCTCCACGAAACGTGGCAAGCTCAAAAACCTGCGGATTTTCGGGGAAATGCCGTGGTTTCGACCGCCGGGGCCGGTTAATGAGCCTGGCGCAGGGAGAAGGCGATCCGGTCATCGAGCAGCCATTCTTGCTCGAGGTCCAGCACCGTCAGGAGGAGGTCTTCGTGGATGTCCTCGAGGTCCTGGCGCAGCCGGATGGTCTGGGCGTCCAGCGGTTTGGGCACGAGCGCCTCGAACGGTTCTGAGGCTTGCATGGGGCCATTTCCTACCTGCCCCAGTTGTAGCGCGCCAGGATTAAGGCCGCCATTGAGCCCCGGTCGCGAATCTGCGCAGGCCACCAGCCTGGCGCACCGGCGTGACGGTGACGTTACTCGGAGGGCAACGGGGTCGCTGGCGCGTGGAGGGCGCGCTCCCGAATGACCTTCTTGTCGAACTTGCCGACGCTGGTCTTGGGGATCTCGTCGATGAACCGCACCTCGTCGGGGAGCCACCATTTGGCAACCAGTGGCTTGAGAAACTCCAGGATCTCCTCCTGTGACAGGAGTCCCTTGTACTCCGGTTTCGGCACCACGTAGGCGACTGGGCGTTCCTGCCATTTCGGGTGGGGGATGCCGACCACGGCCGCCTCTAGCACCTTGGGATGGCCCATAATGGCGGACTCCAGTTCCACCGAGGAGATCCATTCGCCGCCGGATTTGACCAGGTCCTTGGTCCGGTCGACGATCTGGATGTAGCCGTCCTGGTCGACGTTGGCCACGTCGCCGGTGCGCAACCAGCCGTCCGCGGTGAAGCGGTCGGCGTCGACCCCGCGGTAATAGCTGGCCGTGATCCAGGGTCCGCGTACCTGGACCTCGCCGACGCTTTTACCGTCCCAGGGCACCGGCGTGCCGGTTTCGACCTCCATCAACCGGAGCTCGACGCCCGGTAGCGGCAGGCCCTGTTTCAACTTGATCGCCCGCCGGTCGTTACGCTTCAGCTGGCTCTTGACCGTGGCGGTGGCGGCTACCGGCGAGGTTTCGGTCATCCCCCAGCCGTGGTCGACGAGGATGCCATGCCGGGTCAGCCCGTCGTAAAGGCCCGCCGGGAGCGCCGAGCCCCCGTTGAAAAGGGTCAAGCCGGGGAGATCCGTGCCAGTCTTGTCGAGGTGCTGCAGCAGCGCGATCCAGACACTCGGCACCCCGGCGGTGAGCGTCACGTGCTCGCGCTGAAAGAGGTCGACCAGGCTGACCGGATCGAGGAAGCGGTCCGGGAAGACCAGGCCGGCTCCCACCATCGCCGCGGCGTAGGGCATCCCCCAGGCATTGGCGTGGAACATCGGGACGACCGGCAGCGCCACGCTTTCTTCCGTGATGCCGAGCCCGCCGCCGACCGCGATCCCAAAGGAGTGCAGGACTGCCGAGCGGTGGCTGTAGACGACCCCCTTCGGTTTGCCGGTCGTGCCGGACGTGTAGCACATCGCCGAGGCGTCCCGCTCGTCGATCTCCGGCCAAGGGAACGAGGTGGGTTGCCCGGCGATCATCTCCTCGTACGAGGCGATTGGCGTGAGTTGCCCATTCGGCGCGGGCCCGTCCGTCATCACGACGAAGTGCCGAACCCCCTTTAGTTTGCCTGCCAGGCGCTCGATCACCGGCATCAGCGAGGCGTCGACGAAGATCACGGCGTCCTCGGCATCGTTGATGACGAACTCGAGATGCTCCGGGAAGAGGCGCGGATTCAGGGTATGAAGGACGGCTCCCGAACAGGGCACCGCGAAATACAGCTCAAAATGCCGGGCGTTATTCCAGGCCAGCGTTCCGACCCGGTCGCCAGGCTTGACCCCGAGCTGGCGTAGGGCGTGCGCCAGTTGCGCCACCCGGCCCCCGAACTCGGCATAGGTGTATCGGGTAGGCCCGCTCTCCCGCCTGGTGACGATCGCCTTAGTGGGAAACAGTGTGGTCGAGCGCCAGAGAAAATGCTGGAGGGTCAGCGGGAAATCGGGCATCGTACTACGCATTCAATTCACCCTTTCCTGAGTCGTAATACAGCCATGATATGCTGATTTTTGGGCCTGTCCAGCCCGGTCATGGCTCGCCCAGGCAACGCATCCGACCGGGGATATCTTTGCGAAGGAGCTAGCGACAGACGTGGCGCAGAACGGGACGATCAAGCGACTCGTGATGGATCGGGGATTCGGATTTTTGAGCGGGGAGGATGGGAAGGAGTACTTCTTCCATCGGTCCTCGGTCGAAGGCTCGTTTGAGGGGTTGCAGGAGGGGCAGAAGGTCAGCTTCGATGTCGAATCCTCCGCGCCGAAAGGGCCGCGGGCCTCACGGGTGCGGGTCGCCTAAACCCCAAAGACCCGTCGATCCAGCAGGCCTGGGGCTTCCGGCCCGGGCCTCTTTTGTTAGGTCGGCTTGATTGCGCGAATGAAGGCGCTGGCGATTTTTCCGGACCCTTCAGGCAGGCTGGCTTCGCCGGGGCTGAAGGTGTTGGTGATCTCGATCTCCACGGCGTCGAAGCCGGCCCCCATCACCGCGGCACGGTAGGCCTCGATCGGAATCGTGCCGGCGACACAGCCGGCCCAGGCGTCCATCGCCGACTTGACCTGCGCTGGCAGTGGCTCCACCTCGACCATGTCCGAGACGGCGAACCGTCCGCCCGGCTTGAGGACGCGGAACGCCTCTTTCAAAACCGCCATCTTGTCGGCGGCGAGGTTGATGACGCAGTTGGAGATGACGACGTCGACAGCCGCATCGGACAGAGGAATCGCCTCGATCGTCCCCTTGAGGAACGTCGCGTTCTGGAGGCCCGCGCGCGCCTTGTTCTCGTTGGCCAGCAGCAGCATCTCGTCGGTCATGTCCACCCCATAGGCGTGGCCGCCGGGGGCAACCCGTCGTGCCGAGAGCAGCACATCGAGACCGGCCCCACTGCCAAGATCCAGCACGACCTCACCAGGATGCAATTGCGCGAGTGCCGTCGGGTTGCCGCAGCCGAGGCTGGCGCCGAGCGACAGCCCCAGGTCGGCAACCTCCGCCTTGGAGTACTCCGTCTCGCCGATCGGCCCGCTGATGGCGTCTGCCCCGCCGCAACAACTCGAGTCGCGGCAGCTCCCCCCATCGCGCAACGTGATCGCGGTCTCCGCGTATTTGGCTCTGACAGACTCTCGAATCGTGTCCATGAACAACCCCTTGTTGGAGAGATCGACGGATATCGATGGGATGCTAGCAGACCCATAGACAGCTGTCAATGGAACTGGTAGACTCCGATTCGTGAAGAGCCCCGTCCCCGAACGCGTCAAAGGGGTGTGCAGCCCGCCCTCTATGCCGCTGGCGCTGGCCAGGGTCGATCAGTCAGTGGACCTCCTGAAAGCGCTTGCCGATCCCACCCGGCTGCAAATCGTGGGGGTGCTCAAGGGGTCCTCCCAGCCGGTCTGTATCTGTGATTTCACGGCTTCCTTTGCGCTGAGCCAGCCCACGATCTCGCACCATATGGCAAAGCTCCGGAATGCGGGGCTGGTCGAGGTCACCAAGGCCGGCATCTGGGCCTACTACCGGCTCGCGACTCGCCTCGATGCCAGGACGCGCGCGCTGCTGGACGCCCTGGTGTAGCGCGATGGCCCGGGTGTTGTTCGTCTGCAAACAGAACGCCGGACGCTCCCAGATGAGCGAAGCGCTGTTCCAGCGGATTGCCCTCGGCCGGCACGAATCCCGCTCCGCGGGCACGCGACCCGCCACGCACGTTCACCCGGTCGTGGTCGACGTGATGCGCGAACTGGACATCGATATCAGCAGGCATCGGCCACAGCGGTTGACTGACGACCTCGCCCGCTGGGCCGATGTCGTGGTGACGATGGGGTGCGGGGATGAATGCCCCTATATCCCCGGAAAGACGTACATCGATTGGGACCTACCTGACCCCGCCGGCCGATCGCTGGAGACCGTGCGATCGATCCGGGACGATATCGGACGCCGGGTCGACGATCTCGCGCGCCGGCTCGACCAGGTCAGTCCTATCCCGAGCAGCTAGCGCGGTCCGCTAGGGGAGCCAGATCTCGCTGGCTGATTGGACATCGGTGATCCACCAGCGATTCTCAATATCGACCAGGGTGTAGTGGTAATAGCCAAGGAAGCGGTGCGTGGTGCGGCGGCCAAGGCCAACGCCCTTCTCCGCGTCGGGCACCAGCCGGTAGATCCACTCTTCCTTGGTGGTGACGTTGACGTTCTGGGGGCTGGCCTGCAGACCATAGGCGGAGAGCTCGACCTTCCCGATCTGCAGGTAGGCCGTGTAGGACACGTCCAGGACCTCACAGGTGATATCGAGGCGCGCGGCGGGGAACGACTCGAAATCTCCGGATAGATCGTGCGCGACCTGCGAGAGCATCGGCTCCAGGTAGACCTCTCGAAGCACTTCGGCGTCGCGGTTGTTGTAGGCCTGCTGGTTCAGTTTGATCGACCGAAGGACCGTTTCCTTGATCGCGGAAACGTTGAAGGTCGTCTCCCGTTGCACGTCTAGAGGGTAGCAAAGGCGCCGAACGCGGTCGGTGGGTGCCGAAACGATGACGGCGGCGTAAACCTTTGTAAACCGGGCCGCGTGGGGGCCCGAAGGCTTCCGCGTAGTGCGAAGCAATGCCCGCTATTCGCGTCAAATCATTGCGCACTCTGGCTGAAGAGGGGTCTGTTGGCAAAACCGCATCCATCGCCGTCAGTTCGGGCCCAGTTCAACTGGCGGATCTGGCTCGTCCTCGGCGCCGTCACCGAGGTGTTCCTCGTTTACGTGGCCCGCTCCTGGGCGCCGTCGCCGATCACGTACTTCCTGGCGGTCCTCTTTCCGCCGGTGATGGTGATGACGGGATTCTGGAGCTTCAAGTACTTCGACCTCATGCAGAAAAACCTCGAGCTTGCCCACCGGGCGGACCAGAACCTCCAGGAGCTGACCCATTTCTTCGAAACCGCTACCGCGGTCTCGAACCTCACCCGGCTGGGCGAGGACCTCGAGACCTTGACCGAAAAACTCGCCGAGTTGCTCGACGTCGAGATGTGCGGGTTCTTCCTCTACCAGGCGGGCCTCGACTTCCTGATCGCGCCCGCTGCGCCGTCGGGCATGCGCGAGAGTCGCCTCTTCAACCAGATGCGCCTCAACCAGCTGCGCTTTCGTGCCGATGCGTCGACGCTCGTCGGACGGGTCTTCGCTACCCAGCGGCCTCACATCATCCCGGATTGCGTGCGGGACCTCGAGGCCGGACAGCTGCTTCCGCAAACCTTCGGCTATCGCGACATGCTGCTGGTCCCGTTGGGGTCGGGCGGCCGGCCCCTGGGCGTTCTCATGCTCGCGAACAAGCGGCATGGCCAGTTCAGCGGCAACTACGACGTCAAACTGGCCGCCTCCCTCGGCGCCGAAGTGGCCGTCTCCCTGGAAAACACGTTCCTCTTCGAGGAAACCCGGCAGCAGGCGCTCCGCCTCGATGCTTCGATGGAGATGCTCCGGCAGGTCTCCGAGGCCCTGACCGCCACCACCATCAGCCCGGCGTCCCTCCTCCAGGCGGTGGCGAGAGCCATGCTCGGAGTCTCGGGCGCGGCCTCGTGCATCGTGACCCTGACCGAGGGCGGCAGGCCGTCGGATCAGCGTCTGGAGGTCGCCGAGGGCCTGCCCGGAGCTGCCGACTCTCGCGTGCGCGCGCCGCTCCCGCCCACGCTCGTCAACCAGGTCGTGCTCGAGCGGCGGCCCGTCTTCTCCGAGGACCTGCAGCTCGATGGCCGCTTTCCCGTCGACCCGCTCAGCCAGCGACAGGGGTGGCGGGCCGCCCTTGGCCTCCCCATGTTCTTGCAGCAGGAGTTCGTCGGCACCGTATCCGTCTACTTTCACGAACTCCGCGCCTTCGACGCGCCGCTCATGCAGGTGTTGCAAATTCTCGCCAACCAGGCGGCCGTCGCCCTCGACAACGCCCGGCGCTACGAGCGGGAGCGGCAGACGATCGAGATGCTCCAACGGGCCAACCTCGAGCTCCAGGAGGCCGACCGGATGAAGTCGGAATTCCTGACCAACATGTCGCACGAGCTTCGCACGCCGCTCAATGCCATCATCGGCTTCTCTGAGATTCTCCACACCACGCCCGACCTCTCGGAGGCGGAGCGGTCGGAGTTCGCGGAAACCATCCACACGAGTGGTCGCAACCTGTTGAAGTTGATCAACGACATCCTCGACCTGACGCACATCCGCGCCGGGCGGCTGGAGCTTCGGCCCAGTCCCTGCCTGCTGGCCGAGGCCATCGATGCAGCGATGTCGGAGAACGCGGCCGCTGCCAATCAGAAGGAGCTGACGGTGCGGTCCGAGGTAGATCGTACGTATCAGGTCGTCTTCGATCCCCGCAGTTTGCGACATGTCCTGCAGAACCTGATCAACAATGCCGTCAAATTCACGCCGCCACATGGGAGCGTGGTCGTTCGCGTGATGGAGACCGCGCCCGGCACCGTCGTGGAGGTATCGGACACCGGGATCGGCATCAAGATTGAGGACCAGCCGCGGCTCTTCGAAGAGTTTCGCCAGGTGGACGGCTCCACCTCGCGCGGCTACGAGGGCATCGGCCTCGGCCTGGCCCTCTCGAAGCGCCTGGTCGAGCTGCAGGGCGGCCACATCTGGGTGGAAAGCCTGCCGGGGAAGGGGAGCAGCTTCCGCTTCTTGATCCCGAGGCTTGCCGCATTCGGGAGGGTGGCGTGAGCGAACAGCGACCCCGGCGGATCCTCGTCGCCGAAGACGATCCCGAACGGCTGAAGGCGCTTGTCGAGCGGCTTCAGCAGGAGGGCTTCTTCGTGCTGTCGGCCCAGGACGGCCTGGAGGCGCTGGATCGCGCCCGGGAAGAGGTCCCGGATGCCATCGTGCTCAACCTGCTGCTCCGGCGGATCGACGGGCTGCGGGTCTGCGAGATCCTCAAGAGCAACCCGGCCACGACCAACATCCCGGTCTTGCTGATGGCAGGGGTGCACGTCGATCCGGATGAGGGGCAGCGGGCCCTGGCGGCGGGGGCCGACCGCTTCCTGAGCGACCTCGGCCCACTGTCGACCGCCGACGGCCGGGACCTCGGTGGTGGCCAGGACATGGTCCAGGCGCTGCGCACCCTGCTCGGGAACGAGCCGGAATTGGAGCTCCGACCGGTCCTCCTGGCCATCGACGACGACCCCGACAACCGGGCCTTTCTGACGAAGGCCGTCGGGAAACACGGCTTCGATGTCGTCAGCGCCTCCAATGCGCGAGATGCCCTGCGCCAGCTGGATTCGCGCCGCCCGGCCCTGATCTTCCTCGATATCCAGATGCCGGAGGAGAGCGGTCTGACCTTGCTGCCCCAGATGTTGCGCGACTTTCCGGAGGCGGTGGTCGTGATGATGACGGCCTATGGCTCCGAGCAAGTGGCGGCCGAAGCCCTTCGCGGTGGAGCCGACGACTATATCGCCAAGCCGATCGATCTGCAACGGCTTCGCGAGCTGCTCGACCGAAACCTCGACAAACAGCGCCTCCGGGCTGAGCGCCAGGGCCTTGTCTCACGGCTGAAGGACTCCAACCGCTATTTGATGCGCCAGCATGCGGCCCTCCGGCAGGCGGATGAGGAGATCCTCCAGGTCAACCGGCAGCTCGAGAAATCGAACCGATACAAGTCGGAGTTCCTGGCGAACATGTCTCACGAGCTGCGTACGCCGCTGAACGCGATCCTGGGCTTCAGCGAAATCCTGCTGGACGTGACCATGAACCTCACCAGCGGCGAGCGCACCGAGTTTCTCCGCAACATCCACAGCAGTGGCCAGCACCTGCTCGGCTTGATCAATGACATCCTCGACCTCGCCAAGGTCGAGGCCGGCAAGATGGAACTGCATCCCGAGCCCCTACAGGTTGTCGACGCCCTGCATGAAGTGACGGCCATCCTCGAGCCCATGGCTCGCCAGCAGGGCCTCCAGCTGTCGACGATGGGGACGGCCGAGCCGGTGCCGGCCGATCGCAGCAAGTTCAAGCAGGTGCTCTACAACCTCCTCTCGAACGCCATCAAATTCACGCCGCCTCCTGGCAAAATCACCGTCGCCATCAAGGACACCCCGGAGCAGATCGTCGTCTCGGTCCACGACACCGGGATCGGGATGAAACCGGAGGACCTGCCAAAACTGTTTCGGGAGTTCGAGCAGATCGACGGCTCCTACACCCGCCGCTACCAGGGCACCGGCCTCGGCCTGGCGCTCTGCCGGCGCTTTGTGGAGATGCACGGCGGCCGCATCTGGGCGGAGAGCCAGTTCGGAACGGGGTCAACTTTCACCTTCACCATCCCGCGCGAGGCACGCCCGGCGGCCGATCCGGCGCTCGAGCCGCCCCCGCAGACGCCGGGCATCGACACCATGGACCTTCCGCTCGCCCTCGTCGTCGAGGACGATCCGAACAGCAGTCAGCGCCTGACCGCGGAGATCCAGGGCGTCGGGTTTCGGGTGGCGCATGCGATCGATGGGGAAGAGGCGGTCCGCAAGGCGATGGAGATCCTGCCCGACCTGGTGGTCATGGAAACCGTGCTCCCAAAACGGGACGGCTGGCAGGTGCTGCAGGAGCTTCGGGGGCGGGCGGCCACCGCCGACGTCCCGGTGCTGGTGTGCTCGGTGACCAGGAACGATGAGCTCATGGAGCAGTTCGGCGTCCTCGGTTACGTCGCCAAGCCCTGGGCAACCAAGACCCTCCAGGACGAGTTGCGGCGCCTCGGTCAGGGGATCAAACGACGCCGAGACCGGGTGCGGGTGTTGCTGGTCCACCGGGACCGGCGGGCGCTCGCCCCCCTGGCGGCGGCGCTCGTCGAAGAGGGTTTCGAGGTTTTCCGCGCCCCGGGGCTCCGAGAGGCGCTCGAAAAGGCCCGCGCCGCGGCTCCCGACGTGGTCCTGCTGGCCCCCCCGGAGCCGGAATGGGTGGTCGGGCTCCGAGGCCTCTCCGGCCAGCCCGCCCTGGTCGCCCTGGGGGAAGTTTCACCGAGGGTGCCAGCGACGGCGTGGAGCGCCGTTATACCAACTGGCCTTTCCCAGCCGGATGCCGTATTGCATGCCATCAAGGGGCTGGAGATCGTGCAAAGACGAAGGAGGACGGGTCGTGAGCGCCGGCAAGGTACTGATCGTCGAAGATAACCCGGTCAACCTCAGGTTGGCCCAGTTTCTCCTGGAAAAAAAGGGGTTTACCGTGCGCAAGGCGGGCAGCGGCGCCGAATGCCTCGCCGAGATGGCCAGCGAGCTCCCGGACATCATCTTGATGGACATCCAGCTCCCCGGTGAGGACGGCCTGGCAGTGACCCGCAAGATCCGATCCGACGCCCGCCTGGCGGGCGTAATCATCGTCGCCCTGACGGCGCACGCCATGTCCGGTGACCGGGAACGGATCCTGGGCGCCGGATGCGATGGATACATCCCCAAGCCGGTCGATCCTCAGGGTCTTCCGGCCGAGGTCGCCCGCTACCTTCAGCAAGGGCGGTTGAAGACCGCATGAGCGAACAGGCGCAGAAGGCGAATCGGTCCTATTCTGACATCCTGAAGCTCAACCAGGAGGTGGTCTCGAACCTCCAGGGGCTGATCGAGGAGCACGAGGCCCGAAGGAAGGAGCTCGACGAGCTCAAGTATGCCTTCGACCAGGCGCAAGCCGAGATGGCACGCCTGCAGGAGGAACTGCGGCATGCGAACCAACGTGACTCCGAGCGGCATGAGCAGCTTCGCCAGCTGGAACAGGAACGGGTGGACCAGCTTGGCGCCATGAGCGCCCACCTCGACGCGATGCGTTCGGCGGTGGACCGCTACCTGCAGCAAGGACGGAGGGCCGCGTGAGCCCCGAGGCGCCGAAGGCCAAGTCGTTCGCCGATATCCTCCAGCAGAACCAGGAGTTCATCGCGCATCTCCAGACGCTGCAGGATGACATCGCCTCGCAGCTGGCCCTCAAAGAGACGGAGCTTGCCGCCGCCCAGCAGCAACTCGACGCCAAGCAGCGGGATCTGGACGATTTCCAAAATGCCCAGCTCCAGTGGGCGATGGACCGGCAGGCGTTGCTGGACCAGCAGGCCGCCGTGCAAAAGGGCCAGAAGGAGCTCCAGGATCGGCACCAGCGTGCCGAAGCCGAGCTGCAGAAGGCGCAGGGACAGTGGTCGGCCGAACGGCAGTCGCTCAACGAACAGCATGCCGCGCTGACCCAGACCCACCAGGACCTGCAGCAGAACCACGATCGCGTCCGGGTCGAGCTGGGGCGGCTCCAGGACGACGTCACGCGGGCCAAGGCCCGCGACGATGAGCGCCGTAGCCAGCTCCGACAGCTCGAGCAGGAGCGAATGGCGTTGACCCAGAAATACGAAGCCGAGCAAAAGAAGGTTGTCGCCGAGCTGGCAACGGTTCGCGGTGACCTCGACAGTCTCCAGTCCGCGCAGTTGCAGTGGGCGATGGATCGCGAAGCCCTCCTGAAGGACCGCGACGCGGCGGTCGCCAAGCAGGCGCAGTTGGAGCAGGAGTGGCAAGCTGCCCGGGCCGAGCTCACCGACGCCAGGACCAAGCTCAGCGAGGCGAACGCCCAGTTAGGACAGCAGGTCAAGGCGCTCCACGCCGAGCTCGATCCGCTCAAGGCGGCACAGGAGAAATGGCAGGCCGATCGGCAGCGATTGGTGAACGATGTCGCCCGGCTGGAGCAGGAAAGCCAGTCGGCGGAAGCCCAGTTCAAGGCCGACCGCAAGCTGCTGCAGACCCAGCTCGAGGAGACCCGCAAGAAGGCGGCCGAGCTCGATAAGGCGGAAGCCGAGTTCCAGCGGGTGAGTGATGAACGGTCGGCGTTGCTAACCAAGGTGAAGGCGCTGGAGAAGGACTGGCAGAGCCGGGAGGCCTCGATCGCGGAAGAAAAGGCCGCCTTAAAGAAGCAGGTCCAGGACGCGAGCGCCAAGCTCGCCGCGACCCAGCAGGACTACGAGAAGGTCAAGGCCCTCCACGACGACCTTGCCGGCGAAACCGGACGCAAGGCGGAGGAGTGGACCGTGCGCGAGCAGCGGCTCACCTCGGAGAAGAACCAGCTCAAGGTGGACCTCGAGCGAGTGCAGGGCCAGCTCTCGGACATGATGACCCAGACCAACGAGCTCCAGAGCCGGCGCGTCAACGAGGCGAAGGAGTTGGAACTTGCCTGGCAGCGCGAGAAGGCGTCATTGAAGAGCCAGCTGGAAGAAGCCCGAAAGTCGGCTGGGAGTGGCCCGCCCTCGAGCCAGGTCGTGGCTCGGTACGAGGCGGAAAAGCGTGCCATGCAGGCCCAGCTGGATGGGGTGCGAACCGAGCTGGCGTCCATCGGCAAGAACAAGGACGTTGGGCCCGGCCTCGTGCAGGCCAAACGTGACTTCGAAGCCAAGTTCCGCGTCATCTATGACCAGAGCCATGACCTGAACTCGCCGCTCAACGCCATCATCGGGTTTTCCGAGATCCTGCTCGACGAGAAGGGGAACAAGACGACGCCTGAAGAGCGCCGGGAGTTCGTGGCGCATATCAACGAGAGTGGCAAGCGCCTCGTGGAGCACATCCGCGAGCTCATCGAGTTTGCCAAGCAGGAGTCGGGCATCCAAGAACGGCCGGTCCAGATGCTGCCGCCCGTAGGCGCGAGCAGCAAGGCCCCGGTGATCCTGGTGGCCGACAACGATCCCTCTGTCAAGGAGCGGATCGAGCCGTTCCTCAGCCATGCGGGCTACGAGGTGGTGATCGCGGCCAGTGCGCAGGAGGCCCTCCGGAAAGCGGTCCAACTCCAGCCGCTGGCAGTGTTGATCGATACGCAACTCCCGCCGAACGGCGGCAGCGGTCTCGTCTACGACCTGCGTCGCGAGTCGAAGACCAAGGACATCCCGATCGTCCTGACCTCCAAGGTCAACAAGGAATCGCTGCCCTTCGACATCGGGCAGGCGGACTTCCTGACCAAACCGATCGATCGCCAGCAGCTATTGCAGATGATGGTGAAGTTTGATCTGCTCGCCGACGGGAAACGCGGCAAGAAGACGCCCTCGTCCATCCTGGTCGTCGACGATGATCCGCAGAACATTCGGTTGATCAAGGCCATGTTGAAGCCGTTCAACATGGAGGTCATGGTCGCGGATGGCGGGAAGGCCGGGCTCGAGATCGCCATGAAGAAAAAGCCCGACCTCATCATCCTCGACCTGATGATGCCGGACGTCGATGGGTTCGAAGTCGTTTCCAAGCTGCGCGAGGACCCTGCCGCGGCCCAGATTCCGATCCTGATCTACACGGCCAAGAACATCACGAGCGAGGACCGGGAGCGGCTCCAGGGCAACATTCAAACGATCATCCAGAAGGGCGACTTTGGGAAAGACCGCTTCCTTGAGATGATCAACAATCTGCAGATCGCGCAAGCGAGCTAGGCCCATGGAGCGGCCGGGATGACCGCCCTCGATCGCCTCCTCATCAAGCTCCGCTTCGGTGCGCTCCTGGCGCCCGCGGCGCTGCTCCTCTGGCTGCCGTCCCAGTCCCTCCCGCTGACGGTGACCCTGGCGGTGCTGCTGGCAATCTACAACACCGCCGCGCTCCTGGCCTCGAGACGCCGGGAACCGCGCGTCGGGGCGTCGATCGCCATGCTGCTCCTGGCCCTGGACCACTTCGTCATCAGTGGGTGGATTCTGCTGTTCGCGTCGCAGTCGACGAGCATGCCGTACCTGCTCTACTCGCTCGTGGCGGCCGAAGCGGTCTTCCGGTTCGATCTCTGGGGTGGGGTCGCCACCAGCCTCTTTTTTACGAGCGGGATCATCCTCTTTCAAACCGGGGACCTGGGGTTTGCCATCTCGGTCCGCGACGCCGTCTTGCGCGCCATCCCGACCGTCGCGGCGATTGGCGGCCTGGGCATCGCGGTCCGGGCGACGAACACCGAGGTCCGCGGCACGCGGCGCCGGTTGCATCAGACCGAACAGCTGCGGAGCGTCCTCGGCGAGCTGGTCGGGCAGCTGGACATGGGTCGGATGTTGTACACGGTCATTCGCTGCGGGATGGAGATGTTGCAGATGGATTCGGGCGCGGTCGTCCTCCAGGACGAGGATCGCGGCATTTTTGTCCTCCGGGCCGTGGTCCGCATGCCGGAGGCACTGGAAGGTAGTCATGTCCCCGCGGGAAACGGCATCGTCGGGCGGGTGGTGCGCGAGCGGCGCTTCATGATGCTCAGCGAGGCGCCCTTGTTCGACCTGCCCGGGCTGAACGCGGCGACCTACACGCGAACGTTTGGGACGCCGGTCCTGCTCGACGGCAAGGTCTGTGGGGTCCTCCACCTGAACACGGCGGACGGCCAGCGCCGGCTGACCCACTGGGAGGAAGAGGCCCTGGAGCTACTCGCCCAGCAGCTTGCCGTTGCCCTCCGCAACCTGCGGCTCTTCGAGGAGACCGAAAAGCGCGCCCGTCGCCTCGAGCTGCTCAACCAGTCCATCGACCAGATGAACCAGAAGCTCTTCGAGCCCGAGTTGCTCGATGTGGTGGCGACGGCGCTCACCGACCAACTCGGGCTCGCCGCGGCGCAGATCTGGCTCGTCGAAGCCTCGGACGGGGCCCTCTACCGGCGGGCTGGGCACCACACGACAAGCATGGCGCCCCCGGTGGCCAGCCGCGTCGAGCGCGGGATGACCGAGATCGGCCAGGTCGCGGAGTTGCGCGTCCCCATCATTACCAACGATCCCGCCAACCACCGGCAGGGAGCGCTCAATCCCTGGATGTCCGACGAGGGCATCCAGGCCTTCGCGGGCTTTCCCCTCGTGGTCGGCGAGCAATTGTTGGGGGTTCTTGCCGTCTATCACCGGCGGCCGCTGGACCGGAACACGATCGAGCTCCTGACGCTCTTCGCACAGCATGCGGCGACCGCGATCCAGGAGGCGCATCTCTTCCACCTGGCAACGGAACAGACGGCCCGCCTGGGCGCCGTCAACACCGAGCTCCACCGGGCGAATCAGCATAAGTCCGAGTTTCTCGCCAATATGAGTCACGAGCTGCGCACGCCGCTCAACTCGATCCTCGGCTTCTCACAACTCCTGCTGGAGGGCGACGGCGGCGTGCTCTCCGGCGATCAACGGCAGGATGTGGACATCATCGCGCAGAACGGACACCACCTGCTCTCCCTGATCAACGATCTTCTTGATATTTCCAAGCTGGAGGCCGGCAAAGCCCAGCTGAATCGGGGAGAGGTCGACGTCGAGGCGCTGGTCTCCGAATGCGTCGACAGCGTCGGATCGCTGGCCAAAACGAAGCGGCTGGAGTTGACCAGCGCCGTGTCAGCGGAGGTTGGGCGGATCTTCGCCGACGGCCCCAAGCTCAAGCAGGTGCTCCTCAACCTGCTGGGAAACGCCATCAAGTTCACCGAAACCGGCAGCGTCCGGGTCGTGGTGGAGCGCCAGGGCTCCGACCTGCGAGTAAGTGTTCGCGACACCGGCATCGGCGTCCCCCCCGAAGATACCGAACGGATCTTCGAGAGCTTTCAGCAGGGGAACAGCGGCATGAGCGGCAAGTACCAGGGCACCGGGCTCGGGCTGTCGATCTCGCGCCGGTTGGTGGAGATGCATGGCGGGCGGATCTGGGTCAAGAGCACGGCGGGGCAGGGCAGCATTTTCACCTTCACGATTCCGCAGCGCGCCGCGCTCGAGGCGATCGATCTCGCCTCCGTCGCCTGATCCGGAGCGTCAGCCGAGCACGCCCGTGATGAGGGCGACGGCGACCACCGTCATGACCGCGGCGGCGCCCAGCTGCAGAGGCCGCTCAGGAATTGCCGCCCCAAGCCGATTCCCGAGCCCGACGGCAATCGCGCTGACGGCCCAGAGCGCGAGCGTCGCGCTGGTAAAGACCAGCAGCGGCTCCCGGTAGCGGGCCTGGAGCGCCGCCGTGGCCAGTTGGGTCAGGTCACCCCATTCGGCGACGAAGACCACCATGAACGAGGTGACCAGGGGACGTTGGTGCTTTCGCTCTTCCCGCTCGACCTCGCGCGCTTCCTCAACTTCGGCAGCTTTCATGTTGCGCCGGACGAGGAGCGCGGCCATCGCCAAAAATAAAAGACCGGCACCGATCCGCACCGGCGTACGCGGAAGAAGCCCAAACAGAGACCCGGCGAAGACGGCGATCGCGCTCTGGACCACGAAGGCCGCGGCGACCCCAACAAAGACCGGCAACGGGCGGTGCCGGGTTGCGAGCAACAGGGCGGCCAGGGCCGTCTTATCCGGCAGCTCCAGCAGGAAGATCAGCGTGAAGACGCTAAAACCGATGGTGAGCGCATGGGCCACTGCGGGACAGAGTCTACGCAGGAGGTACCGTGGATCGGGTGAGGACACGCTGGCTCCTATCGGATGCCGTCACCGGGGCCGTCGGCGGTTACGTGGGGTTGGGGGTCATGGACCTGGTGACCAGCCGGGTCTATACGCTCGCCTCGCAGGCGGACAAGGACCGTGAGGCGGCCGTCAGTCCGGGGGTCGCCTACGCGGTGGCCGCCAGGAAGTCGGCGGCGGTGGTCGGCGTGGCCCTTACGGACGACCAGGCCAAGGCGGTCGGATCCGCGTTCCATTACGCGATCGGGATCGGGTGGGCGCCGGTGTACCCGTTGCTGCGGCGACTTCCGGCGATGCCGTCGCTGGCTGCCGGCCTACTAACAGGCCTGGGGCTCTGGGCGGTCTTCGATGAGGGGCTGGTCCCCTCCCTGGGCCTCAGCGCCCCCAACAGCGCGTACCCGTTGTCGACCCACCTGCGCGGGTTCTTCGGTCACCTATCCTACGGGCTGACGGTCATGACCGTCGTCGAAGCCGCCAGGCTGGGCTAGCGCAGCCAGAGCGGGACGGATAGGGCGAACACGACCAGGCCGACAGCCAGGGTCCGCCAGGCGGTCAGTAGCCGGGGCGAGAGGGGAGGGGCTGCCTGGATCATCGTTATCCCGCCAACGCCAGTGGCTCTTGCCCCGCCGGGTAGTTGACCTTGGCGGCAAAGCGGTAGCCGACGCCCCGCTTGGTCTGGATGTACAACGGCCTGCTGGCATTGGGTTCGATCTTGCTGCGCAGCCGGGAGATGTGCACCCGGAGACCTTCTTCGTAGGCCTCCTCGTCGCCGGCCCAGGCCTTGGCGAGGAGCGTTTCGTTGGTGACAACGCGACCGGCATTGCGGACCAGCAGGAAGAGCAGCTTCGACTCGGTCGGCGTCAGGGTGACCTGCCGTCCCTTGACGCGGGCCCAGTGCTGGACGAAGTTGATCTGGAAGTCCTGGTCGATCACGACCTCCGGTTGATCGACGCCGGCGGATTCGCCGTAGCGTCGAAGGACCCGCTGCACGCGCGCGACCAGCTCTTCTTTCTCGAAGGGTTTGACGATGTAATCCTCGGCATACATCTGGAGACCCTCCACCTTGCTCTCGACCGCTGCGACGGCGCTCAGAATGATGATGGGGACGTCGAGGTGACTCTTGATCCGCCGACAGAGTTCGAAGCCATCCATCTCGGGCATCATCAGGTCGACCACAACCAGGTGCGGAATGCCCTCGTGCAACTTCCGGAGCGCCTCGGGGCCGCTGCCGGCCGTCATGACTTCATACCCGGCGTGCTCGAGAATCCGCTTCAGGATTTCGCGGGCCATTGCGTCATCGTCGACGATCAGAATCCGGTATCGATTGACGATGGTTAACCCCTCTCTACCTGCCGCCAGCGCACGTCGCGCAGCGGACCGACCGCCATGTATTTGGACCTGCGCATCGCTCAGATCCGACTGGTAAGCCGGCAGAAGTATATGGCTGGGATCATTCATTTCCTGACGATTCCTCTTTACGATGTGATGACTCTTGTCGCGCCAGGGTCACACCCGGTGACCGGAAAAGTTCTGGCTCGACGCTCACCATAGTGAGCCTGGCTTACGGGGCTTGTTACAAACTCGTCGAAGAATCGCCCCGTGTCGGCGAGGCGAGCTACGTGTCCCCGTCGACGCTGCGCTAGAATCCTTTTCGCCCTAGCCCGGGTGGTGGAATTGGTAGACACGCAGCTTTGAGGGGGCTGTGAGCGCAAGCTTGTAAGGGTTCAAATCCCTTCCCGGGCAGAGCCCTCATGCGAGTCACGCTCAGCCGGCTCATCACCTTCTACCTGCGCCTTCGCTACCGGCGCCACGCCTTCGGTCCCGGTTTCCGCGGACCAGTCCGGCTCCGCATCCGCGGCCCGGGACGGGTGACCTTCGGTCGGGACGTTCACATTCGCAACCGGTCCGGGCGAACCGCCATCCTCACCTTCGGTCCGCAGGCCCGAATCGACATCGGGGACCGGGTCGAGATCGATGGCGCCGGCCTGATGTCGGCCAGTGCCATCGTCATCGAGCCCGACGCCGTGCTCGGCCCCTGCCTGCTGGTCGATACCGACTTCCATGCCGTCGGCCCCGAGCGGCGGCAGGCGGGGGAGGTGGGGAGCCGACGACCGATCCGCGTGGGACGCCATGCCTGGATCCAGGGCAAAGCGACCGTGCTCAAAGGGGTGTCAATCGGGGACGGAGCGGTGGTGCGTTGGGCCTCGGTGGTGGCGTCAGACGTCCCGGCCGGGGCCGTCGTACTGGGAAACCCGGCTACCGTGACCCCGTAGCGCGACTCGCCGCTGGGTCAGGCGCTGATGACGGCGCCCTGGATGTTGCAGTAGGTGTTGCGCACCTGGTTACCGAGAACGATCAGGGTTACCAGGATGACGATCACGACCAGGCACATGATGAGGGAATACTCAACCAGCGCCTGCCCGTTCTCGCTGTCGCGCCAGCCGAAGAGGCTTCGAATCCTCGCCGCCATGATGCTGATCATTGTTTTGGCTCTCTTGACGGAGTCTTGATCTCCGCAATCCGAGTATGGACGTACAACGAGGCGCTTTGGCCTTTCCAGACGGGTCGTGGCCGAATCGTGGCGCCCTTGTCACCGGCCCTGGCCGGCCTGAGTTCAGCCGGCTGTCCGGCTGAGGCGCGGGCTAGGAGTGCGCCGAGGAGCGCTGGACCAGGTAGGTCACGACCGCGAGGTACTCCTCGGAGTCGGCGGAGCCCACCCAGCGGGTCTCATCGGTGGTACGCCCGAACAGGGCGAACAGCTCGGTCAGGGTCAACTTTTCAGACATGATTTTCGGTTCCACTCATTCTACTAGCACGTCTTGCATATATCCCATGGCAACGGTGATGGTAAACTTGACAGTTACCATATCATGTTATCGGCGCCCGCGCGCAGCGTAATTCAGCGACCGTTGTTGCGCTGCACGAGGTAGAGGACGACGGCGAGGTATTCCTGGGAGTCGGCCGACGCCACCCAGCGCGTGTCCTCGGCGTGCCGGCCGAAGAGCGTGAAGACGTCCGACATAGTCAGATGCAGATCTTCCATCACAGTCCTCACCGGGGCATGGCCCTCGGTATTGGTGAAACGGGCCGTGAGGGGCGATCCTTTCACACAGAGTGACGGAACCGAGACGGCGTCGCGGAGAGTCGTCAACGATTGGCATGGCTCCTCGTCCGCTTGGGCCCCGATCGGGGTGGGTAGAATTTGGGCGAGGAAATTCAAGGGTGTTTTTCAGCGTCGGCTACCTGCTGTTCGTCGCGTTGCCGATCGTGGCGTTGAGCTTTCTCGCCAGCAGCTGGGTGAAGCGGACCTACCAGCGCTACGCGCAGGTGCGCAACTCGAGCGGCCTCTCCGGCGTTGACGTGGCCCGCCGGATTCTGACCTCGATCGGCCTCAATGACATCACCATCCAGGTGGTCGACGGCGACCTGACCGACAACTACGATCCCCGCAGCCGAACCTTGAACCTGTCACGTGCGGTCGCCGAGGGCCGTTCGGTCGCCTCCGAGGCGGTCGTCGCCCATGAAATCGGCCATGCGCAGCAGGACCAGCAGGGATACTTCGCGATGCGCTGGCGCTCCGGGCTGGTACCGGCGGCCAACCTCGGTTCCCAGGCGGGCCCGATGATCGTCATCGCCGGGGTCCTGCTGTCAGCCTTTACCCGGAGCTCGATCGGTTTCTACGTCGCCCTGGCCGGCCTAATCCTCTTCGCCGGAGTGGTGGCGTTCCAGTTGATCACCACGCCAGTGGAGCTGAACGCGAGCCACCGGGCGCTTGGCCTGCTGGCGGAGAACGGCGTCACCCTCCCGGAGGAACAGGACGGCGCGCGCCGGATGCTGCGGGCGGCGGCCTTTACCTACTGGGTCGCCCTGTTCGGAGCCATCCTGACGCTGCTCTACTACGCCTCACTTGTCCTGGGTAGCCGCCGCGACGACTGAGACCCTGCCGTTCGCGACCACGGATCTCGAGCAGCTTCGGGCCGGCTTCGCCGCCGCCGGGGAACCCGCCTACCGTGCCACGCAGGCGTCGCAATGGTTCTGGCGCTCGCTGGCGCCGTCCTTCAGCGCTATGCACACCCTCTCGGCGGCTGCCCGGCGTCACCTCGAGAACGCCTACACCTTCAGCACCGTGAACCCGCAGGTGCGCCGCGAGGCGGATCGGGGCGAGACGATCAAGTACCTCTTTCGGCTGCACGACGCCCGCACCGTCGAAACCGTGGTGATGCACTACCCGGCGACCGAGCGGTCGCGACGCCGAACCACGATCTGCGTCAGTTCCCAGGTCGGATGTCCGATCGGTTGCAGCTTCTGCGCCACCGGACAGTCGGGTTTCGACCGCAACCTGACCGAGGCAGAGATCGTCGACCAGTTCCTGAGTGCGGGGCGTGAGTTGCGCGAGAGTGACCGGGCCCTGACCAACGTCGTGTTCATGGGCATGGGCGAGCCGCTGAACAACTACGGCGCCGTCGTCGGCGCGATCCGCCGCTGGGCGCGCGACGATACCCTGGGCTTCAGCCCGCGACGGGTGACGGTCTCGACCATCGGGCTGGTGCCCTTTATCGAGCGGCTCAGTGCCGAAGGGTTGCCGGTCAACCTGGCGATCTCGCTGCATGCGCCCGACGACGACCTGCGGACGAGCATGATCCCCGTCAACCGAAAGTATCCGATCGCCGCGATCGTGGCGGCGGCGCGCGCACACTCCCAGCGAACGGGGCGCCGAACGAGCTACGAATACGTCCTGCTCAACGGGGTCAACGACAGCACGGAGCAAGCCACCCGCCTGGCAACCGTCGTTCGCCACCCACTGAGCCATGTCAATTTGATCCCCATGAACCCGATCGATGGGAGTCCGCTCAGCCCCCCTTCCAGGGCGCGCGCGCACGCCTTTCAGCAGGTGCTGCAGGCGGCCGGGATCTCGACGACGATCCGGGCGACCCGGGGGCTCGATATCGACGCGGCCTGCGGCCAGCTCCGAGCCCGCCAGCTGACCGCGGCGCCGCTCCGCTCGTGAGCGATCGCCTGATCCGGGGTGTCTTCTTTGACGTCGGCAACACGCTGATCGTTGAAGAACCTGGCAAACATCTCTGGGAGATGGCGGTCACGCCGGTGTCCGGCGCCGTGGAGGTTCTCACGGCGATCCGGTCCGACTTTCGCATCGGGATTATTTCCAACACGGTCGGGTCGGGCGATAAGGAAATGACGGCGGTCCTCGAACGGGCAGGCCTTCTGACGTTGATCGACTCACTGGTCACCTCGCGCGATTTCGGCGTGGCGAAGCCGGACCCGGGGATTTACGTCGAGGGGGCCCGAAGGCTCGGCGTGCCCTTGCTCGAAACCTGCATGGTCGGAGACCGCCTCGATACCGACATCGCGGGCGCCCTGCGGGTCGGCATCCCGGGGATCTGGCTTCGACACGAGGGAGCCGAGCTCCTCCCGGACATCGTGCCGACCCACATCATTCGCAGCCTGGACGCGTTACCCGGCTGGCTTGCCGCGACCTCCCGATCGGCGAGCCCGAGTTCAACGGATCCGTAACGGCGCCGGTCCCGGGGGTCTTCCCTTCGTAGCAAGCTCGTGTGCTGGCGTGGTGAAAACGGCCCGGAAGACGCCCCTATACTCAAGGCGCCGATGAAACGTCTGCTCGTGGGCCTCCTCAGTGTCGGGCTGCTGGCCGCCTGCGCCTCCCCCCTGGCCAAGGCCGAAACGCCCCAGCAGGCGCTCGCCGCCACGGTGCTCCGCGCAGGCCAGCTCCACTCCGCGAAGTTCGATCTCCAGGGCCATGTCAACCTCACCTTCCCCCCGCAACTGGCGTCGATGTTCGCCCAGAGCGGCACGACCAGCGGCTCCTTCGCGCTCGACCTGACCGGCAACGGCGAGGCGCAGTTCCCCGACCGCTACCACGCCACCATCAATGCCAAGCTGGCCGGCGTTTCGGTGGGCAGCGAGGTCATCAGCATTGGCAGCACGGCCTACGTCAAGAACCCCTTGACCGGCAAGTGGACAGCCTCGACCGTCCCGGGCGGGATCGCCAGCCAGTTCAGCCAGCCGGACCCACTTTCCTATACGCAGTTGCTCGCCAACGTCAAATCGATCAAGGATCTCGGCGATACCACCCTGGATGGGACGACCGTGCATCATTACCAACTGGTGCCGGACAAAGCCAAGCTGGAGGCCAGCGTCAAGGCCGGATCGAGCGCCAAGACGGCGCAGGCGCAGGCCGCCCTCAAGCAGGTGCTGGACAGTGGCACCATGACCGTCGAGGTCTGGTTCGGCAAGGACGATCACCTGGTTCGGCGGCTCATGACCGACGCCGACTATCATCTCGATCTCAGCCAGCTGATGGGATCGATCGGGGCGACGGCGCCGCGATCCTCGGCAGTTCCGGCCGGGTCGAATATCCATGCGACGGCACACATGGTTATCAACTACCACGACTTCGACTCGCAGGTCACCATCAGTATCCCGACCATCCAATAGCGTGCTCGTCGCCCCCTCCATCCTGTCGGCCGACTTCAGCCGCCTCGGAGAAGAGATGGGAGCGCTGGAGGAGGCCGGGGCCGACTGGGTCCACATCGACGTGATGGATGGCCATTTCGTGCCGCCGATCACCTTCGGGGCCACGCTCGTCAAGCACTGCCGCCCCTACGTCAAGCTCCCCTTCGATGTGCATTTGATGATCGAGAATCCGGAGCGGAGCATCGAGGCGTTCAAGGACGCTGGCGCAAACGGGCTGTCCGTGCACGTGGAGGCCACCCGCCATATCCATCGCGTGCTGGAGACGATCCGCCAGGCCGGCATGCGACCGGGCGTCTGCCTCAACCCTGGCAGTCCGCTCGCGCTGATCGAACCCGTGATGAAAGAGGCGGACCTGCTGGTCATGATGTGTGTCAATCCGGGCTGGGGAGGTCAGAAGTTCATCGATGGCAGCCTCGACCGGATCAAGGCGGCTCGGACGCTCCGCGACCGGCTCAATCCCAGGCTCGACATCGAGATCGACGGCGGGATCACCGCTGAGACCGGGCGCCAGTCGATCGCGAACGGCGCGACCGTGTTGGTCGCGGGAAGCTTTGTCTTCAGCCACCCGAAGGGCAAAAAGGCCGCGATCCAGGAACTACGATAAGCGCTACTCGCTGGTCGGCATGTGCAGGTACATCGACTGGATGCCGACCCGGCCTGGGCCGGTGAAGCGGTTCCAGATCATATTGCCGCCGCCGCCGAAGATCCCGGTCTTCAGCCCGAACATCTGCACGTCCATGCGCACGCTCTCGTCGCGGTAGACCCAGCCGCCGGGCTCGATGTCGATCTGTTCATTGGGCGCGAGGGCTTTCTCGAAAACGTTTCCGTAGCCGTGTAACCAGAGGACCCCCTCCTGGTGGCTCGCGCTGAACCGGTCGACGAAAAATCCGGTCGAGGCGAACATCATGTTGGTGACGCCCTTGACCCGGTTGAAGGTGTACTCGAGATTGCCGGTGGCGGCGAGGAACTGGTGCTCACGGACCAGGACTGAGGTGCCGGGCTTCAGGTGAAGAGGGAAGAGGTGACCCGCACCATCGCGGGAGAAGGCGATCTCGCCAGGTCCCTGGGCCTCGGTGAGAAAGATCGGCATCCCGGCGACCATTCGTTTGAAGGCGCCTTTCATCGCCCGGATCCCGATGTTGAGGGGCGGATCCTTCCAGAGCACCACGTGGTGCTCGAAGAAGACGGGGACCGTGCCATCGAGCCAGGTGTGGAGGACGGGGACGAGCTCGCCGTCGATCCGGTAGCGGACGCCGGGCGCCACGCCGTCCTCGAGCTTGGTTGGCAAGAGCTGCGGCGGTTGTTGCATGGTTAGCCTCCTTGTGGCCGGGTTGGCGTGATAATCGCCGGCGAGTCAAGTTACACGCTTATGGCGCTTCCCGCAAGGCATCTGGAGTTGCCGCCGGCGCTGCGGCTGCCGAGAGACATCCGGGCCGGCCACGTGGTGTCGACGCTGGCGCTCAGCGCCGGGCTGATCGTGGTTGCCTTGCACCTTGGCCCGGTCATGGCTGCCGGCGCCGACCTGGCTGACGCCGGCCAGCGGCTCTATGCCGCGAATCTCTGGCAGGAAGTACAGGTGAGCATGGCGGTGATCGCCCTGTTCCTCCCCTGGCTGTCGTACGGCCTGCTGTGGCGTGGCGCCCCCTGGGGCTCGCGCATCCTGATCGCGGTGGCAGCGGCCGGGACCCTCGTCGGGAGCGGGATCACTGTGGTTAGTGTCGAGAGTTACGCGGCGCTCCCGAGGGCAGTGACCGGGGTGATCAGTCGAATCGACGGCCGGTCGGTCTGGCTGCAAAGTCCGCCGGCCGGCTACTACCTGGTGCTCTCAGATTCCCAGCTGGCCCGGTCACGCGCCTTGCTCAGAGCAGGGAACGCCGTGACGCTCTGGGTATCGCCTCGCGGCCAGGTGGCTGACGTCGAGCCCGTTCCGTAGGGCGGGACGGGTTAGGCCGACTTGGCCAGGGTCCGAATACACCGGGTACAGACTGTGGCGGTCTGCAGGCGGCCCTTGATCATCACCCTGGCCTTGTGCAGGTTGGGCATGAAGCGACGCTTCGTGCGCACCTTCGAGTGACTCACGTTATGCCCGTACTGGGGGCCCTTGGCGCAGATGTCGCAGCGTTTTGCCATGGTATTTGGACTCTTTGGCGCCTCCGGAGTGATCTCGTATGATGGAAGCGAATTCAGCGCCAAATACTAGCACACGACATGCGGGAAATCCTGCAACCCTAACCAGAATGGATGCAAAGACGAAGGCCAACCCGCAACGGACCGGGAAGCCCGTGCGGACGCTGATCCAGGCCAGGGACCTCGGGCGGATCGAGGTTTCCCAGCATGTCGTGGCCACCATCGCCGGGCACGCGGCGGCTGGCTGCTATGGCGTCGTCGCCATGGCGGCCCAGGGACTGCGGGATGGTCTGGCCGAGCGGCTTCACCGGGACAATATCCACCGTGGGGTGGAGGTCGAGGTCCGTGAAGATGGCATCGCGGTCTCGCTTTACGTCATCGTCGAATTCGGGACCCGGGTCTCCGAAGTCGCGCACAACCTGGGCAACGCGGTTCGGTATTCGGTTGAGCGCACCCTGGGTCTCCCGGTGGTCGAGGTGAACGTCAACGTCCAGGGAATCCACGTGAGCGGCGGTCGCTAACACGGCGATCCGAGCCGGCGCGACGACCACGCCTATCACCCAATGCGATGGCCACCTCTTCAAGGAGGCCTTGCTGGGCTCGCTCGCCTGGCTGACCCTCAATCGGGACGAGGTCGACGCGCTGAACGTCTTCCCGGTGCCGGATGGCGACACCGGCACGAATATGCTGCTGACGCTGCAATCGGCGGTCGAGGACATTCGATCGCTGGATGAGGCCAACCTCTCGGTGATGGCAAAACGGGCGGCCCATGGGGCCCTGATGGGCGCCCGCGGAAACTCCGGGGTGATCCTCTCGCAGATCTTTCGCGGGTTCGCCACCGGAGTCGGCGAGCAGCGCGCGGTCGATGCGGCCGGTCTCGCCGCAGCCTTCAGCCAGGGCGCGGCCATCGCCTATCGGGCGGTGATCAAGCCAACCGAAGGCACGATGCTGACAGTCGCGCGCGAGGCGGCGGCCGGTGCCGCCACCGCGGCCGCCGAGAGCGCCGACCTGACGGAGGTGGTGCGGGCCGCCTGTGAGGCCGCCCTGGCGGCCGTCGAGCGCACGCCAGAGCAACTCCCGGTCCTCAAGCAGGCCGGCGTCGTCGATTCCGGGGGCTTCGGACTCCAGATCATCCTGGAGGGCTTCCTCAAGCGGATGCGCGGGGAGGCAATTGCCGGTTTTGTCAAACCTGCCGCGCAGCACGCCCGGCCCCGGGAGGTCGCGGCCCCCGAGGCGGGTTGGGGTTATTGCACGGAGTTCATCATCAATGGTGAATCCCTGCCCGTGGAGAACGTGCGGACCGAGATTCAGCGCCGCGGCCGGTCGGCTCTGGTCGTGGGTGACGAGTCCGCCATCAAGGTCCACGTCCACACGCACGAGCCGGCCGATATCATCGGCTACGCCAGCGGCGTGGGCAAACTCAGTCGTCTGAAAGTCGACGATATGTCCGCCCAGCACCACCGCCTGCAGGGGGAAGTGGCCCGGCGGCCGGTGAGCTCGAAACACCTCGCGGTGGTGGGAGTGGCCAGCGGGGACGGCTTCCGCCGCATCTTGGAGAGTCTCGGCGTCGACTCCGTGGTGACCGGCGGTCCCACCATGAATCCCTCGACCGAGGACCTGCTGGCGGCGGTCGAATCGGTACCGTCGAACGACGTCCTGCTGCTCCCGAACAATGGCAACGTGATCATGGCGGCGCAGCAGGTCCCGCAACTGACCAAGAAGCGCGTACGCGTCGTCCCCTCTCGCAGCCTTCCGCAGGGGATCGCGGCGCTCTTCGCCTTCGACTTCAGCGCGGACCTCGAAGCCAATGCCAACGCCATGGCCCATGCGCTCAATGAGGTCAGGACGATCGAGGTCACCCACGCGGTCCGCGCTACCGCGGTGAATGGGCTGACGATCGCCGAAGGGGACGTGATCGGCTTGCTCAACGACAAGATCGTCGCCAGTGGGCAGTCTGCGCAAACGGTGGTGGAGTCGGTGCTGGCGACCGTCCCGGCAGACGCCGTGCGGACGGTTACGGTCTACGCCGGCCTGGAGGCGCCGGAAGGGGAGCGTGAGGCCGTTCGTGCCGCGATCGCAACCCGCTTTCCGAAGGCATCGGTCGAGCTGCAGGCCGGCGACCAGGCCCTGTATCCGTATATCGTCGCCGTCGAGTGATCTCTCAGAGCAACTGAACGAGGTTCGCCATCACGGCGATGGCGCTGACCCAGGCGGCGACATGGTAGGCATGCCAGACCCGCGGTTTGCGGTTCTGCAACAGCATGAGGATGGCCAGCAGCATCGCCACGGCGATCCCTTTCACGGCGTAGGCGGCGAGCTCGCCGTGCAGGGCCATGACCGGCCCCATGATCCGGTTGAGCTCCTGGTGTTGCAGCTGGAGTCCCAGGTGTGTCGTCAGTCCGTCGAGCAGCTGGAATCCGATGAACGCGGTCAGGATCGTCGCCTGCCTGGCAGGAGGCGGGCTGACGACGGATCGGGCGAGCACGACATGTACAGGTTTACCAGCCGGCAGTGCGCACCAACATTACAAAACACGGCTGTTGCGCTCCTGTAAGGAGTCCGTCAAGGCGCCTATACTTCCCTCCGTGGTGCGGATCGTCACGGATTCCACCGCGGACCTCTCTCCCGAGCAGCAGAAGACTGCCAGCATCGCGGTGGTCCCGCTGAATGTCCACTTCGGCGATGAGGTGTTCCGTGACCGGGTTGACCTCAGCGGTGCCGAATTCTTTCGAAAGCTGAAGGCCTCGGCGCAACTCCCACGGACCTCGCAGCCATCCATCGGCGTCTTCGAGGAGATGTTTCGGTCGCTGACCGAGGGTGGTGATGAGGTCGTCGCCGTCCTGCTCTCGGGCAAGGTATCGGGCACCTACAACGCCGCCCTGATGGCGGCGCAGTCCGTGGGCGGGGAACGCATCGAGGTGATTGACTCGCTGAGCGCCTCGATGGCGCTCGGGTTCCTCGCCCTGGAAGGCGCAAGCAAGGCCGCGGCGGGCGCCGACCGGCGGGCGGTCGCCGACCATGTGCGGAGCCTGGTCCCGAAGGCGAAGATCCTCTGCGCCATCGATACGCTCACGTACCTGGAGCGCGGGGGCCGGATCGGAAAGGCCCGCGCCCTGGTCGGGTCCTTGCTCAATTTCAAGCCGCTGATCACCCTGCGAGATGGCGAGGTGGTCCCCCTCGGTCGCGCCCGGGGCCGCCCGCAAATGCTCGACCGGCTGGTGGAGATGCTTCGCCGCGATGGGCCGGTCACCCGGATGGCGGTGCTCCACGGGGCGGCCGAAGCCGAGGCGGACCACTTGCGGACTCGGATCGCGCCTGAGTACCCGGAGGTCGACGTGATCGTGACGGAGATCGGCCCCGTCCTGGGCACCCATACCGGGCCAGGGGTTATCGGGATCACCTACCTGACCGCCTGACCTTGCCGCCGAGGACTCTGGACGAGCCGGTGACGACCATCACCGGGGTCAGTGACGTGTACAAGGGCCGGCTGGAAAAACTTGGGGTCCACACCGTGCGCGACTTGCTGCTCTTCTTCCCGCGCAAGCACGAGGACTTCAGCCAGGTGGTCCCGATCGGGAGGGTCACGCCGGGGAGCAAGACCACGGTGCGAGGGCGCCTCGAGCAAATTGGTGCGCGGAGGACCCGCTACAAACGAATGGCGCTAACGGAGGCGATCCTCGCCGACGACTCCGGCCGGTTGCGGATCGTGTGGTTCAACCAACCGTGGGTCGCCAGCCAGCTCCGTCAGGACGACATCATCTATGTGGCCGGGGAGGTCTCTCTCGAAGGGGGGCTGGTGATGAAAAACCCGGACTACGAGCCGGTGTCGGCCGATCCACGCCATGCGGCCCGCCTGGTGCCCGTCTACCACGAAACTGAAAAGCTGACCTCCCGCTGGCTGCGGCCGAAGCTGCAAGCGCTCCTTCCCCTGGCGGCCCAACTGGAGGAGTACCTCCCGGACGAGCTGCTGGTAAGACGCGGCTTGCTCCGGCGGCCGGCGGCCGTGCAACAGGTGCATTTCCCCGATACGGCGCAGACGCTGGAGTCGGCCCGGCATCGCCTCGCCTTTGAAGAGGTCTTTGTCCTCGAAGTTGCCGCGCAACTCGCGAAGCGCGCTCGGACCGCGCACACGGCGCATCCCGTGCCCTTCGATGAGCCCACGGCCCGGGCGTTTGTCGCATCCTTGCCATTTCGGCTCACCAACGCCCAACGGGTCGCAGCCTGGCAGATCCTTCGGGACCTGGCGCTACCCCATCCCATGAACCGCCTGCTCGAAGGCGACGTGGGGTCCGGGAAGACCGTGGTGGCGGCGATGGCCATGCATCATGTGGCGAAGGCGGGCTTCCAGTCGGTGCTGCTCGCCCCGACCGAACTGCTGGCGCGTCAGCACGCGGAGGTGATCGAGTCGTTGTTGCGTCCGTTCGGGGTCGGCGTTGGCCTCCTGCTCGGTAGCACCGCGGCCTCGGCACGCCGCCCCATGCTCGCCTCACTGGCCGATGGCGGCCTGCCGGTGATGGTCGGAACGCATGCCCTGATCCAGGAGGACGTCCAGTTCAGCCGGCTCGCCCTGGTGGTCGTGGACGAGCAGCACCGCTTTGGGGTAGGACAACGACTTGCTCTCCGTCAGAAGACCGCCCGCCGCCCGCACTTCCTGTCGATGACCGCGACACCCATCCCTCGCACGCTGGGCCTGACGCTGTTTGGGGATCTGGACATCTCGGTGCTCAACGAGATGCCACCGGGCCGGCGGCCAGTCATCACCCGCCTGGTCCCACCCGGTGGGCGCACCCTGGCGTATGAATTCATTCGCGCGCAGGTGACGGCCGGACGCCAGGTGTTCGTCATCTGCCCCCTGATCCAGGAATCAGACAAGCTCGGGGTGCGCGCCGCGACCGCCGAGGCGGAGAAGTTGCAAACGGAGGTCTTTCCTGATCTGGCTGCCCGCATCGCGCTGTTGCACGGCCGGCTGAAAGGGGGGGAGAAGGAAGCCGTCATGGCCCGCTTCCAGCACGGCGACGTTGCCATCCTCGTTTCGACCTCCGTAGTCGAGGTGGGCATCGACATTCCCAATGCGACGGTGATGATGATCGAAGGCGCGGAGCGTTTCGGGCTGGCGCAACTTCACCAGTTCCGCGGGCGCGTTGGGCGCGGCGCGCACGAATCCTATTGCCTGCTGTTCACCGACGCCGATGACCCGGTCAGCCTCGAACGCCTCAACGCCGTGGTGGCACATCACAGCGGCTTCGACCTGGCGGAGATCGACCTGCGGTTACGCGGGATGGGCGAGCTGCATGGCTACCGGCAGCACGGAAAAGACTTCAGGATGGCGAACCTTCTCGATGCGATGCTGATCAACGACGCCCAGACCGAGGCCGTCCGCCTTTTGGACCGGGACCCGTCCCTTTCGGGCGAGCCCGCCCTGCACCGCCAGCTCGCGGCTTATCGTCAGGTGTTCGCGCTGGACTGATCGGCGGTTCGGCTGCGGCTGGCGGAGGGGGAGGGACCGCTGGTGGGAGCGGGCGAACCAGGCTCAACAGCCAACCGACCGCCATGCCCGCGGCGACAGGAAGCGCCAATACGAGTACCGCACCGACGATCGCTTCGATGACGCCTATGCGAGCTGTCCTTTGCGTGTTCTACTCATCACATGCCGGGCTCTGCGACGCGGATCACCGCCGGCGTCCACCGGGGACGTGGGCTCAAGACTCCCCCCGGGCGCTCGACGCGTCCGACGACGTCGATGGTTCGGGAGGCCTTGTTCAACATCATCGGCGACAGCATACGCGGTGTGCGGGTCCTCGATTTGTTCGCGGGCGCCGGGACATTGGGGGTGGAGGCCCTCTCGCGAGGGGCGGCCTTCGCCTCCTTTGTCGACCGTGACCGAGGCTGTGCTAACATCGTGGCCGAGAATTTGGCCGCGATCGGCTTCGCCCAGCAAGGCGACGTGGCGTGCGCTGATGCCAGGGACTGGCTACGGGCGCACCTTGACGACCTCTCCGCCTATAACTTGATCCTGCTCGACCCGCCCTACCAGGATGCCGCGGCCGTCGCCGAGACCATCCAAACGCTGGACCAGGCCCCGCTGCGGGCCGGCGCCCTCGTGGTGCTGGAACACCATCGCGCGCAGCCCGTGCCCGCCGTGTCGCAGTTGACCGTGGTCCGCCAGCGGGACTACGGAACCACCCGGCTTACCTTTTTTCGGTACCCATGACGACGGCGGTTTACCCGGGCAGCTTCGATCCCTTGACCCACGGTCACCTGGACATCCTGAATCGCGCCGCCGGGATCTTCGACCGCGTCGTGATTGCGGTGATCGAGAATCCAAGCAAGAAGCCCCTCTTCACGACGCAGGAACGGGTGGCGATGATCCGCGAGAGCATCGGCGAGATGCCTCGGGTCGAGGTCAACACGTTCAATGGACTCACGATCGACTTCGCGCGCCAGGCCGGGGCCCGCGTGATCGTCCGCGGCCTTCGCGCCGTGTCCGACTTCGAGAGCGAGTTTCAAATGGCGTTGATGAACCGGCGCCTGGAGCCGGACGTCACGACGGTCTTCATTCCCACCAGCCTGCGGAACCTCTTCCTGAGCTCCAGCCTGATCAAGGAGCTGACCGCCTTTGGCGGCGACATCGCAGAATTCGTCCCAGCCAGCGTCATCGGACCACTCAAGCAACGTCTTGGATCAAGGGAGAACGCACATGAACATCCATGAAGCCGTCGACCGCCTCGAATATCTGATCGCGCACAGCCGGCAGATCCCTTTGACCCGGACGGTGATCATCGACCAGGAGGAGGCGCTAGCCTGCATCGATGACCTGCGGTTGAGTCTGCCGGACGAGATCAAGCAGGCGCGCTGGACGCTTCAGGAGCAGCAGCGCCTGCTATCCGAGGCCCAGGCGGAGGCCGGACGGACGATCAGCAAGGCATCCGAACGGGCCCAAACGATGATGGGTCAGCAAGAGCTGATCAAGCGTGCCGAGAAACAGGCCGAGACCATCCTGCGGGACGCGTCGGCCCGGGCGGACGAGGTCCGGCGGGCCGCCGACCGCTACGCCTGGGATGTGATGCAGTCGCTCGAGGCCCAGCTGCTGCGGACCGTGGCGACCGTCAAGAAAGGGGTTGAAGCCCTGCGCAAGCCCGCGGTCAAAGAGGCGGAGCTGACCAGCCGGCGCTGACGCGGGTCGGTGCCGCACTATAATGCCTGCTCATGGCACTCCCCAAGACACGATACGCGCATGCCCGCCAGGGTGAACGCCGGGCCAACCTGGCGCTGAAGCGCATCCAGCTCGTCGATTGCTCGCAGTGTCACCAGCCCAAGCGGCCGCATACCATCTGTAAGAACTGCGGCTATTACAACGGGCGCGAAGTCATCAAGACCGACTAGCCTGTTCGCCGCGTTCCTCTTTCCTGGTCAAGGTGCCCAATTCGTCGGAATGGGCCGCGATCTGCTCCAGCGGAATTCAGAAGCTGAGCCCTTTCGTCAGGCCGCGGAAGCCCGCCTCGAGATACCGCTCGGCCGCCTGCTGCTCGAGGGCCCCGATGACACCCTGCAAGCCACCGACCAAGCCCAGCCGGCCATCCTGTTCGTCAGTCTCGCCCTGCTTGCGCTGCTCGCCTCGAACGGGGCGTACCCACAGGCTGTGGCGGGACACAGCCTGGGCGAGTTCGCCGGCCTGGTGGCGGCGCAGGCGCTGGATCCGCTCGATGCCCTAGCTGCGGTCCAGGCGCGCGGCCGGGCCATGGCGGCAGCAGCCTCCGGTGGAGCCGGCATGGCCGCCGTGCTTGGCCTCGATGACGAGACGGTCATCCGGATCTGCGCGGACACGGGCGACGTCGTCGCTGCCAACTTCAACGCGCCGGGGCAGGTAGTCGTGTCTGGGACCGACCAGGCCCTGGACCGGATCACCCCCCACCTGCAACGGGCCGGTGCCAGGCGTGTCATCAGGCTGCCGGTGAGCGGCGCCTTTCACTCACCGTTGATGGCGCGGGCGGCCGAGGCGTTCCGACCTGCGTGGGCGGCGATTCCGCTGCATCGATTGGAGCGCCCCCAGGTCTTCAACATGGACGGTGAGGTCCATGTCGAGCCGACGGAGGTCCGCGAGTTGATGGTCGGGCAGCTCACCGGCCCGGTGCGATGGACGGCAACCGTGCGGCGGCTGCAGCAGGTTGGGATCGATCGCTTCGTCGAGGTTGGCCCCGGCCGCACGCTCACCGGCCTGGTGAAGAAAATCCTCCCCGGGGCGGTGGTCCACAATATCGAGGATATGAGCACCCTGCGCGAATACCTGCGGGCGACCCGTGGCGACTGAGTCCTTCCGCGAGCAGGTCGCGTTGGTCACGGGCGGCAGCCGGGGTATCGGTCGGGCCGCGGCCGCGCTTTTCGGGCAAGCCGGGGCGAAGGTGGCGATCACCTACCGGAGCCGTCAGCCGGAGGCCGAGGCACTCGTGCAAGAGATTTCGAAACATGGCGGCGAAGCGATGGCGCTGCAGGCCGACTTCGCGGAATCCGCAGCGCCGGCCACGGCGGTCGAAGCCGTGGTTAAACGCTGGGGACGCCTGGACATCCTGGTGAACAATGCCGGGCTTACTCGCGACACGCTGGTGATGCGAATGAGCGAGGCGGACTGGGACGTGGTGATGCAGACGAACTTGAAGGCGGCCTTCCTCTGCAGCAAGGCGGCGTTGCGACCGATGCTGAAGCAGCGATACGGCCGCATCGTCAACGTGTCATCGCTCGCCGGCGTGGCCGGCAATGCCGGCCAGGCGAACTACAGCGCCTCGAAGGCCGGCTTGATCGGGCTCACCAAGTCCCTGGCCAAAGAAGTTGGCTCCCGGAATATCACGGTCAACGCGGTCGCCCCGGGATTCATCGCCACCGACCTCACCAGTGGATTGCCAGCCGACATCCTCGAACGGGCGCGCAAGGCGGCCGCCATCCCGCGGATCGGCACGCCAGAGGACGTCGCGCCGGCGATCGTCTTCCTGGCGTCGCCCGAGGCGTCGTATATCACCGGCCAGGTCCTCGGGATCGACGGGGGCCTCCCGATTTAGATTGGGCGCAGGCGCGCCCCGGGCTCGCGTACAATTTGCTCGCCAGCACCAACAGGGGGTCGGGATGGACGCAGCCAGTTACGATAAGTTCAAAGGCATCATTGCCGAACAGCTCGGGGTCGAAACCGAGCAGGTCACGCCCGACGCCTCGTTCGTCGACGATTTGAACGCGGATTCCCTCGACCTGGTCGAGTTGATCATGGCCTTCGAGGAAGAATACGGAATGGAGATACCTGACGAGGACGCCGAAAAGATCCAGACCGTCGGAGCCGCGTGGGACTACGTTCAAGAAAAGCTCGGAATCACCACCTGAACTAGAGCCCACGCCGACCGACGACCCCATCCAAAAGCTTCAGCGCACGCTTCGCGTTCGCTTTCACGACGCTGCCCTGCTTCGGCAGGCCCTGACCCACCGCTCCTATAACAACGAGCATCCGGAACGGGGTGACGCCGATAACGAGCGCCTGGAGTACCTCGGTGATGCGGTGCTCGAGCTGATCGCCGCCGAGCACCTCTACCACACGTATGCCACCTCGGATGAAGGCGAGTTGACCCGCCTTCGTGCGTCCGTGGTCAATACCAAGAGCCTGGCGCGGCTCGCCTCGCGTCTCAGCCTGGGCGACTACCTGCTGCTCGGTAAGGGCGCGCACAAGACGGGGGCGCGATCGCTCCAATCGATCCTGGCTAACACGTTCGAGGCCGTGATCGGCGCCATCTTCCTGGACCAGGGCTACCGGGCCGCCTACCGGCTCTTCAGTCGCAGCCTGATCGACGTGCAGGCCTGGCCAGACGACAACTACAAGGGCCGGCTGCAGGAGGTGACCCAGGAGCGGTTCCTGACCACGCCGCAGTACGAGATCGTGGCGGCGTCCGGCCCCGGACATCGGCGCGAGTACACGGCGGAGGTCACCTTCGGAAACGACATCAAGGGGATTGGCGAAGGGCGAACCAAGCGGGCGGCTGAGCAGATGGCGGCCCGGGAAGCGCTTGCCGCGCTCGGGGCGCTCGACCAGCCACCACAGCCGGATGAAGTTCTGGAGGCGGTCGCCGCCCACGAGTCGAAGCGATAGGCGCCCGCCTCCGCGAGCCCGATTGCCACGTCGACCGGCTGCATGGTCTAATACTCGCGTGACCCGCGCCGCGGTCCACCCTTACGTCTCAGCAGGGCGCGATGGCTCAGCCATGCGCGTTGTTTCCTAGCCCGTGCATCTGAAGTCACTGCGCATCCAGGGTTTCAAAACCTTCGCGCGTCGCACCGACCTCCCTTTCAGTCGCGGCATCACCGCGATCGTCGGGCCGAACGGAAGCGGGAAGTCGAACCTCGTCGATGCGATTCGCTGGGGGTTGGGCGAGCGCAATGCTCGAGGCCTTCGCGGCCAGCGGATGGAGGACGTGATTTATTCCGGGGGCCCGGGGAAGTCCGCCGTCGGCATGGCCGAGGTCAGCCTGACGATCGACAACGCGGACCAGCGCCTGAATGTCGAATTCACGGAGATCGAGGTTGCGCGCCGGTTGTTCCGGTCCGGCGAAAGCGACTACCTGATCAACGGGTCGCGTGCGCGGCTGAAGGACATCGACCTTCTGCTCTCCAGCACCGGCCTCAGGCAGGATGGCTATGCCGTGACTGCCCAGAACGACATCGATTACGTGATCCAGGCGGCGCCGGGCCTTCGCCGCGAGTTGATCGAAGAAGCCGCCGGCGTTCGGCGGCTCCGCGACCAGCGTCAGGATGCCCTCAACCGGCTGGCCGAGGCGGAGCGGGACATGCGACGTGCCCGCGACATCCTCCTCGAGCTCACCCCGCGGGCGGCCGAGTTGGAGGCGCAGGCGGCGGCGGCCGAGGAGTATCAGAAGATGGCCGACCAGCTCAAGCTCCTGCAGGGCAGCCTGGCGCGGGATGCCTGGCGAAAGGCGATGGTCCAGCTTCGCCGGGCGCAGGCCCGGCGGCTGTCGGCAGAGCAGAAGCGGGCCGTTGCCCAGGGCGCGCTCCAGGATTTCGCGCCCCAGTACGCGGAGCACCGGTCGGCGTTGCTGGCGGCCCGGGAGGCTCGCTGGAAGCACCAGGAGGCGGTCGCCAACCTTCGGCTGCGGCTGGCGGAAAGTCAGCACCAGGCGCATATCGCGCAAGAGCGGGCGGCGGCGGCGGCCCACGCGTTGTCGGCCGCCGAGCGCGAGATGATCCGCCTCGCGGCGTCGGCGCAGGCCGGCGGCCGGGTGGTCGAAGAACTCGAGGACGCGGACCAGCGAACGGAGGAAGAACACGCCCGGCTCCAGGCCCTTGCCGAGGAGGCGACTGTTGCGGAGCGCACAGCGCGTGAGCGGCTGGACGCGCTCGAGCTCGAGCGGGCCGCCTTGATCCAGCAACGACAGGACCTTCACCGCGACGGAGTCGCGATCGACGCCGAACTGCGGCAGGTGGAGGGGCGCCTGCAGTTCCTTCGCGAGCAGCAGCTCCAGGCCACGGGCCAGCTCGAGGCCTGGTCCCATCGCCACACGGCGGCGCGAGACGAGCTCGAGCGGTGCACGCGCCGCGCGCAGGAGGCCGCTGAGGCTCATCAGACTACGGCGGCCGCGCTGGCGGCCACCGAGGACCAACTGCGCGAGGCCTCGACCGAGCTCTCCCAGTTGGAAGCCTGCCTCGCGGAAGGCGCGAGCCGGTTGGGGGCGATGGAGGCTGAAGCTGGCGCGCTTCGGCTGCTGCGCGACGGCGTGGCCTTGGAGAGCAAGCTGGCGAACGATCCGGCCTGCCGCCAGCTTCTCGAGCTGATCGATGTCGCGTCGGAGGACCGGCCCGCGGTCGAGGCGGCACTCGAGGGCTGGCTCCATGCCTGGGTGCCGAACGACACGCAAGCAGCCGACCGGGCCGGTGCGCTGCTGACCGAGCCCGGCAGCCCGCGCGAGACCATCCTGGTCACCCCGAGCGGACCGCTGGCCGCGGCGTTGCCGACGGGCGTTGTCTCGATCGCAACCTTGATCCGGGTCCAGGAGCCTATCGCGCCCCTGATCGGCTACCTCACGGACCGGACCGTCCTGGTGGCCGACCTGGCGGAGGCAAGGCAACTCATCGGGCGCTATCCAGACCTCAAGGCCATCACCCGCACGGGCGACGTTCTGACCGCGGCCTCGCTTCGTGCGGGAGCCTTTCACGACGCGCCGCTCGAGGTCCAGGCCCAGGTGCGCGGGCTGGAGGCGACCCTTGCCGACGCCCAGACGGCCAGAGCCGAGGCTGTCGCTGAGCAGGCCGCGCTCTCCCACCGTCGGGCCGCCCTGGTCGAGGCTCGGACGGCGGCGTTGGTCGCCCTGGACGCGGCCAGGAGTCGCGAGGTCGAAGCGGGGGGAGCCCTGTCGGTGGCCCGCACGGCTGCCGACCGCGAGGATCAACACGAGGGGCAGGTTCGGGGACAGGTCGCCCGCATCGCGGCCCAACTGGATCAGGCGGAGGAGGCGCAACGGAATATCCGGCTGCGCCAGCAGGCGGTTGCCGAGGCCGCGGTCGCTGCGGCGACGGGATTTCCGACGCTCGATGATCAGGTCCGCGCGGCCGTTTCGCAGGTGGCCTTAGACGTCCAGCGTCGCCAGGAGCTCGAACTGCGCGCCGCGCTCGCCCGGCAGCGCCATGAGGATTTGCTGCGGCAGCTGGAACGGGCCCGGGAGGTCTGGCGGGCCCACGGGGACGACCTTGCCCAACGCCAAGCGGCGACCGCGGAGCTATCGGCCCAACCCGCTCTGATTGAGGAGGAGCGCCGGCGCTGCCTCGAGACGGCCGAGGCCTTGCAGGCCGAGCTGGGATTGTTGGAAGGCCAGGATCTGCCGGACTCAGATCTTCTCGCCAGCCTGGAGTCGCGAGTCCAGGAGGGTGAGCAACGCAATGTGCAGCTCCAGGTGGACCTTGCCCATGCGGACGATGCGCTGTCGGCGGCGCGGACCGAGGTCGAGAGCGCCCAGGCGGAGGTCGATCGCTGCGCCCTGGCCCTCCGCGATGACGGCCAGGTGATCGACGAGGAGGAGCCGGTGGCGGAGGTCGACTGGCAGAAGACCGAGCGTGAGGTCTCGCGGTTGCAGCGGCGACTCGACGGTATGGGCGCCGTCAACCTGCTGGCACCGGAGGAGTACGCGCAGGCGCGCGAGCGGTGCAACAGCCTGGGCTCCCAGCTTGCCGACCTCGAAGCGGCCAGCGCGCAGTTGCTCGAACTCCGTCAGCGCCTGGAGAACGAGATCGATGAGCGGTTCCGAACCGTCTTCCACTCGGTCGCGATCAACTTCCAGGAATTCTTCGGCGAGCTGTTCGAGGGAGGCCGCGCCACCCTCCGCCTGGAGGCTGACGACGCTGGGAACCGGCTTGATGAGGGGGTGGAGATCCTGGCCCAAACCCCGGGCAAGCGGTTGCAGCCGCTCACCCTGCTATCCGGCGGCGAGCGGGCGCTCACCGCCCTGGCCTTTCTCTTCGCTCTGCAGGCGGTGAACCCGAGCCCCTTCTATGTTCTCGACGAGGTGGACGCCGCGCTGGACGACGCGAACGTGATGCGCTTCAACCGAGTCCTCAAGCGGCTCTCTTTAGATCAGCAATTCTTGATCGTGACCCACAACCATTCCACCATGGCGCAGGCGGAAGTCCTCTACGGCGTCACCCTGGGCGAGCATGGCATCTCTCGCATCGTCTCGGTCCGGATGGAACGAGATGCGCTGATGCCGATCCGTGAGCGGACCGCCTGACGCCAGGGACGACCAGGATCCCACCCGTCGCGGCTTCTGGACCCGGTTTTCCAAGAGTCTGGAATCGGGGCGGCGAGCCTATGTCGCCGACCTCAAGGAAGTCTTCGGGCGCCCCGCCCTCGACGCCACCTTCTGGGACGACCTCGAAGCGACGCTGATCGCGGCCGACGCCGGCATGGCGACCACGGAGCGGGTGGTGGAGACCTTGCGAAACCAGGCGGCGTCAGCCCACCTTCGCTCACCGGCGGACGCTCTCGGGTATCTCAAGGAGATCCTCGCCGCGGAAATGGGGACGCGACCGCGGGATCTCAATCTCCGCGGCGCCCCAGCGGTTGTGCTCGTGGTCGGGGTCAACGGGTCTGGGAAGACGACCACGATCGGGAAGCTCGCCCACCTGCTCAAAGCTGAAGGGCACCGACCCCTGCTCGCCGCCGCGGATACCTATCGAGCGGCGGCCGGCGAGCAACTCCGGGTTTGGGCCCAGCGGGCGCAGGTCGACGTGGTCGGGCACCAGGCCGGCGCGGATCCCGGGGCGGTGGCCTTCGACGCGGTGCAGGCGGCCCGGGCCCGCGGCGCCGACGTGGTCATCGTTGATACGGCCGGGCGCCTCCACACCCGGACGGACCTGATGGAGGAATTGCGAAAGGTGCGACGCGTCCTGGAGCGGCTCGACCCGGCGGCGCCCCAGGAGGTGCTGGCCGTCCTCGATGCGCACATCGGCCAGAACTCCGCCCAGCAGGTGAAGGTCTTCCAGCAGGCCCTCGGGCTGACCGGACTGGTCGTGACCAAGATGGATGGGTCCGCCCGGGCTGGCGTCGTGCTTAATATCGAGGAAGAGCTTCGCGTCCCGGTCAAGCTGGTCGGGATCGGTGAAGGCTTGGACGACCTCAACCGCTTCGATCCCGCCGAGTATCTCCGGGTCTTGTTGCAAATGGAGGGCGATGCATGAATCCTGTAGATAACCCGAACGCCTTCGTCAAGCTGGTGACGGCCAGCGGTCTCCCGGAGGCCGACCTGTGGAAGGCGGTCCTGGACTCCGCTGGTATCACCGTGTACCTTCGTCACGAAGCGCTGGCCTCCGTGGAGCCGGTCACGGTCGGTGGCTACGCGGCCGTCGACCTCTGGGTACCTCGCGAGGACGCGATCCAGGCGATGGAGATTCTGCAGGATGAGCGGGTGGCGGATAAGCCGGAGGACGATCAGTAACCACGATCCTGGCCTTCGCCCTCGTCGGGCTCGTCGGCGTGGTTGCGCTGGGCATCGCCGTCGCCGGGTTTCTCTGGCTGCTGCAGTTTGTGCTGAACAACGAGGAGACCGGATCGCCTCGCCGTTGATGCGTATACTGTCAAGGCTAAATGCTTGACAGGACACGGCAACGCCAGCGTCAGCTTCGCCTGCTCGACCTCTACGGACCCCTGCTGACCGAACACCAGCGTCGAATCCTGCACCTGGCCTGGGAGGAAGACTGGTCCTACGGCGAGATCGCGGAACGTGAGCAAGTCAGCCGCACGGCGGTCTACGACGTGGTGCGGCGAACCGCCGCCAACCTCGACGGTTACGAGCACAAACTCGGGCTGGAGCGCCGGCGCGATGTTTGATTCGCTGACGGAGCGCCTCGACGCGGCGCTCAAAAAGCTGACCGGACGCGGCAAGCTGAGCGAAGCCGACGTCGATGCGGGCTTGCGAGAGGTCCGACTGGCCCTGCTCGAAGCCGATGTCAACTACAAGGTGGCCCGGGACTTCGTCGCCCGGATCCGGGCGCGGGCGGTCGGGGCCGAGGTCATGGAGAGCCTCACTCCCGGCCAGCAGCTGGTCAAGATCGTGCACGAGGAGATGATTGCCCTGCTGGGCACCCGGGAGCCGATGGCCTACGCGGCCACCCCGCCCACGGTGATCGTGCTCGCGGGCCTGCAGGGAGCGGGCAAGACCACGGCGGCCGGGAAACTCGCGCTCTTTACTCGTCGCGAGGGCCACCGCCCACTCCTGGTCTCGACGGATGGCCGGCGGCCGGCGGCCATGGAGCAGCTGGAGATCCTGGCGAAGAGCATCAACGCCCCGTCGTTTGCGCCGCGCGACACCGACCCGGTGGCGATTGCTCGGAACTCCCTCAACGAAGCGCGACGAGTAAACGCCGACGTGATCATCATCGACACCGCCGGCCGCCTGCAGGTCGACGTGGATCTGCTGGCCGAGCTCAAGCAGATCGTCGAGGCCGTACCGGCCGTGCAGCGACTCCTGGTGCTGGACGCCATGACGGGCCAGCAGGCGGTGGACGTGACGCTCGCCTTTCAGCAGACGGTGCCGCTGACGGGGGCCATCCTCACCAAGCTCGACGGCGACGCTCGTGGCGGTGCAGCGCTCTCGCTCCGCGCGGTGACCGCGTGCCCGATCCAGTTTGTCGGTGTGGGTGAGAAGCTGACCGACCTCGAGATCTTCTACCCGGACCGGATGGCGTCGAGAATTCTTGGGATGGGCGACGTGCTGACCCTGATCGAACGCGCCCAGGAGCACGTCGACGAGTCCCAGGCCCGGGACATGGAGCGGAAACTGCGGGCCGGCCACCTGACCCTCACGGACTTCATGGAACAGTTGAAGCAGGTCAAGAAAATGGGGCCGCTGGAGGGGCTCATCGGCATGCTTCCGGGGGCCGGCAAGATCAAGAACCTGGCCGGGGCGCTGCCGAGCGACGACCAGCTGCGCGAGATGGAGGCCATCATCCTCTCGATGACCCCTGACGAGCGCGAACGGCCGGAGTCGGTTAACGGCAGCCGCCGGCGGCGGATCGCCCGCGGATCCGGAACCGACATCGCGGCGGTCAACCGGCTGCTGAAGGGCTTTCAACAAATGCAACAGATGATGAAGCAGATGGGGAAGGGGAAGCGGATCCGCGGGCTCCCGATCGACCCCGCACAATTACTCAAAGGCTAAGGCCAGGAGGTTCGACGTGTCAGTCAAGATTCGCATGCGGCGCATTGGGGCCAAGAAGCACCCCTTCTACCGGCTCGTGGTGGCGGACAGCCGGTCACCACGTGACGGGAAATTCATCGAGATTCTGGGCACGTTCGACCCGATGACCGACCCCGTCAAGCGCACCGTCGATGCGGAGAAGGTTAAGGTCTGGCTGCAAAAAGGCGCCCGGCCCTCCGATACGGCGCGGGCCTTCCTGATTGGCGAGGGGCTGCTGCCCAAGGAGTCCGCTCGGAAACGGCCCACCAAGCCGGCGAAGGCGGCGACCGCGGTGGCGACGGCGGCCGAGCCCGAGGCCTGATCGTGCAGGACTACACCGACCTCGTCAGCTACATCATCAAGGCGATCGTGTCCAAACCAGAAGACGTCAAGGTTGCGATGGTCGAAGGCGAGCGAACCAACCGGGTCGAGGTCACGCTGTCGAACGACGATGTGGGCAAGGTCATCGGCCGCGGCGGGCGCAACATCGACGCCATCCGGGCCGTCGTCCGGGCTGCCGCGCTCAAGAACCACGACCGGGTGATGGTCGAGATCGTGTGACCTCGGGCGCGCAGCCGGACCTGCGGATCGGCCGCGTGCTCAAGGCCCACGGCGTGCGGGGGAGCGTGCGGGTCGAGTCGCTCACCGACTTCCCCGACCGGTTCGCGCCAGGCTCCCAGGTGACGGTGGCGGGTCGGCGTCTCACGATCGAGCGGTCCGGCGTCTCCGATGCCGGCATCCTGCTGACCTTCGCCGAGATCACCGACCGCGAGGAAGCGGCGCGACTCACGGGCTCGTACCTCACGGTTCCCCTGACCGAGGCTCGGGCATTGCCGCCGGAACGCTTTTACCATTTTCAGCTGGTGGGTCTTCAGGTGATCGATCGCGGGACCGGCGGGCGCCTGGGGACGGTGGCGGAGGTGCTGACCAACCCTGCCAACGACATGCTGCGCGTGGTCGACGGGGCGCGCGAGCGGTTGGTCCCGATGGTGCGGAGCGTCGTGCTGCGGGTCGATCTGCCCGGGGGCGCCATCACGGTCGACCTCCCCGACGATAGGGCGCCATGATCTTCGAGGTCCTGACCCTCTTCCCCGAAGCGTTTCCCGGACCGTTGGCCGCTGGGGTCACCGGCCGGGCACTCAGGAGCGGCGCCATCACGCTCGTCCTGCACAACCTGCGTGACTACACGCACGACCGCCACCGGCAGGTCGACGACATTCCGTATGGCGGTGGCGCCGGCATGGTCCTGAAGCCGGAGCCCATCTTCGAGGCCGTTCGGGAGCGGCAGGGGCACGGGCCGATCATTCTGCTCAGTCCGCAGGGCGAACCGTTGCGGCAGCCGATCGTTCGCGAGCTGGCCGACCACGACGATCTCTACTTGATCTGCGGGCGCTACGAGGGCGTGGACGAGCGGGTGGTGACCGGCCTGGTCGATCGGGAAATTTCGATCGGCGACTACGTGCTCACCGGGGGGGAGCTGCCGGCGATGGCGCTCATCGACGCCGTCAGTCGCCTGCGGGCCGGCGTACTGGGGTCGTCGGACTCGCCGCTGGATGAGTCGTTCGGCGGGGACCTGCTCGAGTACCCGCAGTACACGCGGCCCGCCGTCTATGAGGGCCTGGCCGTCCCGGAGATCCTCCTCTCGGGCCATCATGCCGAGATCGAGAAATGGCGGCGCGCCCAGGCGGAGGTCAGAACTCGCCGCCGCCGCCCCGATCTTATCCCCTGACCGAGCCGGGTCCGGTTTGCGTCACGGGTGGTATCCTTTGGAGCCGTGCCCAACGTACTCGACCTGCTCGATGCTGAAAGCGAGCGGAAAAATCTCAAGGTTTCGGTCCTGACCCCGGGCGACACCGTCAAGGTGCACGCCAAGGTCGTCGAAGGCACCCGGGAACGTGTCCAGATCTTCGAGGGCACCGTCATCGGGTGCCGTGGCAGCGGGGTCAAACAGATCTTCACCGTCCGCCGCATCGCCCACGGCGTGGGCGTCGAGCGGAGCTTCCTACTGCACTCGCCGCGCATCGACAAGATCGACGTGGTCCGTCATGGAAAAGTGCGCCGGGCCAAGCTCTACTACCTGCGAGGGAAAGTGGGGAAGAGCGCACGCATCCGGGAGAAACGCCAGACCGTTGCCAGTAGCGCGCCCGCAGCCAGCGCGGCCCCCGACCAGCCGGACGAAACGACCGAAAGCTGACCGGGACCTCTGGGTCTTCGAACGGCAGGCTTTCGGCCTCGGCTACGGCATCGTCGCCGGGGTCGACGAAGCCGGACGAGGCCCCTGGGCCGGACCGGTGGTGGCCGGCGCCGCCATCATGCGGCCGTATTTCCATTGCGAGGGGATCGACGACTCCAAGCTGCTGACCGCGAAGGAGCGCGACCATTACTACGATCGCATCCTGGAGGGAGCGGAAGCCTGGGGGGTGGGCATCGTCGAAGTCGACGAGATCGATCGCGTCGGGGTGGCCCGAGCCGCGCGCTGGGCGATGGGCATCGCCCTCCAGCAGTTGAACCGCCGCCTCGACTACCTGCTCGTCGACGGCTTCACCCTGCCCGAAGCGCTGATGCCGCAGCTGCCCATCGTCAAGGGCGATCGCCGCTCCATCTCGATCATGTCGGGCGGCATCCTGGCGAAGGTGACGCGCGACCGCCTGATGATCCGCACCGCCGAACAGTTCCCTCGGTACGGCTTCGAGACGCACAAGGGGTATCCCACTCCGGAGCATCTGACCGCGATGGACCGCCATGGGCTCACGCCCCTGCATCGACGCTCATTCATCTCCATCCGGGTCCGCGCGGAGCTGGAGGCCGCCGCCTTTGCCGTCAGCCCTTGGGACTAGCGGCGAGGCGCTCGCCGAGGATCACTTGCGGGGGCTCGGTTACGGCATCGTCGCCCGTGACGTGCGCACGCCGATCGGTCAGCTCGACCTGGTTGCCAGCGACGGGCCCACGCTGGTCTTCGTCGAAGTCAAGACGAGGGCGGGTCACGGCTTTGGACTGCCCCAGGAGGCGGTCGATGCCCGAAAGATTCGAAAGCTCCGTCAGCTCGCGCTCTATTACCTGAAACAGGCGCCCCATCGGGGCCCGGTGCGCTTCGACGTGATCGGCTTGACGGTGCGGGCGGGCAGGCTGCTACGCGTCGACCACATCAAGAACGCCATCGACTAAGACTTCCCCAGGACCGCGTGGTCCCAGGCCCCCAGGAACTGGTGGACGATGTACCCGGTTGCGCCCCAGATCACATCGTCGCCGACGGTGTAATAGTGGATGCGGTATCGCTGCCCATCGACCTCGCGCGTCTGCGTCGTGTGAACCCGCTCATCGCGGAGCTGGTCGACGGGCACGGTGAACACGCTCCTCACCTCGGCCGGTGCCGGGACGAGGTCTTGCAGGCCGTCCCGCACCACGCCGATGACCGGGGTCACGACGAAGCCGCTCACCGAGGTGAAGACGTCGTCGAGCTCCCCCAGGACGACGACCCGGGCGGGGTCCAGCCCGATCTCTTCGTAGCTTTCACGGAGGGCCGTTTCCACCATGCTGGCGTCGGTCGGCTCCCGCTGGCCCCCGGGAAACGAGATCTGACCTTTATGGGTCAGCACCGTGTCGGTCCGTCGGGTGAAGAGGACCTCGGGGGCGTTCCCGGAATGAAAGATCGGGATCAAGACGCCGGCTCGCAAGAGGGGCGGCGCGGCGTCCAGGCGGCGTGGACGTCGAGCCTCGAGGGTGGCCGCGAGCAGCTCCAGGGTTCGAGCGGTCCCGGCTTCGATCAGGTCCAGGCCTCGAACGAGACCGGCGTGCTGTGCCCACAGTGGGGACAGACCCAAACCTGACCTCGACGGACCACGATGCGGCCGTCGTCCAGGTGGACCTCACGATCGGGCCCGGTGAGGCGCTCCCAGCGTGGCATGCGCTTGCACTGGTCGCAGGTCGGGGGCGGTGGGTTTGCCTTCACTGTTTTCGATTATCCCTCGGCGGGGAATCCCAGGCTGCGGATCACTCGCGCGGGATTGCCGGCCACGATGACATCCGGCGGGACCGGGTCGAAGACCACGGCGTGAATCCCGACGACCGAGTTCCGTCCGATGCGGACGCCGGGAAGGACGGAGACCTGTCCGCCGATCCACACGTTGTCTTCGAGCACGACCGCGCTCGGCTCGGCCTGCTGGTGTCGGCTGGCGCCCGGGGCCTCGTCAGGAAGATGGTCGCGGACCTCGCAGGACCCGAGCACGCAATCGGCGCCCACCTCGATGCGGTCGGCCGCCACGAGCGTGCACCCGTTGAGCCGGGCATTGCGGCCAATCCGGATGGTGGCTTGTTGGCGCGTCGTGATCAGCCGGTTGGGCTCGGCGTGGGACCAGGCGTTGACGTCATCCTCGAGCACCACCTGCCCTGGGCCGATGATCCGAAGGCGACCGTTTCCCAGCACCCCGGCGCCGATCCTCACCCGTGACCCAGGCCGGCGATAGGGGAGGGTGGTGAGCCAGCCCAGGGCGCGGGCCACCGCGCGTTTCCACTGCATCGCCGCTCCATTGTGGCCGCCCGAGCGTCATGTATGCATAGGCCGATACACAAAATAGTGTAATCTAGGTCGGCATGCTCGCCCGCGCCCTGTGCGGCACCATCTTTGGACTCGACGGCGTCCGGATCGACGTCGAAGCCGACATTGCCGAGGGTCTTCCCGGTTTCCATATCGTGGGGCTCGGTGACCGCGCCCTGCAGGAAGCCCGCGAGCGCGTCAAGATCGCCATCAATAACAGCGGCTATCAGTTTCCGGGGCGAAAGGTGACGGTCAACCTCGCTCCCGCGCAGCTACCGAAATTGGGCAGTGGGTTCGACCTGGCCATGGCCGCCGCCATCGTCAGCGCTGCCATGGAGCGGGACCTCCCCACGGATGTGGCCTGGCTGGGCGAACTGGCCCTGGACGGGAGCGTCCGCGGCGTACGGGGCTCGCTGGCCATCACGGCCCACCTGGACCGGCTCGGAGCGCGCCGCTTCGTCGTTCCGGCGGCCAACGTGCGGGAGACCCGGCTGGCCACCGGTCGACCGGTGGTGCCCGTGAGCCACCTCCGGGAATTGATCAGCCACTGGCGAGACGGGGCGCCCCTCCCCGACGTCGCCGCCGCCCCCATCACGCCGGTGGAGTCCTTGTCCCCCGAGCCCGTCGACCTGGCCGACTTCTGTGGCCAACCGCACGCGAGGCGAGCCCTCGAGATCGCCGCGGCCGGCGCGCATCATCTTTTATTGGTCGGACCGCCCGGCGCCGGCAAGACCCTGTTGGCACGGGCCCTTCCTGGGATCCTTCCCCCGCTCACGCCACCCGAGGCCCTCGAGGTGACGACGATCGCCTCGTGCCTCGGGCTCCTCCCCGCGGGCGCGGGACTGCAGGAGACGGCACCCTTCCGCGCGCCGCATCACACCATCTCGCCCGCCGGCCTGATCGGAGGTGGCGGCAGCGTCCCGCAGCCAGGCGAAGTGACGAGGGCGCATCGGGGGGTGCTCTTCCTGGACGAGTTCGCGGAGTTCCGCCGGGATGCGCTTGAGTCGCTGCGTCAGCCCCTCGAGGAAGGTCGCCTGGCGGTGGCGCGGACCCGCGGCCACGCCGTGCTTCCGGGACGCTTCATCCTGGTCGCGGCGGCCAATCCGTGCCCCTGCGGCTTTGCCGGTGACCCTCGCCGTGGCTGCGACTGCTCACCACTCGCGCGGGCGCGCTACCGCGATCGGATTTCGGGGCCCATCCGCGACCGAATCGACCTCCAGGTCAGTGTTTCCCGCCAGCCGGCCGGGGAGCTGTTGGCCCCCTCGCAATCGGGGGAATCGAGTGCCGTCGTGCGGGAGCGCGTGGTGGAGGCCCGCGCCCGCCAGCGGGCTCGCCGGCCACATGGTCCGCTGAACGGCGCCTTGGGCGGGACCGCGGTCCGTCGCGATGTCGCCCTTCCTGCCGCCGCCCGCGATCTGCTGGAAATCGCCGCCGAACGTCTCCATCTCAGTGGGCGCGCCATCCACCGAGTCATCCGCGTGGCCCGAACCATCGCCGACCTCGAGGCCGCGTCTGATATCGAGGTCGCCCATGTCGCCGAAGCCTTGCAATATCGCGAGAGTGGATGACCGTCACCTGCATCGACCGGCATCACCCGTCCTACCCGACGCTGTTGCAAGAGATTTTCGATCCTCCGGACCATCTCTATGTCGACGGGCGTATTCCGGCTGGGCCGATGATCGCGGTCGTCGGTTCGCGCCGCGCCACCCCCTATGGGCTTCGGACCGCGCAGCGACTCGCGCGCGACCTCTCCAGGGTCGGCGTCGTGGTGGTCAGTGGCCTGGCCCGCGGGATCGATGCCGCCGCTCATCGCGGCGCGCTGCAAGGGCCGACCCCCACCGTCGCCGTGCTGGCCACCGGGATCGATCGGATCTACCCCCCTGAGCATGCGGAGTTGGCGCGCGACATTGCCGCCACCGGCGCGGTGCTGACTGAGGCGGAGGCCGGGACACCACCGCTGCCGAGTCGATTCCCCGTGCGCAACCGAATCATCAGTGGCATGAGCCTTGGGGTGGTGGTCGTGGAGGCGGCCGAGCGCAGCGGCGCCCTGATCACCGCCCGCATGGCGTTGGAAGGAAACCGCGAGGTCTTCTGCGTGCCAGGAAGCATCGACAATCCGGTCGCCGCCGGCCCGCATCGGCTGCTCAAAGACGGCGCGAAGCTGGTGCAAACAGTTGAGGATGTGCTGGAGGAATTTCCTGAGCTGGCGTCGGTTGTGCCGGCGGCTCGCGCGCGTACGCGCGCGCGCACGCGCGCGGCTTCGGGACCCGCAGAACCCGAGCTTGCAGCCGTTTGGGAATTGCTCGATTGGGTAGAACCGCGCCATCATGATGATCTGGCCGCCGCGATGCGCCTGGACAGCAAAGAAGTGAGCCGGCGCTTGACATTATTGGAAATGGGCAACTATATAATCGGCGACTGCGGCGGCGTCACCCGCCGCCCACGAGACTAAGAAATGGCAAACCCCCTGATCATCGTTGAGTCACCAGCCAAGGCCAAGACCCTTGGCCGCTTCCTCGGAGGCAAATACGATATCCGCGCCTCGATGGGGCATGTGCGCGATCTTCCCAAGAGCACCCTGGGGATCGATCTGGATGATGCCTTCAAGCCCGATTACGTGACCATCCCGGGAAAGGAGGCCACCATCAGGGATCTCAAGGCGGCCGCCAAGGACGCTTCCGAGGTGCTGCTCGCCTCAGACCCGGACCGCGAGGGTGAGGCGATTGCCTGGCACCTCGCGAATGTCCTCAAGCTCAAGGATCCACGACGCATCGAGTTGCACGAGATCACGCCGACGGCGGTCGAAAAAGCGCTGCTCGCGCTGCGCCCGATCAATCAGGACCTGGTGGATGCCCAGCAGGCTCGGCGGGTCATCGACCGGCTCGTGGGCTACAAGCTCAGCCCGCTCTTGTGGAAGAAGATCCGCAAGGGGCTCAGCGCCGGCCGCGTCCAGTCCGTGGCCGTTCGGCTCGTCTGCGAGCGCGAGGAGGAGATCGAGAAATTCAGGCCCGTCGAGTCCTGGACCCTCGACGCCATGCTGGCCAAGGGCGACCTCCCGCAGCGCGTGTTCCCCGCACGCTTCATCGGCAAGCAGGGCGAGGACAAGATCGACCTCAAAGAGGAGCCGCAGGTCCGCGACATCATGGCGTGGCTGGACGGCGCGAGCTATCGCGTGCTGTCGATCGAGACCAAGGACAGCATGCGGAATGCGCCGCCACCGTACAAGACGAGCACGCTGCAGCAGGACGCATCGAACCGGCTCCGCTTCAAGCCGAACCGCACCATGAGCCTGGCGCAGCAGCTCTATGAGGGCATCGAGCTGGGGAGCCAGGGACCGGTCGGTCTGATCACCTACATGCGAACCGATTCCTTCCGGATCTCCGAAGAGGCCGTCAGCCAAACGCGCCGGTTCATCACCGATGAATACGGGCCAACCTACGCGCGGCGCGATCGCGCGGAATGGAAAGCCAAGGGGACGGTGCAGGATGCCCATGAGGCGATCCGCCCGACCGATGTGGCGCGGACACCGGAGTCGGTCAAGAACTTTCTGACGCCCGACCAGCTCAAGCTGTATCGGCTGATCTGGCAGCGGTACACCGCGAGCCAGATGTCGCCGGCGCGATTCGCCCAGACTCGCGCCGACATTGCCGGCGGTGACTACCTGTTCCGCGCGGCCGGGTCGGTGCTCGTCTTCGATGGCTTCTACCGGGTCTGGGAGCGGGACAGCGACAACGACGAAGAGAAGGAGTTGCCGCTGCTAACGGTCGGGGAGGCGCTCAACCTGCGGGAGCTGAAGCCGGAGCAGCACTTCACACAGCCCCCGCCTCGGTATTCGGAAGCCTCGTTGATCAAAGCGCTCGAAGAGGTGGGCGTCGGCCGCCCCAGTACCTTCGCCCCGACCATCGACGTGATCCAAACCCGTCACTACGTCCAGCAGGAGGAGCGGCGGCTCCGGCCGACCGACCTCGGGAAGACGGTGAATAGCTGGTTGATCGAGCACTTTCCGGACATCGTCGATGCCGGCTTCACGGCCGAGATGGAGGAGGAGCTCGACGACGTCGAAGAGGGGCGCCGCCAGTGGGTCCCGATCGTCCGCGAGTTCTTCAAGCCCTTCCTCAAAACCCTGACCAAAGCCGAAGCGACGGAGCGCGTCAAGGTCCCGATGCGGGAGACCGGTGAGGATTGCCCGAAATGTAAGGAGGAGGGTCGCGATGGGCGGCTCGTCTATCGCATGAGCAAGATGGGCGAGTTCGTCGGGTGTTCGCTCTACCCGACTTGCGATTACATCCAGGGCCGCGAGGGCCAGGAGAAAGCCCCGCCGCCGAAACCGACCGGGGAGCCGTGCCCGACCTGCGGCAAGCCGCTCGTCGAGCGGACTGGCAAGAATGGCCCCTTTGTCGCCTGCTCCGGCTATCCGAAATGTCGCTACGTCAAGCGTGAGATCAAGCCCGAGGATGTCGTCCCCGACCGCATCTGCCCCAAGTGCGGCAAGGCGCTGCTGAACCGAACCGGTCGCTTCGGTAGTTTCATCGGCTGCTCCGGGTATCCGCAGTGCCGGTATCTCGAGGGCGGGGCGAAAGTCGTCACGGCTCCGCGGCCGAGTGAACTGCTGCTGGACGATCCATGCCCGCGTTGCGGCAAGCCCCAGGTGATGCGCAAGGGGAAGTATGGCGACTTCAAGAGCTGTTCCGACTATCCGGCCTGCAAGCCGGAACGCGCTGTCAGGACCAGCACCCGACCGCCTCGCGGCGCGCGCGCGAAGAAGTCAACCGCGCCGGCGGCGTAGCGCAGGTTATACTCAGGGCCGCGGAATAAACACGCCTCCTGACGGCGTGCCGGGTTGCCCGAGGGGTCCGGCGGCCGGAGGACGGAGGCGGAGGCGTCAAAACAAGGAGGACGTTCGTATGCCACTCGTCACGCTCAAGCAGCTGCTCGAGGCCGGGGTCCACTTCGGCCACCAGACCAGCCGCTGGAATCCCAAGATGAAGCGGTACATCTTCACCGCGCGAAATGGGATTCACATCATCGATCTGCAGCAGACGGTCAAGCTGCTGGACGACGCGTCGACCTGGGTGAAGGATGTCGTGGGGACAGGCCGGACGGTCCTGTTCGTGGGCACGAAGAAGCAGGCCCAGGAATCCATCGAGCTCGAGGCTCGGCGTTCAGGCATGCCGTTTGTGAACCACCGCTGGATGGGTGGCATGCTGACGAACTTCACGGTCATGCGCCGCCAGATCGACCGTCTCAACAGCCTGCGAGCCACCCGCAATAACGGCGGCTTCACTGGCAGCAAGAAGGCGATCACCCAGCTCGAGGAGGAATACCAGCGTCTGGAACGATTCTTCGGCGGCATGTCGGACATGAAGCGGCTCCCCGGGGCGGTCTATGTGGTCGACCCCCGCAAAGAGCACATCGCCGTCACCGAGGCGCGCAAATTGGGGATCCCGCTGGTGGCGATCACCGACTCGAACTGCGACCCGGATGAGATCGACCACGTCATCCCCGGCAACGACGATGCGATCCGCGCGGTCAAGCTGATCACCTCGAAAATCGCGGACGCGGCCCTCGAAGCGCGTCAACTGATCAGCCCGGACGAACTGACCGCTGCGCCCGAGGTCCCGGTGACCGAGTTCGAGTTCGCCGAGGACGAAGAGGAAGAGGACGAGAAGGGCCTGGCGGGGATGCCCACGATCGACGAGGCCGAGTTCTACGAGGACGAATCCCTGGACGACGAGAAGTAGATGGCAATTCCAGCGGAGCAGGTGAGGGCGCTGCGAGAGGCAACCGGCGCCGGGATGATGGACTGCAAACGCGCCCTGGAGGCCACGAACGGGGATTTCGAGAAGGCGAAGGACTGGCTGCGCCAGAAAGGCATCGCCAAGGCGGGCACAAAGTCAGCTCGGGTGGCCGGCCAGGGCATCATCGCCACCTATGTCCACCACAACCATCAGCTGGGCGTCCTCCTTGAATTGAACAGCGAGAGCGACTTCGTCGCCCGGAATGACGAGTTTCGGCACGTCGCCCACGAGATCGCCGTCCATATCGCCGCCGCCGAGCCCAAGTACCTGCGGCGCCAGGACGTCCCCGCCGAGATCGTGGACCGGGAGCGGAAGATCTTTGAAGCGCAGGCCAGTGAGGCGAAGAAGCCCCCGGCAGTGGTGCAGAAAATCGTCGAGGGCAAGCTCAACGATTTCTACAAGCGCGAGGTGCTCCTCGACCAGGCCTGGGCCAAGGACGACAAGAAAACGATCGAGCAATTGCTCAAAGAGAGCATTGCCAAGCTCGGCGAGAACATAACCATTTCCCGCTTCGCCCGTTTCAAAGTGGGAGAAGCAAGCTAACTCGAGTGATCAAGCCGTCCGCCACGCCCCGCTACAAACGCGTGCTCCTGAAGTTGGGCGGCGAGGCGCTGGCAGCCGCCGGGACGTTCGGCATTGATCCCGGCGTGGTGCATGCCATCGCGGAGGAGATCGTCCGGGTCAAGCGGGCCTACGGGACGCAGTTCGCGATCGTGGTGGGAGGCGGAAATATCATTCGTGGCGATGCCGCGAGCAAGCGGGGCATGGACCGGGTGACGGCGGACTATATGGGCATGCTGGGGACGGTGATCAATGCGCTGGCCTTACAGGACGCGCTCGAGAACATCGGCCAGCCTACCCGGGTTCAGACCGCGATCAGCATGCACCAGATCGCCGAGCCGTACATCCGCCGGCGCGCGGTTCGTCACCTGGAGAAGGACCGGGTCGTGATCCTGGCCGCCGGCAGCGGCAATCCCTATTTCAGCACCGACACCACCGCGGCCCTGCGCGCCGTCGAGATCGAGGCCGAGGTCGTGCTGAAGGCCACGAAGGTCGATGGCATCTACAACGCCGACCCGATGAAGGACCCCAAAGCCAAGCGATTCGCACACCTGGATTACCTTGACCTGATCAACAAGGACTTACGCGTGATGGACCATACGGCCGTGACGCTCTGTCGGGAGAACAACATTCCGATCATCGTTTTCGACCATTCGCAAGAAGGCAGTATCGAAAGCGCGGTCCTCGGGAAGCAAATCGGCACGCTCGTCGGAGCCCCGGCATGATCGAGGAGAGCCTCCGGGAAGCTGAGACCAAGATGCAGAAGAGCATCGATGCCCTAGCCAAAGAAGTGCTGACGATTCGCACCGGGCGGGCGAGTGCGTCGCTGGTCGACCGGATCCCGGTCGAGTACTACGGAAACCCGACTCCCCTCAACCAGCTGGCCACGATCACGGTTCCGGAAGCCCGCCTGATCCTGATCCAGCCCTGGGATCGGACCGTGATCGCGGCGGTCGAGAAGGCGATCCAGAAGTCGGAGCTCGGCCTGAACCCCGGCAATGATGGGCAGCTGATCCGGGTGCCGATTCCGCCCCTCAATGAAGAACGGCGGCGTGAGTATGCCAAGCTGGTCAAGCGATATGCGGAGGGCGCGCACATCGCGGTGCGCAATATCCGCCGTGAGCAGATGGATCGGATCAAGGCGGCCGAGCGCGAGAAGAAGATTTCAGCCGATGAGGCCCGCCGTGGCGGCGAGCAGGTACAGAAAGTCGCCGACCGCTACATCGCGCGCGTCGACGAGATGGCTTCGCGCAAGGAAGCCGAGATCATGGAAGTGTAAGCAGGACATCTGTGAACCCGCTGCCGCCCCCCCAGCATGTCGCGATCATCATGGACGGCAACAGTCGCTGGGCCCGCGAGCGATTCCTGCCGCGGGTGATGGGTCACAAAGCCGGGATTGAATCGATTCGGCGCGTCGCGGACGCCGCCGACCGGCGAGGCATTCGGGTTCTGACCGTGTACGCCTTTTCCACCGAGAACTGGTCGCGGCCCCGCGATGAAGTGGATGCCCTGATGAGCCTCTTTTCCGAAAGCATTCGTCGAGAAGTCGACGAATTGGCGCGCCGCGGCATTGAGCTGCGGTTCTCCGGCCGGCTGCACGAGCTGAGTACGGCCCTCCAGGACCAGATCCGGCAGGCCAACGACCGGACCCGCGTGGGGGCTCGTGCGGTGCTCAACATTGCGATCAACTACGGCGGCCGCGGCGAGATCATCGACGCGGTGCGGGAGCTGGCGTCACAGGGCGCGGATCTGACCCGCCTGGATGAACAGAGCGTGGCGGCGCACCTGTACACCCGTGGCCTGCCGGACCCGGACCTGGTGATCCGAACGGCGGGGGAGATGCGCCTCAGCAATTTCCTGCTGTGGCAAGCGGCCTACTCCGAGTTCTATAGCACGGGGACCCTCTGGCCTGACTTCGGCGAAGCCGACCTCGATGAAGCGCTGGCAGCGTATCAGCGGCGGGTGCGGCGCTTCGGAGCTCGCCCGGAGGAGGTCTCCAATCGAGGTCGCTGAAGCCGAGGCGCGCGAAGGGCGACTCGCCCGGGGCCGCCGTTCGAACATGCTGGCGCGGATCGCCGCCGCCGCCGCCTTGATCGCCCTCGTGCTCGTGACCCTGGTTGCGGGCTCCTTCTGGGTCTACCTGGGGGCGGGTGTCATCCTGGCTGCCGCCGTGTACGAATACTGGCAGCTGACCCGCGCCATGAGTGTGGCGGCCCCGCTGTGGCTGCTGTTGCCGCTCAGTTACGCGATGCTCTTCCATGACCGGCTCCCCGGCTGGGCCAGCCTGACGTTTCTGCTCGCCGCCGCCACCGTCCTTGGCTTGAGCACGCAGGTCTTCATCCGCGACTGGCGGCTCAGCCTCACTCGCTGGGCGCTCGCCCTCGGCGGCAGCCTCTACCTCGGCTACCTGCTGAGCTTTTACATCGCCTTGTACTTCTTGCATCGGCCCGACCCCAACCACCTCGGGTTCGGGGCCGTCATCACCGTCCTGGGGGCCATCTGGGTTGGCGACACGGTCGCCATGCTGGTGGGGACCCTGATCGGCCGCCACCCCTTCTTTCCCCGAATCAGCCCGCGCAAGACGGTCGAAGGCGCCGTCGCCGAATTGGTGGCCACAAGCCTCTTCATGGGCCTGGTCGGGCCGTTATGGAACATCGGGTTCCCCCACAGCGTGATCCTGGGGCTGCTCATCGGTGTGTTCGCGGAAATCGGCGACCTGGTCGAGTCGCAGATCAAACGCAGCGCCGGGGTCAAGGATGCCAGCCACCTCATCCCCGGCCACGGGGGTGTCCTCGATCGAATTGATTCCGTCCTGCTCGTCGGAGTCGTCGTGTACTATTACGTCACCTTTTTGCACCTGACCTAGCCGGTCGGCATTCCGACCGAATCAATCATCGTTGCAGCTGAACCCATGACATCCGCCCCCCACTCTCCCAAGCGTGTTGCCCTGCTAGGGGCGACAGGATCGATCGGGCGGCAAGTGTGCGACCTGGTCTCACGCTATCCGGAGCGCTTCCAACTACGCACGGCCGTCGCCGGCACCGATGCCGCCGCGCTGGAGACCATCGCCCGCCGCCACCCCGGCGTAAAGACCCTGCTCGCGCATCCGGAGGGGGCCGAGGAGGCCGCCGCGGCCCGTGCCGTCGAAGAGGCCATGCAGGATCCCGAGGTCGACCTGGTGGTCGTGGCCGCCGCAGGCAGCGCCGCCCTGGGTCCAACCCTGGCAGCGCTCGATGCCGGCAAAGACCTGGCGCTGGCCACGAAAGAGGTGCTGGTCATGGCCGGGGACCTGGTTCGGGAACGCATGCGACGTCATGGCTCGCAGCTCCTCCCGGTCGACAGTGAGCACAGCGCGATCTGGCAGTGCTTGTGGGGGGAGCAGCCAGGCGCGTTGCGAAAGCTCATCTTGACCGGATCGGGTGGGCCCTTCTTGCGACGGCCAGTCGAGACCTTCGACAGTGTCACCATCGGCGAGGCGCTCACGCACCCCCGCTGGAAGATGGGCCCGAAGATCACCATCGATTCGGCCACGATGATGAACAAGGGGCTGGAGATCATCGAAGCGCACTATCTCTTCGAGGTGCCTTTCGATGACATCGAGGTCGTGGTCCATCCGCAAAGCGTCGTGCACTCCATGGTGCAGTTCATCGACGGGAGCATCAAGGCGCAGCTCGGCGTTCCCGATATGCATCTTCCGATCGCGATCGCCCTCGCCTTTCCCGACCGCCTCCCGGATGTCACGGTCGCGCCCGACCTGGTCGAGATCGGGCAGCTCGAGTTCGAGGGGGTCGACCCTCACCGGTACCCGGCGGTGGTGCTGGCCCGCGAGGCGGCCGGGTTGGGCGGGACCGCACCGGCGATCTTGAACGCGGCCAACGAAGAAGCGGTCGGTCTGTTTCTGACTGGTCGGCTGCGCTTCGTGGACATCATTCCCGCGGTGCGGTCGGCGGTTTCAGCCTCGCCGCGGAACAGCGAGGTCTCGCTGCAGGCCGTCATGCAGGCGGATGCCTGGGCCCGCGGCTATGTCCGGGAGTGGCGGCCCGGCGCGCACGCGCGGGAAAGCAAGCGGCCCGCATGAGTCCCCTTCTCATCGGGATCCTGATCATCCTGATCTTCACCGGGATCGTCGTCGTGCACGAGTCCGGACACTTTCTCACCGCCAAGCTTGCCGGGATCAAGGTGGAGCAGTTCAGCGTGGGCTTTGGGCCGCTCCTCGTCGGACGGCAGGTGGGAGAGACCCTCTACGCTGTCCGCGGGATCCCCCTCGGGGGGTTCGTCAAGCTTGCCGGCATGGACGGCAGCATGGACGCTGGCAACCGGAGCTTCAACGCCCACCCCCTCTGGCAGCGATTCGGGGTCATCGTCGCGGGTCCGGTCTTCAACCTGGCGCTCACCGTGCTGATCTTCTTCGGGGTCTTTGTCTTCATCGGAACCTCCGACGTGCAAACGCCGGTACATGTGAGCAGCGTCGATGCCAACACGCCGGCGAGCGGTGCCGGATTGCGCTCGGGGGACGTCATTCGATCCGTTGACGGCCGCCCGATCGCCCAGTTCGATGACCTCCCCAATGCGCTGAACGCCTCGAAGGGCGCCCCGGTGACGGTGACCGTCGACCGGAACGGCCAGCCGCTGACGCTGACCGTCAGTCCACGCTACGACCAGGCGACAGGGAACTACATCCTCGGTTTCCACCCCGCCTTCATTACCCATAAGATGAACCCGCTCCAGGCAGCGCCGCTCTCATTCCAGCGGACCGGCGAATCGATTGTCGGAACGTTTACCGGCCTTTACCAGCTGGCGACGGATAAAAGCCTCGGCGGCTTTTTTGGCCCGCGCGGGCTCGAGGGACCAGTCGGGATCGTGAAGACCACCGCCAAGGCCGCCCAGGGTGGGGGTGTCAGCCTGATCGGGATCGTGGCTTTTCTGAGTCTGAGCCTTGGGCTGCTCAATATCCTGCCGTTCCCCGCCCTCGATGGCGGCCGGGCCGCCTTTCTGGTGCTCGAACTGATTCGGGGCCGGCCCGTCGATCCCCAGCGCGAACAGGTCGTCCACTACGTTGGTCTGGCGCTTTTGTTTGGTTTGATCGCCCTTGTGACATATAACGATGTACTGAGATGAGGACATGAGACCGCGGAGGAAGTCCGTCCCGGTTCGCGTCGGGGACGTCGTGATCGGCGGTGCGGCCGAAATCGTCGTGCAGTCGATGTGTAAATCGGACACTCGCGACGTCAAGGCGACCCTGAACGAGATCGGCCGGCTCAAGGACGCCAACTGCAAGATCGTCCGGGTGGCGGTGCCGACAAAGGAAGCGGCCGAGGCCATGATCGAGATCAAGAAAGGCTCGCCCCTCCCGATCATTGCGGACATCCACTACGATGCTCCGCTGGCTCTCCTGGCGCTCTCCGCCGGGGTGGACGGGTTGCGCCTGAACCCGGGCAATATCAAGGACCCGGACAAGGTGAAAGAGATCACCCGGCAGGCGAAAGCGCGCGAGATCCCGATCCGAATCGGCGTCAATGCCGGGTCGCTGCCGGGCCGGGCCAAGGAAGGCGCGGGCGTGCGGCCGCCGACCGACGAGGTCGTCGAGGCGATGGTCAACGCCGCCCTTGGTCACATTCACATCCTCGAGTCCCTTGATTTCAACCTGATCAAGGTGTCGATGAAGGCTTCGGATCCTCCGACGATGATCGCGGCCAACCGCGCGATCGCCGACAAGATCTCATACCCGCTGCACCTGGGCGTCACGGAATCCGGACCGCCACGGACCGGGTCGGTCAAGAGTGCCGTCGGGATCGGGGTGCTTCTCGAGGAAGGCATCGGCGATACGATCCGGGTCTCGCTGGCCGGTGATTCGGTAGACGAGGTCGAGGTGGCCTACGGCATCATCAACGCGCTGGCGGAGAAGCAGACCGGTCCGAACCTGATCGCCTGCCCGATGTGTGGCCGCCTCGAGATCGACATGCTGCCCATGGTGGCCGAGGTCGAAAAGGCCTTGAAGAAAATCAAGCGCCCGATCAACGTCTCCGTCATGGGTTGCGTCGTCAACGGCCCTGGGGAGGGCCAGCATGCGGACATCGGCATCGCCGGCGGCAAGAACAAAGGCATCCTCTTCAAGCACGGCAAGATCGTCGGCACCTTTCCGGAAAAAGAGCTGGTCCCCGCCCTGCTTCGCGAACTCGACATCATCGCGAAGGAAGACGCCGCGAACGCCGTCGCGTAGTCCGCGGCTCGGCCGACGGCCGCGCTGAACTTATACTCAGTCGCCAATGGCCGACGAAGAAAAGCCGGGATTTGTTGACAAGATTCGCAAGCAGTCCGAGGATTTCCCCGGCTGGTACAACGACGTCGTTCGAAAGGCGCAGCTGGCCGATTATTCGCCCGTGAAGGGCTGCATGGTGATCCGGCCGTACGGCTACGCGCTCTGGGAGAACGTTCGTAATGCCCTGGATGACCTGATCAAGAAAACCGGGCACGAGAACTGGTACTTCCCGGCCTTGATCCCGCTGAGCTTTCTCCAGAAGGAAGCCGAGCATGTTGAGGGCTTTGCCCACGAGTTTCAGACCGTCACCCATGGGGGAGGGAAGGAGCTGGACGAGCCGCTCGTACTGCGCCCGACCTCGGAGACCATGCTGGCGAGCGTGCTTCGCGACTACATCCAATCGTATCGGGACCTCCCCATGCTGACCAACCAGTGGAACAACGTCTTCCGCTGGGAGCTTCGCACGCGACTGTTCCTGCGCACGCGGGAGTTCCTCTGGCAAGAGGGCCACACCTTTCATGAGACGGCCGCCGAGGCGGAACGCGAGGTGGAGACGATGCTGGACTGTTACCGGGAGATCGCCGAGGACTGGTGCGCGATGCCGGTCCTGATGGGGAGAAAGTCGGAAAGCGAGAAATTCGCCGGGGCACAGTACTCCACCTCCATCGAGGCCATGATGAAAGATGGAAAGGCCCTCCAGTCCGGCACGTCGCACTATTTCGGCGATAACTTCAGCCGGGCCTATGACCTTACTTTCACCGGCCGCACGAACACCCAGGAACACCCCTATTCGACGAGCTGGGGGATGTCCACCCGCATGGTGGGGGCGATCGTCATGGCGCACGGCGACGAAGCCGGGCTGCAGCTGCCCCCACAGGTCGCGCCGGTCCAGGTGATCGTGATCCCCATCTTTCGCAGCGATACCGAGCGGGCCCAGATCGAAAGTGCGCTGGCGCCCGTCCTGGACGCGCTCGACGGCGAGGACATCCGCGTCAAGGTCGATTGGCGCGACCTACGGCCGGGGTTCAAATTCAACGAATGGGAATTGAAGGGCGTCCCAATCCGGTTGGAAGTTGGGCCCCGGGATCTTGCCAAGCGGGAGGTGACGCTCGTCCAGCGACTCGACCGGGCCAAGCAGGCGGTCGCCATCGGTGACCTGCCCGTGGTCCTCCCCGCCATGCTGGGTCGGATCCAGGGGGCGATGCTGGCCGCGGCCAAGGATTTTCGGGATGCCCATACGGTCCGCGTGGATTCCCTGGCCGCGCTGGTTCGCTTCTTTGCCGAATCGGTCGGCTTCGTCATCACCCCCTGGTGCGAACGTCCGGAGGACGAAGCGATCGTCAAGCGGGAGACCACGGCGACCACCCGCCTGATTCCCCGGGGCTCCCGCGTGCCGGACTCGCCGTGTGCCATCTGCGGCCGGCCGGCGACCGCCGAGGTGGTCTGGGCAAAGGCCTACTGAAGGGCGATTGATTGGCCGCTCCGAACTTCGGGGATAATTTCAGTATCCAGAAGCGAGGAACCCGATCATGCAATTCGCCGACCTCCTAGAAAAGGTCAGCTACCTGCCGCCCCAGGACATCGAGGTATTGTCGCGTGCCTACGATGCGGCCGCCAGCGCGCACTACGACCAGAACCGGCTGTCCGGCGAGAAGTTCATCGAGCATCCGCTCAGTGTGGCTGGGATCCTGGCCGACCTCCAGCTGGATCGTGACACCCTGGCCGCGGCGATCCTCCACGATACGGTCGAAGATACCCACCTGACCATCGCGGACCTGGAACAGAGCTTCGGGCCAACCGTCGGCAAGCTGGTCGCCGGCGTCACCAAGCTGGAAAAGATCTCCTTCCACAGCCAGGAGCAAGCTCAGGCGGAAAACGTTCGCAAGATGCTGGTGGCGATGGCGGAGGACGTCCGCGTGGTGCTGATGAAGCTGGCGGACCGGCTCCACAACATGCGGACCGTCAACTTCCTGCCGGAGGCGCGCCGGAAGGCGATGGCCCAGGAAACCCTTGATATCTACGCGCCGCTGGCCCACCGCCTCGGCATGTGGAACATCAAGTGGGAGCTGGAAGATCTGTCGTTCGCGCAACTACATCCCGAGGAATACCAGGAGATCGTCAAACGAATCGCGCGCAAGCGGAAAGAGCGCGAAACCTACGTGAATGACATCAAGGAGATCCTGGATCGCGAACTGACCTCCGTTGCCATCAAGGCGGACACCTCCGGCCGCCCCAAGCACGTCTACAGCATTGCCAACAAACTGGCGCTGGGGAAGGAGTTCGATGAGATCTACGACCTCTCCGCCATCCGCGTCTTGACCGACTCGATCAAGGATTGCTACGGGGCGCTGGGGATCATCCACTCGCTCTGGAAACCCATTCCCGGGCGCTTCAAGGACTACATCGCGATGCCCAAGTCAAACGGGTACCAGTCCCTGCACACCACGGTGGTCAGTCACACCGGCGAGCCGATGGAGATCCAGATTCGGACGGTCGAGATGCATCGCACCGCCGAATGGGGCGTTGCCGCGCACTGGACCTACAAGGAGGGCGGCAAAGAGGACCGGAAGATGGATCAGCGGTTTGCCTGGCTGCGCCAGCTGATGGATTGGCAGAAAGAAGTCCTCGATGCGGAGAAGTTCGTCGATGCGGTCAAGGTCGACGTCTTCCGTGATGAGGTCTTCGTCTTTACCCCGAAGGGTGATGTCCTGGCCTTGCCGAGTGGCGCCACGGCGGTCGACTTCGCCTACCGGATCCACACCGAGGTGGGTCACCGCTGCATCGGCGCGAAGGCGAACAGCCGTATGGTGCCGCTGGATTACCAGCTGCAGAACGGCGATATCGTCGAGGTCCTCACCTCCAAGGGGCCGCACGGACCGAGTCGGGACTGGCTCGCCTTCGTCAAGACCGCCGGCGCATCCCAGAAGATTCGGGCGTGGTTCAAGAAGGAACGACGGGAAGAGAACGTCACGAAGGGCAAGGAGCTCCTCGATAAGGAGTTTCGGCGGATTCAACAGCGAGCGCTGGCGTCGATCGGAGACGAGCGGATCCTCGAGCTGGCCAAAGAGTTCCGGTTCGCGGACCTCAACGACTTCTACGCCGCCATTGGCTACGGCGATGTCAGCCAGCACTCCGTCTTGCTGAAATATCTGGCCGCGACCCAGCCCGATGGCGCCAACGGCGACTTCCCGCTGATCCCCCTGGTTCCGCAGTTCAAGCCGACCGGCGAGATCCGGGTCAAGGGGGAACGCGGCGTGCTGACCCAGATCGCCCAATGCTGCAGGCCGGTTCCCGGGGATCCGATCAGCGGCTACATCACGCGTGGCAAGGGGATCAGCGTCCACCGCGCGACCTGCAAGAACGTGATGAACGTGATCGTCAACGAGCGGGTGGTCGAGGTCGACTGGGACACTGGCAGCCGGCAGTTGTACCCGGTGGCGATCAAGATCGAGGCCTGGGATCGCACCGGTCTGCTTCGCGACATCGCGACCGTGATTGCCGAGAGCAAGATCAACCTCACCGGAGCCGAGGTGCAGGTCTACGACGATAAGACCGCGATCATCTCGACGACAGTCGAGATCAGCAGCCTGACCCAGTTGAGCCGGCTGATGGAGCGGCTGGAGACGATCAAGGATGTCCACACGGTGGCCCGCGAAGGAAACTTGGCTGCGACGTAGGCTGGCACGGGCCACCGTCAACGTCTCAAACGCTCGCAGCGCACTGAAGCGCGGCTCGCGTCGGGCGACGCCCGGCGCACGAGAAGGCAATCTCGCCGCGACGTAGCGGCCCATCGAAGCGCCTGCCGTCATGCGACTGTTACCGATTCGTTGCCTGACCTGCCGCACCGCCTGAGCCAGCAACGGGTGCCGTAACTTCGCCGACCTAGCATCGGGATCGATGGGCGCCTACCGGGACGGACGACGCACCCTAGCGGGCTTTTTCGGCCTGGCCTTTGGCGTCGTCCTGCTCTTCGGCCTCGTGGCTCTGGCCGCGTTGCGGCCGACCGATGGTCTCGCCTGGGTCCAGGTTCCGGATCTCAGTCCTGACCTCACCCTCGACGCCGGCCTCCGCACCAAGCCACTCAAGGCCGCCGTGGTGGCGGAAGTCGCCAGAGACGGCGCCCTGGAAGGTGGGGAGCCCCTCGCCCTGAGCCCGGCACTGGTCATCGCGCCGCTCCCGGTAGCGGTCGCGCAGAGCGCCGCGCCGGCCGGAGCCCGTCCCACGGCCACGCCGCCGACCGCACGGGCGACGAGCCCGGTACGACCGGTCCCGCCATCCGCCACGCCCATCCCGACAACCTCGGCGAGCCCGAGCCCGGCCCCCTCGCCGGCACCATCACCCACGCCGACGCCGGCCCCGACGCCCACGCCGACCCCGGCGCCCACGCCCACGCCGACGCCGGCCCCGACGCCCAAGCCGACCCCGGCGCCGACGCCGCGCTTTGCCATCACGTCGGCCGGCGAGGTGGTAACCAAGTCAGCCCGGAACAATGGCAATGGCAACGGCAACCAGAACCGTTGCTCTCAGATCACCGTGACGAGCACTGGCAGCTTAACGACCAATGGAGTTGGCGGATATGTATTTTATGAGTGGATCCACTACGACGTCAACGGGAACCGGACCGGCGTGACCTTTGAGGTCCCGATCCGGATCGCCGCCGGAGATACGGCCGCGCACGCAGTGGTCCCGGACTCGTTCACCCCGCAGCACAGCGGGAGCGATCAGCTCGTGTTCCTCAGTCCGGCGTACACGGTGGCCGGGCAAAGCTGGAGCTGCGTTGGCTAAGCGGCTCGCGATCCCGACGCTGAAGATCCGGACCCAGATCATCCTGCCGTTCCTGTTGCTCATGCTGATCCTGGGATTGGTCGGCACCTATCTCACCACCAGCCTGGTGGCCACCTCGCTCGAGGCACGCATCGGCGAGCAGCTGGTCCAGTCCCAGAACAGTGCCCTCGATGCGGCGGTCAAGCTGCAGGGGCGCCAGGTCGCCGCGCTTCGCCTGATCGCCAACACCGAGGGGGTCGACCAGGCCGTCCGAACGGGGGACCTGGCGGCGCTGCGCCAGCTGCTGGTCCCGATCGAGGTCAACAACCGGCTCGGGACACTGATCATCTTCGACATCCGCGGAAAGGCGATCTTCCAGATCGACCAGCCGGACGCCGCGAATCCAACCGGTCTCGTGTTCAAAAGCGGCGCCGATCTCTCGCTGGATCCGATCGTCATCCCGGTCCTGCATGGCTCCTACGACGCGCTGGGAGACAAATACATCGGCTATGAGGGGACGCCCCCGAGCGCGCTCGGGGCCGCCGGGCCGATCGTCGCCGGGGACCAGGTGGTGGGCGGCGTTCTCCTGCGTACGCCCCTTGGTGCAGCGCTCACGGAAATGAAGGTCAAGGCCCAATCCCAGGTGCTGCTGCTCGACGCGGGCGGCCATCTGATCGCCACGACCCTCGCGGGCGTGAAGACGGGCGTGCTCGACGACCATACGCGTGCCTACCTGGACCTGGCGTCGCCGGGTCGGGCCTCCCGCCAGACCGTCACGATCCAGGGTCAGCCCTACGAAGTGCAGTTCAGTCTCTTTTCCCTCCGGCAGAAACCGACGGGCTATCTGGGGGTTGCCGTCTCCCGGCAGGCCGTCATCGACGCCGGATACCATTCCGCGGTCCAGATGACCGCCCTCTTCGCGGGCGTCGTCCTGGTGCTGCTCCTGATTGGCTACCTGCTGGCACTCCGGCTGACGCGGCCAATCGAGGAACTCGTCGCCGGCACGCAGGCCGTCGCCCGTGGCGATCTGAGCCAGCGCTTGCGCGTGCGACGCCGTGACGAGCTGGGCGACCTCGGGAAAGCCTTCAATGCCATGACCGAGGACCTCCAGGATCGTACCCGGGTCCTCGGGGAGCAGATGCGCCGGATGGCCGCCCTCTATCAAACAAGCCAGGGCCTCGGTCGGGAGAGTGACCCGGAGGCGATGGCCGAGGTCATCCTCAGCGTCAGCCTCAAGGCGCTTGGGCTGGAAAAGGCCCTGCTGCTGGCGCGGACCCCGGACGGGAGCGGACTGGACGTCCGAGCCGCGGTCGGCCTCACGGGTCAGTACACGGACCAATTGTTGCGGCTCAACGGTGTGCGGCTGGCGGAGGGGTTTGCGGCCGCGCCCTCGGGCACGATTGAGGTCGTCACGGCCCTCGATCAGGATTCGCGCCGTAGCCTGCGGCTCTTCGCCGAGCTGGGCAATGTGCAGCAGGCCCTCCTCGTTCCGCTGCTGCGCGGGGAGCGAAACGCCGGTTACCTCGTGGCGGGCGTCCCAAGTGGATACATCCTGCCGCAGCAGGATATCGAGCTCTTGCAAACCATCGCGACCGAGATGGCCCTCACGCTTGAGAACGCCGATCTCCGCAAGAAGACTGAGCTCCAGGCCCACCGGCTTGACCAGGCGATCACCGCCCTCGAAAAGATCTCGCAAGCGCTGACCGCGGTCACGGTTGGGACGGACAACCTGCTGCGCGCGGTCGCCCACGCCACGGCCGACATCCTGGACGTGCCCTATGCCTCGATCCACCTCCGCAAGTCGTCGTGGCGGGAGGAATTCACGGACGTGATCGTCCGCGCCACGACCCGCCGGGAATTGGCGGCGGTGCGGGCCAGCGGTAATCTCGTCACGCAGCGGCTGGAGCGTCCTGAGCAGGTCCTCGAGTTGGATCTTGCCGACGACCACGGTGCTCCGCTCGCCGCTGCGCGCCGGATCGGCCTCGAGCGCGTCATCGGGGTCCCGATGTGCCTCGCAGGCGAGATCGTCGGCGTCCTGGCCATCCACATGCGGGCGCCGAGGCGTCTGGAGCGGAGTGAGATCCGCGTCCTGCAGACGCTCGCCAACCAGGCCGTCATCGCGATCGAGAACGCCGCGGCCTACGAGCAGACGAAGCAGCTCGCCACCACCGACGCCGTGACCGGGGTGGCCAACCACCGCGAGCTCGAGGCCTATGTCGAACGCGAGCTCGCCCGGGCCCGGAAGACCAAGGAGCCGATGGCGTTGATCATCTGCGACCTGGACCATTTCAAGGCGATCAACGACACCGTCGGCCACCCGGCCGGCGACGCGGTCCTCCGTCACCTCACCAAGAACATCCTGGTTCCCGCGGTCCGGCCCAAAGACCTCGTGGCCCGCTACGGCGGCGACGAGTTCGTCCTTGTCCTTCGTGGCGCGGATGGCCGTGCGGCCATGGCCGTGGCCGAACGGATCCGCAAGGCGGTCAGCAGCCAGGCGGTCCTCCACCAGGGGCGGGTCGTGACAAACCTCTCCCTCAGCCTCGGCATCGCCGTGTTTCCCCGGGATGGCCAAACTCGGGAAGCCCTGGTGCAAGCCGCCGACCAGGCCCTTTACGTCGCCAAGCGGACCGGGCGCAACCGCGTCGTGCGCAGTGAGATCGCGTCGGGCGAGACGCAGCTCTCAGCCTAGCTGGGCCGAAACGCCGCTTCGTGTTCGCTAAGCTTTCGGGACTATGGCTCCTGTGGCGCAGCGCGTTCGCGGCACCCAGGACATCCTGCCCGCAGACCAGCCCCACTGGGAGTTGATGGAACGAGCGGCACACACCGCCGCGACCCGCGCCGGCTATCAAAAAATCGCCACCCCAATTTTCGAAGCGACCGACCTATTCGTGCGGAGCGCCGGAGAGGCGAGCGATGTGGTGGCCAAGGAGATGTACACGTTTACCGATCGGGGCGGCCGGTCCCTCACCCTGCGGCCGGAAGGCACCGCGTCGATTGTCCGGGCCTACTTCGATGGCGGCCTGGACCAGGAGCCGCAGCCGGTCCGGCTCTTCTACCTGGGGCCATTTTTCCGTTACGACCGCCCCCAGGCGGGGCGCTACCGACAGTTCCATCAGTTCGGGGTGGAGGTGATCGGCGAGGGCCACGCTCTGCTGGACGTGGAGGTGATCCAGGTCGGCTGGCAGTGGTTCAGCGAGCTGGGGATCGGCGACCTCGGGCTCAAGCTCAATAGCATTGGCGACGAAGTCTGCCGGCCCGCCTACCGTGAGCTGCTTCGCGATTACTACCGACCGCATCTCGACACGCTCTGCGAGGAGGACCGGATCCGATTCGAGCGCAATCCGCTGCGGCTTTTGGATTGCAAGGTGCCGCAATGCCAGCCGCTCAAGGCCAAGGCGCCGCGGATCGTCGATCATCTCTGCGGGCCCTGTGCCACGGCCTTCGCCAGCGTCAAGGGCGCGCTCGAAGCCGCGGGCATCCCCTTCGAGCTCGATCCCAGCCTGGTGCGTGGCCTGGACTACTACACACGCACGGTCTTTGAGTACCAGCACGGGAGCCTCGGCGGCGCCCAGAACGCCCTCGGGGGCGGCGGCCGGTACGACGGCCTGGCGGCCGAGCTGGGCTATCGATCCACGCCCGGAGTCGGGCTGGCCGTCGGGATGGATCGCACCCTCCTGATCCTCAGGCAGGGAAGCCCGGGTCAGGCAGAAGGCGTGGATGTCTACGCCATCGCGCTCGAGGATGGTGACCAGGGCTATGCCTTCCAGCTGGCCTCGACGTTGCGTGCCGGCGGCCTTCGGGTCGTTCTCGACCCGGGCGACGCCAGGCTGGACGCCCGCCTGCGAAAGGCCGCGCGCAAGGGCGCCCGTGTTGCCCTCATCGTCGGTCCCGACGAGCGCGCCCGAGGCGAAGCGGTCATCCGGGACATGAGCGCCAAGACCCAGGTGACGGTGCCCGAGCGCGAGATCATCGCTGCGGTGACCCAGGCGGTGGGCGCCGCGTGAGCCGGACGGTGCGGACCCCCGGCGGTCAGCTTCGCGCCGCCAACGTGGCGCAGACCGTCGACCTGTATGGCTGGGTCCATCGCCGGCGCGACCACGGCGGCCTGATCTTTATCGACCTCCGCGACCGCTCCGGGATCGTCCAGGTGACATTCGACCCGGCACACCCGCAGGCCCACGGGACCGCCGCCGAGCTCCGGCTGGAGACCGTCATCCACGTGGCCGGGTCGGTTCGGCGTCGGCCCCCGGGGTCGGAGAACCGCGAGCTGGAGACGGGGGAGGTGGAGGTGGAGGCGGACCAGCTCGAGATCCTCAACCGAGCGAAGACGCCGCCCTTCGCCATCAACGACGACGGCGCGGTCGACGAGCAGCTACGCCTCCGCTACCGCTACCTGGACCTCCGCCGGCCGCGGATGGCCCGGAACCTACGGTTGCGTCACCGCATCTCGAAGGCGATCCGTGACTTCCTCGACGAGGAGGGGTTCCTCGAGATCGAGACGCCGGTCCTGATCCGCAGCACGCCCGAAGGGGCGCGCGACTACCTGGTACCCAGCCGGCTCAACCCGGGTCACGTCTATGCGCTGGCCCAGTCTCCCCAGCTCTACAAGCAGCTGCTGATGGTGGGTGGGGTCGACCGCTACTTCCAGATCGTGCGCTGCTACCGCGACGAGGACCAGCGGGCGGACCGTCAGCCGGAATTTACCCAGTTGGACCTCGAGATGTCGTTCGTGAACGAAGAGGATGTGATGGACGTGATCGAGCGCGCGTTCGCGTACACATTCCAGCAGGTCCTCGGCGTCACGGTCCCAACACCAATCCGCCGGATCACCCACGCCGACGCCATGCTCCGCTACGGCGTGGACAAGCCAGACCGGCGCTTTGGGCTGGAGATCACCGACCTGACCTCGCGGTTCGGCCAGACCGAGTTCAAGATCTTCCGCCAGGTTCTCGAGGGGGGCGGCGCGATCCGCGGCATCCGAGTGCCGGGCGGCGCCGGCACGGCGGCCAAGGAGGTCGACGCCTGGACCGAGGTGGCCCGGGCCGAGAAGGCCAAGGGCCTGGCTTACTGGCACCTGGAAGCGGACGGGTGGCGTTCTCCGATCGCCAAGTTCTTCTCGGAAGCCGAGCTGGCGGGGTTGCGCGAGGCGACCGGCGCCCAACCGGGCGACCTGGTGCTCGCCGTAGCCGACCGGGTCGAGGTGGTGGCGCCCGCACTGGGCGCGGTCCGCAAAGCGGTCGCCCGCCAGCGCGGCCTGATTCCGGAGAACGCCTTCGAATTCGTCTGGGTCACGGAATTTCCCCTGTTCGAGCGGAGCGCCGAAACCGGGGAAATCACGGCCGCCCACCACCCGTTCACCTCGTCGCGGCCGGAAGACCTCGGCCTGCTGGCCACCGACCCGCTCCGGGTGCGGGCCCGGGCCTACGACCTCGTCCTGAACGGAACCGAGCTCGGTTCCGGAAGCATCCGGATTCACGACTCCGAAATGCAACAGCAGGTCTTCAGCGGGCTGGGCATGTCCCGCGCCGATGCCGAGCGGCGCTTCGGCTTCTTGCTGGAAGCCTTCGGCTACGGGGCCCCGCCGCACGGGGGCTTCGCGTTCGGCCTCGACCGGGTGGTCATGATCGCCGCTGGCGAGGAAACGATTCGGGAGGTGATGGCCTTTCCCAAGAACCAGCAAGCCGAGGAGGTGATGACGGGCGCCCCGGCGCCGGCCGATCCGAAACAGCTTCGCGATCTCGGGCTCGAACTCAAGCTCCCGCCCCCAAAAGGGTCCCCGTAAGGTCCTCGCCACACCGTAACCAGCGTTTTTCCGGGCCGTGACGACATGCCAAACTGGCGCCATCAACGGCGTAAGGTACGGAACTTACAGTAGGGCACATGAACGCCGCAATCTTCACGAAATCCGCCAAAGGTCTCATTCTCGCTTCCAGTCTCATTGCCGTTTCCGGCGTCGTCGGTCATGCGCAGGAGGCCACCGTCGCGCTGGGTGTTGCTGCCCAGGCTCCCCTGTCAAACGCCTATCAGACACCGCCAGCGGGCATGGCCACGCTCGGGGGCCACACGTTTGACCTGACGACCGGAACTGCAGTCGCCGTGCAGGACGGAACGAGCGCTTCGTTCACCGGTTCCTTCAAAAACCCGCAGGCCGTCTATGCGCTGGTTAACACCTACGACTCCTACTGGTGGTACAAAGGCCAGACAGCTGGTCGCCTGACGCTGAAATTCAGCGACGGTACCACCCAGAGCACCGACCTTACAGTCGGGGGTAACGTTCGTGAGTGGCGGACCGGCGATGCTCGTACGGTCGACGCCACGACCGACCCGGCAACTCTGAACGTGTGGAACGGAGCGGCCCAGCCGACCGCAGGTGGCGGAAACGCAGTAATCGACATGCTCACGATCAACGTCACCAGCACCGGCAAGACTCTGACCGGGGTCACGCTGAGCAGCGCGGGCGTAGCGACGATCAACGGGGCGCCGCTCGGCATCCTTTTCTCGGCCGTAACGGTCGACTACACGCCGTTCACACGTCCGGGCAACTCGGGGAATACCCCCGCGATGCAGAACAGCCAGGCGCAGCAGCACTCGAACTCGGCGAACTTCACCGGGCAGAGCCCGGCGCAGGGCAAGTCGGCCGCGAGCGCGACCGCCGGCCTCGCCACCCCCGCGACGACCGTCGCCAGCCCGGCAGCGGCGGAGACCGACAAGCACACGAATCGCGGCCACCGCTAACCGCGGTCCCGAAAAGAGGTCCGGCTTCGGCCGGGCCTCTTTTGTTTGTGGCGCGGCTCGGCGGCATCCGGTAAACTCGCGGCGGTGCTCGCCGCCATCCCACCGGCCTTCGTCCTGGCCGTCCTCCTGATCCTGCTGGGGACCCAGTTGGCGTATGCCATCGCGCCCCGTGCCCCTCATTACCTGGTCCGGCTCGGTATCAGTGCCGTAGCGGTTCTCCTCGGCGAGGCAATCGGATCGGCCGGCCTGGGCCAGGCCCTGGCGGTCGGCGATCTGCACCCGGCGACCGATCTGGCGTTCCTGGCCATCTTCCAGTGGCTCGGAGGGCGGTTGGGCAGGCGTGAACAGGTCGTTTAGGCATCGGCCGACCGCGGTAGAACATAGGCAACGCGCCCCGTACAGGGGCGCCGGGAGGACCGAGTAAGTTGCTATGGCAAATTGGTGTGCTGTTGGTCGGAATCGGCGTTCTGGTGTTGAGCCTGTTCGCCGCCTTCATCCTGCTCAACATGACCCGGAGCCTGCGAACCATCGAAGCGATCCTTACCGTGACCCTCGACGAAGCCCGGCTGGCCCTTCCCGAACTGCGGCACAGCCTGCAGCAGGTCGATGACATGGTTACCGGGGTCAATGACAAGTTCACCGCCGCCGACCGCGCCATGAGTGCCACCGGAGCCGCGATCACCGGGTTTCGCGACCGGATCCGCCATCGGGCGGGTGGGCTTGGCCGCCGGCCCGGCCCCCAGGCCCAACCACAGGGGGACAAGGAATGAAAGACAGCCGGCTTCGAGCTCACAGCACGCCGTCCACCAGGGCGCTGGGCACGGATTCCTACATCACCGAGTTGAAGCTCCCCGCCGTGCCTGACTACATCGTCGTCGCCAAGCGGGCGGCGGCCTCGCTGGGACTGGTCGTGGGGTTTTCGCTTCATGAGATCGACGACCTCAACATCGCGATCACGCAGGCCTGCGAGAATGCCTGTGCCGCCGCCACCCAGCAATGGGGAAAGGGAAATGGCCAGTTGAAGCTCACGTTCAAGAGCGAGCCGCGCCGGATCGAAGTCGAGGTCCGAAGCGTGCCGCCGCGCGCTGTCGAGATGCAGGCCCTGCAAGCCGTCCGGCGGGCGCGCCAGGAGGCCGAGCTCGACTATGAAACGATTGGGTTGAATATGATCCGGCTGTTCGTGGACGAGTTGCGCTATCACGTAGACAACCAGACGGGCAGCATGCGGATGAGGATGGTCAAATACCTGATCGAGTAGACGCTCCGGCGGCGCCCAAGCCGTCCGTCCGACCCAACCGCGAGCTCGTCCGCCGGCTCTTCCTCAAGTACCAGAAGACGAAGGATCCGCAGGTCCGACAGCAACTCGTGGAGCTGTTCAACAACCTGGTGGTCTTTCTCGCTAAGAAATTCAGCAATCGGGGGGAGCCGCTGGAGGATATCGTCCAGGTCGGCTATATCGGCCTGCTCCAGGCGATCGAACGCTTCGAGCCGCAGCGCGGGCTCGAGTTCTCGACCTTTGCCACCCCGACCATCGTGGGCGAGATCAAGCGCTACTTCCGCGACAAGAGCTGGGCCGTCAAGGTGCCACGGCGCCTGCAGGAGACCATGCAGCGGGCCGACCTGGCGCAGCAGCGGCTCCAGGGCCGGCTGGGGCGCCAGCCTTCGGTGAACGAGATTGCCAAGGAGCTGGAGCTCGAGCCCGAGGAGGTGCTGGCCGCGATGGAAGCGGGCCCAGCGCAACGGACGATTCCCTTCGAATCCACCGGGCCGGCCGCCAAAGAGGAGGACGGCCTGCAGCTCACCGAGCGGCTGGGTCGGGAGGACGAGAACCTGGATAAGGTCGAGCTCCAGGACCTGCTCGACCAGGCGATGCGGCACCTGACGCCGCGCGAGCGGCGGATCATGTACCTGCGCTTCGTCGACGAGTTGCCCCAAGCCGAGGTCGCCAGGCGGCTTGGAATCTCGCAAATGCACGTGTCGCGGCTGCAGCGGGCGGCCGTCGAACACCTCAAGCGGGAGTTACCGGTCGGTTAGGGTCGTTACAATCAAGGCGCGCAGCCAACTATGACCAGCGCCGAGATCCGCCACCGTTTTCTCAACTTCTTCAAAGAGCGGGACCACAAGGTGTTGCCGAGCTCCTCCCTGATCCCGTTCGGCGATCCTAGCCTGCTGTTCACCAGTGCCGGTATGGTGCCGTTCAAGCCCTACTTCCTTGGCCAGGCGAAGCCACCGCATCCCCGCGCCACCACCTCCCAGAAGGTGTTTCGGACGGTGGACGTCGAGGTGGTCGGGCACGACGGGCATCACCTCACGTTCTTCGAGATGCTCGGCAACTTCTCCTTCGGGGATTACTTCAAGGAGGAGGCCATTCCCTTTGCCTATGAGTTCCTCACGCAGGAGCTGAAGCTTGATCCAGGGCGGCTCTGGGCCGGGATCCATAACGACGATGACGAAAGCTACGAGATCTGGACGACGACGACGGGCATCCCGTCTGAACGGATCAGGCGCTTTGGCGATGACTACAACTTCTGGGCGGCCGGTCCGACCGGCCCCTGCGGGCCGGACTCGGAGATTCACTACGACTGGGGAGAGGAGTACAGCTGCGGCCGTCCCGACTGCGGGCCGAACTGCGAGCACTGCGACCGCTTCCTCGAGATCTGGAACCTCGTCTTCATGCAGTGGAGCCGTGACCAGGCCGGAACCCGGACCCCGCTGGAGCGCAAGGGGATCGACACCGGGATGAGCCTGGAGCGGATCACCGCGGTGGCGAACGGCGCGCGCGCCGGGGTCTTCGAGACTGATCTCTTTCGTCCCCTCATCGAGCACTGGGTGACCGAAACGGGTCATCCGTACCCGGGCACGACCGAATCGGACACCTCGATCCGGGTGCTTGCCGACCATGCCCGCGGCAGCGCGATGCTCCTGGCGGACGGCGTGACTCCCTCAAACGAGGGCCGCGGCTACGTGCTGCGCCGCCTGATCCGTCGTGCCATGGTCCATGCCCGGCGCATCGGCGCTGCGCAGGGATTATCGTCGGCCGTTCCTGCCGTGGCCGAGACTCTCGGCGGCGTGTACCCGGAGCTCACGGCCCGCGTCCAGCGGATCACCGATACGATCCGGGCCGAGGAGGACCGCTTCGCGATCGCACTGCGGCAGGGGATGGAGCGGCTCGAGGGCCTGATCGATCGAGGCGCCCTGACGCCGGAGGAGGTCTTCTTCCTCCACGACACGCTGGGATTCCCGATTGAGCTGACGGCGGAGCTGGCTCAAGAGCGCGGCGTGGCGGTGGACATGACGGCCGTCGCGGCCTTGATGCAGGGTCAACGGGAGAAGAGCCGCTCATCCGCGGCCGCCTTCAGCCAGCCCATGACCGGGACCGCGACTCGCTTTGTCGGCTACGAACAGCTGGGGACCGAGAGCCGGGTGGTCGACGTGTTCGACGTCCCTGACCGCCCGGACGAGCAGGATGTCTTCCTCGATATCACGCCCTTCTATGCCGAGAAGGGAGGCCAGACGTTCGACACCGGGTGGATCAGCTGGGATCATCACACCGCCGAGGTCGTCGACGTCCAGTACCAGGCGGAGGCTATTCGGCATCGGGTTCGAGGCGGTCGTGAGGGGCTGACGCCGGGTCGGCAGGTGGTCGCCGCCGTCGACCCGGTCAGGCGGGCCGCCGTGGCGCGCCATCACTCGGCCACCCACCTACTGCACCGGGCGCTTCGCGAGGTGCTTGGCGAAACCGCCACCCAGGCCGGCTCCGCCGTGACGCCGGATCGTGCGACATTCGACTTCCAGTTCTTGCGCCCGCTTCGGGCGGAGGAACTGGAGCAGGTATCCCAGCTCCTCAACGACAGGATCCGTAGCAACCTGGAGCGGCACGTCGAGGTGCTCCCGCTGGAACAGGCGATCGCGACAGGGGCTGTTGCCCTCTTTGACGAGAAGTACGGGGACACCGTCCGGGTGGTCTCCTTCGGCGATTGGGCCCGCGAGCTCTGCGGTGGCACCCACGTGGCGCGCACCGGCGAGATCGGCATGGCGATCATCGGATCCGACCGGAGCGTAGCCGCCGGTGTCCGCCGCATCGAGCTCCACGCGGGGCAGGCGGCCGACAGGCTGGTGCGGATGTACGAACGAACCCTCTCGCAGCTGGGCGAGGCGCTCCGGGCCGCGCCTGCCGAGCTGCCGGCGCGGGTCGAGAACCTCCAGGGCGAGGTCAAGCGGCTGCAAAAAGACGTTGCCCAGCTCCGGCAACGCCTGGCGGCCGGGGGCGCGATCGACACTGATGAGCTGCATGTCGACGGCGTCCGGCTGATGCTGCAGCGGGTCGACGCGGGCCCCCAGGAATTGCTGGCGTTCGCCGACCAGGCCCTCAATCGCGCCAACGGCAATGGCGTGGCCATCATCGTCGGCGGCCGCAACCTCGCCATCAAGGTGGCCGCCCCCCTGGCCGATCGGCTGTCGGCTGGTGCGCTCGTCCAGGCGTTCCACGCTGTCGCGGGTGGCAAGGGCGGTGGCCGGGGACCGGTCGGGCAGGGGGGAGGGGTCGACCCAGAGCGGGTTGATGCGGCCTTCCAGAGCCTGCAGGGCTACGTCCGCGACCGGCTGGGGGAATCCTGATGCTCAAGCTGAAGGACCGGATCAAACGGTTGCGGCGCGGCGCGGATTACGAGAATTTCTACACGGCGCTCGATATCGGCACCGAGTACATCAAGGCGCTGGTGGTCAAGCGCGAGGGCCGCAACGGCGTGGTGCTGGGCGCCTCGCGACAGCGGCAGGCGTTTTCCGACATGCAGTCCGGCGTCCCATCGGACATCCAGGGGATCATCGATAGCTGCGACCGCGCCATGTCCCAGGCGGAGGACATGTGCGACACCATCCCCGGGCAGGCGGTGATCGGGATTGCCGGCGAGCAGGTCAAGGGCTTCAGCACATCCGTGACGGTCCCGCGGGCCGACCCGGACCTGAAGGTGAATGAGGTCGAGCTGATGCGAACGCTCGAGATCGTGCAGAAGCGCGCTTTGCGGGAAGCCCGCCACTCGATGAGCCTCGAACTGGGCGTGCCGGACGTCAATGTCAAGCTGATCAACTCGGCGATCACGAACGTCAAGATCGACGGCTTCGCCGTGAGCAACCCCTTCGGGTTCCAGGGAAAGCAGATGGTGATCACCGTCTTCAACACGTTCGCGCCCCTGACCCACATCGGGGCGCTGCAGACCATCGCCTCGGAGCTCGACCTGGAGCTGGTGGCGACGGTCGCCGAGCCCTATGCCATGGCGCGCTGTGCCGCCACCGATGAGGTCTACGACGCGGGCGGCATCTTTATCGATATCGGGGGAGGCACGACCGACGTCGCGCTCGTCCGCAACGGCGGCATCGAGGGCACGCGCATGTTTCCCATCGGCGGGCGCGTGTTCACTAAGAAGCTGGCATCCCGCTTCGGCATCTCCTTCGCCGACGCGGAGGCGATCAAGCTCCGCCACTCCAAGAAGGAGCTACCTGAGGCCCACGAGGAGAAGGTCCACGCGGTCCTGACGCGCGACGCGGAGGTCCTGGTCGAGGGCGTGGCGATCACGCTGCAGGAGATGGCCCGGGGCGACCGGCTGCCGACCGCGGTGTACCTGGCCGGTGGCGGGAGCGCCCTCCCGGAAGTCCGGGAGCAGCTCGAAGCCTTCCGCTGGGTCGAGAAGCTGCCCTTCGCCCGCACGCCGGCGGTCCACGTGCTCCGCCCGGTGGACATCCGCGGCATCTACGATTCCACCGGGTTGCTGCTCGACCAACAGGACATCACGCCGATGGGGCTCGCCTTCCACGCCATCCAGCAGCAATCCGAAGAACAGACCCCCCTATTCGGGATCATGCGAAAAGTACTCAAAGTGATGAAGGTCTGAAGCCGAGTAAAAGGTGACAGCGTAACGACTGGACAATCCGTGACGTTTCCGGTATGAAAGGCAGCGACTCAATAGGATGAAAACCCTGGCCAAGCTCCTGTACGTCGAGGCGGATGAGGAGATCACGGACCTGGTGGACCGGCTCCGCGATCTCAGCCTGGAAGACGCCGTGACCTTCGTCGTGCCCGAGCGATCGCGCGCCCTGCAGAGTCCGATGAGCTTCCGGTTGCTCAAGCGATACGCCGACAGCTACGGCAAGCATGTCAACGTCATCAGTGGGGACGCCCGCCTGCAGGCGCTCTCGCTCGAGACGGGATTCTCGGCCTTCCCCAGCCTGCTCGCGTACGACAACGGGGCCGAGGTCCATCGCCCCGGCGTGGGGAGCGCGGAGCCGCAAGTGGCGGCGGCCGCGACCACCCTGGCGGCTCCGGTGGCGGCTCCGGTTCGCCGTCGCGAAGCGCCCATCATCTCCGGCGCACCAAAGCGTGCCGCTGTCCCGGCGGCGGGCAAAGTCGGGCCGCCACCCTTAAGCACCTACCGCCCTTACCTGATTGGCGCCGGCCTCATCGCCCTGCTCGGCCTGCTTGCCCTGCTGCTCTATGTTCCGACCGCGGCGGTGACGCTCTCGGTCCAGGGCACCCCGCTGAAGACCGACGTCCAGTTGATCGGCGCCCCGGGAACGGCGGCCGGATCGCCGGATCATTTCGTTACCCAGGCCCTCCTCGCGAGTGAGTCCCAGACCGTCCAGGGCACGGCGACGGGCCAGAAGCCGATAGTCGCGGCGCCCGCCACGGGGAACGTGACGTTCACACTCTCCTGCTTCCTCTGCACCGAAAACTTGCCCAAGGGTCTGGTCGTTCGCACCGACGCGGGAAAGCGCTATGCGACCCAACGGGCCGCCAGTATGACGGGACCGTTTGGTTCGACGAACGTCGCCGTAAGTGCCGTGACTGCTGGGGCCGACGGCAATACGGATCCACACACCATCACCACAATCGAGGGGAACACCGATCCGGACAATTTGAAAGTCGACAATCCTCAGCCGACCGTGAACGGCGCCGACCAGCGGACTGCCACGATCATCCAGCAAGCGGACATCGATAGCATCGTCACGGCCTACGCCAAGGACGAGGTGCCCAAGGTCCAGGGCGAGCTGGCGGCGAAGGCACCGGGGCTCCACCTCGTGCCGGTCGGCAAGGGTGTTCAGTCCTCGGTCAGCGCCGACCACAAGGTTGGCGACGAGCTGCAGACCCCATTCAATTTCAATGTCACCGTAACGGTGGCAGGGGCCGGGGTCGCCTTCGACGACAAGATCGTCAAGACGATGCTCCACGATGCCATCGGGCGCAAGGTGCCGCCCGGCTCGCAGCTGACGTCCAATCCGACCATCAGCTACGACCCGTCGGGGGCGACGGCCGACGGCAACCTCACCCTCAATGGGCACGCGGCTGGCTCCTACACGCCGGTCTTCCTGGAGGCCAACATCCGCTCCCATCTCAAGGGCAAAACGCCGTCGAGCGCCCACGCGTTTCTCCAATCCTTGCCCAATGTCGTCGATGCCCGGGTCACCCAGTCCCCCTACGGCCTGCCATGGCTGCCGTTTTTCTCGTCACGGATTACCCTCAAGATCCAGGAGGTCGCGGGCAGTCCGACTCCGTGAGGATCCTCGCGATTGACCCTGGCTCCAAGCGCCTGGGTCTCGCGCTCAGTGATCCTTCGGGCACGGTGGCCCTCCCGCTCAGCGTGCTCCACAGGCGGTCGGAGCCGGAGGATCTGCAGGAGCTCAACCGGATCGTTGTCCACAATGGCGTCGAGCTGGTGCTGGTCGGCCTTCCCCGGATGATGGACGGGACCGTCGACGTGGCAGCCCGTAATGCCCAGGCGTTCGGTGCCGAGGTCGGGCGCGTGACCGGACTCCCGGTCGAGTACTGGGACGAGCGGCTGACCACGGTGGCTGCCGAGCGCTTCCTGATCGAGCAGGGAAAACGGCGGGCGCGTCGACGCCAGGATGTCGACCGGGTGGCCGCCACGCTATTGTTGCAGGGTTACCTCGACTACCGGGGTAACCGAGGTTCAGGAGGCTGAGATGCCCGAAATGCCCGACAAGGACGGCGAGATCCAGACGATCGAGCTGGTCAACGAGAAGACTGGCGAAGAAGAAAGCTACGTCGTTCATGACATCGTGGAAATCGAGGGAGAAACGTATTACGTCCTGCAGGCCGAAGACGACGCGGAACGCGTCTTGATCCTGCGTCGGGAGGGCGAGTCACTGGTCACGCTCGATGACGAGGAGCACGACCGGGTCGTGGACCAGTTAGAGGACTTCGAAGACAATGAGGCCGACGACGAAGACGGCGAGGTGGACCGCTAACTGGCCGTCAAGGATCGGCCGCGGCCCCGCCGCCGGCGCGGCTGCCTCCCGTGGATTCTCGTCATCCTGTTCCTCCTGCCGGCGCTCATCGGTGTCCCAGGGGTCCTGGCCTTCAATTGGGTCGACCAGGAGTTGCACAAACCACAAAATCCTGGCGGTGGGACGGCCCGGTTCGTCGTTCCGCCCGGCGCGACCTTCCACGAGGTGGCCGCGACCCTGCACCGGGCGGGCCTGATCGACTCGGAAACGGTTTTCGACCTGTACGCTCGGTACCGTCACCTCGACCGCAATGTCCAGGCGGGTGCGTACCAGATCGATCGGAGCCGGAACATGATCCAGATCCTGCAGATCCTGCAAACCGCTGTTCCGGAAGAGATCTTCATCACGGTTCCCGAGGGGTACACCATCGCCAAGACCGCCGCGCTGCTCGACAAGGGCGGATTGATCAAGGGCAGCGATTACACCACCCTGGCCACGCAGGGCCAGTTCACCGATGGCTTTCTGAAGGGGCGAACGGACGGGACGTCCCTCGAGGGGTTCCTGTTTCCCGACACATACCTGATCCCGCGCACCGGCACCGCCAAGCAGTTGATCACCCAGCAACTCGATGCGTTCAATCGCAATTGGAACGATGCGCGCAAGGCGCTGGCCGCCCAGCGGAAGCTGAGCGCTCCACAGATCGTCACCATCGCCTCGCTGATCGAGCGAGAAGCGAGATTCGATGAAGACCGGCCGCTGGTCGCCAGCGTCATCTATAACCGGCTTCGCGATGGTTGGCCCCTGCAGATTGACGCCACCGTCCTCTATGCCAAGGGCGTCTGGCAGGCAACCGTGACAACCGATGACCGGAAGGTGAACTCGCCGTACAACACCTACCTCCACACCGGGCTGCCACCCGGCCCGATCGCCAACCCCGGGATCAAGGCGATCGATGCCGCGCTGCAACCGGCCCAGACCGGCTATTACTTTTACCTGTCGGATCCCCAGGGCCACAACCATTACGCACGGACGAACGACGAGTTTGCCAAGCTCCTCAAGCAGTACGGCCTCCAGTAAGGACGGCTCGCGCCTGCTCCTCCTTGGAGCGGCGCCCCTCGATTCATTGCCGGCGACCCTGTACAACGCCGCCTTCGCCGCCGCCGGGCTCCACACCGTGTGCGAGGCTCGGCCGGTCAGCCAGGCGGAGCTCGCGGCCGTGGTCGCGAACGTGCGCCACGACGAGACGGTGGTAGGCGCGTCCGTGCTGCGGCCACACACCGTGGCGATCGCCCGGCTGCTGGACGGCCTCGGTCCGGAGGCCCAGGCGGTCAAGGCGGTCAACGCCATCAGTCATCGAGCTGGCGGCCTGATCGGTTGGAATACCGACCGTCCGGCGTTTGCCGTGGCGCTCGAGGACGCCGGCTACCAACCTCGCGGACGGTCGGTGCTGCTCCTCGGGGCCGGCGGCGCCGCTCGCGCCGCAGCCGACGCCCTGCGGACGCAGGCCTCGCGGGTCTTTGTCGCAAGCCCGGACCTGGACGAGGCCCGAGCCCTCTGCCACGATCTTGACATCGCGACCGGCGGCCCGACCCCACTGGGATCGCTCTCGCTCGTGGTGCCGAAGGTCGACCTGATCGTCAATGCCTCGCCCGTTGGGTCCGACGGCGACTCGCGGCCGTTTCCGATCGAATGGATCGGCCCCACCCAGTTCGTGTTCGACCTGGTCTACGATCCGCCGGTGACCCCACTCGTCAGGGGAGCGCGCGGCCGAGGGGCGCGCGCGATCAACGGCCTCAGCATGTTGCTGCACCAGGGACTTGCGTCGTTCGAGATCTGGACCGGCCTGCCTGCCCCTGAGCCCGCCATGCGCGCCGCGCTGGAACGGGCCGTCGTCGGCCGGCTGACGCCGTGAGCGGTCTTCTCCTGCCCCTGGCCTGGGCCGCCCTGGGTGCCGTGATCGGCACCGGCCTGAACTATCTGTCCCGCTGGCTGGCACGCGTTGAGGAGATCGAGTTCGAGCAGCGGGGTCCGGAGCCCCTGCTGATGCCCGCCCTGACTGCCGTGCTCTTCCTGCTCTTTGCCATCAAGGTGGGCCCCCACCGGCTGCTGCTCATCGACTCGGTATACGTCGCCATCCTGGTCCAGGTGCTTGCCTTCGATCTCAAGACTCGTTACATTCTCGACCTGGTCATGTTTCCCGCCTGGCTGATCGCCTTCGGACTGGCGTTCGTGACGCCCTGGGATCGTTTCTTGACCTGGCCCTGGCCCGACTGGCGGACCGCTCCGGTGGCGGCCCTCATCGCCGGCGGTGTGTTTCTGCTCCTCTATCTGGGTGGGCAGCTGGTATTCGGGGCCGAGGCCTTCGGTTTTGGCGACGTCAAGCTGGCGGTCTTCATCGGGATGGCCACCGGCCTCTCGAATCTGCGGATGGCCCATGCGCTGATCGACGGGGTGTTCCTTGGCGGTTTCGTGGCGGTGATCCTGCTTCTGACGCGCATCCGCGGCCTGAAGCAAGCCGTCCCCTACGGGCCATTCCTGGCCCTTGGCACGATCGCTACCCTGTTCGTGCAGCCGCCATGAACGCCGACGACCTCCTGCCGGGCGAGCACGTCCTGGCCAGCGCCCACCGCCATTGGGTCGTGATGCTGCGCCCGTTTGCCACCGTCATTTTGGGGGCGCTCGTCGCCGCCATTGTCGTTGCGGTCCTGCCGCTCCGCAGCGAGCTGCACCTTTTCGGGCTGCTCGGGATCCTGCTGCTGGCCCTGGTGGTCCTCAACCTCTATTACTGGGGCTGGCGGTCGCACCAATATGTGCTGACCGACCAACGGGTGATTCTCAACGAAGGAGTGCTGTCGAGGTTTTCCCGCTCGATCGCGATCGACCGTATCCAGGATCTCACCACCTACCAGGGCCTGTGGGGCCGGGCCTGGGGGTTCGGCGACATCGAGCTCGAATCGGCCGGCCGCGATGGCGGCGAATGGCTGTACACCGTGCCACGCCCGCAGCAGCTGCGCAATGCCATCTTTGCCCAGATGGAGGCCCGCCGCCACTCCGGGCAGCGCGACCTCTAACCGTCAATCTCGGCGTTCCCGGTAGAATCGCTAGCCGGACATGGTCAATCCAAGCGATTTTCGCAACGGCATGACGATCGAGTGGGAAGGCGGCCTCTGGATCGTGATCGAGTTCCAACAGGGCCAGAATGCGCGCGGCGACACGTTCTTTCGCACCAAGCTCCGTAACGTCCGGACAGGGGCCATCATCGATCAGAAGTTCCGTGACAAAGACCGCTTCGCCCGGGCCAGGATTGAGAAGGTCGCGATGCAGTACCTTTACAGCGACGGTGATCGCCATTTCTTCATGGACCTGGCCAGCTACGACCAGTTGCCGCTCAACGACGATCAGCTGGGTGACACCTTGAAGTACCTGAAGGAGAACTCGGCCCTTTCCGTGTTGATGTACGAGGGCACGCCGCTTGGGGTCGAGTTGCCCACGACCGTCGATCTCAAGGTGACGCAAACCGCCCCTGGCTTCCGCGGCGACACCGCGGCGGGCGGCGGCAAGCCGGCAACCGTCGAGACCGGGCTGACCCTCAACGTGCCGTTCTTCGTCAACGAGGGCGATGTGGTCCGGGTCGACACCCGCACCGGCGCCTACGTGGAGCGCGTCTAGTGCCCGAGGCCCGGACGCGGGGTTCCGTCAAGGTGGCCAACGAGGTCATCGCCCATATCGCATCGCTGACGGCCACGCAGGTCCAGGGGATCGTGGGCATGTACCCGGCGCGCGCGAGGGATGGCCATCGCCTCCTGCCGGTCACGACCTCGTACAAAGGCGTGCGAGTCGACATGGGGAACGACTCGCTGCAACTGGAGCTCTTCCTCGTCGTCGACCACTCCGCCCATGTGCCCACGGTGGCAGCGGAGGTCCAGCGCCAGGTGGCGGACGCCATCGACAAGATGCTCGGGCTCGAGGTCCGCCAGGTGAACGTGTTCATTGGCGACGTGAGGTTTCCGGGGGACGCGTAGTCGCGTAGTCTTCTGAGCATGGGACGGCGCCACCTGGCCCGGGAGCTCGCGCTCAAGGTGCTGTTCGAGCTCGAAACCGAGGGGAGCGATCCCACCCGGTCGCTGCAGTACCACGCGGCGGAAGCACGCGCCGACGCCAACGTGGCTGAGTTCGCTGGGGTGCTAGTCGCCGGCGTCATGGAGCACCAGCCCGAAATCGATGCCCGGCTGGCCCAGGCGTCGAGGAACTGGGGGCTGGACCAGATGGCCAAGGTCGAGCGGACGCTGCTCCGGATCGCGACCTTCGAGATCGAGTTCCTCCCGAGCGTGCCGCTCAAGGCCGCCATCAATGAGTCGATCGAGCTGGCCAAGACCTTTGGCGGGCCGGACTCGGGCAAGTTCGTCAACGGCATCCTGGGGCGAATCGCGGCCGAGACGCCGGCCCGCCGCGCGGCAGCCGACCAGGCCCCGACCGGCGGGGCGACCTCGTGACAGAGGCCGACGTCCGCACGCTCGATTATGAGTCGGCGCTGGCCGAGCTCGAACGAACCGTGCAGCAGCTTGGGAAGGAGCAGGAGGACCTGGCTGAGTCCGTCCGCGTCTACGAGCGTGGACTGGCCCTCGCCCGGCGTTGCAGCCAGCTGCTCAACGACGCCGAGCGACGCCTCACCGAGCTGTCCCCGGCGACCGAGCGAGCGGCGCGAGCGCCGGCTTCGTGACCCTGCTCAGCAACCCGTACTTCGTCGTCCCCCTGATCGCCTGGGCGATCGCCCAGGCGAGCAAGGTGATCTGGGATTCGGTGCTCACGCACCGGTTCAGCGTGCGGCGCCTGGCCACGGCCGGCGGAATGCCAAGCTCCCACAGCGCCCTGGTCGTCTCCTTGACCACCATCATCGGCCGGCTCCAGGGGGTCCAGACGCCGCTCTTCGCGCTGGCGCTGATCCTGTCCGCCGTGGTGATGTATGACGCCACCGGCGTGCGCCGCGCCGCCGGGCAACAGGCGATGATCCTCAACCGGCTGATCGACGACCTCTTTATCGCGCACCAGGGCCTGCAGCAGGAACGGCTACGGGAGCTGCTCGGTCACACGCCCATCGAGGTGATCGCGGGCGCGCTGCTGGGGATCGTCATCGGCCTGGGTTTGGGACGTTGATCAAGGCCGAACGGATCCGCCTCGACCAGGCCCTCGTCGGGCAAGGGCTCGTGTCCTCGCGGGAACGGGCCCAGGCGATGGTTCGTGCCGGGCTCGTCATCGTCGATGGGCAGACTGCCGACCGCCCGGATCGACTGGTGGACCCGGCCATCGGGCTGGCGTTGCGCGACTCGACCAGCTACGTCAGTCGAGGCGGGGAGAAGCTGGCCGCCGCCCTTGACACCTTCGCGCTCCCCGTCGCCGGTCGAGCCGGCCTCGATGTGGGCGCCTCGACCGGGGGCTTTACCGATGTGCTGCTCCGCCGCGGGGCGGCGTCCGTGATCGCGGTCGATGTCGGCTACGGCCAGCTCGCCTGGGCCCTGCGCCAGGATCCCCGGGTGACCGTCCTCGAGCGGGTGAACATCCGCTACCTGGAGCGATTGCCGGCCGCGGCCGACCTGGCGGTGATCGATGTCTCCTTCATCTCCCTCCGGCACGTCCTGCCACCGGTCCGTAAACTGCTGAGCACGCCGGCCGACGTCATCGCGCTCGTCAAGCCACAATTCGAGGTGGGAAAGGGAGCCGTGGGGAAGGGAGGGATCGTGCGCGACGCGGATCAGCATCAGGCTGTGCTGCGCGCGCTTCGCGATTTTGCGGTCGGGGCGGGGTATGAGGTCGTGGCGGAGACCCCGTCGCCAATCCTCGGCACCAAGGGGAACCGCGAGTTTTTCCTGCACTTGAGGCTCCGTGACTGACGCGGTCGGGATCGTCTGTCACCCGCGGATCGATATCGGCCAGGAGCCGGTGATGGAGGCCCGTGCCCGCCTGGAGCGGCACGGCTTCCGGGTCTGGACTTACTGCTCGACGGCGGAGGAGCGGCCGGGCGCGCTGGACGCCAACCTCGAGGGCACCCGCTTGATCGTCAGCATCGGGGGCGACGGCACCCTGCTCTGGACAGCGGAGCAGGCGTCGGCCGCGGCCATTCCCGTGCTGGGCGTCAACGCCGGCCGGCTGGGCTTCCTGACCGAGGTCCGCCTGGCGGACGCGGGACCGGCGCTCGATCGGTGGGTCGCCGGCGACTTCATCCTGCAGCGACGAGCCATGCTCGAGGCGCGCTTCAGCGACCGCACCTACGTCGCGCTCAATGACATCGTGGTGCACAAGGGCATCGAGTTCAACCTCATCCGGATTGAGGTTTCCGTCGACGGCGAGGATGCGGGCCGCTTTGATGCGGACGGGGCCATCGTCTCCACGGCGACGGGTTCCACCGGCTACGCGCTCTCCCTGGGCGGGCCCATCCTGCACCCCGACGTGCGCGCCCTCACCTACCTGCCCCTGAATCCGCATAGCCTCTTCAACCGCGCCGTGGTTATCCCCGAACAGTCGCACATTACGGTCCGGCTCCCAGATGCCTCCGGGCTGCTGACCTGTGATGGGCAGCGCACCGCCACCCTGGCACCCGGCGCCCAGGTCGAGATCTTCTCCCCTGGCGGCGTCGACCTGGTCCGATTCCGCGGCGACCAGAACTTCTTCACGCTCCTGCGCCAGAAGATCCGCTGGGGTCTCCCGCTCACGGACGGCAGCCCGTGATCCTGGAGCTGACCGTGCGGAACCTCGCCCTGATCGATGAGCTCAGGGTGCCGTTCAAGCCCGGGCTGAACCTCCTGACCGGCGAAACCGGGTCGGGAAAGTCGATCATCATCGACGCCATGAACCTGGTGCTGGGCGAGCGGGCCAGCTCGGACATGATTCGCGAGGGCTCGGAGCAGGCGTTTTTGGAGGCGGCCTTCGACCTCGGCGCCCGGCCGGCCGTGCGCCAGGCGCTGGAGGAGGCCGGGTACGAGTGCGGCGACGGCATGCTCGTCCTGACCCGCGAGCTGAGCCGGAATGGGCGCAGCCTGTGCCGCATCAACGGACGGGTGTCAACCGTGGCGCAGCTCAAGGCGATTGCGGACCGGCTGGTCGAGATGCACGGCCAGCACGAGCATCAGTCCGTGTTGCAACCGGCCCGACAGCTCGACCTGCTCGATGCCTTCGGGGGCGCCGGGCTGCGTGCCCTCCGCGATCAGGTGGGCGCCGCCTACGCGCGCTGGTCTCGAGCCCGGGCCGCCCTGCGCGACACCGAGGCGGCGGTCCAGGCGGACCAGCGTGAGCTCGATTTCTGGCGCTTTCAGCTCGACGAGATCGAGGCGATTCGGCCCGATCCGGCCGAGGAGGAATCGCTGCTGCAGGAGCGGCGCCGGGCGCAGCATGCCGAGCGCCTCGCCCGGGCCGTGGAGGGGGTGCACGCGCTGGATGCCGATGAGGGCTCCGCCGTCCAGGCGCTGTCCGTGGCCGCGGACCGGTTTCGCGGTCTCGAGGGGATCGATCCCGACCTCGACCAGATGGCGGCCACGATGGGCGATCTTCTACTCCAGCTCCGGGAGATCAGTGCCACGGCCCGCACCTACGCCGATCGGTGGCAGGTCGAGCCCGCCCGTCTGGAGGCGATCGAAACCCGTCTCCATCAGCTGGACCGGCTGAAGGCGAAGTACGGGGGCTCGCTGGCGGCCACGCTCGAGGAAGCGGCGCGGCTTCGACAACGGCTCGACACGGTTGCCCATCGCGATGATCGCCTCGCCGCCCTGCGCGCCGAGGACGCCGAGACCACCAGCGACCTCGGCGACGCCGCGACCGCCCTGAGTCGCCATCGCCTGAAGACCGCCAACCGGCTGCAACGGATCATCGAGCGGGAATTGGCGACGCTCAACATGCCCCGCGTTCGCTTCAACGTCCAAATCACCCGGCAAGCGGACGGGTCGGGTCCGTCGGTCGACGGCCGCCATGTTCGCTCTACCGCCACCGGGGTCGACCAGGTGTTGTTCCTCCTGGCCGCCAACCCCGGCGAGCCACTCCTCCCGCTTGACCGGGCGGCCTCGGGGGGCGAACTGTCACGCGTCATGCTCGCCATCAAGGCTGTCCTGGCGGACGCCGATGACACGCCGACCCTGATCCTCGATGAGATCGATACCGGGATCGGCGGTGAGACGGCCAACCGGCTGGCCGAAAAGATGCATGTGTTGAGCCGCGGGAAACAGGTGATCTGTGTTACCCATCTCGCGGCGATCGCGGCCAGGGCCGATCATCATCTCGCGGTGGCCAAGGCGCTGCAGCGCGGCCGTCACCTGACGGGCATCCGGGTCCTCCTCCCGGCGGAGCGAGTGGACGAGATCGCGCGGCTGATCGCCGGGGAGCGTGTCACCCCCGCAGCCCGCGCCAGCGCGCGGGAGCTGCTGGCCCGCGGATGACCGGATCGGCGAGGCACCGCCTGACCCAGTTCTGGCGCCATACCTCCGCCCGCGTGACGGCCGCGGAGCTCAACGCCGTCCGCGAGCTCCTCGGGCCTGGCCTGGCGAGCCTTTTTGCCGATCTCCCGGTGAATGACCAGCGGCATGGCCTGGACGTGCTCGACTCGGTTCGGGGCATGGAATCGCAACCCCCGGTCATCCTGCAGCAGGCCGCGCTGCTCCACGACATCGGGAAGGTGGGGGCCCACCTATCGGTGGTGGAACGCAGCCTCGCGGTGCTGCTTCGGGGTATCTCGCCGCGCCTCCTCGATCTGGCGCTGCGCGCTCGCCCCACCTTCGCCAGCCGCTACGCCACCTACGCCAACCATGCTCGGATCGGGGCCGACCGATTGCGGGCCGCCGGCGCCATCGACCTCGCGGCCGTCGTCGCCGAACACCACGCCCCGCAGCCCTCCCTCGAGCTCACCCGCCAATTGCAACGGGCAGACGGGGCGAATTGATGGAGCGCGCCCTTCCCGAGGTGGAGCGCGAGCCGATCTACCTGGTCCGCACGCCCGCCTTTGACGGGCCGATCGAGCTCCTCCTGACGCTGGCCCAGCGCTCGGAATTGGACCTCAAGGCGATCGCGCTGGCGACGCTGACGGATGATTACCTGCGCGAGGTCGACCAGCGCCGGCCGTCGCTCGACCACCTGGCGGCGTTCCTGGTCATCGGGGCGCGGCTCGTCCAGCTGAAGGCCGCGGCGTTGATGCCGCAGGTCGAGGTCGCCGAAGAGGAAGACCTGCAGGCCTGGGAGGACGCGATCAAGGGCCGGCTCGACGAGTACAAGCGTTTCAAGGAACTGGCGGAATCCCTGATGCATCGCCATGCGAGTGGCCGATTTACCTTCGCCGGTCTCCTCGAGCCGGAGGTGATCCCGCAGGCGCGGGTGCAGGTCAGCCTGGACGCGCTGGCGACGGCCTTCCAGCACGTGCTCGACCGTCTTCCCCCGCCGGATCAGCTCACCTTCGAGATGGAGCACGTCTCGCTGGGCGAAAAGCTGGAGCAGCTGCGGGTCATGCTGAGTGGACATCCCGAGATGAACTTCAGCGCCGTTTTCAGCCGCAGTCGAACTCGGCTCGAAGCCGTCGTGACCTTCCTCGCCTTGCTGGAGCTGATTAGAATCGGGGAGGTTAGCGTGGTCCAGTCGTCCGCGTTGACGGAGATCCAGGTTCGGTCACATGGGAGGAAAGCTGACGCATGAGCATCACGACTGAGGCGGTCACCGAGGTTCGCGACGACCTGGCGCTCGCCGCCGCCCTGGAAGCGGTCCTCTTCACGCTCAACCGGCCGGTCACGCTCCTGGAGCTGCAGGAGATCCTCGACTCACCGCTGCCGACGGTGGAGCTTGCGGCCACCGCGTTGAGGGCCGGGCTGGCGGGGCGGGGCCTGTTCCTCCAGCGGCACCAGGACCAGCTGCAGCTCGTTACCGACCCGGCCCAGGCCGATGTCGTCCGGCGTGTCCTCCGACCCGAGTATCCGTCGAGGTTGTCGCCCGCCGCCTACGAGACCCTGGCGATCGTGGCCTATCGCCAACCGCTCACGCGGGCGCGGATCGAAGAGGTCCGTGGGGTCAACTGCGAAGCGGTGCTGGAAAGCCTCGAGGAGAAAGGCTTGATCACCGAGACCGGCCGGCTGGAGGCACCGGGGACGCCCCGCCTCTTCGGGACCACCATGAAGTTTCTCCAGATCCTCGGGGTCAGCAGCCTCGACGAACTGCCTCCACTACCGCAATCCGGCTCAACCAGTTCCTAGCACGCGCCGGCGTGGCCGCGCGACGCAAGGCCGATCAGCTGATCGCCGCCGGCCAGGTGACGGTCAACGGACTGCCGGCGTCCCCCGGACAGGATGTCCAGGCCGGTGTCGACGAGGTCGTGGTTGGCGGGCAGCCCGTCCTGCCCCTCGCGGGGTGGACCTACCTGCTGCTGAACAAGCCCCGCGGCGTCCTGACCAGCGTGGGGGATGCGCGCGGGCGCGTGAGCGTCGTGGACCGACTTCCGCCCGGGACGGGTCGCGTGTTTCCGGTTGGGCGGCTCGATCTCGACAGTCGGGGACTCATCCTGTTGACCGATGACGGCGAGCTCGCAGCCCGGCTGATGCACCCGCGCTACCATGTCGAGAAGGAGTATGTCGTCGTCATCTCCGGGCAGCCGGAGGCGGAGGCGCTCAACCGGCTGCGTCGGGGGATGGTCATCAAGGGCGAAGAGTTCGCGCCGGTGGACGTGCGGGTGCTGACGCCGGGGCCTGCTGAGTCCCGCGTCGAAATGACCCTCCGCGAAGGGCGCAAGCGCGAGATCCGGCGACTCTGGCAAGCGCTTGGGCACCGGGTCCTCGATCTGCAACGCGTGCGGATGGATGGGTTGCGCCTCGGGGATCTCGCGGAAGGGGCCTCGCGGCCGCTCCAGTCGGAAGAGGTCGATCGCCTGCGTGCGGCCGCCGGGCTGCCGTGATCATCGCCATCGATGGACCCGCCGGCTCGGGAAAAACCACGATTGGCCGCATGCTGGCCCAGGCGCTCGGGTTCGCGCTCGTCGATACCGGACTCTTCTACCGGGCCGTCGCCGTCGAGGCGCGCGGACGGGGGATTTCGGCGGCCGACGTGCCGGCCCTGGTCGCGATGGCGAGGGGGCTCCAAATCGATGTCAACACCGATCCCGAATCGGGGCGGCCGCAGGTTACGGTGGACGGCCGAGATATCAGTCGCGACGCCACCGACCCGTCGATCGCGCCAGATCTCGCCAGCATCTCGCAACTCGCCGAGATCCGGCGTCTGCTGGTCGAGCCGCAACGGCGAACCGGGCATGCGAACGCCGTGGTGCTGGGCCGGGACATTGGGACCGTGATCTTCCCCGGGGCCGATGCGAAGTTCTTCTTCACGGCACCGGTCGCCGAGCGGGTCGCACGGCGCCGGCGGGAGCTGGACGTGGCCCGGGGAAGTGCCACGCCCGATGCCGTCCTTGAGCAGGAAATCGATGCCCGGGACCGGGCCGATCGCGAACGCGAAACCGCGCCGCTGCGGGCGGCACCCGATGCTATAATCGTCGCCACTGAAGGCAAGTCGGTGCGTCAAGTCTTCGACGAAGTGATGCGCCAGTTGCCAAAGCACTGATCGCTTTGAGCTATTTCCTCCTGACGCGTCTTGCACGGCTCCTCACTCGTGCCTTGCTCGGCCCGAAGTTCCATGTGCGCGGCCTGGCGACCCTGCCTACGACCGGGTCGCTCCTGATCGTCTCCAACCACGTGAGCGCGGTTGACCCGGCCATCATCGGGGGCTGGGTGCCCCGGCCAGTCTGGTTCATGGCCAAGGCGGAGCTGTTCAAGGGCCGCTTCGCCTGGTTGATGCGGGCCTACCACGCCTTTCCCGTGATCCGCCACACGGCCGACCGCTCGGCTCTTCGCCGCGCCCTGGCGTTGTTGCGGGAGGGGAAGGCGCTGGTCCTCTTTCCCGAGGGGCACCGCTCGGACGACGCGCGCCTGCTCCGGGCCGAGCCGGGCGCCGGCTTCATTGCGCGCCATTCCGGGGCCACGCTCGTGGCGCTCGGCATCGCGGGCACGGAGCACGTGCTCGGCAGCCACCAGCGGATCCCGAGGCCCGCGACCGTGTCTCTCGTATTCGGCGAACCGTTCCAGCTGCCCGAGCGAAGCCGGGACGGCAGCAAGATGGACAACCAGCAAACCGCCGACTTCCTGATGACGAAGATTGCGCAACTCCTGCCGTTTAAGTACCAGGGGGAGTACGCTACCCCCGCCTCCGCCCCGCAGAGCGCCAACGGATGAAAAAAATCTACGTCCTCGACACGAACGTCCTGCTGCATGACCCGAACGCGATCTTCTCGTTCGAGGACAACGAGATCGTCATCCCGCTGATCGTGATCGAAGAGGTCGATGGCCAGAAACGGCGGCAGGACGAGGTCGGCCGTCATGCGCGCCTGGTCGCCCATCATCTGGACGAGCTTCGGGCCACCGGCAAGCTGTCGGAGGGTGTGGCGCTGCGTCACGGCGGCACGCTCCGTGTTGAGCTGACCAAAGAGAACATGGGCCATCTGCCCGAGGACCTCGACCCGCACAAGGCGGACAACCAGGTGATCGCCATGACCCTCCAGCTGCGCGCGGACCACCAGGACACGCCGGTCATCCTCGTCAGCAAGGACATCAATGTCCGGGTCAAGGCCGATGCCCTGAACCTGCAGGTCCAGGACTACGAGACCGACAAGATGGTCCAAAAGGAAGAGGACCTCTATGACGGGATGGCCACGCTGCAGGTCACGCCGGAAGATATCGAGAGCTTCACGAAGACGAACATGTTCCAGCCGTCCAATGGCCGGCTGTACTGCAACCAGTTCGTTCACTTCAAGTCGCTGAACGGCACCAAGTCGAGCGCGCTCGGTCGGTTCGACGCCGAGTCACAGCAGGTGGTCGCCCTGGCGCCGATGAAGAAAGAGATCTGGGGCATTCAGCCGAAGAACCTCGGCCAACGCTTCGCGTTCGATATTTTGCTGGACGACCGGGTCCCGTTCGTCACCATGACCGGCCAGGCCGGGACCGGGAAGACGCTCCTGGCGCTGGCCGCGGGGCTGAGCAAGGTCCTCGATCAGCATCGCTTCCGCCGGCTGCTCGTCACACGGCCCGTGATCCCGATGGGCAAGGACGTGGGCTACCTGCCGGGCGACAAAGACGAGAAGCTCCGCCCCTGGATGCAGCCGATCTATGACAACCTCGAGTACCTGATGGGCTGCATCTACAAGGAGCAGATGGCGGCGGACATGATTCGCCACATCCAGGACAAAGGAATCTTCGAGGCCGAAGCCCTGACCTACATCCGCGGCCGCAGCATCCCGCAGCAATTCATCATCGTCGACGAGGCCCAGAACCTCACCCCGCATGAGGTCAAGACCATCGTGTCGCGCGCGGGCGAAGGCACGAAGATCGTTCTCACCGGCGATCCCAACCAGATCGATCATCCCTACCTGGATTTCCGCAGCAACGGTCTTTGCTATGCGATCGAAAAGTTTAAGGACAATCCCCTCGCCGGCCACGTGACCCTGACGAAAGGCCAGCGCTCCGAGCTGGCCGAGTTGGCCGCCAAGCTGCTCTAGTACCGTAGAGCCAGTGCAACGGACGCTGGTCGCCCTCGATCTCGAGACGACGGGCTTGAGCCCGCGACTCGATCGCATCATCGAGGTGGGGGCGGTCCGCTTCCGCGGGAACGAGGTGCTGGCCACCTTCCAGTCGCTGGTGCGACCGGAGGTCGCGATCCCCCAGGCCGTGCAGGAGCTGACGGGCATTCGGGATGCCGACGTCGTCGCCGCGCCCCAGCCCGAGCAGGTGCTGGCGGAGCTGATCGACTTCGTCTCGGACAGCCCGGTGGTGGCGCACAGTGGAACCTTCGACCTCTCCTACCTGGGCAATGGCGACGCCGGGGTGTCGCGGTATGAGCTCTTCGACACGCTCGACCTGTCGCGGATCGTGCTTCCTATGGCACCAAGCCACAGCCTGCCCCACCTGTCGCGAAACCTCGGTCTTATCCACAAGCAACCACACCGCGCCCTCTCCGATGCCGACGCGGCGCGCCAGCTCTTCACCTACCTCCTGGAGCACGTTCGCGGCTTTCCGGCCGACGTGCTGGAGCGCCTGCGCGAGGCCATCGGGGACTGGGAGGACCCGGTCAAAGACTTCTTTGAGGCCGCGGTCGCCGCCGGACCGAGCGGCCGGGCAACGCTGGTCCGTGCTGGATCGGCCGCCAGCGCGCAACACCGCGACGGCACGCCATCCACCGATCCCCACCAAATTCGCGCGCTGCTCGGACCGGACGGCCCCATGGCGGAACGGCTCGATGACTACGAGCTGCGGGAATCCCAGCTGCAGATGACCCTGGCGGTGGCGCAGCTCTTCGCGCGCGGCGGTCGCCTGCTGGTCGAGGCCGGTCCTGGTACCGGGAAGTCGCTCGCGTACCTGGTGCCGGCCGTTCACCACGCGGTCGCCACAGGGCAGCGCGTGGTGGTGGCCACCAACACGATTACCCTGCAGGAGCAGCTGTTCGCCAAGGACATTCCATTCCTGCGCAGCTGGCTGCCATTCGATTTTCGTGCCTCCCTGCTCAAGGGCCGATCGAACTACGTCAGCCTTCGTCGCTGGAACCGATACCTGAACGCCCCCAGCCGGCGTGCCGACGGGAGCTGGTTCGCGGAAGAGATCCGTTTCAAGCTCCGGATGCTGGTCTGGCTGGCCCAGACCGCACACGGGGACCGCTCCGAGATCAAGCTCAACGGACTGGACGAGGTCTTCTGGCTGCGGGCGGCCTCCAGCGCCGACGATTGCCTGGCCGGGCATTGTGACAACTACAAGAGCAAGCGATGCTTCTACTGGAATAGCCGCCGGGCCGCGCACGACGCCGACGTGATCGTGACCAACCATGCGCTCTTGCTGGCCGACGCCCTGGCCGGTGGTTCGGTGCTGCCCGCCCACGAACACGTCATCGTGGACGAGGCCCACCAGCTCGAGGAAGCAGCGGTCGACGCCCTAACGCTGCGGGTGGGCGAGGAGGAGATGCTCGAGAGCATCGACGGAACCCTGACCTGGTTTCGGGCCGCCTGTGGACAGCCGAGCGAGCGCCTTCGGGCCGAGGGGGCCGCCCTTCGGCAGGCGACGACACGGTTCTTCCTCGAGGCCCGTGAGGCGGTCAAGGCGTCGCAGCCGGCGGTGCCGCTTCGCCCGGGTCGCGACGAGCCGGTGATCCTCGATGCCGCGGGTCGAGCCCTCCCAGGCGTGATCGCCCTCGCGCAGCGCTCGAGCGAGTTGACCCAGCGCGCGGCCAGCCTCGGTCGTGAGCTGGAGGCGGCGGCAGCCCAATTACCACTCGAGGCGGATTCCCATGCGGAGCGGGAGTTCGACCTCTTCACCGCGCAGTTGAAGGGCCGGGTGGCGGTTCTCGAGCAGGCCTTTCAGCGGCCCAGCCAGGATCGGCTGTACTGGGTGGGGATCGAACGCCGCTCGGGCCGCGCCCTGGTGCAGGCGGCGCCCACCGCGGCCGGCCAGCTGCTGCAGGCCCGGGCCTTCGCAGGCAAAGAAACCGTCATCTTCACCTCGGCCAGCCTGGCCGTCGCCGAATCGTTCGATTACTTCAAGCGAGGCGTGGGGCTGGAGATGTCGAGCACCCACGAGATGGTGCTGGCGTCCCCCTTCGATTACCTCTCGCAGGCCCTGCTCTGTCTGCCGACGGATCTTCGCGAGCTGAACGATCCGGCGTTTGTTGACCAGGTCACCGCGATCGTCGCCAATATCGCGGAGACCATCCAGGGCCGCACCCTGGTCCTCTTTACGGCCCACCAGCAGCTGCGCGACGTCGCCGAGCGCCTCCGCACCCGGGTCGCCCGAAGCGACCTGCGGGTCCTCGCCCAGAACATCGACGGGACCCGGCGCCAGTTGCTCACCGAGTTCCAGCAGACCGCGAGGACCATCTTGCTCGGGACCAGCAGCTTCTGGGAGGGGATCGATGTGCCGGGCGACGCGCTCTCCTGCGTGGTCATCGTCCGCTTGCCCTTCAAAGTGCCGACGGATCCGCTCCAGCTCGCCCGGAGTGCGACCCTGGCCGATCCCTTCGCGCAGCTGGCCCTGCCGGAAGCGGTCCTTCGACTCAAGCAAGGCTTCGGCCGGCTGATCAGGCGGCGGAGCGATCGGGGGGCGGTCGTTCTCCTCGATCACCGGGTTGCCAATCGGACCTACGGCCGTGTCTTTTTGGATGCCCTGCCGCGGGCCGAGGTGCACCTTGGCAGTGCGGAGGAGCTGGCGCCCGCCATCGCGCAATGGCTGCGGCTCCCCCGGCGGGCCGCCGTATGACCTCGTCAACGCGACTGACGGTGGGCCTGGCGCAGACTGACTCCACCCTGGGGGACCGCGACCGGAATCTTATCCACCACCGGGAATGGGTGGAACGCGCGGTTGAGGCCGGCGTCCACCTGGTGATCTTTCCCGAGCTCAGCCTGACCGGCTATTTCCTCAAGGATCTCGTTCCGGAAATCGCGATCTCGCTCGATGGGCCCGTCATGAACGAGCTGCGCGCCCTCTCCGCGCGGACCGACATCGTCCTCGGGGCGGTCATCGAAGAGCCGGATCACCGGTATTTCAATGCCAGCCTCTACCTCAGCGGCGGTGAGCTCGTGCACCTGCACCGCAAGGTGTATCTCCCCACCTACGGGATGTTCGACGAGCAGCGCTACCTCGCCTCCGGGGACCGCTTCCGGAGCTTCAAGACGGCCTACGGGCGCGTCGGGATGCTCGTGTGTGAGGACATCTGGCACCTGTCCAGTGCCTACATCCTGGGCCTCCAGGGCGTCGACATGATCATCTGCGCATCGGCCAGCCCGGGCCGCGGGATCACCACCGATGAACGCCTTGGCACGGCCGAGTCCTACGGATTGCTCTGCCGGACCTACGCCCAGTTCCTGACGACCTTCTTCCTCTATTGCAACCGCGTGGGGTACGAAGACGGCGCCAACTACTGGGGTGGCTCGATGGTGATCGGGCCCAACGGCGACATCGTCGCGCAGCACGAGGACGCCGATGAAGCGCTGGTCATTGCCCGGCTCGACCTTGCGGACGTGCGCCGGGAACGCCTCGCCAATCCGCTGTTGCGGGACGAGCACGTGGAGCTGACCATCAATGAGCTGCGGCAGGTCTGGCATGAGCGCACCCGCAAGCCCTACTGAGGCAGTCTTTCCGCCCCTGGCGATCAATGGCGGTCTGGTACGGCGCATCCTGCTCGGCTTCATCCAAAACGAGGTGCGCAAAGTCGGGTTCGAACGGGTCGTCCTCGGGTTGAGCGGGGGCGTGGATTCCAGCCTGGTGGCCACCCTGGCGGCCGAGGCCCTCGGACCCGGCAACGTGAAGGCGCTCATCATGCCCTACCGGAGTAGCGACCCCAAGAGTCGGAGCGATGCCATGCGCCTGATCGACCAGCTGGGCATCGAGTGGCTCGAGGTCGACATCAGCCCCCAGGTCGACGCCTACTACACGCGATTCCCGCAGGCGGACCAGAAGCGGCGCGGGAACAAGATGGCTCGCGAGCGGATGACGATCCTCTACGACCACTCCTGGGCCTGGCAGGCGCTCGTCATCGGGACGAGCAACAAGACCGAGCTGCTCCTTGGATACGGCACTATCTATGGCGACATGGCCAGCGCGTTGAACCCGATCGGCGATCTATACAAGACCCAGGTCTGGCAGCTGGCCGACAGCGTCGGCGTGCCCACCGCCATCGTGCAGAAGGTGCCGTCGGCCGACCTGTGGGCCGGGCAATCGGACGAAACCGAGCTCGGCTTCGGCTACCGGCTGATCGACCAGCTGCTCTACTACCTTGTCGAACGCCGCTACTCGGTTGCCGAGCTGGAGGCCGAGGGGTTCGACCCCGCTTTCATCGATGACATCGTCCGCCGCGTCCGAGACAATCAGTACAAGCGGCGGCTGCCGGTGATTGCCAAGCTCTCTTCGCGAACCATTGATCGGGAGTTCCGGTATCCCCGGGACTGGGGCCATTGACCGCCGTGCCCACGCCTGTCGTGGCGTGAGTGCCGACGCTCTACGTCGTCTCCACGCCGATCGGCAACCTGGATGACATCACCCTGCGGGCGCTCCACGTGCTCGAAGCGGCGCCCCTGATTGCCGCCGAAGACACGCGGCACACGCTCAAGCTGCTCAACCACTTCGGCCTCCGCCGCCCGTTGATCAGCCTCCACGCGAAGAACGAGCAGCGCCAACTGGAGACCATCCTCAAGCGGCTCAGCGAGCACGATGTCGCGCTCGTCTCCGATGCCGGCACCCCGGCGCTCTCGGACCCGGGCGTCCGGGTGGTGAGTGCCGCCGTGCGCGCGGGCTATCCCGTGGTCCCGATCCCGGGGCCATCGGCGGTGCTGGCGGCCCTGGTGAGTTCCGGGCTGCCCACCAACCAGTTCACCTTTTTCGGATTCATGCCGCGGAAACGGGGCGAGCTGGGGCGGGTCCTGGAGGAGGCTGGACAGGCGAAACGGACCTTTGTCTTCTTCGAGTCGCCGCATCGGATCTGCCAGACGTTGGATATAATGGCGTCCGCCCTCGGCCCCCGCTCAGTCGTGGTGGCGCGGGAGATCACCAAGATCCACGAGGAATTCCTCCGTGGGACGCCGGCGACGCTCCTGGAGCATTTCAAAAATGCCCCGCCCCGCGGCGAGCTGACGGTCGTGGTCGCCGGCAGCGATTGGAAACCTCCACATGAGTAAGTTCTACGTCACCACGGCCATCGTCTATCCCAACGCCGCGCCCCACCTCGGGTTCATCTACGAGCTGGCGGCGACGGATGCGCTGGCACGGTACCACCGGTTGATTGGCGACGACACCTTCTTCCTCACCGGGACCGACGAGCACTCCCAGAACGTCCGGCGGCGGGCGGAGGAAGAGGGGGTGTCGACGGCCGAGTTCACGGCCCGGATGGCGGAGCTCTACCGCCAGGTCGAAGCCCGCTTCGGGATTGCCTACGACCGGTTCATCCGAACTGAGGATGCCGACCACGTCCGGGGGGTCCAGGCGTTCATCGGGAAGTTGCAGGCGCGCGGCGACATCTACAAGGGCTCGTACGAAGGGTGGTACTGCGTCTCCTGCGAAGCCTTCAAGCAGGACGCTGATCTCAAGGATGGGTACTGCCTGATTCATCCTCAGCTCAAGGCCCAGTGGCTCAAAGAAGAAAACCACTTTTTCAAGCTCTCTGCCTACCAGGACCGCCTGCAGCAACATCTCGACAAGCATCCGGACTTCATCCAGCCCGAGAGCCGCCGCAACGAAGTGCTGGGCTGGCTGCGGAGTGGCTTGCAGGACTTCAGCATCTCGCGCTCGACGATCAAGTGGGGGATTCCGTTCCCCGAGGACGACAAGCACGTCGTCTACGTCTGGGGAGACGCGCTCGTGAACTACATCACGGGCGTCGGCTACGGAACGGACGAGAGCCTGTTCAAGCGCTGGTGGCCCGCCGACCTGCACGTGATCGGCAAAGACATCACCCGGTTTCACTGTCTCTACTGGCCCGCGATGTTGCTGTCCGCCGGGGTGGCGATTCCCAAGCGCGTGTACGCGCATGGGTTCCTGACCGTGCGTGGCCAGAAGATGAGCAAGAGCGCGGGCAACTACATCGATCCGCTGGAAGCGGCGGATCGGTTTGGCGCCGACTCGGTCCGCTACCTGTTGCTGCGGGAGCTGCCGTTTGACCGAGATGGTGATATCAGCTGGGAGACGATGGTCGATCGCTACAACGCCGATCTCGCCAACGACCTGGGCAACTTCATCTTCCGCACCATGAATATGCTGGGGCGCTACTTCGATGGCAAGGTCCCCGCCCCCGACGGCGACGCGACCCCACTCGACGGGCAGTTGCGCACGGCGTTCGAGCGAGCGGCTCGTGGCCTCGACAAGCACATGAAGGCGGTCGATTTCAGCGGCTCCCTGGCGCTCACCTGGGAGGCGATCAACCGCGGCAATAAGTACATCGAGGAATCCGCGCCCTGGGTGCTGGCGAAGCAGTCGGACCAGCGCAAGCGGCTGCAAACGGTCATGTACAACCTGGTCGAGGCGATTCGCCTGACGGCCTACCTGATCTCGCCCTTCCTCCCGGAGACCGCGATCAAGATCGCCAGCCAGGTCAAGGCCGACTTGAGGACGCCCTGGGCGGCCGCCCGCGAGTGGGGCAAGCTGGCGCCGCGCACGCAGACCAGCCTCGGCGGCATCCTGTTCCCGCGCATCGAGAAGCCGGAGCCGATCGCCTGATCGACTCGCACGCGCACCTCCTGCATCTGCCCGCGCCGCTGACGCCCGAGCAGGCGCTCGAAGAGGCGCGTCAGGCCGGCGTCGACGCGGTGATCAACGTGGGCGATGATCGCTCGGACAACCGGCCAGGGCTGGAGCTCGCCGAGCGGATCCCCGGGCTGCGCACAACCATTGGCCGCCATCCGCATTCGGCGGCTGAGCCCATCAGTGCGGCCGAGCGACGGGAGCTCCGCCAGCTGGCGAGCGATGCCCGGGTGGTCGCCGTCGGGGAGATCGGCCTCGATTACCACGTCACGGAATCCCATCGGGTGGATAAGAAGGCGCAGCACCAGGTCTTCCGCCAGATGCTGGGTCTCGCGCAGGAGGTGGACAAGCCGGTCGTCCTGCATACGCGCGACGCGTTCGGTGATCTCCTCGCCATCCTCGACGAGTTTCCCGGCGTGCGGGGCGTCTTTCACTGTTTTTCCGGGAACGCCGCGATTGCCTCCGAGGGGCTGGCTCGTGGCTTCTACCTCTCCTTTGCGGCCACCGTGACCTACCCGGGCGCGCACGGCGTAATCGGGGCCGCCAGCATCATTCCCCTCGACCGGATGCTGGTGGAGACCGATGCCCCCTTTCTGCCTCCGCAGAGCCGCCGCGGTAAACCGAACGCCCCGCGCTACCTGCCCGAGACCATCGATCGGATTGCGGCGCTCCGCGGTGTCACGGCCGGCACCATCGCGGAGGCGACGCGGCAGAACGCCATCGACCTGTTCCGGCTCAGCCACGCCAGCTAGGAAGGCGCCACTCGACCTGGCCGATCCGGCCGTCATCCGAGGCGTGACTCGCCGATTCCAGATCCAGTTCCGGCGCAAGTGGGGCCAGAACTTCCTTGCCGATCGGACGGCCCTCGAGCGGCTGGTCGCCGCCCTGGATCTCGCCCCGGACGATCGGGTGCTCGAGGTCGGACCGGGACTGGGCGTGCTGACCCGCGAGCTCGCCCAACGGGTGGCGCAGGTTGTCGGGGTCGAAATCGACCCGGCCTGCGTTCGTGCCCTCGAGCTGACCACGCGCGACCTGGCGAACGTTCAGACGGTTGAAGGCGATGTCCTTCGGACGCCGATCGGCGATCGCTTCGACGGCCCCTACCGGGTGATCGGCAATATCCCCTACAACCTCACCGGGGCCCTGATGGTCCATCTCCTCGAGCAACCGCGCGCGGCCGCTCGCATCGACCTTGTGGTGCAGCGCGAAGTCGCCGAACGTCTGGCGGCGCCGCCGGGTAGCTGGAGTCTGGCCACCCTGGGGGTACGCGTCTATGGCCGTCCCGAGCTGCTGATGAGGCTGCCGCGCGAGGCCTTCCTGCCGCCGCCGCAGGTTGCCTCGGCCCTACTGCGGATCGTTCCCGACGCCGAGCCGGCGCTGCCCCCGGATCAGCTGCCCGAGTTTTTCCGATTCGTGACGCCGTTCTTCCAGGCCCGCCGCAAACAGCTGGCGTTTGTGATGGCGCGCGGCCTCGCGCTTCCGAACGCGGAGGCACGGGCGCGCCTGGGCGTCATCGGGATCGACCCTGAACGGCGTGCCGAGACCCTGAGCCTCGAGGAGTGGAAAGCGCTCTTCGGAGCAGAGCGCACGAACTGGAGACTCGATACGATACAGGCGCGTTGAAAGACCCCCGCGAGATCATTCTGCCCAGGCCGCCTGGGTTCGGCACCGTCCTCGCCAACCACGACTTTCGCTTGATCTGGTTCGCCCAGATCGCCTCACAGCTGGGCGACAAGTTCTTGATGTTCGCCCTGCTGGTGCTGACCTACAGCATCAGTCGCGCCAACACCCACGGGGCAGCGCTCTTCCTCGCTTACACGTTTCCCTCGGTCTTCCTCAGCCCCCTGGCCGGGGTCTTCGCCGATCGCCATGACAAGAAGCGGCTGATGTTTTCCACCAACGCGATCCGCGGGATCCTGATCCTCCTCATCCCCCTGAGTCGTTTCGTTCCCTACTTCGAGCATGTCACCTGGCATCTCCTCGTCATCACATTTCTCTTTGCCGCAGTGGGCCAGATCTTTGCGCCGGCGGAGGCTGCCTCGATCCCCTTCATCGTCGGCTCGGAAGAACTGATGACCGCGACGTCGATGTTCACCAGCACCGTGATCGTCACGCTGCTCATCGCAGTCCCGCTGTCAACGCTGGCGATCCGCTTCCTCGGTACGGACTCCCCGTACTGGATTGCCACTGCGCTCTTCGTGCTCGCCGCCGGCTTCATCTATTTCATCCGGACCGACCTGCACGCCCGGCCTCAGGAGGGCCCGAAGGCCCCGGACATCCTCTACGAGCTGCGGGAAGGCCTCGCCTACATCGCGGCCAGGCCGCTGGTGCGCTTTGCGGTCGGCCAGCTGAGCCTGACGATCACGGTGATTTTTTCGGTGTTCGTCCTGGCCCCCAGCTACATGAGCACGGTGCTGCACCTCCAGGTCACCGACGTCTACCTGTTCCTGGCCCCGGCCGTGATCGGCATGCTCGGCGCGGCCTTTTACCTCGGCCAGTACGGCCGCAACTACCGCCGCAGCCGACTCCTGATCGGGGCCTTGCTGTCCGCCGGCGTCACCCTGATGCTGATCGCGGCCGTTCCGTATCTGCTGGAACGCTTCGCCCCCGGCCTGCTCGGGCTGTTTCCGGTCGTCTTCGGCTTGATCGGTGGGATCGAGTTCGGCATGCTCTTCATCCCGGCCTTCACCGTCCTCCAGGAGAAGACCGAGGCCGAGATGCGCGGGCGCATCTTCGGCGCCATGTTCACCATTGTCAATGCGGCGGTGGCGATTCCGATCCTGGTCGCCGGTGGCCTCGCGGACTTGTTCGGCGTGACCCGGGTGATCTTCGGCATGGGCGCCCTGCTGCTGATCAGTGGCGCTATCTCGGCCTTACCCAACCGCCGCCCCAGTCCCGTTCCGCCACTCTGAGCTGGCCGTTCGATGCGTTCCCGCGAGGGTATAATCGCGTGGCTTATCGGGCGCATAGCTCAGTTGGTACGAGCGCTTCCATGACAAGGAAGAGGTCACAGGTTCGACTCCTGTTGCGCCCACCAAGCCTCTCCTGACGGCATCGGGCCGCCGCCACGTTATACGGAAGATGGCCATGGCAACCCGCTTCCGGCGCTGGCTCGCCCAGCTTCTCGATCACGTCCTGCTGCACGGCTTCTGGAACTAGGGTCCCGGTCACCGGCTAGCCTGTAGGCGTGGCGGTGGAGGCAGCCGTGGTTTCGCTGGCTGCGATCGAGGCGGCGGCGGAACGAATTCAGCCCTACATCCTGCCCACCCCGCTCCTTCCCGGCGACGCGCTCGGCCCGGGGTCCCCCTGGCTGAAAGCCGAGAACCTCCAGCGAACCGGCTCCTTCAAGGTCCGCGGGGCTTTCAACGCCGTCATCCAGCTGACGGACGAGCAGCGGGCTCGGGGCGTCATCACCCTCTCCGCCGGCAATCACGGCCAGGCCCTCGCCTTCGCCGCGGCGCGATTTGGGATCCCCTGTGTCGTCGTCATTCGTGAGGACGCCCCCAAGACCAAGCTGGCCGCCATCCACCAGTACGGCGCACAGATCGTCCTGGCGCCGGTCGCCGCCTGGCAGCAACGGCTCGAGGCCGAACAGGACCGCCGGGGGCTGCACCTGGTGCACCCGTTCGACGATCCAGCCGTGCTCAACGGCCAGGGGACCGTCGGCCTGGAAATCCTCGCCGCGCTTCCCATGGTTCGCACCATCGTGGTGCCGGTGGGTGGGGGAGGGCTGATTGCCGGCATCGCGGTCGCGGTCAAGAGTCAGAACCCGGACGTCCGCGTGATCGGGGTCGAGCCCGAGGGCGCGAATGTGGTCGGCCGCAGCCTGCAGGCCGGCCGGCCCGTTCCGCTGGATCGCATCGAGACGGTGGCCGACGGCCTGGCGCCGCCCTACACGCGACCGTTGAACCTGGCGTTGATCCAGCGCTACGTCGATGACCTTCGGACCGTGACGGATGACGCCATCCTGGACGCTCTTCGGGCCATTGCGGGCAAGGCCAAGCTCATCGTCGAACCGGCCGGGGCCGCCGCCGTCGCGGCGCTTCCGACGACGGCCATCGAGGGACCGGCCGTGGCGATCCTCACGGGCGGCAACGTCGACGCCGCGCAGCTGAGCGGCTGGCTGGCCGTGCCATAATTCGGTCGCATGGCAGCAGGTGATGGCGACCGGCTCGAGGGCGAGGCCGTGCTCATCTTCGAGAACGATCCGCGTCAGGCGGGCGCGTATCGTGAGCTGTTCGAGGCCGACGGCTATGTCGTGCAGACGCCGTTTCCGACCGACGATGTGCAGCAGTTATGCGAACGGATCCAGCCACGCCTGGTGCTGTTCGACATGGCAATCTGGGAATCGGACGCGGCCTATGTCTATGGCGTCCTTACCGGCGCCCAGGGGTTCGAGCGGCCGGTGATCATCGCGCTCTGCACCCTGCCTCACCAGGTCCGGCGCGCGAAACGCTTCGGTGCCGATGGCATCTGGATCCGCGGCGTCGACGATGCGGCGGGTCTTCCGCCACTGGCGGGCGACCTCCTCGCTCGCCGGAAAGAGGGGACGCTCAAGCCGCGAATTCCCTCGACGCCGCTGTAGTTAACAAGCGCCGTTATTTCTTCACCGACTCAGGCTGATCATTGCGGCCCATCGTGGATTTTTCCCCAAGTAATCCTCTGCCTCTTTTCGATGTGTGGATAAGCGAGACGGAAGCTTGACACCCTTGGAGTGGAGAGGATAATCAATAAACGCGCCGGGGGAATCGGTTTCGGCAGAGACCGCATCAACGGAAGGGGAACACATGGAGGTCGCTCACGGTTTGAAACAAACCGCTCCGCTCAAGGTTTGCGCTCGTCCGGGTTGTCAGGCGTTGGTCAAGAAGATGACGGCGAAGTATTGCAGCATCCGCTGCTGCGCCGCCGATCCCAATCGCCAGGAACGACTCCGGCGGCAAGCCCGCAGAGCCCCGATCCTCCCCCTGGCGCACCAACTCTCGATCATCTTTCAGGTCCACGCCGACATCGAGGCCTCGCTCGACGACCGGTTGATGAACCAGGAGGACGTGCCGGCAGGCCTGCAGCGGTTGCGCGCCGTCTGACCGCAGCCGCGTTTCTGATTCGTACAATTGGCTGACCCAAAGCGGGTCTGCCATGCCTGAAGAACTGGAAATGCTGCGCCACTCGACCGCCCACGTGATGGCCGCGGCCGTCCTCGACCTGTTTCCAGGCACCGGGATCGGGATCGGGCCGGCCACCGACGAGGGCTTTTACTACGACTTTGCCTTCAAGGAGCGGCTCCTCCCAGAACAGCTGCCCAGAATCGAGGCGCGGATGGGCGAGATCATCAAGGCCGCGGTGCCCTTCGTCAAAGAGGAAGTGCCCCGCGCGGACGCGGTGCGCCTGTTCACCGAGCTGTCCCAACCCTTGAAGGTTGAGCTGATCGCCGACAAGGTCACGGACGCGACGGCGCGGGTGTATCGGACCGGACCATTCGTCGACCTGTGTCTCGGGCCCCACGTCGCCGATACAAGCAAGCTGGGGGCGTTCCGGCTGTTGTCGATCGCGGGCGCCTACTGGAAGGGCAGCGAAAAGAACCAGATGTTGACCCGCATCTATGGCACGGCGTTCGAAACCCAGGCCGAGCTCGACGCCCATCTGGCGCGTCTCGAGGAAGCGGCCAAGCGGGATCATCGAAAGCTCGGCAAGGAGCTCGACCTCTTCCTGATCGACGAGATGGTCGGCCGCGGTCTGCCCCTGCTCACCCCGAAGGGGGCGGCCATTCGCCGCCAGATGGAGGACTACATCCTGAGCCTGGAGCGACGGCGTGGCTACGCTCATGTCCACACGCCGGACATCGCCCGCCTCGACCTCTACAAGGTCAGCGGCCATCTCGAGCGTTACCGAGACGCCATGTACGCGCCCTCCGAGATGGAGGATGAGCAGTGGCAGCTCCGGCCGATGAACTGCCCGCACCACATCCGCCTCTTCCAACGGCACGCGCACAGCTTTCGCGACCTGCCCGTTCGCCTCGCGGAGCTGGGGACGGTGTATCGCTACGAGAAGTCAGGCGAGGTCTCGGGGCTGATCCGGGTTCGTTCGTTCACGATCAACGACGCCCACATCTTCTGCCGGCCCGACCAACTCGACGAGGAGTTCGAGCGCGTCGTGCAACTCATCCTCGAGGTCTATCGCGCCTTTGGCATCACCGACTTCCATTTCCGGCTCTCCCTGCGCGATGCCACGAGCAACAAATGGATGGGGGACCCCGCCCTCTGGGAGCGAGCCGAGAATGCGGCCCGGCACGCGCTGCAGGCGGCCGGCCATCCGTTTACCGAGGCCCCCGGCGAGGCCGCCTTCTACGGACCGAAGCTGGATGTCCAGATCAAAGACGCGATTGGCCGGGAGTTCAGCCTCTCGACCAACCAGATCGACTTTCTGCTCCCCGAGCGCTTTGGCCTCGAGTATGTGACGTCCGACCAAACGATGGAGCGGCCGGTGATGTTGCACCGGGCCCCGATCGGATCGATGGAGCGCTTCATGGCCTACCTGATCGAACACTACGGCGGGGCGTTCCCCGTCTGGCTCGCACCGGTCCAGCTGGTCTGCATCCCGATTGCCGACCGCCACCTGGAGGCCACGCGGGCGATCGCCGAGCAGTTCATCGCGCGGGACCTTCGGGTCGAGGTCGACGCTCGCGCCGAGCGCATGCAGGCGAAGATTCGGGCCGCCCAGTTGCAGAAGGTGCCCTACATGGCCGTGATCGGCGATCGCGAAATCGAGAGCGGGACGGTCAACCTGCGCGTCCGCGACGGGGGGGAACAGCTTCCCATCCGGGTCGAGGCGCTCCTCGAGCGGCTCAGCGCGGAGAGCCACCCCCCCGCTTGAGCGTGCGTGCTACAATTCCGAGCGCCAAGAGAGGCCGTCCGACTCTCACCTCCAGGCCGGGCCAAAGAGGTCAAGGGACCAAGATAGCCTCGGCTATCTTTTTTTGTCTCAAGGAGGTTTGATCCACGGCATTTAGGGAACTTCGCATCAACGACCAGATCCGCGCCGGCGAAGTCCGCGTGATCGACGATCGAAACGAGCAGATGGGGGTCATGCCCATCGACCGGGCGAAGGCCCTGGCGGTGGAACGCGAAATGGACCTCGTCGAGGTGGCGCCCCAGGCGCAGCCGCCCGTGGCCCGGATCATGGACTACGGCAAATTCAAATTCGAGAGCTTAAAGAAAGACAAGGATGGTCGCCGCAAACACAATG